>NZ_JAFAJM010000001.1 GCF_019236175.1 Chryseobacterium sp.
TGTAGCGTACACTGATGGAGTCGTGTTCAAAATCTCAGGTAATTCCTGATTTCCTAATCTTTCCACAAGTTGTGCTGCTTTAATAGTAGATGCAGCAACCGGTGTTTTTCTATCTTTAGCGATATCCGTAACACCTCTTAGGATTACCTCTTCAATATCCTTAGACTTTGTCTTCGCAGTGTCCTGAACTTGTTGAGCGTAATAAACACTAGCTGTAGATAATGTAATAACCGCAGTTAGTATCGATTTGTTGATTAATTTCATAATCGTTAGTAATAATTAGATTTAATTTTCTGCAAAATTCGCAAAATTAAAATTAACTATTATTAACTTAATGTTAATTTTTAATCAGTCTTAATAATATCAAGTATTTGATTCTCAATATCATAAACAAAAGTTGAATTTTTTTATGAAAAAAGTCATGTTGTTGAATTTTTAACAAAGCAGGGGTGTTTTTGTTAAAAACACAACGCTATTTCACTGCCTTGAGACTCAAATCAATATTTTCAGCCGAGTGTGTAAGGGCTCCCACAGAGATATAGGTGACTCCTGTAGAGGCAATTTCTTTAAGCATATCACGGGTGATTCCGCCGGACGCTTCAGATTCGCATGATCCATTGATCATTTCCACGGCCTTCTTCATGGTTTTCACATCCATATTGTCCAACATGATTCGGTCTACCTTAGCATTGATGGCTTCCTGTACTTCTTCAAGGTTTCTGGTTTCTACCTCAATCTTTAATTTTTTCTTGTTTTTCTTAATATAGTCTTTAGCCATGGCAACAGCGTTGGTAATGCTTCCGTTATAATCAATATGATTGTCTTTAAGCATGATCATGTCATAAAGCCCATATCTGTGGTTCGTTCCGCCACCGATAGCTACAGCCCATTTTTCACACATTCTGAAATTAGGGGTTGTTTTTCTTGTATCTAAAAGTTTAGTTTTAGTTCCTATCAGTCTGGAATCCCAATCATGAGTAAGGGTTGCAATGCCGCTCATTCTTTGCATACAGTTAAGAAGGAGTCTCTCCGTGGAAAGGATAGATCTGGCACTTCCTGTTACAATAAGTACAACGTCTCCTACTTTTGCAGAGTCACCATCTTTAAGAAATGTTTCAATTTTAAGATTTTTATCAAAATTTTTGAAAATAATTTCGGCGAGTTCTACACCTGCCAGAATACAGTCTTGTTTCACTAAAAGCTTTGCGCTTTGCACAAGATCCTGCGGAATGGTGGAAAGGGTAGAGTGGTCTCCATCCTGGATGTCTTCTTCCAGTGCGTTTTTTATAAATGTTTTTAGGGCTTTATCAGTAACGTAGGCCGGTCTTTTCATATTTTAAATTTTAGTAATAGTAAGATGATCTTTTTCCGAATAGCAAATCGTGAATTATAAATAACAAAATTACTTCATTTTCCTGAGCTTTTATTTTTTCAAACTCTATTTTGTTTTTTATCCGGTTATTATCCTGGTCAGTTCCTTCAAACTCCATGAGAAAGGTTCCTGTTTTTGCATAGGGTGAAGTCCTGTAAAGGAAGTATCTCCAGTTAAGATCGTTCCAGTTGTATTCCCGACTATGAAACAAAAGTTTATCTCCGTTGAATTGTAAAATAGGATACTGAGGATTGTTAATATAATATAAAGTTAATGAGAGTTTATTGTCATTAATGATTTCATCCAGACTGAATGTATCCTTTCCGAAATAAAGAGGTTTCCCAAGCTGGATAATATTGCATAGTAAATTGAGTGGCAGCGGATATTTTGATCTGGAAATAATATGTTTTTTTATATATCCGAATATGTCTTTTAATGATAATAATAACGCCACACCCATTCCGGTGAAAATCAAATGAAGAGTAGTATAGGGTTTAAAATACAGTAGGGATCCTGAAAGTATTCCCGCCACTATCAAAAACACCACTACCTGTATAACGTGCAGGATGGTAACAATTTTGAGAATTCCCAAATTGAATGTTTTCATGGGCTCTTATCTGAACTTTTTTATACCAGGTCTTTATTGTAAAAAGCCCCTTTATTTTCTGTCATTTCCATAGACTGAGTAATGATAAGGTGGGCAACAGTGGTTAGATTTCTTAATTCTGATAATTGCGGAGACAGAATAGAATAATGATAAATTTCATTAACAGCTGCTGCGATTTCCTGGTGTTTTTGTAAAGCCATGTTCAGACGTCTGTTGCTTCTTACAATCCCTACAAGATCGCTCATCATTTCCTGAAGTTGTTTTCGGAGGTAGCTGATGATGACCATTTCATCCATGATTTTCATTCCCTCTTCATTCCATTCGGGAACGGCTTTCAGATCATCAAAGTTGAAATGATTTTCATGTAAGAGTTCTACTGTTTTCATGGCTGCATTATGTCCGAAGACCAGGCCTTCCAGCAGAGAGTTGGAGGCTAATCTGTTGGCTCCGTGTAATCCTGAATTGGTACATTCTCCTACGGCAAAAAGATTTTTAATGGAAGACTGTCCGTCTCTGTCTACTTCAATTCCTCCCATAAGATAATGACATGCAGGAACAACGGGAATCAGCTGGGTAAACGGGTCGATCCCTTCATCTCTGCATTTTTTATAAATATTGGGAAAATGTTCCAGGAATTTTTCCTGATTCATTTCGCGGCAATCCAGACCTGCATATTCATCTCCTGAAATTTTCATTTCATTGTCAATGGCCCGGGCAACGATATCTCTTGAGGCTAATTCTTCGCGCGCATCATATTTATGCATGAATTTTTCTCCTCTTTTGGTTCGTAATTTTGCACCATCGCCGCGTACTGCTTCAGAAATCAGGAACAACATTCCGTCGATCTTGCTGTAAAGGGCTGTCGGATGAAACTGATAATACTGCATGTTGGAAACCTTTCCTTTGGCCCGGGCTACGAAAGCAATTCCGTCTCCGGTTGCGATTTTAGGATTGGTGGTATTCTTATAAACATGTCCTGCACCTCCTGTAGCAGCAAGTGTTATTTTGGACGTGATTTTTTTGATTGTTTTGGATTTTTCATCCAGAATATAAGCGCCATAGCAATGGATGTCACCTTCATTCAGTTCTTTTCCGGGAACATGGTGTTGTGTGATGATATCAATGACGTAGTGATGATCAAGGATTTCAATATTCGGGCTGTTATTGGCGGTCTCCAGTAAAGCTCTTTCGATCTCAAATCCGGTGATGTCTTTATGATGAACAATTCTGTTTTCAGTGTGCCCTCCTTCTCTTCCTAAAGCAAATTTGCCATTTTTCATATCGAATTGGGCGCCCCATTCTACAATCTCATTGAATCTTGCAGGAGCTTCTTTTACCACCATTTCCACAACATCGCGTTTGTTTTCACCGTCACCGGCTCTCATGGTGTCTTCAATATGTTTTTCAAAATTGTCTTTTTGAAAATCTGTAACTACTGCAAGTCCGCCCTGAGCGTATTTGGTATTGCTTTCATCTTCATCAGATTTCGTTACGATAATAATTTTGGCATCAGGGAGCTGTTCAGAAACTTTAATGGCATAGGACAGTCCGGAAATGCCGGAACCAATTACTAATACATCCGCTTTTATCATATGCTTGCTTTAGGTACAATCGTTTAAATATTACATAAATTTAAACAATTTTTCGTTTGGTTTTCTTACTTTTTTCATGTGCTGGAAGTGGTCTTCTTCAGAACGGTAACCTAAAGCGAGGGTGACGGTTACTTTTTCTGTCTCGGGATCGATCTCCAGAATTTCTTCGATCAGATCAGGCCGGAAGCCTTCCATGGGGCATGAATCTATACTTTCAATAGCTGCAGCATACATGAGGTTAGCCAGTACTATATAAGATTGTTTCTCTGCCCAATTGAAAATCTCATCCTGTGTTTTCTGAGTGATATGCTGATTAATACTGTTTCTGAACGGATCAAGTTTCTCAACGGGTGTTTCTCTTACTTCAGAAATGTGATTAAAATACCCCCGGATATAGCTCTCCTCAATTATTTTTTTTGAAATAATAACGATAAGATGGGAGCAGGTGGATATTTGGGATGGATTATAGAAAGCCGGAATCAGTTTCTGTTTCATTTCTTCACTTTCAACCACTATTATTTTATAAGGCTGAAGCCCCAAAGAGCTGGCAGACAGTTTTCCTGACTCAAGAATGTTGTGCAGCGTTTCCTGAGGAATGATCTGATGATTAAATTTTTTAACAGAATATCTTCTGCTTAAAGCTTCCAAATAATTCATATGACAAATTTAAGAATTGAATATGAATAAAACGGTTTTAAAATGAAATATATCCTTTTAAATAACACAAAAGACCAGCCCGAATAACGGACTGATCTTTTTATATAGGATGGTGATTTTGTTGCTATCTGTTTTTTACCATGATCCAGCCTGAGAACTTGATAGGGGTACTGATTTTGTTATTCTCATTCCATGTTACGGAATACCAGTAATTTCCTGTAGGAACTCTCTTGCTTCCGTCAATGGTTCCATTCCATTTAAACCCGTTAGACCGGTCGGCGCGGAATATTTTGTAACCATAACGGTCATATATATTTATCTCCAGATTTCGTTTACCGGATAATGCGGAATAGTCGATGATATCATTCACGCCATCATCATTAGGAGTAATGACATTGATGAGGTTAGGGATTGTGATGTTAATTTCAATTGGAGCACAGTTATAGCTGTCTTTAACATAGACTTTGGCCTCGCCTCTGGGAATGTTGTTGAATACATTAGACTCCTGCCACTGAATGTTGTCCATGGAATACTGATAAGGAGGTGTTCCGCCGTTGACAAATATAGTCACTGTTCCGCCTGCGATATCAATGCTGGAAACAACCGGGTTCTCGGAAGGGTATACCGTTACGGTTTGTAGGGCAACACAGTCTCCGGTTTTAAGTTTAACCCAGTATGTACCTACTCCTACATTGCTGATGACCTGTGTATTAGCACCTGTGCTCCATTCATAGCTTTTGAAACCCGGGCCGGCATCCAGCGTTGTCTTGTTTTCCATGCAAATAATTTTGTCTTTTAGGATCGTGGAGAATGTAGGGGGTATTACCGTTAATGTTATTTTAGCAATAGCATAGCATCCGTTGGAATTGGTCACCTTTACATAGACTACACCGGTAGGGGCGGTATAGGTCATTGCATTGGTGATCTCGTTGGTTCCATTGGTAGCATCGGCAAAAGAAGGATAATAATTTTTAGTGACGTTATTTTGTGTCGTTACAGAGGCAACTGTCAGATTGAATAAGCCTGTAGACGGATTGGTTTCCAGGAAACATGTTCTTATCTCAGCATTATTAACGACAACAACAGGATAAATATTTAATGTAATTTTAGCAACGCTAACACAGCCTTGCGGAGTTGTTACTCTGACGTAAATGGTGGCTGCCGGTGAAGCATACGCTGAAGGATTGGTGATAAGGTTGGTCCCTGCATTCAAATCATATAAGGTGGGGTAAAATTCTTTGGTAACACCGGCTACTGTGGTTACGGCTGCTGAATTGAGGTCAAATGTTGCAGTTCCTATATTGTTGTCACATCCTGTAAGGGTAGCGTCGGTGGCAGCAAATGGAGTAGGGTTAAGTTGTATAATCCCGTCTCCGTTATCACAAAGTGTAGAAGTGGGATCTTTAACGACTACTTTAATGGTCGTGTTGCCTGAATACTGGAAATTTGCAGGATTAGCAATCGGGGTGGAATTTCCTAAAAGATAATAGGTGAAAATATAGTTTCCGGGATTGTTTACAAATTGGTTGTTGTAAGAGGTAAGATCTATGGTGCCTGTACCTGTAGCCGGATTCGTACATACGAAAGGAGTGATTGTATTGCTTAGAATCGGAACTTTGTCTACATATACCTTTGCGTTTTTAATAGAATGTCTGGCACTTGCACCACCTGTTGCAGCGGAGAATCCGAAATATCCCTGAGACATTCCTACTGCACCTCCTGAAGGAGCGAAAGACTGATCAGCAATAAGTACACCGTCAATTTTTACTTTAATAATCCAGTTGATTGGATTAGAAAGGTCAGTTTCTCCGTTTACTTCAACATGTTTATAGGTGCTGCCTACGAACGGTTGGGTGGGGTTGAGATCCGGAGAGTGGAAGGTGCTTCCCGGTGTATTATTGAATTCTATATTATTTCCAGCGGTATTATTGGTTCCGTACAATATATGTACTTTACTCATCTGACCTTCGGTGGTATTATTGAATATATCAAAACCTACCATAAGTCCTGAAGCGTTGGCCGGAATTCCCAGTCCGCCTCCGGATACGAACCCTGTAGGAGGATTGGCCAGATACCAGAATGTAAATCCGTCTCCTCTTCCGAATTGAGTCGTTCCGTTTCCGTCAATTCTGAAATCAAATTCGACTTTCCATTTATCGCAATAACTTAGCGTGATGGGGGTTGATAGTTTGATGGCTCCGTATCTGCCGGTCAGATCATCCGTCAGGCGTATAAAGTCACCACTGACAATGGCATCTGAGACGAGATCCCAGCCTGTAGTGTTCACCGGGTTGCCTGCCAACTGATAGGTCTGGGAGCGCAGTTTTTCGGGAAGGTATATCAGTGTGGTTAGTAGAAAAATAAGTATAGTTTTTTTCATAATGAGTTATTGTGATATTATCAAAAATGTTGTGGTGTTTTTATAAGTATCAGACTACCTCATGGAGGGAGATAGCCTGATATTGTATGGTGTTTAGTCTCTGTTTTTTACCAGTACCCATCCTGAGTATTTTGTTTCGGTATTATTTTTATCGTCTTCGTTCCATGAGATGGTGTACCAATAAGTTCCTGTAAGTACTTTTTTGCCTGAGGCTGTTCCGTCCCATTTAAAATTTCTTAATTTATCAGCTTCATATAGCTTATTTCCGTATCTGTCATAGATGATGAAAACAAGATTTCTCTTATAGGCAAGCGCTGAGTAATCAATCACGTCATTGATGTTGTCTCCGTTGGGAGTAATCGCATTAATCAGATTGGGAACGGTAATCTGAACCTGAACAGGGGTACAGTTATAGAAATCTTTCACAAAAACTTTTACCTCTCCACGGTGAAGGCCTGTAAAAGTGTTGGCGTTTTGCCAGGATGCACCGTCTAATGAATACTGATAAGGAGGAGTTCCGCCTGATACATTGACCGTAATTGAATTATTGTTGATGTCAATGCTTGAAATAACAGGATTTGCTGATGCGATTACTTTTACAATTTGTTTGGTAATACAGTTTCCTGTTTGAAGCTTTACCCAGTAAAGGCCTACTCCTACGTCTTTGATGGACTGGGTTTTTGCCCCCGTATTCCATTCGTAACTTACAAAACCGGGACCTGCATCCAGATCGGTTTTTCCGTCCATACAAATAATTTTATCTTTTAAGACGGCGGATATTACAGGTGGTAATACTACAAGGTTAATCTTGGCAATGGCAAAGCAGCCGTTGGTGTCCGTTACTTTTACATATACAGTAGTACTGGTTGAGATGTATTGAAGTGGATTGGCAATTTCATTGGTTCCGTTAAGAGCGTCCGTTTCTGTTTTGTAATATTTTTTAACAGGAGTGGCAATCGAAGTTACATTGGCTGTGGAAAGATCAAACAATGCACTGGAAATATTATTTTCAATAAAGCAGGATTGAAGCGTGATATCTCTGACCTGGGTTTCTGGATAGAAAGCTAATGTTATTTTTGCATTGCCGGTACAGCCCTGAGGTGTTGTCACCTTTACATATACTGTTCCCGGAGCTGATAAATAATTGTCCGGAAAGGTGATTTCATTGATGCCGGCGTTCAGGTCATTTAATGTTTTGTAATATTTTTTAACAACACCCGGAACATTGGTTACGTTAGCGGTTGTCAGGTTGAATGTGGCGGTGCCTGCTTTGTTGTTATTACAGGCAGTGAGTATTTGGTCGTCAGCTTTAAAAGGGGCTATTGTCAGCTGTATTTTAGCGTCCGGATTATCACATAATATTCCTGCATTATCTTTTATGACTACGGTAACGGTTGTGTTGGTATTGAATTGATAGTTTGCAGGAGTTGATATCGGAGTAGAGCTTCCCAGCGGGTAATAAGTAAATGTGTAATTGGAAGGATTGCTTACAAATTGGGAATTAAACAATGTGAGATTGGCTGTTCCATATCCGGTAGAAGGATTAGGGCAGAAAGACTGAGTCGCTAGATTTTGTAAGATTGAAACCTTATCTGTGTAGATTTTTACATTTTTAATGGAATGTCTTGATCTGGCTGCGCCTGTGGAAGCTGAAAATCCGAAATAACCTATCGTCATGGCTGCGGCTGTACCGGAAGGAGCGAACGACTGGTTGCAGATTAGGGTGCCGTCAATACTAATGTTTACAATCCAGTTGGTAGGAGCGGCAGGATCTACCTGTGCGCTTACTTCAACGTGTTTATAAGTGGCACCCTGAAAAGGGAGAGTCGTATTCAGGTCGGGAGAGTGAAAAGAACTTCCGGCAACATTGAAAAATTCTACATTGTTGGTATCCGTTGTATTGGCTACCTGTCCGTAGGCAACATGCACTTTGCTCATGGTTGCTGAAGTTGTATTGTTGTAAGAGTCGAATCCTACAATAAATCCTACTGCGTTTTGAGAAACTCCGAGGCCGGATCCCAGTACACTTGCAACGGGAGGATTGGCCAGATACCAGAAGGCAAGTCCGTCGCCGTTAAAATTTTGGTTGGAATCCATTCTGAAGTCAAATTCAACTCTCCATTTATCACAGTATTTTAAATTAATGGGATCGTTTAACCGGATGGAGCCGGATTGGTTATTGGTGTCAGGAGTAAGCTGGATAAAATCAGTATTTACCTGGGTAGGAGAAACCATAGTCCAGCCTGTGGTAGTGACGGGGTTTCCAGCGAGCTGATAAGTTTGGGCGAAAGATTTTCCCGATATGCCGAATAGAATGGCGGCTAAATAGAATAGTAGATTTTTATTCATTTAATTGGGAGTTTTTAATAATAAGTAAAGATATTAAATCCCAGTTAAATAATGTGTATTTAATGTTAATTTTGTTAAAATTATTGATAATTATTTAAAATATACAAGTTCTTTTAAATAAATAATGGATATTGTTAATGTAATTATGTGTTTCTGTTAATTGGTTAAAACAGCGAATTGTTGTCCGGTGTTTCAAAGTAAGTATCGATTTCCAGGTCCGGAGAAGCTGCTGCTGCAACGGCTAATTTATCACAAAGTTCATTTTCAAAATGTCCTGCATGTCCTTTTATCCAATGCATTTTAGGCTGGTGCTTGTTGTATAATTCGATAAATTTTTTCCACAGATCCGGGTTTTTTACATTTTTCCATCCTCTTTTTATCCATCCCGTGATCCAGTTCTGATTAACAGCATCTGCTACATATTTACTGTCGGTATAGATGTGGATGTCATTCTCTGTAGACTTGAGTTTTTCCAATGCTGTGATCACAGCAAGGAGCTCCATCCTGTTGTTGGTTGTTTTTCGGAATCCTTTGGAGAAAGTCTTCTGATAATTTTTTTCAGGAACACGCATGAGAATTCCGTAACCTCCTTTTCCGGGGTTTCCGCTGCAGGCACCGTCTGTATATATTTCGATTTTCAAATCTGTTAGTATAAAAAAATAGATTATTTAAATGTACGATAATCAACATGAATATTCTTATCACTCTAATAAAAAATCATGTGAGAATAAGACACATTTAATATGTACCGCCGGATTTTATATTTCCTTTAAAACGGAAAGTCATCATCGTCATCAAAGTCATTCATTGATGATCCGGAAAGTTGTGAGCTGTCCGGTAAATCAAATGCTGCTCCGGGCTGGATTGTTGTTTTGATTTTGTCAAAGCCGCTAGGTTCATTAGATCCGAAATTAGATGGATAGCCAACTCCGGCACCTCCGTCAAAAGCCGCTTCAATGTCTCCGAATTTGGCGAAATGTTTTAAGAAGGATAATCTGACATCTGCTGTGGCACCGTTTCTGTGTTTTGCAATAATAAGCTCAGCCTGGTTTTCCGTAGAAGTTTCCTGCCCCTCTTCATCATTGTCCCAGACGGTGATTTTATAATATTCAGGTCTGAAAATAAAAGATACGATATCGGCATCCTGCTCAATCGCTCCGGATTCCCTCAGATCGGAAAGCTGAGGTCTTTTTCCCGGGCGGGCTTCCACACTTCTGGAAAGCTGAGACAGGGCGATTACGGGAACATTAAGTTCTTTTGCAATGGCTTTTAATGAACGGGAGATCATGGAGATTTCCTGTTCACGGTTTCCTACTCCTTTTCCACCACCACCGGCAGTCATCAGCTGAAGGTAGTCGACCATGATAAGTCTTACTCCGTGCTGCATGACCAGTCTTCGGCATTTTGCACGAAAGTCAAAGATGGAAAGAGATGGCGTTTCGTCAATATATAAAGGAGCATTTTCCAGTTCGGATACATTGGAGAACAGCCTCTGCCATTCATCGTCATCCAGTGTTCCTTTTCTTAATTTTTCAGAGGAGATTTTGGTTTCAGACGCGATCATTCTGGTGATCAGCTGTACTGAAGCCATCTCGAGAGAGAAAAGAGCCATTGGAATTTTGTGGCCTACAGCAATATTTCTTGCCATGGAAAGCAGGAATGCTGTTTTTCCCATTGCGGGACGGGCCGCAATAATAATCAGGTCGGAGTTTTGCCAGCCTCCGGTTTCTTTATCAACATCTCTGAATCCTGAAGGAACTCCTGAAAGTCCCTGTTTGTCTTTTAGTGATTTGATTGTGTCAATAGCCTGTTTTACCAGTGAATTTGCCGTGTCAAACCCTTTTTTGATCGTTCCGTTGGTGATCTCAAAGAAAGACTGTTCGGCTTTATCTAAAAGTTCAAATACATCGGTTGACTCCTTGTATGAAGAATCAATGACATTGGCCGAAACATTAATTAAACTTCTTAAAATATATTTTTCAAGAATGACACGTACATGATATTCAATATGGGCAGAAGAACTCACTCCCATCGTAAGGTCAATGATATAATGATCACCTCCTGCCTGGCTTAGTTTATCTTCCTTTTTTAACTCCTGAATAATAGTCATTAAATCTACCGGATGGTTTCCTTCGTAAAGTTTTAAAACCGTAGAGAAGATCACCTGATGTCTCGGGTCATAAAAAACTTCCGGAGTAAGCAGGTCAATGGAATGATCCAGCCCTTTTTTGTCAATTAAAAAAGTTCCGATAACAAGTCTTTCGAAATCCACTGCATTGGGTGGCATTTTCCCGTCTGCAATAGAAAGTTCTTTTGCAAAGTTTCCGTGAGTAAGGGAAGATAATGATTCTTTCTGTGCCATGGTGCAAAGATAGCTTATTTAAAAAATAATTAAAAAATAGTATTCAACAAATTATTAGTAGCGTTCGGTAATATACTGTCAACAGAGGATTAGCCCTGTTGATAAAAAAATCACCTCGGTCTGAGGTGATTTTCATATGATTATGGATGAGAACTTATTCTTTGTTTTTTACCAATACCCATCCTGAGTATTTGGTTTCTGTATTGTTCTTATCATTTTCATTCCATGAGATCGTGTACCAGTACGTTCCTGTAGGGATTTTTTTGCCAAAAGCAGTTCCGTCCCAGGTGTAATTTCTTATTTTGTTGGCTTCATGAAGTTTGTTTCCGTATCTGTCATAAACAATAAATACAAGATTTTTCTTATATGCTAATGCAGAATAATCAATCACGTCATTCACGTTGTCTCCGTTAGGAGTAATTGCGTTAATAAGATTAGGTACAGTAACAGTCACCTGTACAGGAGTACAGTTGAAAGAATCTATAACATACACGGTGTTTTCTCCTCTCGGAAGACCGGTGAATGTATTGGAGTCCTGCCAGTTGATGCCGTCTATAGAGAATTTATAAGGAGGAACTCCACCTGTTGCTGTCGCCTTAATGGTATTGTTGGAGATTTCTATATTTGAAATAACTGGCTGTAGGCTTGGACGTACGTGTACTTCCTGAAGAGTGAAACATTTTCCTGTTTGAAGCTTTACAGTATAAGTACCTATTCCTACATTGCTGATTGTTTGTGTAGTGGCACCTGTGCTCCATTCATAGCCGTCAAACCCTGGTCCTGCATCTAATGTGGTAGTTCCTTCGGCACAGATTGTTTTATCTTTTAAGACAGTAGATTTTACCGGCGGAAGAACGTTCAGTGTAATTTTTGCAATTGAATAACATTGTTGCTGATTATCTACTCTTGCATAAACTATAGTGCTGGCTGAAAGATATGTTCCGGGAACAGCAATCGGGTTAACCTGATTGATGGCGTCATTCATTGTTTTGTAATACTTCACTACAGTTCCTGTAGGCAGTGGCACAGGAAGTCCGATTGCAGCTTTTGTAAGGTCAAAAGTTGAGGAAGTTATATTGTCCGTGATATAACATTCCTGTAATACTGCATCCTTCAATACTACGGTCGGATGGAATTGCAATCTGATGGTAGTGGTGGCTTTACATCCGAATGCAGAAGTTACTTTTACATAAATCGTTGTTTCCGGTGAAATATAATTGGTTGGGTTGGTGATTTCATTAATTTCCGCATTCATATCTGCGACACTGGTATAATACTTAATGACAGCACCCGTTCCGCCAAATACATTGGCCGTCGTTAAATCATACAAAGCGGTGCCGGCTCCATTATTATTACAGGAATACAGTATGGCGGTGTTGGCGGTTATACTGGCATTGACAAATTTGAATTTCCCGGTAATAAAACATCCGTTGATCGGGTTATTTGGGTTGTTCGGGTCATTGTAGACAATCCTGTAGTAATATACTGTTGTTCCGTTTACTGTAGCGGTAGTAAGAGGGGAAGCTCCTATAAGAGCATCATTAACATTACTGTGATAAGTTACCTTAAAGTTATTGCTGTTTCCATTGATGATGCCTGCTGTAAGAGTAGAGAAGTCAAACTGGGTAGGAAGTCCGCATACCATTACCGTATTAGGGTCATTAGGCACTGTTGGTGGAATTCCTGGGTTTATAAACGGATTAGGAGATAATGTCGGATCGTTGAAGGCTGAGCTTAAACTTGCCGTACCAGTCCAGATCATAGAAAAACCATTGATAGATTTACTAAAGTTGTCTATGACTAAATAATAAGTTTCTCCGGGAAGTACATTGATATATGGACTCCATTGATTAACGTTTCCGCTGTTTGGCGGGGTAGGAGGAGGGATGTTAAGATCAAGACCTGTGTCTCCCGGGGTTCCTGAATAATTACATCTTAGAGGTTTTACGAAAACGTGGCTGTCATTCTGAAGAGAAGTACATCCGTTTGTCGTAGGTCCGTAAAGAGCAAAATCATAGTCATCCTGCGGGTTTTTAGGTTTAATCGTAAAGGCCAGTGTTCCTGCGGTTGCTACGGTAAAAGTATACCATACGGTAAAACGTTCGTTGGTAGAGAGGCAACCTCCGTTCTGGTTAAGAATTTCCAGAATATTTCCCGGTCCTGAAGGAGTATAGGAAATATCAGAGTTACCGCATATCGGAATTGCCGAGACACAGTCTGATTGCGAATAGAACGCCTGTGATATAAATAAGATTAAAAGAAGTAGTATTTTTTTCATTGTTGAAATGATTTTTGTAAGACAAAATTGAAATGAAATAGATAAAACGACGACAGAGGGCCTTGTAATCAAAGCACTCTTTATTTTTTAAGGAAAAGATGAAAATTGTAGAAGTTTATTCATAAGCATATATATTTCTAGCAAATATAAAAAATTATTAATGTTAAATTGAATATTTTGAAATGTATTTAAGGAAAATAAGCCATTATTGGTTGAATTTATATTTTGTTTTGGATTTATATTTTGAATTTTTCATAATTGGCTGGCTGGGAATTTCGTTTTATTACGAAGTTTCATAATGTATTATCTGAACGGTCTGTATGTCAGTGAAATAAAAAGCTCAGAATAGAATTTCTATTCTGAGCTTGTGGTTGTATTTATTTTACTTTTTAAATGATAATACCGTATTTGTTATTCTCTGTTTTTAACCATAATCCATCCTGAGAATTTAAACGGAGTGTTCTTCTTGTCATTTTCGCTCCATGTTACGGAATACCAGTAAGTACCCGTAGGAACTCTTTTACCTGATATCATTCCGTCCCATTTATATCCGTTGGATTGATCTCCCTGGTGGATTTTTGTTCCGTATCTGTCATAGATACTCAGGATAAGATTTTGTTTGTCTGCCAGAGCCGAATAATCAACTACATCATTGATGCCGTCGGCATTCGGGGTAATTACGTTGATGAGGTTAGGAACGACTACGGAGATTACAATAGGATCACAGTCATAAGCATCCTTTACATATACTTTATGATTCCCTCTTGATATATTCGTAAATGTATTGGCTGTTTGCCAGTTTAGATTATCCATTGAATATTTGTATTCAGGAGTTCCTCCTATTACATTTACAGTTATTGTATTATTTGAAATATCAATACCGGAAACGACAGGTTGTTCAGATGCATATACTTTTACGGTTTGTAAAGTGACGCAATCTCCGGTTTTTAATTTTACCCAGTATGTTCCTACGCCGGCATTGTTGATACTCTGAGTTGTAGCCCCTGTGCTCCATTCGTAGCTTTTGAATCCCGGGCCTGCATCCAGAGTTGTTTTGTCTTCCATACAGATGATTTTGTCTACCAGAATGTCGGATTTTACAGGAGGAAGTACTGTTAAAGTTACTTTAGCAACTGAATAGCAGCCCCTGCTGTCGGTCACTCTTACATAGATTACTCCGTTGGGAGCTATATAATTGGATGAGTTCAAGATTTCATTGGTAAGATCTACGGCATCCGTCATGGATGGGAAGTATCTTTTGGTAGCTCCGCCAACACCGGTGACAAATGCGTTATCAAGATTGAATAAGCCTGTCGACGGATTGCTTTCGATGAAACAGGTTCTCAGGTCGGCATCATTTACTACCACTTCAGAATAGAGCTCCAGATTGATCTGTGCTGTATCTGAACATCCCTGAGGAGTAGTTACCTTTACGAAAACAACATTCGTAGATGATACATAAGCGTAAGGATTGGTAATCTCGTTGGTTCCTGCGTTGAGATCGTTCATCGTCGGGTAATATTTTTTAACGGCTGTACCGGTAGGGTCATTATAAACATTCGCAGTTGTTAAATCAAATGTTGCGACTCCGGCCTTGTTGTTATTACACATGGTAAGAGTGTCATCATCAGCTGTAATATTACCTTGTTTGAATTTAAATTTACCGATCTGCCTACAGGAGTTGATCGGGTTGTTCGGGTCTGTAGGATCCTGGTAATGAATGCTGTAGAAAAATGTTGTTGTAGTGTTTACGGTTTGAGGGGTTAAAATCGGATTGTTTCCGGCAAGTGCATCGTTTTGACTGGTATGATACGTAACGAAAAAGTTAGCATTACCATTAACAATTCCTGCAGAGAGACTGTTAAAATCAAAAACAGCCGGATCTGTACAAATGATGACTTCATTGGGATCCGCAGGGTTGGCGTTAGGAGCTCCCGGTGTCACAAACGGATTGGGAGTTAGTGCCGGATCATTAAATGGTGATGCCAATGTTGCCGTACCACCCCATGTTAAAGAAAATCCTGTGATATTTATACTGTAATTATTGATCAGCAGATAATACGTTTCACCCGGGAGAACATCCATATATTTAGCCCATCCGTCAGCATTAGAACCTGGCGCTCCAAAATAATCATAAGGATCCGTTGAAGTTAAATTAAGCCCTGTAGGCCCTGTTCCTCCAGGAGTAGAACATCTGATGGTATTCCCTTTGTTGGCACAGGTTATATTAGGTCCCCATACATAAAAATCATAATCGGAAGCGGTATTGGGAGAAATAACAAAAGTTAAAGTTCCGGCTGTGGCAACAGTGAACTTATACCATACAGAATATCTTTCCTCATAGCTGCCGCAATTGGATTCAGGGAGTTCCTGAATTCCCGGTCCGTCAGGAAGGTAAGAAATATTAGAGTTTCCGCAAACCGAAAGAGCTGTAATACAATCCTGCTGTGCTGAAACCATCTGAGTGATACATAATATGAAAATCAGTAGATATTTTTTCATTTTGATTAGTTTATAATTTCAATCCTTGTCTATGGTCTTGTTTTAATTGGCTTTTCCCCCTTGCCGAATTAAATCGGAAGTGGGTATTGATCATCTTGGTGTTTGGGAGGGAATATGCAGGTGGACGCTGCAGACTACGTCGGTTTGTTGCTGTGTAAAAAGCGTGAAATTAGTAAAAGTTTGTTCATAAGTAGGTATTTTGTATAACAAATATAGAAAATAATTAACTTTAAATTAATGATTTGTACATATATTTAATGAAAACGGGATTTGTTATTTAATATTGTGTTTTCTGTAACGATTATGTTTGTGGGAAGATGCTATTTTTAACATAAACTGACGGGAATAAAAAAACTCAAAATAGAATCATGCCTATTTTGAGTTTTTTATAAAATTGTATTTCTGCCCGTATGGGTGGAAATTTGTTTTAAATTTTACAGGAGTCCACCTGTTGGTTAGTATTGCATTTTTCTCAGCTTAGGATTTGTACTTCCCACAATTAATGCAATCAAAACAGTCATTGTGCCTCCAAATACTACAGAACGGACTACCCCTAAAAGTTTAGCCATTACGCCGCTTTCAAATTGTCCCATTTCATTGCTTGACATAATAAATATGGAGTTGGCGCTTAAAACACGCCCCCGTATATGGTCAGGTGTTTTAAGTTGAACGATAGTTCCTCTGATGACAACGGAAATTCCATCCAGCATTCCGCTCATTACGAGAAATATAAAGGATAACCAGTAGAGTTTTGATAACCCGAATCCGATAATGCACAATCCGAATCCCGTAACTGCCACCAGCAAAATCTTTCCTTGATTTTTTCGTAGAGGAACAATAGATAAAATAGTAATGATACACATGGAGCCAATATCTGATGCTGCATTCAGTAAACCGAAGCCTTCAGCACCTGAATTCAAAATATCCGTTGCGAATACAGGGATCATAGCAACAGCACCTCCGAAAAGTACCGCGAACATATCAAGACATAAAGCCCCTAAAATTTCTTTGGTCTTCAGAATATAAGAAACTCCTTCCCACATACTTTCTACAACATTTACAGCATCTTTTTTATTTTCAGAATGCTGCTTTTTTAACTGCCAGAAAAATAAAGAAGCCAGAAAAATAAGAGACAGAATAACAACCAACGTCCATTTTACACCAAAATAACCGATAAGAATTCCTCCTATGGCATGTCCGCATACCGATGAGATCAGGAATGTAGCCTGATTAAGAGTTACAGCATTGGGAAGGTTTTCTTTCTTTACAATTTTAGGAATCATAGAAGGAACAATAGGTCCTATAAAAGCTCTTGCTATTCCGGTGAAAAATATCACACCATATATAAAGTATGTGATCTGATGTCCCGTGAAATGTATTTCTACATTGAGAAAAGCGGGAATCAGAAGCAGTCCTATCAGAAAAATGTAAGCATAGTTACAAATCAGAAGCAGGCGTTTCTTTTCTTTCATATCGATAACATGACCGGCATATAAAGCACAGCTTACGGCAGGGATCACTTCCGAAAGACCTATCAGGCCTATTGAAAAAGGATCTTTTGTTAATTGATATACCCACCATCCCAGTAAAGTGGCAAGCATTCTGAAAGCTAAAACGATAAAAAATCTTCCGGTAAGAAGATTTCTGAACTCAACATTTTGTAATGTTTGTAACGGGCTAAAGGAAATCATGAACAAAAATAGCCCTAAAAATTTATTTAGGGCTATTCATATGTTGATTTTTAAAAGATATATTAAATATATCCTGAAAGATAAAATCTATTTTAGTCTGCTCTTGTAGCACTGATTACCAAAGCTGCAACACCGGCTGCTCCGATAATAGTAGCCCCTGTTGCTATTCTTGCTTTCGATCTGTCTTTTACGGAAGCTACCTTTGCTTTAGGAATAATTACTTCTGTACTGTCTTTTTTACCTGCTGTCCCCACAAGGTTGTCTCCCACGATGTTTCTGAATAACATTTTTTGTCTCGGAGAGCCATCTCTCATTTTAACAACATATATTTTTCCGGCTTCCAGATTAGAATAGTTGTTTTTGGAAACATCCTCGCTGTATTTTGTTGTAGCGCAAGATGAAATAACGAATAGAGAGGTTAATAAAGAAGATTTTAACAGTACAGATGCTTTCATTGTTTCAGTTTAATTTTTCAAATTTATAATTTTTTTCGAATATACGTTTTTGGAATTGAAAAAATATCTTTAAAGTTTGTAAATTTCTAATAAATCAGCAATATTTCTGTCATTCGCTAATCTTGGTGTCTTATTCTGGCCACCCAGCTTTCCCTGAGATTTGGCATATTCATGAAAAGCATTTTTTTTAAGCGGTGTGACGTGCAGTTTTTGTAAAATATTTCCTGAAATCAGATCGTCATAATAAGTGTTTCTGTGTCTAAGCTGAAGATCCAGTTCGTTGATGAATGCTTCCGGATCTGCAGGTGCTTTTTCAAATTCAATCAGCCATTCGTGGTAAGGAAGTCCTTCTTCGGGATTTACCTGCGGAGCCAGATGAAACTCCGTGATCTGTGCAGGATATTTTTCTAAAGTAGCCTTCATGGCCTCTTCAACTTCAAAAGCAATGACATGTTCTCCAAAAGCTGAGGTAAAATGTTTTGTTCTTCCGCTTACCACTAGCCTATAAGGGGTTTTGTCTATAAATCGGACGACATCCCCTATGGAATATGCCCACAACCCTGAATTGGTGGTGAGAATCAAAGCATAGTCTTTTCCAAGTTCAATCTCTTGTAAAGTTAATCTTCTGGCTCCGGGCTTCCCATATTCCTCTAACGGAATAAACTCATAAAATATTCCATGGTTTGTTAATAATAAAAGACCCTCTTTTGTATAATCATCCTGAAAAGCAAAAAAACCTTCGGAAGCAGGAAAAGTCTGAATAATGTCTACTTGGCCACCCAGCAGATCTTCCATCTTATCACGGTAAGGTTCATAATTGACTCCTCCTGTGACGATAAGCTGCAAATTAGGAAATAATTTCTTGATTTTTTTACCGTGCCTTTCTGTTAGTTTTTCAAAATACATAATCAGCCACGGAGGAATACCTGAAATCAGAGTCATGTTTTCATGCTCTGTTTCCTCGATGATCCTGTCTACTTTGGCTTCCCAGTCTTCCATAATATTGGTTTCCCAGCTTGGTAAACGGTTCTTTTGAAGATAACCCGGAATATGGTGGGCGACAATACCGGATAATCTTCCGGTTTTGATACCAAAAACTTCTTCGAGTTCGGGACTTCCCTGTAGAAAAATCATTTTTCCATTAACAAAATCAGCATTGTTCTTTTGAGCAATATAATGAAAAAGAGCAGTCTGTGCGCCGGCAATCTGAAAAGGCATTCCTTCCCTGGAAATGGGAATATACTTGGATCCTGAAGTAGTTCCTGAAGTTTTAGCAAAATATTCGGGAGTATCTGTCCAGAGAATATTGGCCTGTCCTTTTTTTACCCGTTCAATATAGGGTTTAAGATCTTCGTAGTCTGCAACAGGTACCCTGTCCTGAAAATCTTTTACAGAACGGATATTTTCAAAATCGTGCTCCCGTCCAAAAAGTGTTTTTTTGGCGGTAGTGATAAGAGAAATTAATAGATCTTCCTGATTTTTCTCCGGATTTTTTTTGAATTCCTCTGCTTTTTGGACATGTTTTTTTGCCCAGATCAGTGCTGCATTTTTCTTGAAGAAGTTTAACATGCTTCAAATTTATAAATAAGTACAGAATCTGGAATCATTTTTATGAAGCTTGACATAAAAAAACCAATGAAACTGTTTCATTGGTTTTAAAGAATTTGATTTTAAAAGCAACAACATTTGCTTAGTAATTCTTATTGAGTCGCAGCTTTCTGATCAGTCATTCTTTTTTTTAACAGCATACTTCGTTTTAGATTCCGGAACTTTAGTCGTTTTAGAAGGCGCTGTTGTTGAGCTATTACAGGTCTTCACGTTGGAACTAACAGCATGCTGTCGATAATTTTTTATAGGTAATTTATCTTTTTTTATTGTCTTATAAAGTTATAGAAAAACCAGGCTGGAAATCAGATCTTTTAAAACTTAACTAAAGTTTATTATAGTTTAAAAAAAAATTAAAAGTATTGTTTTATAGCATGTTATGTGTCAATAAAAAGCCGATGAAACAAGTTCATCGGCATCTCGAAATTTGATTATGAAAATAACAACTATATGTTAATGTTATGCTTATTTGTTTTCTTTATATCTTTTGTCCGGAGTTCCGTCTTTTTTCAGATGTTTATTGTCTTTAAACCTTTTATCCGGAGTTCCGTCTTTTTTCATTTTTGCAGCAGGCTGAGCAGTAGCAGGCTTTGCTGTTTTTACTTCGGCTGTTTTTGCCATTTTTGCTGGTTTAGCCGCTTTAGCTTCTGTAGCTTTAGTAGCCTTCATTGCAGTTTTTACAGGCGGATGTGCTGTACTTGTAGCGGGAGCAGTCTGCTGAGCAGTGGCAAGTCCTAATCCTAAAATCAGTGACATTGCAGATAATAATTTTTTCATAAGAATTACTGTTATTTTGTTTGAATAAAGATATGCAAAAACCAGGCTAAAAAATTGATCTTTTTAAACTTAACTAAAGTTTATTACAGCTTAAAAAAAAATTAAAGCGTTTTAACAAGAAAGAATAAAGCCTGCATTCAAAAAGTGAATGCAGGCTTTATTATATATTAAAACTTATGGATCTAACGGGTGCAATTGGCTGTCCACGTTTTTCCATCCTTAAGGAATAGAATTTTTAATTGGCTGTTGTCAATTCTTATATAAGAAGTTGCTGTAGAGCCAATCATTACCAGGGTATGGTCTCCTTTTTGTTCAAACTCTACCCCGTTGAGGTCGGGAATATCGTTTGAGAATGCAAAATTATACTTGGTGCCGCTGGCAATCTTTGTTACGAAAACGCTTCCGTTATCTGTACTGATATTGGTTCCGCTTCCGTTATTATAAGATACACTTCCTTTATAGGTTCCGGCAAAGAAGTCATTATTAGTAGGGTCGTCATCTCTGCTGCACGACGAAAAAGATAATGCTGTAGCTACTAACAGCATTAAGACTCCTAAAATTTTAATTGCTTTTTTCATAATATTATTCTTTTAGTGTTTGGTGGGGTGAAAATCCCAAAGACTATGCCATGTGCACATATTATGTTTTTTTTAACAGGGAATTAGAAAAATTAGTAGAATTTAAGATTCTAAGAAGGTAAGTGCTTCATTTTTATCTGAATCCTGATGTTCCCTTATACTGAAAAAGAAAATATCATTACCTTTGTATAGCTTTAAACGGTTTCGGAAAACTCCCGAAATCGCTTTTCTCGTTTATACCATTACTATTTATGCAGTTAAAATCCATTAATGAGAAGTTTCTTCCCGATCTGTTGCAAAAAGAATTCGGGAAAGAGATTTTTACGTGTTTAGAGAACAATCAGCATATTGCCGTGAAAGGAAGTGCTGGGTCTTCAGTGGCTGTTTTTGTGGCCGAACTTTTTTTGGTTCAAAAGAAAACAATTCTTTATCTGGTAGATGATAAAGAAGATGCGCTGTATACCAATACTGAAATGGAAGATTTGCTTGGAAAAGAAAAAGTATTGTATTTTCCGGCAACTCACCTTGAACCCTATCAGGTGGAAAAAACCCAGAATGCCAATCTGGTGCTGAGAACTGAGGTTTTAAATAAAATAAACTCAGGAAGATCTCCTAAAGTGATTGTTGCCTACGCAGGAGCACTTTCTGAAAAAGTACTTAAAAAAGAAGATTTTAAAGCAATTTCTCATCATATAAAGGTGGGAGATCAGCTGGATTTCGATTTTGTAGATGAGCTGCTTAATCATTATCATTTTCAGCAGGCCGACTTTGTTTCTGAGCCGGGAGAGTTTTCGGTAAGAGGAGGTATTGTGGATGTGTTTTCCTATTCTTATGAAAAGCCTTACAGGATAACATTCTTTGGAAATGAAGTGGAAAGCATTAAAACTTTTGATATAGAATCACAGCTTTCCGTAGATAAGGTGAAAGAATTTCAACTGGTTTCCAATATGAATTTTTCAGTGACAGGAAGCAGAGTTTCTTTGCTGCAGCTATTGCCGAAGGAAAGCTATATCATCTCCAGAAATGGAATGATAGGAATGCAGAAGATCAAAACTTTCTATGAAAAAGCTCTTGAAAAATATGACACTTTAAGTAAAGATATTGCCCACCGTACACCACAGGAGCTTTTTATTTCAGATCAGGAGTTTTTATTTGATTATAAAAAATTTAATACTGTTGATTTTGCGGGATCTGTCATTGAAGGATTGAAAGATGTTTGCGAAGTTAGAATGGAACAGCTCCCGCAACCGTCTTTTCATAAAAATTTTGAACTGCTGATTGAAGATCTTGAAGAAAAACAAAATGAAGGATTTGATACATGGATTTCTTTTTCAACGGAAAAACAGAAGGAAAGACTGGAGTCTATTTTTGAAGAGCTGGAACATGAGCTTCCGTTTAAGAGTTTTAAGTCCGAATTACATGAAGGCTTTGTTGACAACGGCCATAAATTATTAGTTTATACAGATCATCAGATTTTTGATCGTTACCAGCGATATAAAGCTAAAAATACTTTTGCCAAATCCGAACAGCTTACTTTGAAAGATCTGATGTCTCTGAAGATTGGAGATTATATCGCCCATATTGATCATGGGATTGGAAAGTTTATGGGACTGGTGAAGGTAAACAATGATGGTAAGATTCAGGAATGCTTTAAACTTACTTATAAAAACGGAGATCTATTATATGTGAGTATTCATTCCCTGCATAAGATTTCAAAATATAATGGTCCTGACGGAAGAGAGGTTGTACTCAGTAAGCTAGGTTCACCAGCCTGGAAATCTTTAAAACAAAAAACAAAAGCGAAAGTAAAACAGATTGCTTTCGATCTTATTAAACTCTATGCGCAGAGGAAAACAGCCAAAGGTTTTGCATACACTCCGGATTCTTACCTGCAGAATGAGCTGGAGGCGAGCTTTATTTATGAAGATACTCCGGATCAGGAAAAAGCAACGGTAGATGTGAAGAGGGATATGGAAGCTGATACGGTAATGGACAGGCTGGTGTGTGGAGATGTAGGTTTCGGAAAAACGGAGGTGGCAATTCGTGCTGCATTCAAAGCGGCTACGGATGGTAAGCAGGTAGCTGTACTGGTTCCGACTACAATTCTTGCCTTCCAGCATTATAGAAGTTTCAAAGAAAGATTAAAAGATTTCCCTGTTAATGTCGCTTATGTAAACCGCTTCAGAACCGCAAAACAGAAATCTGAAACACTGGATGCTCTAAAGAACGGGAAAGTAGATATTATTATAGGAACGCATCAGCTGGTAAGCAGTTCTGTCAAATTCAAAGATTTAGGGTTGCTGATTATTGATGAAGAACATAAGTTTGGCGTTTCCGTAAAAGATAAGCTTAAAACATTGAAAAATAATGTGGATACGCTTACTCTTACAGCTACACCCATTCCGAGAACACTGCAGTTTTCTCTGATGGCGGCAAGGGATTTATCGGTAATTAAGACACCCCCTCCGAACAGACAACCTGTAGATACCCAGCTGATAGGCTTTAATGAAGAAATCCTTCGCGATGCTGTTTCGTATGAGCTTCAAAGAGACGGACAGGTCTATTTTATCAACAACAGAATTGAAAATCTTAAAGATATTGCAGGGCTTATTCAGAGGCTCGTTCCTGATGCAAGAGTGATTACAGGACATGGCCAGATGGATGGGAAGCAGCTCGAGAAAAATGTCCTTGATTTTATGGAAGGGAAATATGACGTCCTGGTTTCTACGACCATTGTGGAAAGTGGAGTGGATGTTCCTAATGCCAATACGATTTTTATCAATGATGCACAAAGATTCGGAATGGCAGATCTGCATCAGATGCGAGGAAGGGTAGGACGGAGCAACAGGAAGGCATTCTGTTATCTGATCACTCCACCTTATGATATGATGACTTCCGATGCCAGAAAACGTCTGGAAGCCATTGAACAGTTTTCAGACTTAGGAAGTGGTTTCCAGATTGCTATGAAGGATCTTGAAATCCGTGGAGCCGGAGATTTACTGGGAGCAGAACAAAGCGGATTTATTAATGAAATGGGATTTGAAACGTATCAGAAATTAATGCAGGAAGCCTTGGAAGAATTAAAAGATGACGCAGATTTTGAAAATCTGTTTGAAAATGAAGAGGATCGGAATAAACTGTTCAAATCTGTAAAAGATGTCAATATCGATACAGATCTTGAACTGATGCTGCCTGATTTTTATATTTCCAATACGGAAGAAAGGTTATTGCTGTATCAGAAAATTGCTGAAATCGATAATGAAAAAGATCTCCAGAAATTTGAACTTGAACTGATAGATCGTTTCGGAGCTCTTCCTAAAGAGGCGGTGAACTTATTGAAAAGTGTATCTTTAAAATGGCTTGCTGCGGATATAGGGTTTGAAAAAATTGTTATGAAAAACGGTGTCTTTTTAGGTTATTTTCCGGGTAATCCTCAGGATAAATTTTATCAGACCGACCGATTCAGGCATATCATTAATTACTTAACCAGAAATCCGGCAGAAGCTCAGCTTAAGGAGAAAACCGGTAAAGAAGGAAATCAGCTGATGATGAGAAAAGAAAAAGTGAAAAATGTAGATGAAGTGAATATTCTTTTAAAAGCTATTATTGAACATAATTAACGCTTGTTTTTTATAAATAGTATTATTTTCTACAAAACATGAAAAAACATATAAAAAGTTAAGTTTTTATATGTTTTTTTGTGATTATTATCATGTTTTTGTTGCGGAATATTCATGGATGTGAGAATTAACGTGATTTTGAGGACGTTAATATCACTTTTTATTGATAAAAAAACATTCACTAATCCTTGGACTGATAAGGGTTTGTGATTTTTTTTTTCCTTGTTAAAATATAAAAAAAAGTGTTTTGTAGAAATAATTCTACTTTTGTGTGGGAATAATTCTATGCTGTAATGCGTTTATTTCTATAGGATTATGAGGGGATAACTGGAATTTTTATGATTCTTAATTTGTACATTTGCAGTCCTTATTATGAAAAAAATTATTTATTGCTGCGTCATCGGATTGCTTTCATTCCATGTTAGCGCACAGGTGGGTATCGGGACTGCTAAGCCTAAGTCTACTCTCGATGTCAACGGGAAAACCACCTTACGAAAAGAACTTAGGGTAGGAGGTACTTCAACTCTGGCAGGAGATGCCGGATTGAACGGCCAGGTTTTGGTTTCTCAGGGTGAGGGTAAACCTCCCGTTTGGAAATCATTGAACGTTTCCTTTATGGAAGAGGGACAGTACAAATTAATCAATTCGTATTTGTCGTCGGATCAGGTAGGCATTTCAACCCTTTCTAATGGGGTTGCCGGAGATAATGTTTACAAAAACAGTGTCGGAGATAATATTACCGATATCTCTAAAGGGAAATGGACTAAAATTACAGGTCTTGCCAATAATTTTGCGATTAAGAACGGAAAAAACAGGCTTACGTATCAATTCCAGACCGGCGTTGAAATGAAAGCTCCTGCGGCTACCACTTCGGAAAGTGTAAGATTTGCCTGTGGAGTATTCAGAAACGGAACCCTTGTAGCTGTTCGCCCTGATAGAATCGCTTCTAATAATAATTCTGAAAAATCAGGACTACAGGATTATATTTTCACCCTTAGCTATACAGAATTGAATGTTCCCGTGGGCACTCATACCATTGAGATTGCCTGCAGAAAAATTGACACTTCAAATGCTGGGTCTCAGTTTACAATAGGACGTAATGTACAGGATGCAAACGGTGCATCGAATGCATTTACTCTGGAATCTACCATGAAAATAGATGTTATTGAGTTTGTAACCTATAAAACCAACTAATGATGAAAAAACTATTATCGACCTTATTTCTTGCGTCGGGGCTTTTGTTATCGGCTCAGGTGGGAATCAATACCGATACTCCGAAAGCAAAACTTGATGTTAACGGAGATCTTAACCTCAGAAATAAAATTGCAGTGTTTGATGCCACTGATAATTCTTTATCTCAGGGAAATAACGACCAGCTGTTGGTTTCTCAGGGACTGGGATACACTCCTACCTGGAAGACACTTCGTATTCCTGAATATGAACCCAACAAATTTTACCTGATTTTTAATAACTCGTTCTCAGATAAAACCGGAATCAGATTTACTACAGCAGAACAGGCTTCTATACCGGTAACTTCAAGAGGGAGTGTTTTCTCTAAAGGAGCAGATGTAAGTACTCTGAACGGATTTAAGAAAATTCCGGGATTGTCACAGACCATCAGTGTATTCAGTACAGAGAGTAAGGCCTACTTCCAGTTTGAGACAGTGGTGCAGGCTGATTTTGTGGCGAATGGCTCACCGGATACTTCCATAGATTATGCATGTGGGATATTTGTAGATGATAAACTGGTGAATTTAAGACAGAGAAACTTAAAAGCAATCAATACTTCTTATCCGTTTATTACCCATACTCAGATTGGAATTGTAGAAAATCTTTCCAAGGGGAATCATACCGTAAGTGTAGCCTGCTCAAGACTGGCTTCTTATGGAGCAACCGGGAGAACACTGACGATTGGAACCAATGTGTATACCAATATCAACGATTTTATCGCACAATCATCCCTTAAAGTGGATGTATATGAAGTTCCACAGGTATTTAACCCGATTATAAACTAAACCAGATTATGAAAAAAATATTCTTTATACCATTACTATTGCTGGTGGCTTTTATGAACGCTCAAGTGGGTATCAATACTCCTTCTCCAACGAATATGCTGGATGTAAACGGAGATCTTGATGTACGAAAAGAGCTGAGAACAGGAGGTACAGACTTATTGAAAGGTTCTGCAGGGAATGCGGGCGATATTTTTCATAATAATTCGGAAATGATCGCAAATGACTGGAAAAGTATTAAAATTGCAGACGGACAGGGAAGTATGTCTCTGTTTTCGATAAATACTGTTGCCGACCAGACCGGAGTGACTTTTGTTGCCCCAAACGGAGCAACAGACCCTTATTATGACGGAGATGCCTTAACGGGTAACTGGACTGTTCTTCCCAGCGCAACGGATACCTTTTCCGTAACTAACGCGACGAATAAAGTTACATTTTCTTTCCAGACCACTGTTCAGAAAACAGGAGCCAACTCGGCAAGTTTCGCTTGCGGCGTTTTTGTAGATGATAAACTTAAAGCCGTAAGAACTGATGTTTTATTAGGAGAAACCGGAGCTTATAAGATTTTTAACCTTAATGCCACTCTAGCAAATCTTACCCCCAAAAATAAATATTCTGTTAAGGTAGCCTGTATAAAAAGAGCTTTGAATAATACCACCGTTGGGATTGGAAGAGCTGTTGATACAACATATTTAAATGGTGATATGTCTCAGTCGGTACTTACAACATCGGTACTGCAGCCTTATTAATTTCGTAATAAATATAATAAAGGAGAATCTAAAAACGTTATGTTTTTAGATTTTTTTTCGTTATATCCTTTATTTGTTGTGAATTTATACAAATAAAGTGCGCGATGTTATTAAAAATTAAATTATATTTGGCGTGCAAAACTATTTCTATGGTAAAAAACTATTTCCTTAAAATGTTTGCCGGTGCAGCTCTTTTAGGTCTGCTGGCTTCATGTAATACAACAAATGATCCTACGGAATCTATCCCCAATCCTGATGCAGGGCCTGCGCCAAAGAAAGTCCTTGATAAAATCAATATGAACGGTACTTCTCAGGAACAGTATGTTACCTCCACGACAGGTGTGCTGGAACAGGCCATCTATAAAGATGAAAATACCAGTGCTTACTATATAGGAACGGTAACTTATAATACGAACAAAGCGATCACGAAAATTAACTTTGTCAGCCAGACACCGGGCAGTATGGCCTATCAGTTTGATATGACTCCGGATATTAACGGAAGAATTTACAATGCTTCCTGTACGGCAACGGGCACTACCAATGGAACGTCCTATATAAGTGATTACGCTTTTACTTATGATCTGACAGGTAAACTTACCAAAATTCTTGAAAAAAGAAAAGCCGGTGGAATCTCTGCTTACAATGTGTTTATAGAAAATGTTTTATCCTATTCAGGAAATAATATTTCCAAGGTAGTCAGTTCTAAAGGAATTTTAGATATAAACGGAGACCCTGAGATGGGTACAGCTGTTCAGACCATGTATAGTTTTCAAAACTATGATTCCTACAAGAGCCCGTTCTCTACACTTCCTAAAACATTTTTTATCATAAGAAGTATCATGAATCCGGTGAACTTTTACAGAGTCTCTCCGAATAATCCTACCTCAACGTATATTCAGCCACCATCTCCCGCTCCGGCTGTTAATACCATTCAGAGCTATAATTATGATAATGAGGGGTATCCGATAGCGGAGAAGAACCAAAAACTGACCTATACTTACAAAACGCTGTAATAGGGAATTATTAATCTTATTGAAATCTAAATAATATAATTTTATATAAAAAAATTATATTTGTGAAAAAAATAATCAATTATCAGGAAATGAAACAATTTTTCTATTTTATTTTATTAATAGCAGGCTTTTCCTCAATACATTCCTGCAAGAATTTAGTGGATGAAGAGGGAAATCCATTATTAGATCTGAATAATACAGGCGGCTTATCCGGGCCAAGAGCATTATACAGAGAAATTACGGATAAAGATACATTAGCAGAATATCGTTACAGCGGACTTCTTGTGAACACGGTAATTACAGACAGTGCTTCGGTTACCAATATTATGTATAGCGGAGATAAAATAAGCCAGATTACTTTTAACGGCTTTTTAGATCTTGACGGAAACGGAAAATTAGATAAAGACAGTGTTTCTTTTACAAGACTTCTTACCTATGCCAATAACGGAAAGTTGGAAACTATTTCTGAAAACCGTTCTGTTTTCAGAAGACCTCCGCCGATACCACCGGCGACTGCACCTGGCCCGCAAACTCTTTTAAGAAAATCAAAGTCACTTTATAATATTAAATTCAACGCAGCTACTGCAAAACTGGATTCTATTATCATGAGAACCGGTCCGGATGTGACAGGAACTCCATTCGCTTATACTGATTTCTCAAGAACAGGATATAGCTATTTTGGAGATAACGTTTCCAAAGTGGTAAGACATTACGGTCCGATGGCAGGAGGTTTATATGGAGCTGTTGTAACAAAATACAGCTATGAATATTATGCTTATGATAATGAAGTAAGCCCGTTCACATTATTGCCAACAGCCTATAAAATTTCAAGACTTTTAAATACTGATATTAACGATAAAGAAAGTCTTATTTTATCTCCGAACAACCCTAAACGATGGTCGTTTACAGATCTTGGAGTTCCCGTTCCTGTCCCTGTTGTGAAGAGTACAAATTATGTTTATGATCCACAGACTTATATGACAAAGGGATATGGAGTAAACTATATTTATAAACCTCAGTAAGAAAATTTTAAATAATATGTAAACTCAACCTTCCTAAGGTTGAGTTTTTTATTTTTTATCCCTTAATTTTGCAAAAAATTTCTGATGAAATATTTAATAGTCGGGCTAGGTAATAAAGGCCCTGAATACGAGAATACACGCCATAATATAGGATTTAAAGTTGCAGAAAAAATTGCAGAAACACTTGATACTTCGTTTAATACAGCCAATTTTGGATGGATGGCGGAAGGAAAACATAAAGGAAGAAAAGTTTTTGTACTGAAACCGGATACCTATATGAATCTTTCCGGTAATGCAGTAAGATACTGGATGCAGAAAGAAAATATTCCTTTAGAGAATGTATTGATCATTACCGATGATCTGGCTCTTCCTTTCGGAACATTGAGAATGAAAGGTAAAGGTTCCGATGCAGGGCATAATGGTCTTAAAAATATTAATGAAGTATTGCAGACTCAAAATTATACAAGACTGCGTTTCGGAATTTCTGCTGATTTTGCAGCGGGAAGACAGGTTGATTATGTTCTCGGAACATGGAATGAAGAAGAGTCAGAAAAACTGACTGAAAGAATTGAAACATTTACCAAAGCGAGTCTTTCTTTCGTTTTTGCAGGACTGAATAATACCATGTCTGCATTCAACGGAAAATAAAATGATGGTATAATATAGAAATGCCATCGAACTCCGATGGCATTTCTTATAACGTTTTAATTGATTTTTACGCGTTGATTCTTATAACCAGCTTACTGCTCCCGTTTCAACATCATAGTTTGCACCAACAATTTTAATTTTACCTTCACTTTCAAGGTTTCTCAATGTTGAACTTTGTTTGCGGATATCTTCAATAGCATGTTTTACATTCTGCTGATTAAGTCTTTCCAAAAGTGAGCTGTTCTTTGATGAACGCTCTTCATTTTCTTCAATCACCTCATTGATGATCGGGTTAAAATGATTGATCAGGTGGTTTAGGTTATCCATTCCCATCCCTTCAATTTGAGCGGCATCAAGACCTCCTTTTAATGCTCCGCATTTGGTATGTCCTAAAACCACGATAAGTTTGGAACCGGCAACATTACATCCGAATTCCATGGAACCCAGAATATCCTGATTCACAAAATTACCTGCGATTCTGATACTGAAAACATCACCCAATCCCTGGTCAAAGATAAGTTCTGCAGAAGTACGGCTGTCTATACAGCTTAAAACTACAGCAAAAGGCCATTGTCCCTCACGGGTAGCATTTACCTGTTCCAGAAGATCTCTGTTGGCTTTTAGGTTGTTGACAAATCTCTGATTGCCTTCTTTTAAAAATTCTAATGCTTTTTCAGGAGTAATTGTTGATTGAGTTTCGTATGTATGTGCTTTCATATGATTTTAATTGTTTTCGAATTTAAAGTTAAAAAAATTATTGATAATAAAGAGCTTACATTGCTCTTTTATGAGTGACCAGAATATGGGAATCTTCGCTTCTTGCATATTCTCTGTATGAGGTTTTAAAGCCCAGCAGTTCTACATTGATATCCGCTTCTTTCGCATGAATATTGGCAAAATCCTGGATCATTTCCAGTACATCGGTAGCAATATAAGACGTATTTGTTGCATCAATGGTGACTGTAGAGTTGGGTTTTATGTTTTTAAGTGTTTTTTTGATAGCCGCCTTATTTAAAAAGGAAACCTCCTCGGCCAGCTTGATGGTAATCCCATCTGCATCATTCAGTTTTTCTCTGCTTAAATAATAGGCTCTCTTCATATTTCCCTGAAGGATATAGAAAACAGAGATGGCCAGACCAATTCCAACGCCTTTTAACAAATCTGTTGCGACAACAGCGACAACAGTTGCTACAAAAGGAATAAACTGGAATTTTCCTAAATGCCAGAAATGTTTGAAAGTGGCTGGCTTTGCCAGCTTATATCCTACTAAAATTAATACCGCAGCCAATGTAGCCAAAGGAATTAAATTGAGTACAACCGGAATGGATAGGACACAGATCAGTAAGAAAATACCATGAATAATAGTGGATGCTTTAGAAGTTGCTCCTGCATTCGCATTAGCAGAACTTCTTACTACCACAGAAGTCATGGGAAGTCCACCGATGAATGAGCTGATCAGGTTTCCGATTCCCTGAGCTTTAAGTTCAAGATTGGTGTCTGTAATTCTTCTCTGTCTGTCCAACCGGTCTGATGCTTCGATGCAAAGCAGGGTTTCAATAGAGGCTACGATAGCTATCGTAGCTCCTACAATCCATACTTTAGGATTGGTAAAACCATTGAAATCAGGAGTGGTGATCAGGTTTTTAAAATCATCAAAAGATTTAGGAACCGGTAAGGAGACCAGATGCTGAGTTTCAATTGCAAGGGAACTTCCGCTCATTTTAAATAACTGATTTAGAATTATACTTACAATAACTGCAACCAGGGCTCCGGGAAGCATTTTCATTCTTTTCAGTACGTGTACCCTGTCCCATGCTATAAGAACAGCTACCGAAACTAAAGTAATAATAATAGCTCCGGGATGTATAGCACCGAATAATTCCGTGAAATATCCGAAGTTTAATCCGTTGTCAAAAACAGATTCATGCCCTTCGTAATCTTTATCGAATCCTAAAGCATGCGGAATTTGTTTTAAAATAATGATAATTCCGATGGCGGCAAGCATTCCTTCAATGACGTTGTTGGGAAAGTAATTGGAAATACTTCCTGCTCTTACAAATCCCAAAATCAATTGTATAAGCCCGGCAATGATTCCTGCGCAAAGAAATAGTTCAAAAGCACCAAGATCTGTTATCGCAGTTAAAACAATGGCGGTTAAGCCTGCAGCAGGTCCTGAGACTGAAATATTCGAATTACTAAGGAATCCTACCACAAGGCCACCTACAATTCCCGAAATAATTCCGGATAATGGGGGGGCACCTGAAGCTAAAGCAATTCCTAAACAGAGTGGAAGGGCCACTAAAAATACCACGAGTCCTGAAGGGATGTTCTCCTTGATCCCTCCTATTAATGATTTGTTTTTCATGATGTGAAGCTGTGAGGTATAACCGGAAAGTATACAGGTAAATACATGTAGACAAGCCGACTATAAAAGTTTTTAATTTTTAATTTTTTATAATACGTGTGTATCCGGTATCCCAAAATAACAGGGGATAGGTATCAAAAAAATCTAACTATAAAAACTAGGCTTCGGGAGGCGGAGAAAATATACTAAGTAAAGGTGACAGATGAAAAGAATCATCGATCAGCACAAAAGACATCGCCTGAGAATCAGGTTCGGAAAACTTCAGATAATCGAATACATCTAAAGTTTTTGGAAGTGTCTTTTCGTAAACAATAAAAGAGGTAGGGTGAGAATGAGGTTCTTCTTCATTGATGATTGTATTGGTTCTCAGAATATCCCAGCCTGCTACCGCAGCAATGCTTGGCAGCGCTGTAAAATTCAGAAAAATCGTCAATACAATAATACTCCAGAATTTCATGTTACATTCTTTTTTTTGAAAAACTATTTTGTCTTTCTGCTCATCACCCAATCGGAACTTGTAAGATTGTAGATTTTCTGAATGTCTTTTAAAGCTTTCTCAAAATCGATTTCCAAATCAATAATCTTACCGGTTCTAAGGTCAAATACCCAGCCGTGAACAATAGGATACTCTTCTAACAGGTATCTTTCCTGTACACAGGCCATTTTGATTACGTTGATACATTGCTCCTGAACATTCAGTTCCACAAGCCTGTCATAACGTTTGTCCTCGTCTGTAATAGAATCAAGCTCAGCCTGGTGTAATCTGTAAACATCACGAATATTTCTCAGCCATGGATTCAATAAACCCAAATCCTGAGGAGTCATCGCAGCTTTTACTCCACCACAGTTATAATGTCCGCAAACAATAATGTGTTTTACTTTCAGATGTTCTACGGCATATTGAATTACTGCTGTGGAACTCATGTCTAAAGTATTAACAACATTAGCAATGTTTCTGTGAACAAAAACCTCTCCCGGTTTTGCTCCCATCAGTTCTTCTGCTGTTGCTCTGCTATCTGAACATCCTATATACAGATAATCAGGAGTCTGAGTTTTAGCTAATTCACTAAAGAAGTTCGGGTCTTCTGCTACTTTTGATTCTACCCATTTTTTGTTGTTTTCGAAAATAACTTCGTACGATTGTGACATAATTTTAAATTTTTAGAGTTTATAATTATTTATTTCGTTTAAATTATTTCCAAAATCAATAGACTAAATCAATAATTGTGCAAAAATATACTTTTTGCTGAAGAATCAACTACTTTTAACAAAGTTTAATATTAAAATATGCTTAAAATCATACCTAAACAGCCGATATACTTTGTTTTAGCGGGTGTGTTTTCAGTCTGATAATCCAAACGTTTAAAAAAAACAATATAAAATTACAAAGTAAAAATTAAAATTGCGGAATTGAAGATTAAAATTTTTTTAAAATTTCTGAATTAAAAAGCTGCCTTCCGGAAAGCAGCTGAATCATAAGTATTATATTTTATTGTTGATATATCCTTCCGTCGCATTGTCCCTGGGGTATATTTTTCCCGGGTTTCCCATGACTACAGAATGAGCAGGCACATCAAAATTAACATAGGCATTAGGCGCAATCAGTACATTGCTTCCTATACTGACGTTTCCTACAATAACAGCATTGGGACCAATCCATACTTCATCATCAATGGTTGGAACCCCTTCATATCTGCCTCGGTTTTGCTGTCCTATGGTAACCCCTTGGGCAATATTGCAGTTTTTTCCGATTTTAGTCTTAGGATTAATGACCAAGGCTCCCCAGTGTCCTAAATACAGTCCTTCTCCGATTTGCGTTTCGGGATAAATCTGGTATCCATATTTGATCTGATAATGTCTTAAAAAAAATCTCCAGAATAATCCCGGGATTGACTTCTTTTTGTACTTCTGAGCTTTTCTGAATACATAGATATAATGGAGATTAGGATTCATACATTTTCTCCAAATTTCAAAAGAAGAAAGCCATTTACCGCTTTCTCTGTAAAAATCTTTCTGTATGGCTGTGTAATCTGGCATAACAAAATGTTTTATACTTCGTCAATGATTTTCTGAAGATGTGCTACTGATTTCTGAAGAACGAAAGGCAGATCGGCACTGGCGATCTCCTTTTCATACGCTGTGGCAAGGTCTTTATGGGTAAGAAATTTCTTCATTCCTTCATAGATCCCGTCTTCTGAATTAGTGGTTATAATACCGAGTTTGCCGTCCTGAAGAAGGTCTTTGATTCCGGAAACATCCGTAGATACTACCGGTTTAGTGAGTAATAAGGCTTCTGCAATAATAGTCGGGAATCCTTCATGTCTGGATGACATGACATAAAAATCAGATTTTTTAAGGTAAGGATAAGGATTGCTCCTGAAACCCAACATTTTTACAGTATTCTGAAGCCCCAGTTGATTAAGTTTGGCCTGAATAGTATCAAAATCAAACCCATCACCGATGATAATGATCTGATGCTTCAGGCCTTCATCCATTAATTTTTTATGAACATCTAAAAGCCTGTCGTAGCCTTTCTGAGGGTATACAGTCCCGATGGTGACGAAGGTGGGCAGATCTTTTGAAAAAGGGTAATCATTAATTTCGGCTTCTGCTTTTTGTAAAGTATCATCCCTGTCAATAGGGTTAAAGATTTTAACAACCGCCTGCTTTTCTTTGTCGTTTTGGGCAAGCTTTTGCATTTCTTCTTTGAGTTTATTAGAAATAACAAGAATTTTATCGAATTTGAAAAACTGCCTGATGACTTCAGGAGTATATTCCTTCAGATTAAAAATATCATTCTGAACCCAGATTATTTTTTTTGAATCTTTCTGCGGACTGGATAATATTTCCCTGTACATCCCATGAATAGCTGCAATTTCTACGTCATATTTTTTGTTTTTTAAAACATGTGTATACAGCAGGGAAGGAAATTTTAAAAATAGTTTCTGATATAGGACCCTGAATATTTTGACAGGAATTTCGTGAGGCTTATTCGTGGTAATCATTTCTCCTTTCAGTAAATAACGAAGTTTTACCCAGGAGGGAACTTCCTGAATATACATTCCTGTATAGAGATTGATCAGTAAGTCTACTTCATATTTGTCTTCCGGAAGGTTTTTGAGAAAGTTGACCAAAACTTTTTCTGCACCTCCGTGACGCAGGGAACCAATTCTGATGAGAATTTTCTTTTTTTCAGACATTTATTTTTTTATAGGTTTATATGTATAAGGGAGGTGTTCTTTAATATAAGCTTCCAGTTTAGGCCTGTCATCCTCCAGTTCTCTTGGATACATGACATTATTCTTTAATGCCTTATCACCGTATTCTTCGATGGTACATACAAATCTTGCAGGAACTCCGGCATATACTGTTCCGTCTGGCATTGAAGTCGTAAGAATAGAACCTGCGCCTAATACACAATTATTTCCCATTTCTACTCCCAGCATAATTATTGTATCAGCACCGATCAGACATTGTTTGCCAATTTTAATTCTTCCGAATGCTCTGACATCTTTATACTTTTCAAAAAAATGCAAGGCATTATATCCTCCGTCATGATTGATGAATCTTACATTGTTTGAAAATGTAGTCTCATCACCTATTTCAATTAAAAAAGGCTCCGTTCCGAATTCGGGAACTTCCACAAAACGAACATTTTTTCCTACCTTTAATCCTTTTGAAATAGCTATTTTGAGATAAATTTGCTGTATTATGTATTGATAGGTCGTATGAATTTTTAAAATAATACGATATATAAATATCATGTGTCTAAATTTGTTTGTACTACAAAGAAAAAGAATTTATATGATAAAAGTTTCTAAAATAGAATATTATTTGCCAGAGACCATTCTTACGAATGCAGACCTGGAAAAAGAATTTCCGGAATGGGATTCCGGCAGAATAAAAGAAAAGGTAGGGATTACACAACGTCATGTGGCTTCAGAAAATGAAACAGTTCTTGATCTTGCGGTAAAATCCTCAGAAAAGTTGTTTGAACATTATGACAAAAATAAAATAGATTTTATTCTCTTTTGTACCCAAAGTCCGGATTATTTTCTGCCGACCACAGCGTGTATTTTACAGGATAAACTGGGATTAAGAAAAAATATTGGCGCTGTAGATTTCAATTTGGGATGCTCGGGTTTCATTTATGGACTGGCTTTTGCTAAAGGATTAATTGCCGCAGGTATTGCCAAAAGTATATTGCTGGTGACTTCAGAAACTTATACCAAGCATATTCACCCAAAAGATAAGGGAAACCGGAGTATATTCGGGGATGCTTCTGCTTCAACGATTGTAGAGGCGTATGAGAAGGGAAGAGATTATCAATTCTGTCTGGGAACAGACGGAAGTGGTGCTGAAAATCTTATGGTACAAAAAGGGGCTTTCAGAAAAAAAAATGAAGCAAACCCCAAAAATGAATTCAGTCCTGAAAATCTTTATATGGACGGGCCTGAAATTTTTAATTTTACAATAGAAAATATCCCGGGATTGGTAAATGAAACTTTGGCAGTCAATGGGTTGAAAATAGAGGATGTTGATCATTTTGTTTTTCATCAGGCCAATTCATTTATATTGAATTATCTGCGGAAAAAGATTAAAATCCCGATGGAGAAATTTTATATTGACATGGAAAATACAGGAAATACAGTTTCTGCAACCCTGCCTATTGCATTGAAAAATATGATGAATAATGGGGTTTTAAAAGAGGGGGACAAAGTGTTGCTGGCTGGTTTCGGAGTCGGATATTCCTGGGGTGCAACCGTCTTGGAAATTTAAATATCAAATCACAAAATAAAAATATATGAAAACTTCCATTTTTTTAGAAAAACTGCAAGAAGAGCTAGAGGAAAACCAAGTATTGACCTTAGATACAAGACTGAAAGATTTAGAAAATTATGATTCAATCAGTCTACTTTCTGTAATTGCTTTTGTAGACGAAAACTTTGACAAAAAAATTGACAGTGATCAGTTTAAAGATATTGAAAAGGTGTCTGATATTGTTGAAATTATCGGAAAAGAGAATTTTGAAGATTAATATCCATCAGCTTCATTGAAAAAATAAAATGATGACCTGAAAAGATCACCATTTTTGTATTTCATATTTCGACAGATACATGGTCTGATTTATTGTTTGTCTTTATAAAGATTTTCAATAATCTGTTCTACTTCATTGAAGATTTTTTGATTGTCAAACTGATCTTCAATGGTTTCAAGGTTTTTCCGGATTTTAGCAATCAGTTCCGGATTGGTCAGAAATGTTTTCATGGCATTATACATTTCATTCGTTTCATAGTTGATAAGATATCCGGTTTCCCGGTCTTTGATCATCATTCCCACATCACCGGTATCAGTTGCTATAATAGGTTTTTGCAGAATCAGAGCTTCGGCAATAACAAGAGGCCATGCTTCAGATTCGGAAGGAAGGATAAAATAATCCGCATTTTTCATGTACGGATAAGGATTCATTTTATTCCCTGCTAAAATAAAGGTCTTCTGAACCTGGCTGGTCTGGATCTGCTCCGTGAGGTTTTTCATTTCCTCTCCATTCCCGAGAATGATAATACTGTGATGGAATCCTTCGTTGATAAGTTTTTTGTGTGCATCAATAAGTTTATGGTATCCCTTTCTGTGATGCAGCCTTCCTACGGAAACAAAAACAGGTCCCGGCGGAAGTTCTTCAATTTTTTCCTGTGCTTTCTTTTTTATTTCTTCAATCGGAATGGCATTGATGACTACGCTTTCCACCGGATATTTTAAATCAGGATAGTAACGATGCATCATATCCTTGATCTTTTGAGAACAATAGATCATATGATCGAATTTGGGAAAATTCTCAAGGATATCCGGAACTAAGGGCTGTAATGCCGGTAAATTAATTTCTGAGTGAAACCAGCCTATTTTTTTTGATCCTGTATTACTGGAATTGGTTACTGATGAAAAAGCGGCATATGTAGGAGCGATCTCAATATCAAACTTTCTGTTCCCTAATATACGATCCGAGACCTGATGATCTTTTAAAGCACGAGAAAGTTTTAGCCTTCTCCTGATTAACTGAAGTTTATGGATCAGGGGATTTTGGGAAAGGCTTTCTTTGCCCTCTACAAGGTATACTTTTTTGATATGCTTAGGAAATTCATCCCGAAGTTCTCCCTGATTCAGATTCAGACAAATTGTAATGTCGAATTTTTCAGGATTAAGATGATTAAGCATACTTAATATTACTTTTTCCACCCCTCCCATTTCCATAGAACGGTGTCTGAAGAGAACTTTTATTTTTTTATTTTCCTTCATTATCTGAAAAGTTTCTGTAAAGTAATGAAGATTTTTTTCTTTATCCTATATGGAGCTTTGTTTTGATATTCCAGAAGAGCAAAAATTTCCTTTTGGTCCGAATACGTTTCCGGAACTTTTTTCCCATTGATGCTTTTAATGTCCCTTCTTTTCATGCTTTCAAAAACTACCTGGGCAAAATAGTCGTAAGATTTTCCTTTATTATCATTTTGTGAAATTCCTCCGGCATGAGTTCTGTACAGATAGTTGGTTTCATTGATAAAACAGACATTTCCCTTTTCATACAGTTTTAAATAGAGATCCTGATCTTCTGAAATTTTCAGATCTGTGTTTATTTTTTCAGTTTGCTCATATATGTTTTTTCTGAAAGTTACAAAATGACTGATCTGTATTGGATAATTGAAAAAATAAGGGTCTCTGTTTCTTACCTGCATCGCAGATTTAAAGGGCGCTATAGGGTTAAGATCTTTATCACAGGTCATAAAACGTGAGTAGGCAAGTACCACAGTTTTTCTCTCTTGAAAGACTTGCACTGCTGATGCTATTGCAGTAGGAAGAATAGCGTCATCGGGATCTACAAAACCACAGATTTCTCCTGTAGCCAGTTCTATGAGTCTGCTTTTGGTAACTCCTACACCATAATTTTTTTCATTCTCAAAGAATCTGAATCTGTCATCTCCCGCTATCATCGCTTTGAGTTGTTCTTTTTCCTCTTCTGAAGAGGCATCATCCAGGATAACTGCTTCCCAGTTTTTGTAGGTTTGTGAAAGGAGAGAGTCATAACAATCCCTGAATAACATAGAATTGTTATAATGTGCAATGAGTACGGAAAACTTCATGTTTTAGTTTGATTCCTGTTTTTAGTTTAAAGAGTATTGTGGATTAATTCCTGTTTGTTGATCACCTGAGTATTGGGAAGGACATCCTGATAGATCGTACATCCTGCGCCGATAATACAGTTATCGCCGATGGTTACTCCTTTCAGTACTGTCACATTGCTACCCAGCCAGCAATTATTACCTATTTTTATAGGAGCTTTCGTAAATTTTGAAGGATATACTTTAAATTCAGGAGAAGCTTCATATACATGATTGTGGTCATAAAGCTTTACATTTTCACCAAATAAGGTGTTGTTTCCTATAGATATATGTTCCAGACAATTAATCGAGCAAAAATTATTCATGAAAAAATCAGTTCCTATCTCTAATAATGCATTTTCTAAAACTACGATTGAAACATAGTTTCTGAAGTCTGCTGAGGGGCCGATGCTCACTTTTTTCAGATTCTTATGAAACATAAAATGAGTTCCTATTCCCAATCTTATATTATGAGAAATAACATGAGGATGTTTTTTAAGCAGAGAGAGCTGCTTTTTCCTTTGAACCTTTTCTAAAAAACTGTAAAGCATAGGAGTAACTTTTTTTTCATTTGAGTTAGACAAATATAATCTGTTTTCGATAAATGAAAAAAAAAATCTTTACTTTTGCTGTATTAAAGCCAACACAGTGAGTGAAATAGCAAGAGTTCTCAAAACATTTATAGGGTATCTGAAAAGACCCGATCTTTATCCGGAACTGGGCCGGAAAATTATTAAAAATACCGTCAACAGAGGTAATGCTTTTAAAGGAAAAGAAAAAACACATTCCTGGGCGGCTGAAAGAGCAATAACACAAAAAGAAGCTATTTCTGGGCTTTTCGGGTTGGAAATGGATGCTTTTCGCAAAAACTATCAGGAAGTATTAGCCAATGCTGCACAGAAAGAAGAGAACTGTCCTGTTAAAATGGGAGGCCCCGGCGCGTTAGAGCTTCTGTATTATGCCTGTGAGTTTACCAATGCCGGAAATGTAGTGGAAACCGGAGTTGCGTATGGATGGTCTTCCCTTGCATCACTTTTATCCTTAACAAAAAGAGAAGGGATACTGTACAGCTCAGATATGCCTTATCTTGCACAAGATGGTGATCAGTATGTGGGATATGTTGTTCCTGAAGAATTAAGAACAGGGTGGAAACTTTTCCGATATGCAGATAAAGAATCATTACCCAAAATATTTGCTGAAAATCCTGTTTTTGATGTTCTGCACTATGACTCAGATAAAAGCTATAACGGAAGAATCTGGGCCTATGATGAATTGTATAAGCACCTGAGAAAGGGAGGCGTTTTTATCAGTGATGATATTGGAGATAATTCTGCTTATCAGGACTTTTGTGAAAAAAATGCTATTGAGACAACCGTTGTAGAGTACGAGGGGAAATACATTGGTGTTTTTATTAAATAATTTTTTGAAATACAGACGATCAATTGTTGGGAAATAGTGAGAAGCTACCGGATACCGAAAAGTGTAAATAAAACTTACAATACAGCTGTTTAAACAGTTTTTATGAAAATTCCACAGATTACATTTACCAGGTTTCTTGCGGCTATGGCTATTGTCATTTCCCATTTCAATAAAGATATGTTTCTATATAAAATAGATTACATTTCAAATATCTTTCTGAAAGCGAATGTTGGCGTTAGTTATTTTTTCATTCTTTCCGGCTTTATTATGATTGTAGCTTATCACAGGAAAGAAAAAATTGCCTATTTTGATTATTATAAAAACAGATTTGCACGGATCTATCCTCTGTATGTAGTAGGGCTTTTGCTTTATCTGGTCACAAAATATTCAGGATTTAGTTTCTATAAAGGGTTTCTGTATTTATTCGGACTGCAAAGCTGGATTCCGGGAGAAGCAATGATTCTCAACTTTCCGGGATGGTCTATTTCGGTAGAGTTTTTATTCTATCTGATCTTTCCCTTACTGTATAATTATTTTTATTCTAAAGGAAATAAAAATATTTGGGGGGGTACTGTTTTTATCTGGATCGTTACCCAGATATTTTGCAACCTGTACGCAGGTTCATCATATTATAAGGGGCCTCATACGGAAAGCCACGAATTGCTTTATTATTTCCCACTGATGCATATCAATGAATTTCTGGCAGGAAATCTGGCAGGTTTGTTTTTTGTGAAAAATCATCAACGGAAAAATTATGATCTTCCGATAATGATTATTTTCGGGCTGGTTCTGTTATCTCTGGTTTTTCTCCCTCTTTTTTACCATAACGGATTGATGGCGTTGCTGTTTATTCCGCTCATTGTGTTAATATCAAGAAATAAAGGAAGACTGACAAAGTTATTTTCATTGAAACCTTTGGAATATCTTGGAGAAGCAAGTTATGCGGTCTATATTACGCATATTCCGGTTTTGTACATTTTAAGAGAGATGCTGAAAAAATATCATCTTGATAGTAATGGCATGTTCGGGATTTATATGGTAGTGCTTATCATCACTTCAGTATTGTTTTATCAGTTTATTGAAAAGCCGTCAAGAGATTATCTTAAAAAAATAAAAATTAGCTGAGAATATTTATTTTTGTGTAATTTAAAACACTCAAAATGATCGAAATAAACTTTGTTCCCAAAGAAATAGCATCGAAAAGAAGTTTCATTGCTTTATGGGAAGTGTTTAAATATTAATAACTTCTAACAAGGTAATATGTTATTTAATTCTATAGGATTTCTTATTTTTTTACCCATTGTATTCTGCCTGTATTGGTTTGTTTTCAATAAAAAATTTCAACATCAGAACAGACTGCTGCTGCTGGCAAGTTTTTATTTTTATGCCTGCTGGGACTGGAGATTTTTGTTTTTACTGATGTTTTCAATTGGGCTGGATTTTTTTTCTGGGATTAAGATTGAGAATAGTAAGAATAAAAATGAGGCTAAATTCTGGCTTACTTTAAGCATTGTTATCAATCTTGGCTTTCTGGGATTTTTTAAATATTACAACTTTTTTATAGGAAGTTTTGCCGACCTTCTTGGAGGATTCGGATTCAAAGTCAATGTCTGGCTTCTCAGGGTTATCCTTCCGGTAGGGATTTCTTTTTATACATTCCATGGGCTTTCTTATGTAATAGATGTATTTAAAAAAAGAATCAAAGCAGAACGGAATTTTACAGATTATGCTGTATTTGTAAGTTATTTCCCATTGTTGGTAGCAGGCCCTATAGAACGAGCAACTCATTTGCTGCCTCAGATACAGAAAAAAAGAGTATTTCATTATGAACAGGCTGTTGACGGAATGCGTCAGATTCTTTGGGGATTTTTCAAAAAAATGGTGATTGCCGATAACTGTGCGCCTTTAGTGAATGACATTTTTACTAATTATCAGACCGAAAGTCCGGGAAATCTTGTCATCGGAGTGGTATTGTTTGCTTTTCAGATTTATGGTGACTTTTCAGGATATTCGGATATTGCATTAGGTGTTTCCCGGTTGTTTGGGATAGAGCTTCTGAAAAACTTTGCTTTTCCATACTTTTCAAGAGATATTGCTGAATTCTGGAGAAGATGGCATATCTCACTTTCATCATGGTTCAGAGATTACCTTTATATTCCGTTAGGAGGAAGTAAAGGCGGCCTTTTTATGAAGATCAGGAATACATTTATTATTTTTCTGGTTTCCGGATTCTGGCATGGAGCCAATTGGACTTTTATTATTTGGGGAGGGCTTAATGCACTCTATTTTATGCCCCTTCTGATTATGAATAAAAATCGTCAGAACATGGAAGTTGCTGCACAGGGAAAATTGTTCCCTACTTTTAAAGAATGTTTTCAGATTTTTATTACTTTCCTGATCACCTGTATTGCATGGATTTTTTTCCGGGCTGCCTCGGTAACTCAGGCATTTGAATATATAAAGAGAATCTGTAGTAAAGACCTTATTATAATATCCCATCCGTTACCTATAAAAATAATAGCATTGATCGGATGTATGCTTATCGTGGAATGGATTAACAGGGATAAATTCCACGGGCTGGAAATAAAGAGATTCAGCCCGTGGATACGACGCAGTTTTTATTTAATCATTATTTATATCATTCTCCGTTACGCCAATTTCGGGAATAATGAATTTATTTATTTTCAGTTTTAGCATGAAAAAGTTTTTAATAAAAATAGTACCTTATTTTGTTGCAATAGTTATTGTATTCGGTGTATTGGGAAGCTTTGCTGATGGAAATACAGATGATAATTATATGCATTTTGCCGTTAAAAAGCCACAGAATATTATTTTAGGAGATTCCCGGGGATCGCAGGGAATTGTACCCGGAGTTTTAAAGAAAAAACTTTCCAGAGAATTTGATAATTTCTCTTTAAATATTGTTCAGTCACCTTATGGAGATGTTTATCTTAAGGCTTTAAAAAGAAAATTAGATCCGGAGACTAAAAACGGAATTTTCATTTTGACTGTTAATCCGTGGAGTTTATCATTGGATAAAAACGTTAAAAATATTAAGGAATTTCCGGAATATCATTCCCCCCTCAATGATGTGTATACTTATGACCGGTCTCCAAATTATGAGTACCTGTTAAAACATTATACAAGAAGCTGGTTTAAAATCTATACCGAAAGGGAAGCGGCTGTTGGAAAATCAAATTCATTTCTTCACAAAGACGGATGGATGGAAATTAGTGTGGATATGCATCAGGATTCTGTTCAGGCCAGAACCAGGCAAAAGGTTATATTTTATGAAAAAATTGCAACACAGGTCGAGTTGTCACAAGAGCGTCTGAGGGCCTTTGATGAGATCATTAATTATCTTAGAACCAAAGGAACTGTTTATCTGGTTCGGGTTCCGACTTCTTCTCCTATTATGGCGATTGAAAATAAAAAATTTCCTCAATTTAGTAAACGCTTACAGGATATTTCCCGTAAACAGAATGTAAAATTCTTTGATTTTTCAAAAAATTCTGAAGATTACAGATATACTGACGGAAATCATATGTACAAAGAATCCGGTAAAATTCTTACTTCCAGAATTGCAGATTCTATTGATGCGAAAAAACTAAAATAGGGTGTTTCTGAAATTGATATTGTAAATTCCTGAACGGATACTCTGGTAGTCAGACAGCAGATTTTTCAGAATCATGCCCCATTTTTTAGGTACGGGTGCATTAGCAATTTGGAAACTTCTGTAAATTCTGTTGATATGAAGTTTTACATTATCCGGTATTGTCTCTTCATTTTTGGCCCAGTCATCTACTTCTTTCCATAAAAGAATTCTGGTGGTAGCCGGGTTTATTTTTTTAGAATCTACCATGGTGATTCTGTTGTTTTCATGCACGCCTCTTACCCCAACAGCTTTATCCAGTATTCCTGGGTACAGATCAAGATAAAAAGACAGACGGAATAGAAATTCCGTATCCTGATGAAGCCTTAAGCTGGATTTAAACAGGGGATTCATTTTCCGGATCAGCGCGTCTTTTCTGATGGTTAACGCATCAATACTGAATAAACCAAAAGCTCCCAACATATAAATCTGGCCGGGAAAAACCTCTTTTGGATTATGTTTTTTGTAAACAGTAGTCAATTTATCTCCGAATACGGGATAATATTGTTCTTTTGCTTTTTCAGAGTAATAATGAACGCCCAGAGCGCCATAAACGCCTTCTACCTTCGGGTCTTTAAAAAGTTCTTTTTCTGCATCGAATCTGTTCGGAAGATAATAGTCATCGGCATCCAGAAAAGCAATGAAATCACCTGTGGATTTTTCTATTCCCAGATTTCGGGTAGGGCCCGCCCCGTGGTTTCCTTTGTCAGGATGTTGGTATAATTTTACTCTGTTGTATTTTTCAACAAGTTGTTCACATACCTGTAAGGCATTGTCCGGGGATTTGTCTTCAATCAGGATGACCTCATATACTTCATCAAACTGAAGCGCAGATTCTACGGCCTGAGTTACAAATTTTTCGGCATTATAAACGGGAACTATTACTGAGATTTTCATTAATTGCCTTTTTTGATCATTTGTTTGGGATAATGACTGCAAGATAATCAAATATAAAGACTTGCACCTTAAAAACCAATTAAAAAAAGCGGAAATACAGTTGTTTTTTATAGACTGATACTTATATCTTAACTGTCAGATCAGCGATTCCCTAAAGTTAATATTATAAAGACCGGATCTTATACTCTGATAATCTGTAAACAGGTATTTAAGAATCATGCCCCATTTTTTTACAGTCGGAGCTTTGGCAATTTCAAAGCTTCGAAGCATCCTGTTGATATGGATCTGTATTTCTTCGGAGGTATCTTTTTCGCTTTTATACCAGTATGCGAGCTCCTTCCAAAGCAATGCTCTTGAAACGGAAGCATCTGTTTTACGAGGGCTTATTTTTGTTATTCGGTTCTCTTCATGAACACCGCGCATGGCAATTGCTTTATCTATGATTCCCGGATAAAGATTAAGATAATAAGACAGTCGAATCTGGAATTCTGTGTCTTCGTGGAGTTTCAGATGAGATTTGAATAAGGGATTAAGTTTCCTTAGCAAAGCTTCTCTGCGTATGGTCAGGGTATCAATACTGAAATGGCCAAAAGTACCTAACATATGAAGTTGTCCCGGAAAAACATCTTTCGGATGGTAGGTTTTATACACCGTGGTGAGTCTGTCTTTAAATAAATGATAGTATTGTTCTCTTGCTTTTTCAGAGTAATAATGGACTCCCAGTGCTCCATAAACGCCTTCTACTTCAGGATTTTTGAAAAGTTTTTTTTCTGAATCAAAGCGGTTGGGAAGGTAATAGTCATCGGCATCCAGGAATGCAATAAAATCGCCGGTTGATTTTGCGATTCCTAAATTCCTACTTGGGCTTGCTCCGTGGTTTTTTTTATCAGGATGCTGATAAAGTTTTACACGCTCATATTTTTCGGCAATCTTCCGGCATACCTGTAGTGCATTATCCGGAGACTGGTCTTCAATAAGAATCACTTCATAAACTTCATCAAACTGAAGAGCAGATTCCACTGCCTGAAGGACATATTTTTCGGCATTATAAACAGGAATAATTACTGAGATCTTCATTTCACCTTGACAATACATTGAGTGTTTAATTTAGTACCATTTCAAAAACGAAATTAAGCCTTTAATTTTAGTTTTCCAACGCTGATTATCCTGTTATTGTGAAATATTTATTAATAAATTGTTTTATGCCTTCAGTTTTAGTTTTAAAAATTCTGTAATCTTTTTTTCTACAAAATGATACAGCAATGCGGCCAGTGCAACCACCATAATTAATTTCAGAATAAAATAAGGGATATTGAGGTAGCCGTCAACTTTAAATCTTCTGAAAAGTATTTCAACAAAAGGGTGGGAGAGGTATAAAGAATAGGAAATATCCCCTAAAAAAACTAGAAAACGATTTCCTTTGAAGTGAAAAGTATAATCAAAAAGTAAAAATGAGAATACAAATAGTGATACAATTAATAAAGTTATCAAAGTTCCTGAAGGAATGGCATTAAACAAGAGTAACAGAAAAGAGATAATCCCAGTTATACAAATTAGGACTGCCAGTTTTTTACTGATTGCTACTTTATTCAGAAGCAATGCAAATAATATTCCGGTTACAAAATAAAGATTTAACGGGCTTGTGACCATCTGAAGGTATGAACTATCAGACGGTATCAAGAGTCCTGAAAGGTAAGTGCCGATAAAAAAGATGATAATAAAAAGATATCTTTTTGTAAAAAACAGGAGTGAAATTCCGAATATCAGATAGAAAAACATTTCATAATTGAGTGACCAGCCGAGGTATAATACCGGAAAAGTATTTTTTTGAGGAAGGAACAGAAAAGAATGGATCAGTCTGTTCAAACCTTCTCCGTGCATATAGGTCATAAGAGATCTTCCAAGGATAATCCATGCCAATGTCAGTAAAAAATATAAGGGTACTATTCTGATAATTCTTCTTTTGAAAAATAAAGCAATTTCCTTTGATGTGTTGATACTGAAGTCCTTTTTTCGGGTAGTAAATGCCATAATAAACCCACTGATCACAAAAAAAATATTAACCCCGATACTGCCCTTACTGAATAGGATATCACCAAGAGGAAGATGCGGGAAGTTGATATATCCTGCAAAATGGAAGCAGCATACTAATAATGCTGATATACCCCTTAATATTTGAAGGTTATTGAGCTTCATGAGTGGGTATATGTAAAGCGGTATTTGGTCTTCAGTATATCAGGATTTTTAAGAACAGCAGCCAAAAGCCCTGTTATTTTTGAAATTCCTTTTTTCTCTGAAAGTTCAAATGCTTTTTTCTGCAAATAGAGATGTTGGGCAACATCTGTTTCCAGTGATAAAGACTGAGACCAATCATATAGAGAGTTCCAGAAAAGATATTGTCTCTGATTATACTGGGGTGAATATCTCACAATCTTTGTAATTCTGTTATCATCATGTATTCCTCTCATCGCAACGGCCTGATCTATGATTCCCGATTTTAAATGACAATGGTAAGCCAGCTTAATAATAAAATCAGAATCCTGATGTACGCGGAGAATATTATTAAATCTTAGATGATACCGTTCAAGAGCAGACTTTCTTATCGTTAATGCATTCAGGTGAAAAAATGAACCGAAAGTTTTCGGTGTAAGTCCCAGAAGCCCTCTGAAGATTTCTTTTCCTTCTGCCGGATAGTTTACCGTAGTTAATGTACTGTCACTGAATTTAGACTGAAACTCCTGTTTCCCTTTTTCTGTGAGATATTCAATACCAGTGGCACTGAATACACCTTCTACTTTTGGATCTTTAAAAAGTTCTTTTTCTGCATCAAATCTGTTCGGAAGATAATAATCATCTGCATCCAGGAATGTAATGAAATTTCCGGCAGCTTTTTCAATACCGAGATTTCTTGATGCGGCAGCACCATGATTTTCTTTATCAGGATGCTGAAACAGCTGTATTCTTGAATCTTCACCGGCTAATTTTTTGCCAATTTCTAATGAGTCATCAGTAGACTTATCTTCCACTAAAATAATTTCTTTAACTTCTTCAAACTGCAATGCCGATTGTACTGATTTTTCTAAAAACTCAGCAGCATTATATACGGGGATGATGACAGAAATATCAAGCATTATAATACAGATTTATTGTTATGAGCCCATAGAGCAAGCTGCAGTAAATTCCAGTGTTTATGATCTTTGTTCAGGAATTTTTGGGTAGCCTTAAAGTCAATATAGCTGAAAACTTTCTGATCCGGATCTTTTAGAAGATCGTTGGAAAGCCGCATAAGATTATCTTCTTCAAACCAGCTTTTAACGCTAAGCCCGAAACCTTGCTTATGACGGCCTCTGATGGTATCGGTCCAATAAGATCCCATGGATTCACGGAGGATGATTTTATCGTTTTCGCTGGTAAGTTTCAGCTGATCAGGAAGCTGGATACAAAATTCTGCAAAATCAATATCCAGAAAAGGGGTTCTTACCTCCAGCGAATTGGCCATCGCCATTCTGTCTGATTTTACCATCATATTGCCCGGCACATAATTCTCCAGATCTACTCTCATAATGTCATTTAATGAATCCGGGTCAGGTGTAAAGCTGTATCCCTGCTGATAATCCGTTGAACACCCTAACATTGAACGTTCAGTTGTATTAAAATCATTTCTGACGGAATTCAAATGAAAATCCAGGATAGAACCGTATTTTAAATTCTGCTGGGTAACGAAGGAAACGGTTTTTGCTTTTTTATAAAGATTGAGCGCGAATCGTGCGATTAGATTTTTATAACTGAAATGATTTTTCATCATATTTTCCACCGTATAAAAGTGATACCCGCCGAACAGCTCGTCTCCGACATCTCCGGAAAGGGCTACGGTAAGATTTTTCCTTGCATTTTTGCAGATCTCATAATGAGGGAGGTAAGAAGTATCGGCAAAAGGTTCGTCAAAGAAAGGAGAAACATGCAGTAATGATTCTGCCAGATCTTTTTTCTGCTCATGAACTTCTATGTGATTGGTTTTATATTTATCGGCAATCTCTTTGGCATATTTGAGCTCGCTGTTTTTATGGTCGTAGCCGAAACTGATCGTAGTCTGATGAGGTAAAAATTCATCTACTAAGGCAACCACAGATGAAGAATCCAGGCCACCGCTTAAAAAACTTCCTACCTGAACATCTGCAATAAGCTGTTTTTTAACGGCATTTTTCAGAAGGTATAAAAATTCTTCCTTGGCATCAGACAGGCTGATTACCCTGTCTTTTGACGGTAAACTATAATATCGTGAAACATATACGCTGCCTTCTTTCCAGATCAGTTGATGAGCAGGGGGTAAGGTGTGTATATTGCTGTAAATACTTTGATAAGCACTTACATATCCGTACTGAAGATAATTGGAAACTGCTTCGGGATTTACTTCAGGCTGAATGAGCCCGGAAGCCAGAATCGCTTTGATCTCCGAAGCAAAAATAAACTCATTATTATGGCCTATAGCATAATAGAAAGGTTTTTCACCAAAACGGTCTCTGGCGCAGAACAATTGCTGTTTATGGTCATCCCAGACGGCAAAAGCAAACATTCCGGGAAGGTCATGAATAAGGTTTTCCTGTTTTCTCTGATACATGGCAAGAATAACCTCAGTATCTGAACCTCCGTGATAAGGATATTCTGCATATTGTCTTTTAAGGTCCTGATATCCATAGATTTCCCCATTAAGAACAATGCATTCGTTTTTTGTATTGGAGAACATGGGTTGTTTCCCATTTTCAGATAAATCTATAATAGAAAGCCTGCGATGGCCCAATGCAGCATTGTCATAGAATTCAAAGTCTGAAGAATCAGGGCCACGATGGATCAGGGAATCTGTCATTTTTTTGATTTCCTCCTGATAATTTCTGGCATTGTTACTTATAATTCCTGCTATTCCGCACATATGCTTTTGTTTTTCATCATTACTATTCTCATTTTGTATACGCTAATTTACGATAGATTAAGGAAAGTAGGACCGGTTTGTATCAGCTGCTTCCGTAAACTGTTGAGCTGGTCTCCGTCAGCGGAAATTTTTTTGTACTTTTTAGACAGTTGTCTGTAAGTACTGAAGTTACCGGTCAGAAAATTTTTAAGCATACTTTGTTGTAGTGCTTTCTTTTCCTGTTCCCATCCATCAGGTAAATTAGGGTTCATAGCATTAACCTCCACCCGGACATCTTCAAATTTTGTAAAATCTATTTTATATAATGACTGTACTCCGTCATGCACCACTTTACTACCGGGAACAAGCAGTACTTTTTTCCGGTGAAAATGAATACGGTTAACATATTCATCATCCTCTCCGTAATGGAAAAAATACGGATTAAAGCCGCCCACAGTTTCTATTGTTTTTCTGGGGAGCAGCCAATGGGCAGCATTTACAAAACGGATCTCATAATAAGGTTTCAGCGTCTGAAAATACAGATCTGAAATCAGTCTGGTTTTCTCATAATTTTTAGCAATATACTGATCTAAAAAAATATCCAGATATTTTTCTGAGCCGTCAATATGGAAAGGGCTGATTATTCCAATTTCATCCTGATTAGGATGCTGCATATAAATATCAAGCATTTTCTCCATGCTGTCTTCATAAAGCCATGCATCCTGATTCATCAGGTAAAAAAAGTCTGCCCCTTTTCTATAAGCTTCTTCAATTCCTATATTATTGGCTTTCCCGAATCCTAAGTTGGTTTCAGACTGGAGAAAACTGATTTCGGGAAACTGATTTTTAATATAATCCTGTGTTCCGTCTGAAGAACCATTATCAATTACAGTACACTGCACAGGAACTGAGGACTGCCTCAAGCTTGTAAAACATCGTTCAGCCCATTTCATGGCATTGTAAGTAACAATAATAATATGAACGTTAGGCATTGTAAAAGTTTTAATTGTAAGTTTTAATTGATCTGGTAAAAGTATACTTTATAATCTTTAATAACTGGCTTATGCCCGTACCGATATTTCCGGAAATAGAAAAACGTTCAAAAATAGCTGAATAGAGTTTTCTGTTGAGCAGGGGAGAAGTAAATTCCTTTTCATAATAATATTTATTGATGAGCTGATCAAGGGTATTCACAATCTGCTGATCTGCTCTTTTATCATTATTAATCCGTTTGATGTTTTTAAAAATATCAATAGAGGTACGGTATTGTTTTTCAGTTTCTAATGAGCTGAATACACCTCCGCTGTGAAGACGGTAGACCCCCACTACTTTATTAAAGCTTCTGCCTTTTCCAAACTCCAGCACATGATAAAAATAATAAAGATCTCTGTAATTAGGATATATATCTATCCATTTGCTGTCAATACAATCTTTTCTGATCAGATAGGTAAAAGTTTGGGTTGGGCGCTGTATAAAAAAGCTATCCTGTGTGTAATCAATATATTCCCGACCCTGAAACATAGCATCTTTTCCGTCTTCTGTCAGTTTATTTTCATCCTGATGAAGCAATAAATTTCTGGCGGTCACCATTGCATATTCCGGATTGTTTTCAAGAAAATCATACTGGAACTGTAGCTTTTCCGAATCAGTCCAGTAATCATCTCCTTCACAGTATGCTACATATTTTCCTTTAACCTGTGCGAAAGCAAATCTTTGGTTTTCCACAAATCCGATATTGACTTTATGACTAAAATACCGGATAATATCCGGATATTGGGCCGCATATTCAGAAATAATATGGTCAGAATCATCCGGTGAGTTATCATTGCAAATGATCAGTTCAAGAGGGAAATTTGTTTTTTGGGATAGCACGCCTTCAATAGCCTCCTTAAGATAAGGAGCATGATTGTAAGTGAGCATGATGACTGATATTTTTGGTTTCATCGACTAATAATGGAATCTGTTAATAAGAGATGGAACGATCTCTTTAGGCTTCAAATTTATTAATTCCTGAGGATTCTTCTTAAGATCCTGATAAGTATAGGGAATAAACTGTCTGAAAAGATCCGTATCCAGCTCAACGTTTATAGGTAGGTTATGTTTTTTCTGAACAATACCAAGCCCATAATCCGTATCAAGAACAAAAACATCCAGATCCTGCGGATATTTTTTTAATAAATAAAGAATAGCTTTCCAGGTATCCCCGTTCCATTCACCAGTCCAGTCAGGATGCTTTTCCTTCGCCAAAAATTCTTCTGAGTTATAAGCTGTGGAAGCGGGTTCACTGACAGGAAAACAATCATGCATCACAATGATCGACTTTTCATTCATTAAGGGAAGTATATTGAGAACGTCTTTGAGAGCCTGATGGTAAGTGTGCATTCCGTCTACCAGAGCAATGTCAATATTTCCGAATGTTTTGATAAAGCTTTTCTTCTGGTCAAAAAAATCATCACTGGTCATCTCAAAATAATGGGTTTTTCTGTTGTTTTTAATATCAAAAACTTTTCTTTTGAGTTTTTCCATCTTAGGAATGATGAAGTTGGGGTCAATAGCTATTTTATTTTTACAGCCTATCGCATATAGAGAACTGCCGCTGCGGGTACCAATCTCAAGATACCTTTTGAAATTACCCTTTTGAATAATGTTGTTGATAAGATGTACTCTGTTCATTTGTGTAATGAGGGATTAAGTTTAACATTAATATTTGTGAGTGATATTGAGAAAAGCAGCCCTTTTGTTTTTAAGGATTGCCCGGGAATTCATAATTTCAGTAAATCTGCCTTTCTGATACTGATATTCTTTCCAGGTATCCGCGGCTGCAGAAACCTGCAGTTTAAAGGCTTGTTTTATTATTTTAGGAATAAAATCTCTGGTCAATGCTTCTGAATCAAAGCTGAGTGCAGGATCCAGGTAGCGTTGTTCCCGTTGTACTCTCTGTGCATTGATGTGACTGGTTTTAAGAAAATCCTGTTTACCGTCATGCACCACTCTGCTTGCCGGACAAACGATGATTTTTTTCTTAAAGAATGAAATACGCTGTACATATTCATAATCTTCAGAATAATGAAAAAAATAAGGATTAAAGCCCCCGATCTCTTCAATAGTTGTTCTGGGAAGCAGCCAGTGTGCGGCATTCACAAAGTCTATTTCGTAATAGTCTTTCAGCGTACCGTTAAAGCTGTCTGAAAAAATTCTGTTGATATGGGTATTCCGTGCAAGATAGCGTTCAAAAAAGACATCCAGTTTTTTCTCACTGCCATCCATATGTATAGGGCTTAGAATTCCAAGCTCGTTTTTATCGGGGTAAGCATGATAGACCTCCAGTAATTTCTGAAAACTATCCGGATAAATCCATGCATCCTGATTCATCAGGTAGAAAAAATCGGCTCCTTCTTGATATGCTTTTTCTATTCCCGCGTTATTAGCTTTTCCAAAACCCAGATTTTGTGGAGACTGCATGAAATCCACTTCAGGAAAATGCTTTCTGATGTATTCCTGTGTGCCGTCTGTTGAACCGTTGTCTATGACAATACACTGTACCGGAACCAAAGAGTTTCTCAGGCTTGAGAAACATCTTTCCGCCCACGGCATGGCATTATAAGTAACAATAATCACATGCATAATCGTCATCTTAAATATACTTTCGGGTTAAAGATTCAAGATAATTTTCAGGACTTATTCCTGAAAAGAAACTGAGGATTTCCTCTTCAAAGTCGACTTTGTAGAAGTCGCCTTCGTTCACTTCCGAATAACAGGCCTTCTTACGGGTTTCTTTTTCGATAGCACCAATGATTTCTTTCAGATCAAAATTATAAGGAAAAGAAAAATTAATAATCTTATTCGGAATAGATTGGCAATGTGATGCTAAAAACGTAGAAATATCCTCTATATCCAACAGCAGTCTTCTGGCTTTAAGATGCAGTGCAAATTCATTTTTATGAGCTATCTGGGTTTTCAGAAAATTAAAAAGGGTATTGGGGTTTCCGCCTTTTCCTACAATATTTCCGATTCTTAAAATCAGATAGTTTTCAATATTATTCTTTATATATTCCTCAATATTCTTTTTATAAATGACATAAGGACTTTTTTGCTTGGACTGGTCATGGATACTTAAAGTAGAAAAATAGACGAACTTTTTTTCTTTATGTTGTTCATGGGTAGTTTTTAAAAGAGAAAATTCTCTTTCAAATTCGGAACTTCTGGTTTCGAGGGAATTTGAAACACCGGAAGCAAAGAATAACGTGTCGTTGGTATCAATATTTTTTAATGCATGAGCAATTAGGCCTGTTCCTATAATCATATTGTATCAGATTTTTCTTCACGATAGTAGTGAAAGTAATAAATTTAATTCTAATTATTTGTGTTTATCTTATTGTTAATGCTTTTGTGGTATCTAATATATTTGAAGTACTGTTTAGCAATAGCAGTATGGTCTTTAAAATTAAGCTTTTTAGGATAAAACCTTAGTGTAAATAAGATATTTTTTTTATTAATGGGATAATATTCGAAATACTTGTATAAAAAACTTAAAAAAGCCTTTTTTTCAGTTTCCGAATCATTTTTTTGGCGGAAACTTAGATTAATATTTTGTTTGACCAGAATATTATTATCCAGCCATACTTTATCGCGATTGCCTTTTGAAAAATGTTCGATGAGAATATCATCCACCACATAGTTCTGAAGCTTTTCTGACATCCTCAGGCTTAGATCAAGATCATATCCATGAAAACCTTTAAGGATTGCTTCATTAAATCTGAATTGCAGATAATTCTCTTTTTTAACAGCCATAAAGACACCGTCTATAGCAAAAACCTCTTCTCTGTTTCTTTTTGTTGAATGAATGAGAAAGGAGTCTGTATTTTTTTTATCCCCTTGCAGTATATTTACGAAATTATATTGTTCAGAAACAGTCCAGCTTGAAGGGGCAGAAGGAACATATGATGATCCTGCCACTCCTATAATTCCCGAACCTTGCCCGTTCAAATGGGTGATCAGTTTATCACCCCAGTTTTTTGTTTTAAAGAGGATATCTTCATGAATGAAAAGCAGATAGTCAAATTGTGCCTTTTGAGCTCCTTTGTTATAGGCTTCACAGATCCCCATCAGTCCCGGATTATCAATCTTGATCACTTCGTAGGAGGTACCAATGGTTTCGGCTATATTTTTTTCGAGTGCAAAAAAATATTCAGGCAGATAAGAAGAGACGATAATAGAAATCATTTTTTAAAGTAAACTGTCGATTATAGTGAAAATTTTACCAGCCAGTCTTTTGTCCGAATATTCATTTTCCAGCCTTCGGTGGATATTTTCTCCGTAAGTTTCCCGCAGTCCGGAATTCTGCATAAGGCTCACCGTCTTTGCTGCCATTACATCCAGATCCAGATAGGGCACAAGAACTCCATGGTCGTTCTCTAAAAATTCTACTGCACCACCACTTTTTTCAAAAGCTATAATGGGTTTTTTAAGTTTGGCAGCCGTAAGCATCACCAATGGAAAAGGATCCTCACGCGACATCAAAATAAAAACATCAAAAATATTGATATAGTCATTAGGGGTCTTGTTATGATCGATAAAGATCATCTCATTTTCCACTCCCAGTTTTTCTGCATCCAGCTTTGCACATCTCACGGCAGGGCTTTTTGAATTTCCCCCCAGATTGATAAACTTAAAAGGAAGGTCGGTTTTTTGTTTTATTTTCTGAACCAACACCGGAATCATATCCGTTCCTTTTCTCAATTCCTGAGAGCTTGCAATTCCAATGACATATTCATTATTCTGAATATTGAGTTCACGTCTTAAACTGTCTTTATCTTTTTGAATGGTAAGAACCGTGTCAACAAAAGAATGAACTGCAGTGACTTTTTGAGGGTTCGCATTGTATTTCGCAATGAGATTATCAGCAACGGCTTGTGAGCCGGCAATAATCTGAGTGATATTAGAAAGGTTTTCTAAAACGAATTCTTTAGGAAAAGTACTTTCAATTCCAAAACTCAGCTCATGAATGGCTACAATCGTCGGAATATTTTTTTTATAGAAAGGGAGTGTCCAGACTAGTGATTCCAAAGTATTTCCATACACAAGATCGTAATTGTTAACAAAAAGACCATTGGTGATCTTATCAATTTTATCCTGCTGGCTTTCCGTTTTTCTGAAGATAAGAGACTGAATTCTTTTTACATTTCTTTTTATAAATGAAAAAGACTGCAGGTGATAATGGGCTACAACAATGTGGTTGGATACTTTTGCAAATTCTTCATATAACTCTCCACCTCTGATCAATAAAACATCAATGATATAATTTTCTTTTTCCTGTTTCAACCTCTTTATTAAATCTAAAACAAGAATTGGAGCACCCGATAAAGAAGCTTCGTGGGAAATGAATAATATTTTTTTATGAGAACACATTAAATGAAATTTTGGTGGATATTATTTTTTTAGACCTATTTTTTTAGCAATTTTTAATATTACAATTTTTAAAAGATTATTAAAATCTATGATTTTTTCTATATAATGATAATCTTTTAATTGTAAAGATAATTTTTCTTTATCTTCAATAGGTTTTGATAACGCTGTATAATATTCATCATATTGTGTTTTTAAATTTGTATTTACTTGTTGATTTTTTTTAAAATGTTCTATTAAAAGTTTCAAACAAAACAAAACATTTACCATTTGGTAAACTTTACTTTTTGTACTCCATATCCCGCTACCCACTCGATAGGTTGCCATACAGTCAGGGAAGTATTTTATTAAGCCAAAAGAAGCATTAATCATATGCAAAGGATAATCTCCTATTGGTGAGTGATTGATCCATTGAGGCAGTTCTTGAATGTTTTTTCTGAAAACAACCGAAGGTGTATGAATAAAATTTCCTTTTGAGAGATCATTTATCGAATAATCCTTTTCTTCATCAGGATTATTAAAAATAATAGGCTCTGTATCATTAGAACTTATTCCTTTGATTTTATGAAAACTTAAACTGTATTTAGGATTGAGCTCAAGAAAATCAACTTGTTTTTGAAGTTTTAATGGATCTGTCCAATAATCATCACCCTCACAAATAGCAATATACTTTCCTTTAGCCTGAGAGATTGACCATGTGAAATTGGGGATTGCTCCTTTATTTTCGTCATGTTTTATATACTTTATCCAATGGCCATTAGGATGTGTATTAATGAGATTTTGAATAATAATTTCAGTATTGTCAGGTGAGTTATCATTAGAAATAATAAGTTCGACTTCAGCATTGAAAATTTGAGATAAAACTCCATTAATACTCTCTTCAATATATTGTTCATGACCGTATGTAATCATGATGACGCTTACTAAAGGTTTCATTATTATTTTTTTTTTATAATTTTTGCCGGAACACCAGCGGCAATGCAGCCATCCGGAATATCTTTGGTGACAACGGCACCTGCTCCAATGATGACATGATCACCAATGTGAATATCAGGAAGGATGATTGATCCTGAACCTAATTGACAGAAATTTCCAATACTGGCTCTTCCCAAAATTTTTACATCTGGAGATATTTCAACAAAATCTCCGATTTTTACATCATGTGTAATAATTGAATTGTAATATATAATTGGGGCCAGACCTATCGAGACATCATTGGAAATTTTAACACCATCTAAAATATTTGCTCCATTACCTATATGGATTCCATAGGATCCAATATCTGCTTTTGAACTGATTGTTGACGTTAGTTGTCCACCAATATTTAAAAATTTTTCTGCTAGTTTTTTTCTTAGCTCAGGATTTCCAATACCAATTGTAAATTTATTATCAATTGTTTTAAAATAACTTTCTGATGATTCAATGTTTTTTAGGATGGGAAATGTTTCATAAAGAAATCCATTCACATCATCATTTATATCATCATAAAAAGCAAGACCATTTAAGTCATTATTCTGATGGCAAATTTCAAGTACTTCTTTTGCAAAACCTTTAGCTCCTATTATTAACATATTTAATTGTTTTGAATTCTTAACATTAACCGTGCAATGAACTCTATTTCTTCAAATGTTAAATCATAATACATTGGAAGACACAATACTCTTTTTGAAATATTTTCAGTAATTGGTAATTCTTGAGTAGGTAAATAAGGTAATGCAGAAGCAAGGCTAGGATAAAAATATCTTCTTGTAAAGACTTCCTGTTTATCCATTTCTTTCTTTAGTTTTAAAAGAAGCTCTTCACTTTCCAACACAATTGGATAGTACGGATGATTTTTACTTGCTTTTGGGTTCCATACAGGTTTTACAGCTTTTAAGTTTTTTAGCTTTTCATCATAAAGATCAGCAAGAGCTTTTCTTTTGGCATGTATTTGTGGAATATATTTTAGGTTTGCCAATCCCATTGCTGCATGAAATTCAGAATTTTTACCGTTAATTCCCAACTCAGAAAACGCGTCGAAATCGGAAATTCCGAAGTTTCGGATATAAGCCAGTTTTTTTAAAAGTTCAGCATCTTTAGTAACAATTAATCCACCTTCAATGGTATGATAAAGCTTTGTAGCATGGAGAGAACAAGTGGAAACATCACCATATTCAAATATAGATTTTCCATTTATTTCTACACCAAAAGCATGGGCGGCATCATAGATTATTTTTAAATTATGCTTCTTAGCAATAAGTTCTATAGCTTCTACATCGCAGGGGTTGCCATAAACATGGGTAGCCAGAATTGCAGTAGTTTTTTCTGTTATGGCTTCTTCAATCTTGGTAGCATCTATACAAAGGCTTATGGGATCAATATCTACAAATACGGGGGTGCAGTTTTCCCAGACAATACAACTGGTGGTGGCAACAAAAGAAAACGGGGTGGTAATAACTTCTCCGCTTATTTCTAAACCTTTTATCGCCATTTGAATGGCAACAGTTCCGTTCGTCACAAAAAGGAGATGCTTTAATTTCAGATGATCCTTCAGTTCCATTTCAAGCTGGCTTGCTAAAGGGCCCATATTGGTAAGCCAATTTCTTTTCCAAATGCCATCCACATAGGCATTATATTCTTCCTTCGGAGGAAGAAAAGGTTTTGTTACAGGAATCATAAGTTAAATATTCAAAGGGAGTTGAGTGAGTATTCCATTTTTCTTGACAAAGACAACTTCAACAAGCCATAAAACAGGGAGATCAAATGGTCTGTTTAAATCTGTTATATCATACATTTCATAGCCGGCTTCATCCATTTTATTTATTAATTTAATTAAAGAATTTTTATAAATCTTATTTTGAATTCCAGCTTCTACCATGAAGACTTCTGTTTTTCCAAAAAAATCAGATGCTCCATCTAAAACTTCTAAATCTAATCCTTCAGCATCAATTTTTACAATATCGGGGTATGGTAATTGGTTTTCTTGTATGATTGTATTTAAGGTCTTTATTGGCACTTCAATCTGCTTAAAGCCTCTTTGACGTGCTTCCTCTTCCGAATAGATAAATGAACAACTGTCATCTCTTTCATGAATCGTGAATTTCAGAACATCATTCTTATCACCGACTCCTACAGGAAGATATTTTATCTTTTGATTTTGAAGTAAATCTTTAAAGTATTCAGAAAGTCTTTCCTGTGGCTCTATTAGAAGATAACAAGCATTGGGGAATTCCTTTAATGCTTCTCTTGTCCATGTACCTGTATTAGCGCCGATATCAATAATGAAGTTGGGCTGGAAATTCAATTTTTTTAAAGTACTGTAAAACTTATTTAATAGATTATTTTTATCATTCTCCATGACAGGAGTGTTAGGAACAGAATGATAATTAACCGTGTTCTTAACAATTCTGTAACCCAATTTATTGGCTGCCTTTTGTATAATTTCTTTCATGATGATAAGGTGTATTATTTTGGTACTTATTTTTGAATTATTGTAACTCCCAATTAAATTCAGGGCGGATAAATCCAGGTTCTCGCCCCATATAAACTCCTATTTCTCTATTACCGTCAACTACTGAAAAAGAAACAATATCATTCTCCATAATAATAGATTTGCTTTTATCCTCAACTAAAAAAAAGCTTAAATAATAATTTCCTGATTGAAAGAATTTTTTAGGAAAAGTACATATGAGAGAGTTATTTCCTTTATTAAATTTAATATCAGTATTGTAAAATGAAAATAAAGCTTCTCCATAATCGTTTTTAAGATGATAGGTGATATGGTAACGCTCAGGCTGATCAGTATCCAAAATGAAGTTTGTAATAAACTCTATTGTTTCATTTTCATCCAGAGGCTCATTCATACTTTTTGACGAATTTTTTAAAGTAATTTCTTCTAGTTTGAAAAATTCATTTTTAATATTCTCGTAGATAAAATGATTTGTATTGTATGAATTATTGCTACCTAAATATCTTAAAACAGTCTCATCAATATTACCCTGATAAACCACTTTTCCGGTGTCAAGTAGTACACCTTTGGTACATAAAGTTTTAATGGCAGCCATATTGTGGCTTACAAAAAGAATAGTTCTTCCTTCTCCCTTGGTGACATCACTCATTTTGTTTAAGCATTTTTTCTGAAAATCTGCATCTCCCACAGCTAATACTTCGTCTACAATCAGAATCTCGGATTCCAAATGAGCTGCTACTGCAAAGGCTAGTCGTACATACATTCCGGAAGAATATCTCTTTACTGGAGTGTCAATATATCTTTCAACTCCGGAAAAGTCTACAATCTCATCAAATTTTCGTTTGATCTCTTTTCGGGTCATGCCTAGAATAGCACCATTCAGGAATACATTTTCACGACCCGTCATTTCCGGGTGAAAACCGGTTCCTACTTCCAGTAATGAAGCGATTCTTCCATGAGTATATATTTTCCCTGTAGTAGGTTTTGTTACTTTACTTAAAAGCTTGAGAAGGGTAGATTTTCCGGCACCGTTTCTTCCGATAATTCCTACGGCATCTCCCTGTTCAATTTCGAAATTGATATCCCGGAGAGACCATACATAATCAGAATTACCTTTGGAAGTTCTGTCATTGGCTTCACCAACTTTGAGATAGGGATCTTCTTTCCCTCTCATTTTATGCCAGAATCTGTTGAGGTCATGAGAAAGAGTTCCTGTCCCCACTTCACCCAGGCGATATTGTTTTGATATATTTTCTGCTTTTAAAGCTAGCATGTTTTAGTGTTTTAAATTTTTTATTCAGGTGTTTTTACGGCGGTAAAGTTTATACTGTGTTTATACCGTATCCATAAATGTTTTTTCAACTTTATTGAAAGTAACCACTCCTACCACAAGAAGAATTAAAATGATCACCGTACTCGCAATTAACATGGCAGGAGAAAAATCACCTACTCCCAGCCATCCGTATTTAAAGCATTCGAAAATACCTGTTAATGGATTAAACTTTGCCAGGCTTTTGAAATATCCCGGTAACATTGATACAGGATAGATCACTGGTGTCGCATACATATATAACGTGATACCGAAAGCCAGTAGCATGCTTAAATCTTTATATTTTGTTGTTAATGCTGAAAAAATCATTCCCATTCCCAGGGCAAATAAAGCCATCAGAACAAGTAGAAAAGGAGTGGCCAGTACCCACCAGTTCGGGGAAATTTCATGATTGATCACATAGTATGCCCAGACGATCAGGAATAAAAGAAACTGTACACTTAATCGCATTAAGTTTGAAATAACAATAGAGATCGGGGTAACCAGTCTTGGGAAATATACCTTACCAAAAATATTGGAATTTCCGGTAAAGGTTGCCGATGTGCCGAGCAGTGCTCCTGAGAAATAATTCCATAAAGTGACTCCGGCAAGATAAAAAATAACCCCCGGAGCTCCATCTGTCGGGAGCTTTGCGAATCTTCCAAAGATAATCAGATAGGTAATGGTGGTGAAAATAGGATTGATAAAAAACCAGATTGGCCCTAAAATGGTCTGTTTAAAGCTGGATATAAAGTCTCTTTTTACAAACATGTAGATAAGATCTTTATATCTCCATACTTCTTTAAGCTTTATATCAAATAAAGAATGATCAGCTTCAATTGTTTCGGTCCACTTTTGTTGTGGTTCATTCATCTGTGTAAGTTTTTACAAATTTATAATAATTAATTCTTACCATATTTCTTAGTTTGTGAAACATATTTTTGCACAAAGCCAAAAACAACAACTAATATATTGATATTTGTTGTTACAAACAAAAACTATTGGCTGTAAAGCCAATAGTCTGTGAAATTTATAAATCGTATGATTATTTACGGATAAGCTGTTTCAGGTATTCACCATAACCACTTTTGCCATATTTGGCAGCGGTTTCCAATAGCTTTTCCTCATTGATGAATTTATTTCTGAAAGCAATTTCTTCAATACATCCAATTTTAAAGCCCTGTCTTTTTTCAATAACGCTAACAAATTCAGAAGCGTCATGCAGAGAATCGAAAGTTCCGGTATCTAACCAGGCAGTTCCTCTGTCCAGTACACCTACTTCAAGTTTTCCCTGTTTAAGGTAAACATTATTTACATCCGTGATCTCGAGCTCGCCTCTTGCGGAAGGCTGGATATTCTTGGCAATTTCCACAACCGTATTGTCATAAAAATAAAGTCCGGGAACGGCATAGTTTGATTTTGGCTGTAAAGGTTTTTCTTCAATAGAGATTGCTTTAAAGTCATCATCAAATTCCACTACTCCGTATCTTTCGGGATCTGCAACGTGGTAAGCAAATACAACACCGCCATCGGGGTTTGTTTTGTTTTTTAATAATGTCCCCATTTCGGAACCGTAGAAAATATTATCTCCTAAGACAAGCGCAGCCGGATCATTTCCGATAAACTGCTCACCCAGAATGAATGCCTGCGCCAGTCCGTCCGGGCTTGGCTGTACTACATACTCTATATTACAGCCTATTTGGGAGCCGTCTCCTAATAATTTAATGAATCCAGGCTGGTCATGCGGGGTTGTGATGATCAGGATGTCCTTAATTCCGGCTAAAAGAAGCGTAGAAAGAGGATAATAAATCATCGGTTTGTCATAAACAGGCATTAACTGCTTACTTACGGCAATCGTTAAAGGGTAAAGTCTTGTTCCGGATCCTCCGGCTAATATTATTCCTTTCATCTTTTTTATTTTATATTCTGTGATTGACAATACTAATTGTACTGATTTTCATAATATTTTTGGTAATCTCCGCTGGTTACATTCTCGAGCCATTCCTTGTTCTCAAGGTACCAGTCTATGGTTTTTCCTAATCCTTCTTCAAATGTTACGGAAGGTTTCCACCCCAAATCCTTATTTAATTTAGTAGCATCAATAGCATAACGCTTATCATGCCCCGGTCTGTCTTTGACAAATGTGATCAGTTTTTCAGAATAACCTTCCGGTTTTCCAAGTTTAGCATCCATCTGTTTGATTAATTCTTTAACCAGGTCAATATTCTGCCATTCATTGAATCCTCCTATATTATAAGTTTCTCCGGTTTTTGCTTCGTTGAAGATCTGGTGGATTCCTTTAGCATGATCGATTACAAATAACCAGTCTCTGGTGTATTTTCCGTCACCATAAATAGGTAAAGGTCTTTCATTAATAATATTAGAGATACAAAGAGGGATCAGCTTTTCAGGGAAATGATTGGGCCCATAGTTGTTTGAGCAGTTGGATACAATAAATGGCATTCCATACGTGTTTCCATACGCTCTTACTAAGTGGTCAGAAGCTGCTTTTGATGCGGAATATGGTGATTGAGGGTCGTAAGAAGTAGTTTCCAAAAAGAATCCTGTTTCTCCTAAGCTACCATATACTTCATCTGTTGACACGTGATAAAACAAGTTGGTTCTCTTCTCATCCGGAAATCTTCCGTGAGTATGATCCGGGTTGAGTGTCCAGAATTCTTTACAAAGATTAAGAAGATTAGCCGTTCCGTTTACATTGGTATTGATGAATGCCATAGGATCGGTAATACTTCTGTCCACATGACTTTCTGCAGCTAAATGTACTACTGCATCCGGATTGTATTTTTCAAAAACCTTTCTTAATTCTTCAGGCTTTGTAATGTCTGCTTTTTCGAAAACGTAATTCGGCTCATTTTCGATATCTTTTAAATTTTCAAGATTTCCGGCATAAGTCAGAGCATCAAGGTTAATGATGGTGCTATCCGGATTGTTTTTTACAAATTCTCTTACAACGTGTGATCCGATAAAACCAGCTCCTCCTGTAATAATTATATTTTTCATTTTTTTGTTTACTTTAAAATTGTTTTTCGTCCTATACTTTTATAATAAAACCCGTTTTGTTCGGGAACTTCTAACGGATACATATTTCTGCCATCAAAAATAACTTTATTCTTCATTTTTTTAGCCATGAGTTCAAAATTAGGATTTTTAAACTCTGGCCATTCGGTTGAAATAAATAAAGCATCTGCACCTTCCAGAGCGTCATACATTCCTTTTGCATATTGTATTTTATTACCCATAAGTTTCTGTACGTTGCTTTCTGCAACAGAATCATAGGCAATGACTTCAGCTCCTTTTTCCAGGAGAAGAGCAATATTATCTAAAGATGACGCTTCACGGATATCATCCGTATTCGCTTTAAATGCTAACCCCCACATTGCAATTTTCTTGCCTTTAATACTTCCTCCGAAATATTTTTCAATTTCAGAAACTAAAATGACTTTCTGCGCGGTATTTACATTTTCTGTAGCTTCAAGGATCTGAAAGTTGAAATCTTCCTGTTTTCCTGATTTGATCAATGCCTTCACATCTTTAGGGAAACAGCTTCCTCCGTATCCGATCCCTGGAAATAAAAACCGATGACCAATTCTGTCATCACTGCCCATTCCCAATCTTACTTTGTCCACATCGGCACCTACTTTTTCACAATAATTAGCGATCTCATTCATGAAAGTAATCTTTACGGCTAAGAATGAATTGGCTGCATATTTTGTAAGCTCAGATGATTTTTCATCCATGAAAATAATCGGGATTCCGGTATTGGTAAAAGGCTGATAGATTTTAGACATGATTTCTTTTGCTCTTTCAGAACTTGCTCCAACCACTACCCTTGAAGGGTTCATGGAGTCTTCAACAGCAAAACCTTCTCTTAAAAATTCGGGATTTGAAACCACATCAAATGAGAGGTCTGTTTTTGAAGATATAACCTCTCTTACTTTATCTGCAGTTCCTACCGGTACGGTACTTTTGTTGACAATGACCTTATATTCCGTCATCATTTCGCCGATATTATTGGCAACATGAAGAACATATGACAGGTCTGCAGAGCCATCTTCTCCCGGAGGAGTTGGGAGTGCAAGATAGATAACCTCGCTTTTGTCCAGTGCTTCTTTAAGGTTGGTCGTGAAAAATAATCTCTCAGATTGGATGTTTCTCAAAAACATTTCTTCAAGGTTCGGCTCATAGATGGGAACAACGCCGTTTTTCATACCTTCAACTTTCTTTTCATCAATATCAACACAGTATACTGAATTGCCAAGTTCTGCGAGAGTAGTTCCTGTGACTAGCCCTACATAACCTGTTCCTACAATCGTTATATTCAAAATGTTTGTTTTAAAAATTCAAGACAAAAATAATAAAAATACTTTCATGGGCTTGTTTAATTTATTGTAAATGAAATTTATGCTATTTGCTTGATAATAAGATAATTTTGCTTTTTTAGAAAAAAAACGTATATTTGCAATGGATTTACGGTAAAAATGGGAAGGCTTCGGAAGAAAGCCTTTTTTCGTACAGTAAATTAAGATAAAACAATGTATGGAGTTTAGAAAGAGAATTGAAGAATTATTAAATGAATTCCTTGAAACCAGAAAAGATCTGTTCCTTATTGATCTTAAATTTTCTGCAGGGGATGATATTACAGTGATTTTAGATGGTGACAATGGGGTTTCTTTGCAGGACTGTCTTGATGCAAGCCGTGCAATAGAATTCAATATGGACCGTGAGGAGCATGATTTCAGTCTTCAGGTAATGTCTGCAGGACTGAGTGAGCCGCTGTCCACTCCAAGACAATTCATGAAAAATTTAGGAAGAGAGATTGAGGTTATGCTGGAAGATTCTTCTAAGATTGAGGGTGAATTGGGAAAAGTAGATGAAGATAAGATCACTCTTATTTTACGTTATCGCAAACCGAAGGATATCGGAAAAGGAAAAGTAGATGTGGAGGAGGAAAAAGAAATTCCTTACTCTGATATCAAAAAGGCATTAGTAGTAATTAAATTTTAAAAAAGAAAAAAGAATAGATGGATAATATAGCGTTGATTGAATCCTTTGGTGATTTTAAAGACGAAAAAGGGATCAGTAAGATTGATCTTATGGCAATTATTGAGGACTCACTGAAGACACTTTTGAGAAAAAGATTTGATTCAGATGATCACTTTGATGTGATTGTAAACCCTGATAAAGGAGATTTTCAGATATTTTTAAATAAAACAATTGTAGAGGATGAAATGTCTGAGGATGATGACCTGGAAATTGAAATTTCCGAGGCTAAAAAGATAGACCCGACATTCGAAGTAGGAGAGGATTTTACAATGGAAATTCCTGTTGCACAGCTGGGAAGAAGAAATATTCTTACCTTAAAGCAGATTTTGGCAACAAAACTTCAGGAGCACAATAATGCAATGCTGTACGAGCAGTTTAGAGATAAAATTGGTGAAATCGTTGTAGGAGAGATCCACCACATCCGTCATAAGCATGTTATCTTATTGGATGATGAAGGCAATGAATTTATTTTACCGAAAGAGAACCAGATCCCATCCGATTTCTTTAAAAAGGGTGAGAATATCAGAGCTATTGTTGAAACAGTAGATTTTAAAGGTTCTAAGCCACAGATTATCATTTCCAGAACTGCTCCTAAATTCCTGGAGAAATTATTAGAGCTGGAAATTCCTGAAATTCAGGACGGAACAATTATCCTGAAAAAGGTAGTGAGAATTCCGGGTGAAAAGGCGAAGATCGCAGTAGATGCTTATGATGACAGAATTGATCCTGTTGGTGCTTGTGTGGGTGTTAAAGGATCCAGAATTCATGGGGTTGTAAGAGAGTTGAGAAATGAAAACATCGATGTTATTCAGTGGTCTAAAAACCCTGAGATTTTGGTGAAGAGAGCTTTAGGAAATGTTACGATCAATAAAATTGATATCAATGAGGAGCAAACTTATGCGCTGGTATATACTCCTGTTGAGGAAATTTCTAAAGTAATCGGAAAACAGGGACAGAATATCAGACTGGCTTCTTGGTTGTCAGGATATGAGATTGATGTATACAGAGAGTCCAGCGAAGATGACGATGTTGAATTGAGAGAATTCAATGACGATATTGAGCAGTGGATTTTGGATGAATTTAAGAAAGTAGGACTTACAACTGCAAAATCAGTATTAGATAAAGAAACTGAGAGTCTTTTAAATATGGTTGACCTTGAAGAAGAAACAATCGAAGAGGTAAAACGTATTCTGAGAGAAGAATTTGAAGATTAAAATTTTAAATAAATTTTAATAAACAGTAAAAAGAAAATACTTTAATTTTAAAAATTAAAAAACAGTAAATAATATAGATGCCAAAAATTAGATTAAATAAAGCGGTTAAGGAATTCAACATTTCGATGTCCAGATTAGTAGAATTTTTACAGTCTAAAGGATTCGAGGTTGAAAGCAATCCTAACGCTCAATTGGAAGAATCGGCATATTCTGCATTGGAAGCTGAGTTTGCTAAAGATGGCGAACAAAGAAAAGCTTCCCATGAGGTGGTGATCACTAAAGTTCCGGAAGAAAAACTGGAAATTGAAGAGAAGAAAACCCCTGAAGTGATAAGAGCTAAAGCAAATAAACCAGAAACTAAAATTTTAGGTAAAATAGATTTAGAGCCTAGTAAACCTGAAGTTGAAGAAACCCCTGCTGCTCCTGTAGTAACACCGGTTGAAGAAAAGAAAGAAGAAATCGTGAAAGAAGAACCGGAAGTGAAAGCAGCTCCTGAAAAGCAGGAATTTAAAGTTTTGGATAAAATTGATTTGTCTCAGATAGAATCTAGAAATAGACCCGTAAAAAAAGACAAACCAAAAATGGAGGAGAAAAAAGAAGAAGTAAAGCCTGTGGAACCAATAAAAGAGACTCCGAAACCTGTAGTAGTTGCAGAGGAGAAAAAAGTGGAAACACCCAAAGTAGAGGCTGAACCTGAATCTCAGGAGCCACAAAAAATTGAAACAGTATATCAGAAACTTGACGGTCCTAAGATCGTTGGTGAGAAGATAGACTTAACTCAGTTCGCCCCAAAACCAGGTTCTGGAGCAAAAAAGAAAAGAAAGAGAATTGAAAAACCAGGCCAGAATAATCAGGGGCAGGGGACTCATCAAAACTCCGGAAATAATAACAATAATAACAATAACAACCAGGGAGGTCAAGGCCAAGGAAACCGTCAGCATAATAATGGTGGACAAGGTGGAAACCGTAATCAGGGTCAAGGTGGACAAGGAAACCGCCCTCAAGGTCAGGGAGGTCAGGGAGGAAACCGTTTCGGTAATAACCAGGGCGGAAATCGTCCGGGTGGCCAAGGTGGTGGCTTCAAGAAAGGAGGCCAGAACAACAGACCGGGTCAGAGAGTTATGCCGGTTGAGTTAACTGATGAACAGGTTAAGAATCAAATTAAAGAAACTTTAGAAAAACTTACCAATAAAGGTGGGAAATCTAAATCTGCAAAACACAGAAAGGATAAAAGGACTTTCCGTAGAGAGCAGGATGAGCGTCAACAAGAGCTTGAGGCACAAGACAGAACTCTTAAAGTAACAGAATTCATCACAGTAGGTGAATTGGCTAGTTTGATGAATGTTTCACCAACTGAAGTAATCTCTGCATGTTTCTCATTAGGAGTGATGGTAACCATGAACCAGAGACTGGAAGCTGATACTTTATTATTAGTAGCTGACGAATTCGGTTATAAAATTGAATTCTCTGATGCGGATCTTGAGGATACAGAGTCAGAAGATGAAATTGATACAGAAGAAAGCTTAGTGTCAAGAGCACCTGTTGTTACTGTAATGGGACACGTTGACCACGGTAAAACGTCATTACTTGACTACGTTAGAAAGACCAACGTAATTGCCGGGGAATCCGGAGGTATTACCCAGCACATCGGTGCTTATAATGTGAAACTGGAAAATGGACAGAGAATTACATTCTTGGATACACCAGGTCACGAAGCCTTTACGGCAATGAGAGCGAGAGGTGCACAGATTACAGATATTGCAATTATTGTAATTGCTGCTGATGATGATGTGATGCCACAGACGAAAGAGGCAATTGCTCACGCTCAAGCTGCACAGGTTCCAATGATTATTGCAATCAATAAAGTTGATAAGCCAAATGCAAATCCGGACAACATCCGTCAGCAACTGTCAGGTTTAAATCCGCCGGTTTTAGTTGAAGAATGGGGAGGAAACGTTCAGGCGCAGGAAATTTCTGCGAAGTTTGGTAATAATGTAGATGTGCTATTGGAAAAAGTTTTATTACAGGCTGAAATGCTTGAATTAAAAGCCAATCCGGATCGTTCTGCAAACGGAGTTGTTATCGAGGCATCTTTGGATAAAGGAAGAGGTTATGTAGCAACAATGCTGGTGCAAACCGGAACTTTAAGAGTGGGAGACTACGTAGTAGCAGGTAAGAATCACGGTAAAGTAAAAGCTTTGCTTGATGAAAGAGGTAAAAATCTGGCGGAAGCCGGGCCTTCAATTCCTGCCACAATCTTAGGATTGGACGGAGCGCCAACAGCTGGGGATAAATTCCGAGTATATGCTGACGAGAGTGAAGGAAAAGCTATTGCTAATAAAAGAGAGCAGCTTCAGAGAGAACTTTCTATCAGAACGAAAAAACATACAACGCTTGAAGAATTAGGTAGACGTATTGCTTTAGGAGAATTCAAAGAACTGAATATTATCCTTAAAGGTGACGTGGATGGATCTGTGGAAGCACTTTCTGATCAGTTACAAAGATTGTCGACAGAGGAGATCAGCGTGAAAATTCTTCACTCAGGTGTAGGACAGATCACAGAATCTGATATCAACTTAGCGGCAGCGTCAGATGCGATTATCATCGGGTTCAACGTAAGAGCGGGTGCTAATGCAAAAGAACTTGCAGACCGTGAAGAAATTGAAATCAGAACATATTCTGTAATCTATAAAGCTATCGATGAGGTAAAAGAAGCAATGGAAGGAATGCTTTCTCCGGAAATTCAGGAGCAGGTAATTGGTAATGTTGAAATCCGTGAGGTATTTAAGATCTCTAAAGTTGGTTCAATTGCTGGTTGTATGGTTCTTACCGGAAAAGTAACAAGACAGTCAAAAGTACGTCTACTGAGAGATGGTATTGTGAAGTTCGATGGAGAATTAGAAAGCTTAAAACGTTTCAAAGACGATGTGAAAGAAGTGACCAAAGGTTACGAATGTGGTCTTAACCTGAAAGGGTATAACGATATTGAAATCGGTGATATTCTTGAGGTTTATGAAGAAGTAGCTGTTAAGAAAAAGCTGAAATAATATCTTTAGATATATTGTAAAGCGCTGTCCTGTGGACAGCGCTTTTTTTTGTTTAATTAAACTATAAACTGGAATCGGGTTTTATTATTTTTTTTAAATTTTCATTTTTTATGAGTATTGACTAATGTTTTGGTTAAATGTATGTTTAATTATTGGTTTTTTTTGATTATTGAAATGAAATTTATAATTGTCATTCGCCGGTGAGTAAATTTAGACAAATGAGTTTGTTTTATCAGTAAACAAAGGGAATGTTTAGTGTTGAAAAATAAATAACTGTTCTTTTTATTAAAGTATTCTAAGAAAAAAGGAGCTATTTAAACGACTTGTTTAATTTAGATTGAGTATAAATAAAAAATATACTAAATATGAATAATTTATAAATGGCCGTATTTTTAAACTATTTTTTATTTTTTTATTTATTTTTTTATATAAAAATTGTGAGATTTTTATCTTTTGAATTGTAAGTTGTTCATATTGTGAAAATTATAAAAGATTGATGAAGTTAAAAATTTGCTGGTATTAATATTTATTAACATATTTGCGCCTAAAATTTTTTAAAATTTATTAAAATTTGTTAATATGAATGTTAAACTACGTGTGCTAAGTGCAGGAGTTTTGTTCTTTATGGGTGGACAAGCTTTGCAGGCGCAAAAAAAAGCGAATGATACGATTCCTCAGAAAACAAAGGAGATTGATGAAGTCGTGGTGGTCGCTTTTGGAGCACAGAAAAAACAGTCTATTGCTGGATCTGTTACAAAAATTGATGCAAAGGAACTTGCTAATGTTCAATCAAGTAATATGATAACATCACTATCCGGTAAGGTAGGTGGAGTTCAGATTACTACTAATTCAGGACAGCCTGGAGATCCTCCGCAGGTTAGATTCAGAGGTTTGGGATCTCTTTCTTCTTCTAACAATCCTCTTTATGTTGTGGACGGAATGCCTTTCGGAGGAAATATTAATTCCCTTAACAACAATGATATTGAAAGTATTACTTTCCTGAAAGATGCATCTGCTAACGCATTATACGGAAGCAGAGGTGCCAACGGAGTTGTGATGATCACAACAAAGAAAGGGAAGAAAGGAAAAATGAATATTACTTTTGATACAAAATTCGGGGTTAACTCGAGAGCGGTAAAAGAGTATGATCTGATCACTGATCCGGGAGAGTTTTACCAGGTTTATTTTGAAAGACTTAGAGTGGGTAATGTTTTTTCAGGAATGAACTATGGCGCAGCTTCTGCAGCAGCGGCAGCTGATCTTATCGACGGAGTTGAAGGCTTGGCTTATAACGCTTACAATGTTCCGGGTAATCAATTAATTGATCCTGCAACAGGACAACTTAATCCAAATGCCAAATTGTTATATCGTGATGACTGGCAGAAAGAGATGTTCAAGCCAAATGTGCGACAGGAATATAATGTAAGTCTTCAGGCGGGATCTGAGAAATTAAATACTTATTTTTCATTAGGGTATTTGGATGATAAAGGGTTTTTATTAAATTCAGGTTTTAAAAGATTTACAGGACGTTCAAAAGTTGATTATCAGATCACAGATAAATTAAAATTAAGTACATCTTTAAATTACTCAAGATCAGACCAGTCTTCACCAAACTCTCAATCTACCAGTAGTCAGTATTCTAACTTAATCGGATGGGGTAGAAATATCGCACCTATTTACCCAATCTGGGCCAGAAATGCTGATGGTAGCATGAAGTATACTAAAGATGGAGCGAGAATGTATGATTTTGGAACAATCAGTAATCCAAACGGAATGGGATTAGCCAGACCTTACGGAGGAGGATTGAATGCATATGCTAAAGCCCAGTTGGATCAGATCAGAAATATTGAAGATAATGTGAGCGGTAGAGCGAGTTTGTCTTGGAATTTCTATGACGGATTTGAATTTATCTATAATTTCGGTATGGATATCGTAGACGGTAACTATAGCGGTTATGGAAATAATCTGGGTGGAGATTATATTGGTCAGAATGGTCAGGTAAGATCTTCAACTTCTTTCGAGCAGACATTTAACAACCAGCAGTTGTTATCGTGGAAAAAGAATTTCGGAAGTCATAATTTGGATATTATGATCGGTCATGAAAGTAATGATTATAAAGCTAAAATGCTTTCCGGAACAAGAACGAATCTGGTAATTCCTGATTTGACAAATGTGAGTAACGGTTCAAGATTTTCTGATTTAAATGGTTATAATGATAACTATGCTGTTGAAGGATTCTTGTCAAGGGTAAACTATGGCTATGCTAATAAGTATTTTGTTAATGCAAGTTTCAGAAGAGATGGTTCTTCTGTTTTCAGTCCTGAAAACAGATGGGGGAATTTCTTCGGTTTAGGAGGTGCCTGGATGGCTTCTAATGAAGATTTCTTAAAAGGAAATAAAATCATCACGAGCTTAAAACTTAAAGCAAGTTACGGAGAGCAGGGGAATGACGCATTGTTTTACCCGGGTTCAGTATCATTGAATCACAGAAGTTATTTTGGATGGGGAAGAAACTATAAAGCTTATCAGGATCAGTATGAGAATATCCCTGATGCAGGAGGAAATACTTCCATTGTACAAGTGTATGTAGGGAATAAAAATATTAAATGGGAGACTTCCAAAAACTTTAATACAGGTTTTGAATTGGAATTATTCGGAAGAGTTAATCTAGACGTTGAATATTTCCAGAGAAGAGTAAATGATTTATTGTTTAACTTCCCGATCGCGTTATCTACAGGTACAGCATTCCAGACCAGAAATGTCGGAGATATGAAAAACACAGGGGTTGAATTAAACCTTTCTGCGGATATCATAAAAGGACAGGATTTTAACTGGTCGGTATTTGGTAATACTACCTATTATAAGAATAAAGTGACTTATTTGCCAAGCTCTTTTACTTCAGGACTTTTCAAATTTAATGAAGGGGAGGAAGCGTATACTTATTATATGAGAAAGTTTGCCGGAGTTAATACAAGTAATGGTAATGCTATTTGGTATCAGGATATTATTGACGCTAATGGTAATGTTACAGGGCAGACAACAACTGAAAATTATTCTAATGCTACATTGTATTCATTGGATAAAACTGCCAACCCTAAATTCTATGGTGGTTTTGGTACTAAAGTAGGGTATAAGGGAATTAACCTTGCTGTAAACTTTGGATATCAGTTTGGTGGTTATATGTATGATAGTATGTATGCCGGAATGCTTCAGTCAAGAGCATCTGGAGATGTTACTAATTTCCATAAAGATATTTACAATACGTGGACACCTACAAATACTTCAGCACCATTACCTGCTGTTGACAGGGTAAGACAGAATAATATGGCGACTTCAGACCTGTTCTTAATCAAGTCAGATTATATCAGTCTTGAAGATGTGTCAATTACTTATGACTTAAATAAAAATCTTCTTCCGAATGGACTTTCCGGAGTTACTTTCGGAGTGTTCGGGACTAATCTTGCACTTTGGTCAAAAAGAAAAGGAATGGATCCTCGTTTGAACAATTTGGGGAACTCTTTGGAAACTAATGGTGTTTCTACCAATAAATATGGTGCACAGAGAACAATTTCTTTAGGTTTAACGGTTAAATTTTAATTAAAATGAAAAAAATATTCGGTATATTATTTTGTTCCGCTTTAGTATTGACAGGGTGTAGCAAAGATTATTTGGACACTGATCTGGAGTCAACAAATAATGAACAGCAGATTGCAACATCTCCAACAGCTTTACAAGGGCTTGTTAATGGGGTGTACACCAGTCTTCATACGTACGGTTTATCTGAATCTGCTACTCATGAGGCATTCGGACATAAAGCAGTGCTTTCTGCAATGGATATGATGTCTAATGATATGGTTCAGACAAGAGGGAGCTGGTTCGCCTCTTTTTATAACTATACAGGAAGGATTCAGTCTAGTGTTAGAACTACGATGATCTGGAATACTTATTATCAGCAGATTAAAGCAGTGAATAATGTTATTGCTTCTATTGAAAAGACAGGAGTAACGCCTCAGAACAAAGCAATTTATGGTCAGGCACTGGCATTAAGAGGATATTTCCATTTTATGCTGGCTCGTATTTTTGGGCCTACTTATGCAGGACATGCTTCAGCTGATAGTGTTCCTTTATATACAGAGGTTACGCTTGTTGGGAAACCGCGTTCTACTGTGGAGGTTGTTTATAAGCAGATAGTGGATGACTTAACAAGATCATTAGGCTATTTGAATGGATATAAAAGAGAAAATAAAGAAAAAGTAGATCTAAGTATTGCTCAGGCGTTTCTGGCAGAAGTGTCATTAGAAATGGGTGATTATGCTAAAGCCGCTGAAATGGCTCATAAAGCCAGGTTGCCATATGTGCAGCCAACACAGGAACAGTGGCTTGATGGATTCTATGATTTACAGGCAAGCCCGGATGCTATGTGGGGTGGAATTATTTCAGAATCTACAACTTCTTTCGTAGCAAGTTTCTTTGCTCATTTTGATAATACGGATCCTAACGGGTATGCTGGAGGATTAGCCTTTATTAAATCTATTGATAAGAGATTATATGAAGCGATGCCGGCTACGGATTACAGAAAGTCAGCTTATCAGGCTACTAACGGAGCAGCTCCTTATGATGGTGAAGATGATCATGTTTACCTGCCTCAATATGCGAATATTAAATTCAGAGATCAGTCTATTGGTAACGGAGGAGATTATATTTATATGAGAGCTTCTGAAATGTATTATATCGAAGCTGAAGCTTTGGCGAGAACAGGAAATGAAGCACAGGCAAAGGCTGTTTTAAGTGAGATTACTACTTCAAGAAATTCTGCCTATACGGTAACTGCTTCTGGAGCTGCGTTGATTAACGAAATTATCTTACAGAAAAGAATCGAACTTTGGGGTGAAGGTTGTGCCTGGACGGATATGAAAAGGTTGGGTGTAGACTTGGTAAGAGATTACCCTGGAAGTAACCATGTTCTTCTGTCAGGTAAATTAAATATTCCTGCTGGTGATCTGAGATTTACTTATCAGATTCCTCAGGCGGAAATATTAGCTAATCCTGCTGTAAAGCAAAATCCTTAAGAAGTTAATTTATTTCTAAAAATACCAGAGAGGTTGTCTACATAGACAGCCTCTTTTTTTATGCTGTTTTTAGGATATATTTTAGCTACCAGATTTATTTTCTACATAAAAAAATATTTAAATATGAGTTTGGTATATTTTTTTCTTATTCGATAGGTTTTATTCCTGTTCTGAAATTTTTTATAATTAACAAATAATATTTCTTAGTTTTCTAAAATCGTTAAAATTCGTTTTTTGATATTTGTTTTTTTTACCAGTTTTTTTTATCGTAAAAAATATTAACTCATTTAACATAATGATAGTAAATTTTTTAATCAAAAAAAGTAGAGTTAATATGTGGGAAATGGCTTCCAGACGTAAAAAGCTTGCGAATGTTAATATTTATTAACATATTTGTCACCTTAAAATTTATTAATAAAATTTGTTAATATGAATGTGAAACTAAGTGTGTTAAGTGTTGGGGCTTTGTTTTTCGTAGGGCAGTCAGCTTTTGCGCAAAAAACAAAAAAGGATTCGGCGACAACACAACAGATCGAAGAGGTTGTAATGGTTGGGTTCGGTCAGAAAAAGACCGTACAGGAGATCACAGGTGCTGCAAGTAAAATGTCTGGGAAGGCTATTGAGGATGTACCTGTTGCTTCGGTAGACAAAATGTTACAGGGAAGAGTGACCGGGGTTCAAGCCGGGAGTGCTTCAGGACAGCCGGGAGGTTTTGCGAATGTAAGGGTAAGAGGGGTGTCCTCTATTAATGGTGTAACCTCTCCAATTTATATTGTAGATGGTGTTAGAATTGCCAACGGAAGTTTAGGAACTGCCAATGGTACATCAAACCTTACTAACGTTCTTGCAAACCTAAGTCCGGATGATGTAGAGAGTATTACAGTTTTAAAAGATGCTGTTTCTACAGCAGTTTATGGAGCTGATGCTGGTGCAGGGGTAATTGTAATTACCACTAAATCCGGTAAGAAAGGAAAACCTAGATTCAATTTATCATTCAATAGTGGTTTCAACCAGCAAGCGGTTGATATGCACAGAGGATATACTGCAGGAGAATATAAAACATATTTAAGAGATATGTTCAACAACACCTATAATACCAATTATAGTGTTGAAGAAATCGCAGCAGGAGCATTATCGTCTAAATTATCTGCTTCCAATAACGGACAGGCAATGTCTATCATGGGATCGCCATACGATACCAACTGGTTAGATGTTTCAAGAAAAGACGGATATCAGCAGAATACTGACTTCAGTATGTCAGGAGGTAATGATAAGTTTACGTACTATGTGGCTGCCAATATGTTTGAACAGAACAGTATTATTAAGAACTCTTTCTTCAAGAGATTATCTTATACTACGAAATTGAGCTATCAGGCAACAGATAAATTAAAAATCAGTACAGATTTCCAGATTTCACATAGTAAAACAAGAACATTGAGTGATGCAGGGGCGTTTTCAAACCCTATCTTATCTCAATATTTTAACAGACCCACAGATCCGGCTAGAAACCCTGACGGTTCTTGGTATTTAGGAAACCCTGCGAACAGCAGATTGAGCAATAACCAGTTTAACCCAGGTTTCTTACTCGATAACAATTATATTCAGGCTGGTACATTCAGAGCTTTTGCAAATGTAAATATTGAATATAAAATCCTGAAGAATCTAACGTATAGATTTGTATTCTCTCCTGAATATATCAGCATGGAGGAAGATACATACTGGAACCCTCTTCACGGTGACGGATATACTTATGGAGGATATCAGAGAACTTCAGTGAACAGATATTTCAACTTCAACGTACAGAATATCTTAGACTATTCACAAAAGTTTGGTAAGCATAATGTAGGGGCTTCATTAATTCAGGAAGCATATAAGAGTGACAGAAAATTCTTAAGAGCAACCGGTATTACAGTAGGTACTCCAACATTGGAAACGTTAAGTAACTTCGTTGTACCTTACGGTTATCAGGGAACTAGAGGTATTAACTCCAGATACGGATATGCAGCAACAGGACATTATGACTATGATAAAATGTTATTAATTGATGCATCATATCGTAGAGACGTGCTTTCTCAGTTTACACCGGGAAATAAAGCAGGTAACTTCTGGTCTGTGGGTGCAGGATTTGACCTTGCAAGACTGAGTTTCGTAAAAGAACTGCAAGCTATCTCTATGGCTAAATTCAGAGCGTCATATGGTAAATTAGGTAACCAGGTTAATGCTAACCCGTACGCACTATACGCTTATGATACGAACTATAATGATTATGCAGCAGGTAGATATTATAATGTTTACAATCCAAACTTATCTTGGGAAACTGTTAATCCATTCAACGTAGGTATTGATTTAGGGTTCTTGAGAAACAGAATTACAGTGAGCGCTGAATACTATAACAAGAAAACTAAAAACCTAATCTATAATGTTCCTTTATCTCTAGCTCAGGGTGGAAATATCAATGATAACGGTACCATAAAGTACGGTCTGATGGTTGATAACGTAGGATCTCTTGTTAATAAAGGTTTTGAATTCTCAGTAAATGCTGATGTATTCAAAGGAGACAGAGATCAGTTGAACTGGTCAATCGGTGCTAACCTTTCCACACTTAAAAATGAAGTTACAGAACTTTATGGAGGTAATGTAGATACCGGTACTACTACGCTTAGAGTAGGAGAAGGTGTTCGTTCATTCTATTTAAGAAAATGGGCGGGAGTAGATCCTTCAAACGGTGATCCATTATGGTATATCAACGGTGTTGACGGTGCTACAACTAATGATTATAACAAAGCTAAACAGGCTGTTCAGGGATCTTTCCTAAGTACAGTTTTTGGTGGGGCTAATACTAGTATTTCATACAAAGGATTTGCTTTAGATCTACAGTTTACTTACGGATTCGGAGGTAAAATCTATGATAACTGGGCAAGTTATTCGTACAGTGACGGACAGTACTCTTTAAACTATCCTGGATACGGAGATGTGATGGGAGATTACTGGACTCCACAAAATACAACTGCAGCTAACCCAAGACCTATCAGCGGTGGAAATAAACTTTCCAACAGAGCTTCAACAAGATTCTTATACGATGCAGATTATATCCGATTGAGCAATGCTAAATTCGGTTATACCTTTACAGGAGAATTCCTTAAAGGATCAGGACTTAACTCTTTACAGGTATATGTAATGGCTAACAACGCGTGGACATACAGATTTGATAAGAGATTAAATTTCGACCCTGAAACTAATATCTCAGGATATACAGATTTAAGCTTACCTGTATTGAAGTCATTCGTATTTGGTGTTAATATTAGCTTTTAAAAAAAGAAACAATGAATAAAATAATAAAAATAGCATTATTATCAATCGGGGTTCTAGCTACCACAACAGCTTGTTCCGATGATTTTGTAGACAGAGAGTTTTATCAGGAAGTACAACAGGGTCCTCTTAAAACTGAAAATGAGGTGGTATCATTCGTAAGAGGTGGTTATGATGTAATGCGTGCCAAAGAATATTACGGTGCGGACTTCTTAGCCTATGGTGAAGTAAGATCTGACGAAATGTACAGTAACCTTGCAGGAGGATACTATCAGAACGTTATGAACTATACGATGCTTTCTAATGATCCATATGCAGTAGATACATACAGCAGAATTTACGAATTGGTTGGAAAAGCCAATATTGTAATCAACACTGATATGGCAACTATCGAGGGTACGGATCTGAACAGAAAAAATGCTAAATATGCTCAGGGACAGGCTTACGCGCTAAGAGCGATTGCATTCTTTGATGCTTTAAGATTATACGGACAAAAGTATATTGCTAACGGAAAATCTTTAGGAATTGTTCTTCCTTTAAAATATGATCCGAAAGCAATGATGGCCAGAGCGACTATTGCTGAAAGTGAAGCTCAGATTGAAGCTGACTTTACAAAAGCCATCGAAATAATGACTGCTAACGGATCTGCTGCCAGTGTAATTAAAACAGAACTTACCGTTAATTCTATAAAAGGATTAATGTCAAGATTCTACCTTTACAAAGGAGATTATGCAAAAGTAAGATCACTTACTAACGATCTTATCGGGAAATATAGCGTTGTTTCTGCTGCTCTTTTACAGGAATCTTTCAGATATACATTGAACGGAGCTGCTCCGAACTCTATTTTTGAACTGGCTGTAGGAATTAACTCATCTCTTTCTACATCATCTTACAGACAAAGACTGAATCCGAACGGTTACGGAAACATTGTTGTAAACGCGAGTACTGAAGCTGCTTACAACAATAATGATATCAGAAAAACTTTCATTACTACTTTAAGCGGACAGAAATACCTTTCTTACAGCTCTAATTCAAGCGGTATCGGAAAATATACTCAGGGTGTAGGTGCTGATAACATCAAAATGCTTCGTTATGAAGAGATTTTATTAAACGGTGTTGAAGCAGAATTAAACGGAGGTGATCCGGCTAAAGCTCTTGCTTATTATAATCAGGTGATTACCAATAGAGGGTTAACGGCGGCAACTACTGTTGATATGCCGGCTCTTAAACTGGAAAGAATGAAAGAACTTCTTGGAGAAGGTGTTAGACAATGGGATTTAAGAAGATGGGGCGATAATGTTCCAAGACCTGCAGGTGCTAAAACAGATGCAGACCTTAATGCATTCCCTATTCCAAGACAGGAAACGGATAAAAACGGTACTTTAGTAGAACCGAATCCAGGGTATGATAATTCTAAATAATTAGAAAATAATTATAAACTTAAGCCACTCCTTCATGGGGTGGCTTTTATTTTGTTATTTTTGTTAAAAATAGGTCCATGAAAAAAATATTCTTAATCTTGTTTTGTGGTGCAGTGTCTGCAGTGAATGCTCAAATGGGTAACGAAAATGTTTCCTACTCAAACGGAATCTTTTATACCCGCGCCAACAGACCTACCAATAAAGAGAATGTGATCGACGGTAATCCTTACATCAACGGAGATAAGTTTAATAAAGTAGTTATCCATGGGTATAACAAAAATATTCAGGATTTGCGATATAATGCTTACGAAGATGAAATGGAATTTAAAATGGGTGAAGACCTGTACTATGTCAATAAAACGAATGATATTAAAATTCAGTTTCCGGCACTTAATAAAATCTATGAATCTCTTACTTATACCTATGACGGAAAAACAAAAGCCGGATATTTGGTAGTGCTTGCTGATAATCCTAAGTTCTCTTTATATAAAAGGGAGCGGGTTGAGCTGTTAAAAGGAGAGAAAAGTCCTAATGCATTTACAAAAGATGCTAATGATTATTATGCAAAAGATAAAGATCTTTATCTGGTCGCCAGAGACAAAACATTCTATAAATTTCCTAAAAACATCAATGATGCAGCAGGCATTTTTTCAGTAGATAAAAAGGAACTGGAGAATTTTGTGAAATCCAATAAAATTAATTTCGGTAAAGAACCGGATATGATTAAACTGATGGAATTTGTAAACAAGTAGATCTATATATCAACCCTTGCTTTCAGCAGGGGTTTTTATTTCTTATTATTTCTTATTTTTGCTGTACAATAATGAATAATGAAGTACATCCTTTTCATAATCATCTTTTTGGGTTTTGCAGGTAAAGCTCAGGTTGTTAATAAAACCGACGCTGTAAAGGCTTCACAGAAAGAAGAAGATACCTTAGTGATTGATTCCGGGAAAAAAGATTCCCTAAAAATTTTCAAACCTACCATCAATGATTACCAATATCAGACTCAATTCTCAGAAAAAAAAGTTTTTGATACAGTAATGACCTTCGATAAAACCTATATTTTCTCGCAACAAAATAATAAAGACAATTTCGGAAGAGTACAGCCAGCCAATATAGGATCAGGCTTTAATCCTCTTGTGTTTGAAGTGAACCCGGAACAGAATCTGTCTTTATTGCCATCCAATAAATCATATATGATTATAGGGGCTGACGATATTAAATATTACGATGTAAAAACCCCTACCGCCACATTCATTTATCATAATGCAATGAGAAACGGAGCCGAACTGAACTCTACCTATACTCAGAATATCGGAAAAAGATTCAATTTTGCTATTGAATATATGGGATTACGTTCTCAGGGACTTTACAGAAATTCATTAGCAGCGAATAATAATACTATATTTTCAGGACACTATGTTTCCAAAAGCGGGAACTATGAATTGTTTGCCCATTATATTCATCAGAATGTAAACAATCAGGAAAGTGGTGGTATTACTGATGATAACCTCTTCCAGACCGGGGACAGTAATTCGAGAAACAGACAAAACGTACAGGTTAATCTGGCATCTTCAAGCTCACAGTTTGCATACAGAAGATATTATTTAAGTCATCAGTTTACACCATTTAATGCTGAAAAATTTCCTTTTAGTATCAGACATACCCTGTCTCATCAGGGAAATAAATACTACTACAATCAGGGAACTGCAGAAACGTATTGGTATAAACTGCCCGCAGAACTGGTTAACGGTTTCCCTTTAGCCACTAAAAAATATTCTGAGAATTTTAGCAATACCGTAAGTCTGGTTTTTAATAATGAAAAATTTAAACTGGATGCCGGAGTACGTTATCAGATATTGAAATACGGTATACAGGATGTGGTAACAGTAAACGGTGTGCCTTATCCTAACGAGCTTAAAGAAAACAGAATCGGAGCCGTAGGAAATTTACAGGTAAAACTTTGGGATAAAGTTCAGTTGAATTCATTCCTGGAATTTTCAAACGGAAGTCAGTTTAAAAGTTATCTGAAAACAACCAATAACTTAAAATTCGAACCGATAAAAGACTATTTCGTCAATGCAAAAGTGAACTTCCAAAGCGCTTATCCTTCATTTAATTATTTATTGAACACTTCAGTGTATAATAAGTATAATTATTATTTTGACAATGCGAAAAACCAGTCTGTCATGGAAATCGGGGGAAGTGTGAATCTGAAATGGTTTAAGACGGAAATTTTTGCCAACTATTTCAGAATTGAAAATTATACCTATCTCGACAGCAATGCCAGTCCGAAACAGAGTGATAATTCACTGAATATCTCTCAAATCGGGGGCGATGCAACATTCAGCTACGGAAAATTTCATCTGAATACAAGGCTGCATTTCCAAAATGTATTAACCAATAAAGCATTGCTTCCTATGCCGAGCTTTATCGGAAGAGCCAATTTCTTCTATCAGACACAGGCATTTAAAAAAGCAGCAGAAATTCAGGCAGGAGTAAAAGTATATTACTTCTCTAAATTCGCTTCAAGAGATTATTTCCCAATTCTTAATGAATACATCCTTCCCGATGCCAATTCATTTTCCATCGGAGGACAGCCTATGATAGACCTTTATATCAATATGAAAGTTAAAAAAATGTTCTTCTTTATCGAAGGGCAGCAGATAGGAACTGTTCTTTCCACCAATAAAGCATATGCATTTCCGCACTATCCGGTCTATGACTTCAGATTAAATATCGGAATTGTGTGGTATTTGTTCAACTAAAAACAGAGCAAGTTGAAAACAATCAATAAGATATCATTTAACGATATAGAAAGTATCCCTCAGCTGGTAAAAGACTTTTTAAGCCAGAAGATCGAGGGTTTTGAAAATAATACATTTTCTTTAGAGCATTTCAGAAATCAGATTCATCTAAAGAAGGATTCTTTTACCCCGGAGCAGAGAGATGTTCTGTTTGATGTATTTAATCAGCAGTTATCAGATCTTACACTGTCTTCAAAACAGAAGACAAATATGGAGAATCTTAAACTGCCTGATACATTTACAATCACTACCGGACATCAGCTGAATTTATTTTCAGGTCCTGTTTTCTTTGTGTATAAAATTTTACAGACTATTAAAACGTGTACCTGGCTGAAAGAGAATTTTCCGGATTTTAATTTCGTTCCGGTATACTGGATGGCTTCAGAGGATCACGATTTTGTGGAAATCAATCATTTTAAGACCGAAAATAATTACTACGAAACCAAAGAGAAAGCCGGCGGACCTGTAGGAAGAATCGAAATTACAGATACATTCTTTATTTCTGAATTTGAAAAAGAATTTAAAGATTCCGTATTTGGAACAGAATTGATTCTGATGATGAAAGAAGCCTACAAGCAGGGGAATACTTTGACACAGGCCATTAAAATTTTAGTGAATCGTCTTTTCTCAGATTTCGGACTTCTGATTCTGGATGGCGATTCCCGGGAGCTTAAAAACCAGGTTAAAGAAATTTTTAAAGAAGAACTTCTTCACTTTAGCTTACAAAAAACTTCAAAAAATAAAGTGGATTTTCTGACTGAAAAGTATGGTAAAGTACAGGTGAATCCCCGCGAAATTAATCTTTTCTATCTTACAGAAACAAGAGACAGAATTGATTATAACGGTCGTGAATACATCGTGGTAGATACCCATATCCGGATGACGCAGGAGGAAATCATCACGGAACTTGAAAGCCATCCTGAAAAATTCAGCCCGAATGCATTGATGCGTCCGGTATATCAGGAAAAAGTATTGCCCAATCTGGCTTATATAGGGGGGAATGCTGAAATCATGTATTGGCTGGAGCTTAAAGATTATTTTTCCACCATTAATATCCCTTTCCCGATTCTGATTCCAAGGAACTCGATGCTTTTCCTGAAAGAGAAAACAGTAGGGAAAATTCAAAAACTGGATCTTACGATAGAAGACTTTTTCCAGAACTTTACTGTTATTACCAATCGTAAAATACTGGAAGATAGTGCTGTTTTGCAGCTGTTACATGAAAAAGAAGAACTTCTGATCCGTAATTTCTCAGCGCTGAAAACAGCTGCGGAAACTACAGAACAATCTTTTGGAAATATGGTGAAAGCAGAAGAAGTAAGACAGTTGAAGTCTTTTAAAAGAATGAAAAAACGCCTTCTTCATGCTGAAAAGATAAAGCAAAGTGAGCTGTTGGAAAGACTTGAAAATCTGTTTCTGAGTGTACACCCTTCTAAGACATGGCAGGAACGGGTGTATAATTTTAGTGTATTCTTTTCAGATTATGGATATTCATGGCTTGAAAATTGTTTAGAAGAGATGGTGGTTCAAGAATCGAAATTAATAATTGTTGCCATTTAATTTTAAAGAAGTATTTTTGTAAATTATAATTATCGAATATGATAAAGAGGTTTTTTATTCTATCTAGTTTATGTATGGTTTTGGGAGTTTCAGCTCAGAAATCTCATACGGTTGTACAAGGTGATAACCCTTACAATATTGCAAAAAAGTATGGAATAACTGTAGATGAACTGCTGAAGCTAAACCCGAAGTTTAAAGACGGTAAATTAGCTATTGGAGACGTTTTAACCATAAAATCAGATAAAACAGCCACCCCGGCTGTATCTAAAACTCCTGTAGTGGAGAAGGTAAAAACAAATACGGGTGTTTCCACCGGTAAAATTGTTTTACAGCCTAAACAAACCATCTACGGAATTACCAAACAATACAGAATCTCAGAAACAGATTTAAGAAAGCTGAATCCTGAACTGGATTCCCATATGAAAATCGGAGATGAGATTACATTGCCTCTTGAAAGTATTAAAAAATACGGTGGAAACCAACAGGCTGTTGTTGCTGAAAAACCTGCGGAAGTTAAAGCCGAAAAACCTGTTGTTGCAACACCTGCAGCAGAGGAAGCTGAAACTCATGTGGTTCAGGCAAAAGATAATTATTACAGAATCTCAAAACAGTTTGGTACCAGCCAGCAGGAACTTTATGCTTTAAATCCGGGATTGGAAGAAAAAGGACTGAAACCAGGAGAAACTATTAAAGTCAAAAAATCCGGTACAGAAACTGTTGCTGAACCTGCCAATCCAAAAGCAAAAATGGATTCAGGAAACGAAAAATCTACACCAGTGTCTAATAATGTTAGTGCGGGAGATGATTACGTTACTTATACTGTTCAGCAAGGGGATACGGTATTTTCTATCGTTAATAAATTTGGAGTAAGTATCGACGAACTGATCGCTCTCAACCCTGAGCTTTCAAAAGGACTGAAATCCGGAATGGTACTGAAAATCAAAAAGCAGGACCCGGTGTATGTAAAGAAAAACGGTGACGCTCTGAGTGTGGTATTAATGCTTCCTTTCGGATACAGTACAAACGAAACCCAATACAGAGCTATGGCCCTGGATTTCCTGACAGGAGCTAAGCTGGCTATTGAAAGAAATGCAAGAGGAGGACAAAAACTGGATATCAAAATTGTGGATTCAGGAAATGAAGCTTCTTTTAAAAACTCTCTGACTCAGATTAATCCCGATAATACGGATCTGATCATCGGACCATTCTTTAAATCCAATGTAATCGATGTATTAGACTTTACAAAAAACCAGAAAATACCGGTAGTAGCACCATTTGCCAATTCACCGGAATTGTATAATTACAACAATCTGATTATCGTTGAGACCAACAGTCAGACTTATGCGGATAAAATCGTAGAAGAGGTAAAATCAGTATATTCAGATCAGAAAATATATGTAGTGGCAGATCCCAAAAAAGAAAATGCCAACTATATTAAAACCGCTCTTGAAAAAGCGGTGAAAAATCCAACTATTGTTATTGTCAACTCTCCTGCTGAAATCCAGCTGGATCAAAATATGATGACAGGGCAGTCTGCTCCGGTAATTGCTGTTTTGGCTAATGACAATGACGGAATGGGAGACGCTTTCGCTAATAGAATCATTTCGCTTTCCAAAGAAGTACAAGGCGTGAAGGCATTCAGTATGTTCTATTCTCCGGTTTTCGAAAAGAGAGTAGATGATTTAAGTCAGGCAAGTCTGGTGTATCTGATGGACCGAAAAATCAATACAGACGGAAGCTTTGAAAAAGAAATTCTTGCCGCATATAAAACAAAGTATTGCAAAACACCTCCGAAATATGCCATCGTAGGTTTTGATGTTGTCAATGATATGCTGACCAGAGAAAATAGAAAAGGAGAGATTTTTAAACAGATGAATAAAGTTCAGACTCAGCTTGCTACAAAATTTGAGTTTGTAAAATCTAAAGCAAACGGGGCTTATGTAAATACTGGTTACAGAGTAATCAGATTAGTTCCTTAAATGATTTTCTCCCTTTAATAGAATTTAGTTAACATTATAGTTATATTTGCATAATATTTAATTCAATACATGAAAGCACTTGTATTTCCGGGGCAGGGTTCTCAATTCGTAGGAATGGGAAAAGAGTTGTACGATTCTAGAAAAGATATTAAAGATCTGATGCAATCTGCCAATGAAATTTTAGGTTTCGATATTCTTTCCATTATGTTTAACGGAACAGATGAGGATCTGAAAAAAACAGAGGTTACCCAGCCTTCAATTTTTATACATTCAGTAGCTGCATTAAAAGCAGTAAACGGTCTTGGAGCTGAAATGGTAGCAGGACATTCTTTAGGAGAATTCTCCGCATTGGTGGCTAACGGGGTTTTATCCTTTGATGACGGTTTGAAACTGGTATCAGAAAGAGCTAAAGCAATGCAGGAAGCCTGTGATGCTAATCCGAGTTCCATGGCTGCTATTTTAGGGCTGGAAGATGCTAAAGTTGAAGAAATCTGTGCTCAGATCAGTGGGATCGTAGTACCTGCCAATTACAACTGCCCTGGGCAATTGGTAATTTCAGGAGAAACTCCTGCCGTAGAAGAAGCTTGCGCAAAATTAAAAGAAGCAGGAGCTAAAAGAGCATTATTACTGCCTGTAAACGGAGCTTTTCATTCACCATTAATGCAGCCTGCACAGGAAAGACTGGCAGCAGCTATTGAAGTGACGAAATTCAGAAAAGCAACAATACCTGTCTACCAGAACATCACGACTACAGCAGTAACGAATCCTGATGAGATCAAACAGAATCTTATCGCTCAGCTTACAGGTCCTGTAAAGTGGACGCAGTCTGTTCAGAATATGATTAAAGATGGTGCTTCTAACTTTGTAGAAGTAGGACCTGGAAAAACACTACAGGGATTGATCAAAAAAATTGACAATACAGTAGAATCTACCTCAGCAATCTAATTAAGAAAATATGAACGCGATATTTTCACCGGGCAAGCTTATGCTTACTTCAGAATATTTCGCAATCGATGGAGCTCTTGTCTTAGCGGTACCTACCAGGCTGGGACAAGAGTTTTTTTTTGAAGAAATAGATAATGGCCAATCCCTGATACGATGGGAAGCCTATCATCAGAATATTTTATGGTTAACTGCTGTTATCGATTACAGAGACTGGCAGATTCTGGAAACCAATATTCCGTCAAGCGCTGAATTTATAGTAAAAACTTTAAAGAATGTTCAGCAGCTTTCCGATATTCAGTTCAAAAATGATTTTACCTATCATGTAAAAACAAACCTTCAGTTTCCTTCAGACTTTGGTCTTGGAAGCAGTTCTACTCTCATGAACAACCTGGCTGAATGGGCAAAAATCGACCCCTTTCATTTAAATACAGTCAGCCTTGGAGGAAGTGGCTATGATATTGCCGTAGCCAAAGAAAAAGCAGCTGTTCTTTTTCGGAATCAGCCGGAAATCCGATATGAGAAGGTCAATTTTAATCCTTCTTTTAAAAATGAACTGATTTTTATCCACTTAAATCAAAAACAGGATAGCCGGGAGGGAATCCGCTTGTACAAGTCCAAAACCAGATCTCAAAAACAGGTTGATGAATTTTCAGATATCACAAAGAAAATTTTGTTATGCAGTGAATTGGAAAAATTTTCCGAACTAATGGTGATTCATGAACATAAAATTGCCGATTTCCTTGAAATACCCACAGTTAAGGATAGGTTATTTCCGGATTGCCCTGTATTTATTAAAAGTTTGGGCGCATGGGGCGGAGATTTTGTAATGAGCTCCAAATTTGGGGACTATAAGAACTATTTTTGGGAGAAAGGATTTACCACCGTTTTAGAATGGTCTGATATAATTGATTTGTAATCAGTATTTTACAAACCTGTTTTTTTATTTGTCATTCTGACTTATATCAGTATATTTAAACCGTCTTTAACAAATAATTAATATTATTTTTGTTGAAGTCAATAAAGAAATAGAAAATATAAGTAAAATGAAAAACACTAAAATCATCCAGGATTTAGAGAAATTAGGGATTAAAGGAAACTATGAGGTAGTGTATAATCCTTCTTACGAAGAATTATATCAGGCTGAAGTTTCTCCTGAAAATCAAGGGTTTGAGAAAGCTGAGCTTACAGAGTCTGGCGCGGTATCGGTAAAAACAGGAATTTTCACAGGTCGTTCACCTAAAGACAGATATATTGTTCAGGATGATGTTACAAGAGATACAATTTTCTGGGATGGTAAAGTAAATTTACCTACTACAGCGGAAATTTTCGGTTCTTGTAAAGAACTAGTGATGAACCAGCTTTCTGAAGCTAAGAAAATTTACGTCGTTGATGCTTTCTGCGGAACAAATGCAGATACAAGGCTTAAAGTAAGATTTATCGTTGAAGTAGCATGGCAGGCACATTTTGTGACCAACATGTTCATCCGTCCTTCTCACTATGAGCTTGAAAACTTCGGTGAGCCGGATTTCACAGTAATCAACGGATCTAAAACAACAAACCCGAACTGGGAAGCTCAGGGATTGCACTCTGAAAACTTCATTATGTTCAACCTTACTGAAAAATTACAGATCATCGGAGGTACATGGTACGGTGGTGAAATGAAAAAAGGAATGTTTGCAATGATGAACTACTACCTTCCGTTAAAAGGTATGGCTTCTATGCACTGTTCTGCAAACGTAGGGGAAGAAGGTGATGTTGCTTTATTCTTCGGGCTTTCAGGAACTGGTAAAACAACCTTGTCTGCAGATCCTAAAAGATACCTTATCGGTGACGATGAGCACGGATGGGATCATAACGGAGTATTCAACTATGAAGGCGGATGCTATGCGAAAGTAATTGACTTATCGGAAGAAAAAGAACCGGATATCTTCAGAGCAATCAAAAGAGATGCGCTTCTTGAAAACGTTGTTGTACACAACGGAGTAGCAGATTATACAGACGGATCAATCACTGAAAATACCAGAGTTTCTTATCCGATATATCATATTAACAAAATTGTATTGCCATCTAAGGCAGGACATGCTAAGAAAATCGTTTATCTTTCTGCAGATGCATTCGGAGTACTTCCTCCCGTTTCCATCTTAAATGAAGATCAGGCGCAGTACCACTTCCTTTGCGGTTATACTTCAAAGTTAGCCGGAACAGAGAGAGGAATTACTGAACCTACACCCTCTTTCTCTCCTGCATTCGGAGAAGCATTCCTTACACTGCACCCTACGATGTACTCAAAAACACTGATCGGTAAAATGAAAGAACATGGTGCTAAAGCTTATCTTGTAAACACAGGATGGAATGGTACAGGAAAAAGAATTTCATTAAAAGATACAAGAGCTATTATTGATGCGATTATTGACGGTTCTATTGATAATGCTCCTAAAAATCAGGTGCCCATCATGAATCTTGAAATTCCTACTGCACTTCCGAACGTGTCTGAAGGTATTTTAGATCCTAGAGATACATATGCCGATGCCTCTGAATGGGAGGAAAAAGCAAAAGATCTTGCTTCAAGATATATCAAGAACTTTGAACAGTACTGCGATACTGAAGAAGGTAAAAAATTAGTGGCGGCAGGACCTCAACTGCAGGAACAAACCATCTAACAGATTACTTATACCTATAAAAAAGCCTCATCACTGATGAGGCTTTTTATTTTTTTGGCAATTTTTAATCAATTCATTTTTGTTCATCCGGTTTATCAATTGCTGTCTGAATTGAATGTTTATTCAGTTAAATTTATTGTAAACTCAGTACAGCCAGCCTGTAACCTTCCATTCCAAATCCGGATAAAACAGCATCGGTATTAGCCGCAGTAACAGATTTTTGTCTGAATTCTTCTCTTTTGTAAATGTTGCTGATATGAACTTCTATTTTAGGCTTTCGGATATTTTTCAGGCAATCTGCTATCGCATAAGAATAGTGGGTGAAAGCTCCCGGATTGATTACAACAGCATCAAAATCATCTTTCTGAAGCCTGTTGATAAGCTCACCTTCAATATTAGACTGGTAATATGATAATTCATGAGCTTGAAACTCAGATTTTAGAGTTTCCAAATAGCTTTCCATGGAAACTGTCCCATAGATTTCCGGTTCTCTGGTGCCTAAAAGATTAAGATTAGGCCCGTTTATAATCAAAACTTTCATTGTATAAAATTAAAACTTTTTTCGTTTCAAGATTAAAAAAATCAATTCCCGTTTTAAATTTTATAATTTGAATAATTGATAATGATATTTGTCATGTTTTGATGAATGTTAATTTTTGTAAGTATTTGTTTTAGGGTGTTTTGTTAAAAAATTAAGTTAAATTTTGAAAAATTATCATCATTTTTAATAAGTCTACTTGTTTTGTAGACTAAATATTTTTAGCTTTGCAACTATATTTCGATCGGCTTATAAAGAAAGATGGAGGGAACTGACCCTGTGAGATCTTGACAACCTGCTTGTTTGCAAGGTGTTACATTCAGCCTTTAAAGGAAAAATAAGCATTTGGTTTATCGTATTTATCGATGCCCTTTGCTGTGTTATCTGCAAAGGGCAAAATTTTAATATATGATAAATAAAATTGATTATGATTGATAAAAAATTAATAAAATCTAAAATTTGGATTCCGCCTGTTGCTGTATTTTTCTTAGGAATTGGCAGTATCAGCGGACAAAATACGAAGACTAAAAAAGATACACTTAAAGAGAAAGAGATTGATGAAGTAGTGGTTGTTGCTTATGGAAAAGCCAAAAGAACAAGCTATACAGGTTCAGTGGCAACGATTTCCAGTGATAAAATCAATAACAGAGCCATTACCAATATTACCAAAGCGCTGGAAGGCCAGGTTCCCGGTGTGCAGGCAACCAGTTCTTCAGGGCAACCCGGAGCTACTGCAACGATCAGAATCAGGGGTATTGGCTCTATCAGTGCATCCAGCGATCCGCTGTATGTTGTAGACGGGATTCCTTTTGACGGAAATCTGAACGCTATAAGCCCCAATGATATTGAATCCATCAGTGTACTGAAAGATGCTACAGCAAGTGCCCTGTATGGTTCGAGGGGAGCCAACGGAATCATTATCATTACCACAAAATCAGGTAAGAAAGGAGAGGCGAAGATCAACTTCAATATGAGCCAGGGTTTTTCCAGTAGGGCCGTAAAAGATTATAAACAAGTCAGTACCGATCAGTATTTTCAGTTATACTGGGAAGCGTTGAGAAACGGCTATACTTCCAGTCAGGTTAATGCACAACAGGCTGCCCAAATGGCGACCAATAATCTGGTTACCGAACTGGGAATCAATCCATACGGAATTAATTATCCTAAACCTGTGGGTACGGATGGAAGACTTTTAGCAGGAGCAACCCCTCTTTGGAACGATGACTGGAGAGATGTTTTACAAAGAGTTGCTGCAAGAAGTCAGGTAGATCTGGATATCAGTGGCGGAAGTGAAAAAAGCAATTATTTCTTTTCATTAGGTTATCTGGATGACAAAGGGATCGCTATAGAATCCGGATTTAAAAAATACAGTACCAGATTAAAATTAAATTCTGAAGTAAAAAAATGGTTAAACGTAGGCGTGAACTTAAGTTATACCAACAGTATTCAACAGGCTCCGCCATCTTCAGATTCCAAAACAAGTAACATTATTAATGCAGCAAGGGTTATTCCTTCTTTTTACCCTTATTTTGAAAGAAATCCTGATGGATCCTACGTTCTGGATGCTGCCGGAAACAGAGTCTATGATTTTGGGAAATACAGACCTTCCAGTGCCTTACAAAATGAGAATGCTGCAGCAACCTTACCTTTGGATAAAAACGAAAATAAAGAAGACAACTTCTCAGGAAAAGGATACCTGGATTTTACATTGTTACCGGAACTGAAATTCAGATCAAGTTTCTCCGTGGATTTAGTCAATTATAATGGTCATTATTATTCGAATCCGTTAATCGGGCAGGGAAGTGAAATTGGAGGTTCGGTAACCAGATCAAACAGCAGAACATTATCTTATACAACGAGTAATATTCTGACCTATGATAAAAAATTCGGAAAACACCATTTCAACGTTTTGGCAGGTCAGGAATTTTACAAATACGATTATCAGACGATTTCAGGAACGAGAAGTCAGTTTTCACTTCCTTATTACTATGAACCGGATGCTGCCGCTTTATTGGGAAGTTTCAGTGGAAACAGCGATAAAGTAAGCCTCTTGAGTTACCTTGGGAAAATTGAATATGACTTCAATAATACCTATTTCTTATCCGCCTCAGGGAGAGCAGACGGATCTTCAAGATTCTTTGAAGATAACAGATGGGGAAAATTCTGGTCTGTAGGAGGTTCATGGAAAATTTCAAATGAAGAGTTTATCAAAAATCTTAATTTCTTCAATCAGCTGACCCTTCGTGCAAGTTACGGAGGACAGGGGAATGATAAATTATTACAACCCAATAAACTCCCTCTTTATTACGCTTATCAGGAATTATATAAATTCTATAATAACCTTGGTGAGCCCGGAGCTGTTCTGGAAAAAGCAAGAACAAACGGTTTGAAATGGGAAACCAACCTGAATCTGAATGTTGGATTGGAGTTTGCCATTCTCAATAACAGAGTAAAGGGAAATATCGAATATTTTGAAAGAAAAAGCCAGGACCTTTTATTTAATATGCCGGTAGCTCCGTCCCTGGGAATCAATGATTTTCCTGCCAACATCGGAACGATAAAAAATACCGGTTTTGAGTTTTCATTATTCACAACACCTGTCAGAACCGACGACTTCCAATGGAATGTAGATATCAATCTGAGTACTCTAAATAACAGAATTACCAAACTGCCTAAGGGCTCTATCCTTACCGGAACAAAGCTCTTGCGTGAAGGAGGTTCCGTATATGACTTCTATATTCCGGAATGGGCAGGAGTAGATCCTAGTAACGGAAAACCTTTATGGAAAACCTTTAGTACAGATGCTAACGGAAATACAGTAGAAGGAACAACTTCCGAATATGCAAAAGCTACCAGAACTTTGCAGGGGTCTGCATTAGCAAAAGTAACAGGAGGGCTTAGTACAAGTATTGCTTATAAGAATTTTGATTTCTCAGCACTACTGACGTTCAAGATCGGAGGGAAAATTCTGGATACCGATTATACTTCATTAATGCACAACGGAAGTGCGGGAGGCCGTGCATGGAGTGCGGAAATGCTAAACAGGTGGACGCCTGAAAACCCTAATACGGATGTACCGGGACTAAGCACAATTACTAATAACTGGACTTCCAATTCTTCGAGATTTTTATACTCAGGTACCTATGCAAGACTTAAAAATGTAAGCTTAGGATATACACTCCCTTCAGATTATTTTGAAAAAATGGGACTTAAGAAATTCAGAATTTATATTCAGGCAGAAAACCTCCTTACTTTCTATAAGCATAAAGGAATGGATCCTGAGCAGGCTCTGGACGGAACTACTTATTACAGATATCCGGCCATGAGAACGATTACTTTTGGTCTTCAGGCTACTCTTTAACTCTTAAAATTGAAACAATGAAAAAATTAAAATATTTATCTCTTGCTGTCATCACTTCATGGCTGTTTACAAGCTGTGAAAGTGAGCTGGAAACCGCTCCGACAAATCAGGCTAACGATGTGGAGGTTTTTAAAACGGCAGAAAGTGCAGAAACCGTAATTAACGGGGCCTGGGCGAAATTCAATGACGACGGTACTACCTACGCCAATATCGGATATTCAACCGTATTACGTGCCAGTGATGCCATGGGAAGCGATGTAGCAATACTGACCAATAAATATGGTTTTGCCGCAGCCTATAACTTTACAGAAATGGTGAACAGTACTGCGGGACGTCCGGCATTTATATGGTCAATGCTTTATTCTACAATTAACAATATGAATAATGTGATTGCCAGAATTGACGGTACGGAAGGAAGCCAGGAAAAAAAGAACCAGGTAAAAGGGCAGGCACGAGCATTGCGTGCTTTCTGCTACCTGAATATTGCAAGTTTTTATCAGTTCAGTTATTTTAAGGATAAAAATGCTTTAACGGCTCCAATTTACACAGAACCTTCAACCATAACTTCGGTACCCAAGAAAAGAGCAAGTCTGGAGGAAATTTATACTTTAATTAAAAGCGATCTTAGTGATGCGGATAAGTTACTGAAAGATTACAGCCGGAATAATAAGGATAAAATCAATCGCGCGGTAGTCAACGGGATTTTAGCAAGGGTATACCTGAATACTGGGGAATGGACTAAAGCTTCTGCTTCCGCAAAAATTGCGAGAGAAGGCTATCCTTTAATGACTCCTGAAAAATATAAAGACGGTTTCAATGATATCAATAATGGAGAATGGATCTGGGGACATGGCCAGACTCAGGAACAGTCGGGAGCCAGCTATGCATTCCATTACCTGGACGTATCTTCTTCCGGAAGTTATTATTATAGTTTTATGGCAGACCCTTATTTTAAAGATTTGTTTGATACTAATGATATCAGATATCAGCTATTCTCATGGGATGGCCTGAAAGGTAGAGAAGGCCTTTTGAGGTATGCCAAATTTAAATTTAAAACAGGGCTTATTGCCGATATCGTGTATATGAGAGCCGCCGAAATGTATCTGATTGAAGCTGAAGCTGAAGCCAGAAACGGAAATGTTTCCCAGGCAGTCACTGTTTTGAATCAGTTGAAAACAGCCAGAAAAGCAAATGTTTACAGTGGCTCTTTAGCCCAGGATAATGTGATAAAAGAAGTCCTGACTGAGAGAAGAAAAGAATTGTTCGGGGAAGGATTCTCTTTATCAGATATTATCAGAACACAGGGAACTGTGGTCAGAAAACGTTTTGCAGATGCAAGTGGCCAGCCTGTTAAAGTTCAGATAACAACACCTGACGGAACGATAAAAACAGTAGACGGAAGAGGGCATTCTATTTTTGCATTCCCTGATCAGTCCGGATTTGTACCCAACAGTAAATATTATCTGTTTAGTATTCCGCAGAAGGAATTTGAAAATAACCCTAATTTATAATCTCTCGTTCATAATTAGATTTGATTTTTTAAACCACCGCATTTGCGGTGGTTTTTTTATGATCATACAGCTTATTTTAAAACCACTGTAAGGAGATTTGATTTTATCTCACCGGAATACAGGGGAACTGTATTGTCAAAATTGATAAGGCTTTCGCGAACGGTTTCAGGATGGTAGATCAACCTGAATTGCACAGTCTTCCCCTGATGTTCATTGCCGAACATATAATAATTCCGATTATTTCCATATACAGACTCATGTTTTTTTAAGAATATAAGCAATGGAAAAGTGAAAACATAAGATTCATCAGGATTTAAAATAAAAAAAAGGTCTTTCACTGTTTGAAAATCAGCTGGATAGTCATGATCTTGGCCTTGTACTATATTCTGTATCTTGTATCTTGTTTTTACGGATAAACGAATGTCATCAAAATCATATGCCTGAGATAAAGGTGTAAACAGATTGGTCTTGTAGCGGAATAAGGTGATTCTTTCCTTACATCTGCTGGTCAATTTTACCTGTAAACTGTCATTTTTATTCAGATTTGCCGTCATACTAACGCAGTTCGTCTGAGAAAAGAGCAGGCTATACTGAACAATGAATAATAATGTGATTTGTTTTATATTCATTTTTTTAGTCTGTAAATTTTTAAACACCGGATATTATTTTTTCAGATAACGAGAAAATTCAGGAGAAATAGCCTGGAGTCTGTATTTTTGAAACTGGTCAAATTTATAAATAAAGATCTTATTGCTTCGTGTAGAAAAATATTTTTTTGAGGATTAAAAATAATTCTGCACGACATACTAAGATTCGAGACTGTTTATTCATTTTAGAAAAAAGCCTTACCTTTGTTGCAATGAATCTGTTAAGATGGATACTGGCAATTTATTTCATGGCGTTATCATTAATGCCATGTGAAGATACGTCCAGACCATTGGATACCGGGAATAAAAAAATTGCGGTAAGTATCCAAGGGGTTCACTCAGGCGAAAAGGGTGATATCTGTTCTCCGCTTTGTGCCTGCAGCTGTTGCCAGATTACGGTTTCAGCTTTTAAAATGGATCCGTTACTGGAGATTCCTGAACAGATTCCTGCTTATTTCTCCAAGAAAATTCTTTTCCAGAAGAATGACTTTGCTTACCAGGTGTATGACCACGTCTGGCAGCCACCCAAAATTTAATTTTTATTGATTTTTAGAAAGTATGCTTTCTAAGCACTTGAAACTTTGCAATACCATTGCAGGGGTTTTCAGGATATTTTTGCTGCAGTATTATACCCTGTATGCATTCATTTTTCAATAAAAATTAAATATAAATCGTGTTAGATAAAATCATAAAATTCAGTATTAAAAATAAGGTCATTATCGGAATTATGACTTTACTGCTGATTATCTGGGGAACCTGGAGTGCTACCAGACTGCCGATAGATGCGGTCCCGGATATTACCAATAATCAGGTGCAGATCATCACCGTATGTCCTACACTGGCAGGACAGGAAGTAGAGCAGCTGGTTACCTTTCCTATTGAACAAAGTATTGCAAACGTTCCGGATATTCAGGAAACCAGAAGTATTTCAAGGTTTGGGCTTTCCGTAATTACCGTCGTTTTCAAAGAAGATGTTAATATTTACTTTGCAAGACAGCTGATCAGTGAGCAGTTAAAAAATGCAGTTGAAGAAATCCCGAAAGGAGTAGGAACTCCGGAACTGGCTCCGGTAAGTACCGGTCTTGGAGAAGTTTATCAGTATATTCTTCACCCTAAAAAAGGAAGTGAGAAAAAATACAATGCAAAAGATCTCAGAACAATGCAGGACTGGATCGTTCGCAGGCAGCTCAACGGAACTCCGGGTGTGGCTGAAATCAACAGTTTTGGAGGAGAATTAAAACAATATGAGGTAGCGATTGATCCCAACCGATTAAAGGCAATGGGTACAAGTATTACCGAAATATTCACTGCACTTGAAAAAAATAATCAGAATACCGGAGGTGCTTATATTGATAAAAAACCAAATGCTTATTTCATAAGGGGAATAGGTCTTGTAACTTCCCTTGAAGATATCAAAAATATAGCCGTTAAAAATGAAACCGGCAGTGTTCCGATTTTTATAAAAGATGTAGCCGATGTCCGTCTGGGAAGTGCCGTTCGCTATGGAGCGCTGACTTATGACGGGAAAGTAGATGCTGTAGGTGGTGTGGTCATGATGCTGAAAGGAGCAAACAGTAATGAAGTCGTAAATAATATTAAAGCTAAAATTCCGACCATTCAGAAATCTCTTCCTGATGATGTGGTTATAGAGCCGTTTCTGGACAGAACCGATTTAGTCGGAAGAGCCATCAGTACCGTTCAGAAAAACCTTATTGAAGGAGCGCTGATTGTTATTTTTGTCCTTGTCATCTTTCTGGGCAATCTTAGAGCAGGGCTTATCGTGGCTTCAGCGATTCCTTTATCTCTTTTGTTTGCGTTGGGAATGATGAATGTCTTCGGAGTAAGTGCCAATCTGATGAGCCTTGGAGCTATCGATTTCGGGTTAATTGTTGATGGCGCTGTGATTATTGTGGAGGCAACCCTCCATCATTTAGGATTAAGAAAATCCGTACGTGCCCTGACGCAGTCTGAAATGGATGAAGAAGTATTTCTTTCTGCTTCAAAAATAAGGAGTAGTGCCGCTTTTGGAGAAATTATTATCCTGATCGTGTACATCCCGATTCTTACTTTGGCCGGAGTAGAAGGGAAAATGTTTACCCCAATGGCAAAAACTGTAGGTTTCGCTATTTTGGGAGCCTTAATTCTGTCACTGACTTATATCCCGATGATGAGTGCGCTGTTCTTATCCAAGAAAATTTCCCATAAAGAAACTTTTTCAGATAAAATGATGAACCGCCTGCAAAAGATCTACCAGCCTTTATTAAAGAAAGCTGTTCAGGTAAAATATGCTGTGGTTTCGGTAACGGTAGTGGTATTTGTGGTCGCCGCATTCATCTTTAAAAATATGGGTGGGGAATTTATTCCACAGCTGCAGGAGGGAGATTTTGCTTTCCATTGTATATTACCGCAGGGAAGTTCACTGAGCCAGAGTATAGAAACGTCAATGCAGGCTTCCCGAATTATCAAACAGTTTGATGAGGTGAAAATGGTTGTGGGAAAAACAGGATCTGCAGAAGTGCCTACCGATCCGATGCCGCCTGAAGCAACAGATATGATTGTGGTACTGAAACCTCAGAGTGAATGGAAAACCAAAAAATCATATAATGAACTGGCTGATGAAATCAGTGAGAAACTGGAAACTATTCCGGGAGTATTCTTTGAGAAAAATCAGCCTATCCAGATGCGTTTTAATGAGCTGATGACCGGGATCAGACAGGATGTAGCCGTGAAAATTTTCGGGGAAAATCTGGATTCACTGGCGGTATATGCCGATAAAGTAGGGAAGGTGATTCAGACTGTTGATGGCGCTACGGCTCCTCAGATCGAAAGAGTAAGTGGCCTTCCTCAGATCAATGTACAGTATGACAGAACCAGAATTGCCAATTACGGATTGAATATTGAAGACGTAAACAATGCCGTAAGTACTGCCTTTGCAGGAAAAGCGGCAGGCCAGGTTTTTGAAAATGAAAGACGTTTTGATCTGGTAGTCCGTCTGGACAGTCTTCACAGAACAGATATTGCTGATGTGAATAATCTGATGCTCACCTCAGGTACGGGAGCTCAGATTCCATTGTCACAGGTAGCTAATATAAGCTACAAACTAGGTCCGGCCCAAATCAGCCGAGAGCAGGGAAAACGAAGAATTGTTATCGGTTTCAATGTAAAAGGACGCGATGTGGAAAGTGTGGTAAAAGATATTCAAAGCAAACTGGATCGACAGATCAAATTACCGTCGGGATACTACTTTACCTACGGCGGACAGTTTGAAAACCTTCAGGAAGCTAGCAAACGTCTGATGATTGCTGTTCCGGTATCATTGCTTCTTATTTTTATGTTGTTGTATTTCACATTCAGATCGTTTAAACAGGCTGCTTTGATTTTTACTGCTATTCCGATGAGTGCCATTGGAGGGATATTTGCTCTTCTCTTAAGAGATATGCCTTTCAGTATCAGTGCGGGAATCGGGTTTATTGCTTTATTTGGTGTTGCGGTACTTAACGGAATTGTTTTAATCGGAACATTCAATGAACTGGAAAAAGAAGGCGAAACAGATATTCTGAAAAGAGTTTTTGAAGGAACAAAAACCAGATTAAGACCGGTTCTGATGACAGCCACCGTTGCTTCTCTGGGATTTTTACCCATGGCAATATCCACGGGAGCGGGAGCTGAAGTACAGAAACCACTGGCGACCGTAGTGATCGGGGGACTGGTAACAGCAACTTTCCTTACATTATTCGTTCTGCCGATGCTGTATATTATTTTCAACACGAAAATTCTGAAGAGAAAAAATAAAACAACCGGCACCTTTACGATCGTTCTTGTATTGGGATTCATTATGCTGGGACAGACCTTTAAGGCACAATCCACACCGCTCTCCGTTGAACAGGCAATTGAACAGGCGGTTAATAATAATTTAACCCTGCAGTCCAAAGATTTAAGCATCAAATCTGCTGAAGCATTAAGGCCCACAGCAAAAGAGCTGCCCAAACTAAGTGTTGAAGCTCAGTTAGGACAGTATAACAGTCCGAAATTCGACCAGTCTTTTGCCATTTCACAGAGTATTCCTTTTCCGACACTTTTTAAAGCCAGAAAAGAACTGATCAATGAGAATATTAAAAGTAAACAGATTGATAAAGAAATTACGGCAAATGAACTGATCAGACAGGTTCGTACCTATTATTATCAGATTGAATATCTTCAGTATAATAAAGCTCAGTTAACAGGTCTTGATACCTTATATGATGATTTTATCCGAATTGCCACCGTAAGATTTAAAGCAGGTGATATTAAAAAGATTGAAATCAATACGGCGGAGACCCAGAAGGGAGAAATTGATCTGTTACTCAGACAGAATGAAGTGTATCTGAATAATGCCTATAAAAATTTAAAAACCCTGTTGAATACATCTGAAAATCTTGAAGTTCCCTTTAAGAAAGACTATGAGCCTTTAAAGGCAGAAAATGTGCTGGATAGTTCGCTGGTCGCCAATAATCCGTCTGTGAGAGCTTTCTATCAGGAAATGGAAATCGCTGAAAAAAACAAAAAGGTAGAAAAAGCGACTGGTCTTCCGGATTTCAGTCTCGGATATACCAACCAGTCTCTGATTGGTATGCATACCGTTAACGGACAGGAAAGTTATTATGGCTCCGGAAAACGTTTTCAGTCTGCAACGGTAGGCGTGTCTATTCCTTTGACATTTGGAGCTACAAAAGCAAGAATGCAGGCTCTGGAATATGAAAAACAGGTGGCAGAAACCAATGCAAAGATGCAGCAAAAACAACTGACAGCACAGCTGGAAAACGCTTTCAGCCAGTATCAGCAGGATATCCAGCAGTATGATTATTATACCGGTCAGGCACTTCCTAATGCTGAAAAAATTGTCAAAGCAGCCCAGCTTGGATATAAAACAGGAGAGATCTCTTATGTGGAATATCTTTTTGCTCTGCAGACGGCAACCAATATCCAGCTGAAATATCTGGAGTCGATCCAGCAGGTTAATCAGTCTGTAGTTACCATTAATTCAATCATTAATAAATAATATGAAACCGCTATTCAAAACATTTTCTGAAAAACAGTCACCAATATCAGTGACGGAATCATATTACCCTGAAAAAAGTAAACATTTTCATATGAAACTCAAATATAATATCATATCTATCGCCCTCATCTCCCTGGTTACCGTAAGCTGTGGAAAAAAAGAAGCCGCTCAGGAAAAGGCTCCTGAAAAAACGGAACAGAAAGAGAAAGTCACCGAAGAAGCTCCTGAAACGATCGCTTCCCTGACGGAAGAACAGATGAAATCTGTGGGAGTTGCAGTAGGAACGGTAGAAATGAAAGAACTGACCTCTACCATAAAAGCAAACGGGCTTTTAAGTGTTCCCAACAGTAATAAAGCTACCATCACTTCTCTCTACGGAGGAATTATCAAAACATTAAACATACAGGTCGGAAGTATTGTAAGAAAAGGACAGGTAATCGCTACGATTGCCAATCCTGAATATATACAGCTTCAGGAAGACTATCTTACAACCAATAGCAGGATTACCTATGCAGAACAGGAGTTCAGAAGACAACGGGAACTTTTTGATAATGATGCAGGAGCCAAGAAAAACCTTCAGACTGCCGATGCTGAGCTGAAAACCCTGAGAACGAAAAAAGCCTCTCTTATAAAACAACTTCAGATGATGGGGATAAGCCCGGGAGCAGTAAGCAATGGCAATATGAAATCAGGACTGGTGATTACATCTCCGATTAATGGAACGATCAGCGGAATTACAGCACAAATCGGAAGCTATGTAGATATTTCTTCTCCTGTGGCTACTGTGATTGATAACGGCTCTATTCACCTTGATCTGCAGGTGTTTGAAAGAGACCTGCCTAAAATGAGAGTAGGGCAGATTGTACATTTTAAACTGACCAATAATCCTGAAACGGAATATGATGCAAGAATTTACAGCATAGGATCTTCCTTCGAGAATGAAAGTAAAACCATTTCCATGCACTGCGAAGTGACCGGAAATAAGAGCGGCCTGATTGACGGAATGAATATCACAGGGATTGTAAGCCTGGATAAAAGTACAACTCCTGCAGTTCCTACTGAAGCTATCGTAGAAGCAGACGGGAAATATTATGTCTTCATTCAGACTGATAAAAAAGCTGAAGACCATGATGAGAAAGGAAAGCCCCATCCTAAAACACTGAATTTTGAAAAAATAGAAGTGATGAAAGGAACATCAGATATGGGCTATACAGCAATTACGCCTGTGGGGGAAATTGCTCCCAATGCAAAAATTGTAGTGAAGGGAGCCTTTTTTGTGAATGCCAAACTTGTTAATTCCGGGGATCACGAACATTAATGAACACGCCCTGAATCAGGTAAATATCGTTTTTTATGCTTACATTAGAACTGTTGTAAGAGGTTGGTATACAAGTCTGAAAAGCGACTGAGGAGAAGAGAAAATTGGTTAATGTATTTAATAAATAAATGATCCATTATGTTATTAAACAAAAAAATATCAGTCTGGTATTTTATTCGTGAAATAAAATCTCAGATCCTGTTTATCGGGATATTCGCGGTGGCTATCGGCTTTTTGGATATGCTGCCATGGTTCAGAAAAATTTCGCTCCCGCTGAATATTCCTGCTCTTTTAGGAACGGCAGTCTCACTATTGCTGGCTTTCCGTACTTCCCAGTCGTATGAAAGATGGTGGGAAGCCAGAACTGTTTGGGGAGCCATCGTAAATGATTCCAGAACATTTGTAAGACTTGTTATTCAGTTTTTGCCTGCCGGAGATGATAAAACAGTGAAAGAATTTGCAGAAAGACAGATTATCTGGACTTATGCACTTGGAGAATCTTTAAGAAAGCAGCCATTCTCTGACAAAGTGCAGCAATACCTTGACCGGAATAACATCACAGGGATGAATATTCCTAATGCTATTCTGGATGAGCATTCCAGCCAGTTAAAGAAAATTGCAGGTTCAAATGAGCTGACGGATTTCCAGCAAATGCAGCTGAACGATATCATTACCAGACTCTGCGACAGTATGGGAAAATGTGAGAGACTGAAGAATACGGTTTTTCCAAGATCTTACAGCATTTTAGTACATATTTTGATTTATGTATTTGCAGCGGTACTTCCTTTTGGGCTGGATGACTCGCAGCTGATTGTAGAGATATTGGTTACTTTCCTGGTTCCGATTGTGTTTATAGCCATAGAAAAAACATCCATTATTATGCAGGATCCGTTTGAAAACGGTCCGGTAGATACCCCGATGACTTCTTTGGCACAAACCATTGAAATCAATATCAGACAAATGATCGGCGAGCAGAATGTTCCCGGGAAAAAAGAAAACAAGTCTTATTATGAAATGTAATTAAACCATACCTATCCTATGGAAGATATAAAAACACAAACCCAGACTCCTTCTGCAGCGAGCAGGCATAAAAAGAATCTGCTTATTGTATTGTGCCTGAGCGGAACTTATCTGATTGCTGAGGTTATCGGCGGAATACTTACCAACAGTCTTGCATTACTGGCTGATGCAGCTCATATGCTGACTGATGTGGTGGGATTGCTCCTGGCTTTTATAGCCATCAAAATAGGAGAAAGAAAAGCGGATTCCTCCAGAACATACGGATATTACAGGACTGAAATACTGGCCGCAGTAATTAATGCCGTTGTATTACTGGGAATTTCAATGTATGTGTTGTTCGAAGCGTATCAGCGTTTTCAGAATCCGCCGGAAGTGCAGAGTAAATCCATGCTGATTGTAGCAGGAATAGGATTACTGGTTAATATTGCCGGAATGATGATCCTGAGAAAAGATTCGGAAGGTAGTCTGAATATGAAAGGTGCTTATTTTGAAGTATTATCTGATATGCTTACTTCCGTAGGAGTAATGATTGCCGGAGTGGTTATGCTTATGACAGGCTGGTACTATGCCGATCCTCTGATCTCTGCAGCCATCGGATTGTTAATTTTTCCACGAACATGGAGATTATTGAAAGAAGCTATCAATGTATTACTGGAAGGAACCCCGAAAGATGTGGATATTCACGGATTACGTCAATCCCTGGAACAGGTTCCCGGAGTAGAAAATGTTCATGATCTTCATGTATGGTCTCTTACCTCAAGTGTGAATGCCATGAGTGCTCATATTGTGAAGCAAAACGGGATTGCTCAGAACCCATTGTTAAAACAACTGACAGAGGAGACTCTTAATAATTTTAAAATACATCATACTACGTTTCAGATAGAAGAGGAGGGATATGAAGAAGGAGAAGTTCATCTGTAAACATAAATTGTAGAACAATGAAAAAGGACATAGAAAACAAACTTATAGATAAAAACACCAAGCCTACCAGCATGAGAATTCTGGTGTATGATTTTTTGAGCTCACAGGAAGCTGCACTATCTCTTTCCGAGATAGAAAATCATTTTGATAATGCCGACAGAATTACCATTTACAGAACCTTAAAAACCTTTGAAGAAAAAGGAATTGTTCACGGCATTCAGGAAAATACAACAACAAAATACAAACTGTGTGAGGATGATTGTGATGAAAAGACACATAAAGACTGGCATCTGCATTTCTATTGTAAAATATGTAAGCAGACCACCTGTAAGGAAGATATTTCCTTTCCGGAAAACATACAGACCAATTTTAGAATTGATGAAATCAGATTGTTTGCTAAAGGAATATGTGAAAATTGTCTTGAAAGTTTGCAATAGCATTGCATCAGTCTCACCCTTACATTTGTATAAAAATATCAGTTATGGAAAAATGCTGTAGTACAACCCCGGAAAAACCAGATACAAAAAAACATAATCATAATCATTCAGAAGGTGATGGACATGATCACGACGGGCATGACCATTCTCATGATTCCGGAGATCAGACGGTCTTTCAGATGTTTCTGCCGGCCATGCTCTCTTTTGTCCTTTTATTATTAGGAATTGCTTTCGACAACTATATAAAACCCGCATGGTTTACAGGCTGGGTGCGTTTAGTCTGGTTTTTGGCAGCCTATATTCCTGTAGGACTTCCTGTATTAAAGGATGCCTGTAAAAGTATTATCAAAGGTGATGTCTTCTCAGAGTTCTTTCTGATGGGAATTGCTACCATTGGTGCTTTTGCTATCGGTGAATATCCTGAAGGGGTTGCTGTAATGCTGTTCTATGCGGTAGGAGAAGTTTTTCAGTCTATGGCCGTATCAAGAGCAAAGGGGAATATAAAAGCCTTGTTGGATCAGCGCCCGGATGAGGTAACGATTATTGAAAATAATCAGCCTAAAACGATTAAAGCAAAAGATACTAAAATAGGAGATATAATCCAGCTGAAACCTGGTGAAAAGCTTGCTTTGGACGGAGAGCTGCTTTCAGATGCCGCTTCATTCAATACAGCCGCCTTGACAGGAGAAAGCAAGCCGGATACAAAAAATAAAGGAGAAGTTGTTCTTGCAGGAATGATCAATATGAATAGTATAGCTCTTGTTCAGGTAACGACAGCGTATGAAGACAGTAAGCTGAGTAAGATTCTGGAGCTGGTCCAGAATGCTACCGCTCAAAAAGCCCCCACAGAATTATTCATCAGAAAATTTGCCAAAGTGTATACGCCGATTGTAGTGCTTCTGGCAATAGGAATCTGTTTACTGCCTTATTTCTTTGTCAATGACTATCAATTCAGAGACTGGCTGTACAGAGCTTTGATTTTTCTTGTCATTTCATGTCCTTGTGCATTGGTAATTTCTATTCCGCTTGGGTATTTCGGAGGAATCGGGGCAGCCAGCCGGAATGGTATCTTATTTAAAGGAAGCAATTTCTTAGATGCGATTGCAGAGATTCAGAATGTAGTGATGGATAAAACCGGAACGATGACAGAGGGAGTCTTCAAAGTTCAGGAAGTAAGCATTACTCCCGAATTCAGCAAAGATGAAATCCTTCAGCTGGTGAATGTTCTGGAAAGTAAAAGTACCCACCCTGTCGCGACTGCTATTCATGATTTCGTGGGAGATATCAATCACTCTATTCCATTAGCCAATGTAGAAGAGATTGCCGGACATGGGCTAAAAGCTGAGGTTAACGGGAAAGAGCTTCTGGTAGGGAATTTTAAACTAATGGATCAATTTAATATCCGTTATGATATCAACCATGCCAATATTGTGTACACACTTATTGCAATAGCTTATGATAAAAAATTTGCCGGATATATTACCATTGCAGACAGTATCAAAGAAGATGCAAAGGAGACTGTTGACAACCTTCATAAAATGAATGTAAAAGCCACCATGCTGAGTGGTGATAAGAATACTGTGGTGAAATATGTGGCAGATCAGCTGGGTATTGATAATGCTTATGGAGATCTGCTGCCTGAAGATAAGGTAAATAAAGTTAAAGAGATTAAAGCCAAAAATCAAACCGTAGCTTTCGTTGGTGACGGAGTTAATGATGCACCGGTTGTTGCTCTGAGTGATGTAGGAATTGCTATGGGAGGTCTTGGAAGTGATGCTACTATTGAAACGGCAGATGTGGTTATCCAGGATGATAAGCCAAGTAAAATTCCGATGGCGATTAATATTGGTAAACAAACGAAAAAAATAGTCTGGCAGAACATTATTCTGGCCTTTGCTGTAAAAGCAGTAGTTTTAGTACTGGGTGCAGGAGGTCTTGCTACTATGTGGGAAGCAGTATTCGCTGATGTAGGTGTTGCATTGCTGGCTATTTTAAATGCAGTAAGAATTCAGAGGATGAAGTTTTAAAAAACGCACAAAGTATAAACACAAACTAAATTATATTTATAAAGGCTCTGCTGATTTTCGGCGGAGCTTTTTGTTTAAGGAAAATGCTGGTCAGGAAGCATGATATTATAAAAAAAGCTCTGCATAGTATCTGCAGAGCTTTTTATTAACAAGATTAAACTTTTATAAAAGAAACTAATTTTTTATTTTAATAACGAACTTTTTCCTGATGGGATGGATATTCTCCAGTATTGGAAGTCCGTTATGATGACAAAAATTCGGGGAGATTTTAAATATTTATTTCAAAGGTCGGAATAATCTCAAGAATGCAACAGGCACAGTTTAATTATTTTTATAGGTAACAGTCCGGAATGTTGTTTAACGGGATAAAGCTGAGTTCCAATATAGGTCGAAATATAAAGCCTTTGAATGACATTCATCAGGAATGAAGCTTAAAACAATTTTGAAATAGTATATTTGTAGCACAGAACAGAAGAGTTGAAGCTATTCATTTCCATATTTATCATTTTTACTGTTGCATTACGCCCCGTTTTGCCCTTGATAAATTATGCTGTTAACTATGATTATATCGTAAAGAATCTTTGTGAAAACAGGAATGTTCCTCAGTCTACCTGTAAAGGTAAATGTTATGTGGAAAAAGAACTGGCAAAAACAGAGAAACAATCCAACGGTTCTCAAACCATAAAGATTGCAGGACTGGATGTTTTTCTTTCCAATGAGATTCTTTCTTTCTCATCTAAAAATATCCTTGAAAGATCTGTCGAATCTATGGGTTCAAATTACTTTGATTTTCATACTACAGAATATTTTTCCCGAATATTCCATCCTCCGTTGATTTAACTTTTATTTAAACTAATCATTTAGTTTTGTAACTTTAAATAAACTATTTTCACATGCTGTTGTGTTGATTATGCTATGCTGAGAGCGATGAATAGTTTGTTGTTGAGTTATTATTCCGTTTAATAATATTCATTAATTTCAATTTACATTAAAATGAAATCTCCGATTATTTTGGCAGCCCTGTTGTCAATATCATTAATGTCCTGTGCAAAAGAAACGCCGCAGGTAAAACATAAAACTAAGATGAGTTCTTCCAAAGAGAACCTCACGAATGCTCAGGTAGTGAACGACGAAGATCCTATATGCCATATGAAGACCGCGGAATTCCTTAAAGATACAGCTGTCTATAAAAATAAAACCTATGGTTTCTGCAGTGCTTACTGTAAAGATGAATTTAAAAAAAGCCCTGAAAAATATGCAAAAAAATAAAAAAAACAATAACAAGAGTAAAGTGATTATTCCCATCGCTGTTATTGCTTTACTTTTTCTGGGAATTGGAGTAGGAATGGGGTACTTTAAAAAAAACCTTTACACAGTAATGAAAGTTCCGGATTTTGAACTGACTGATCAGCACGGAAAAAAAATAAGTAATAAGGAAATGCTGGGAAAAGTATATCTGGTAGAGTTTTTTTTCAGTAAATGTCCTACCATATGTCCGGTGATGAATACCAATATGAAAGCGATTCAGAATCAGATTAACAGTCCTGATTTTGGTATTATCTCCATCAGTATCGATCCTGAAAACGATACTCCGGAAATGTTAAAAGAACACGCACAGAGAATAGGAGCGACTTCTCCCAACTGGCATTTTTTGACCGGAGACCGTTCTTATATCGGTAATCTTGCGGATAAGTTTAATATTTATGTAGGAGATCAAGAAGATGAGGGAGAAAGTCTCAACCACAGCGGAATGATTGCTTTGGTAGACCAGCAAGGAAATATCCGTTGCCGATATAATAAAGAGAATATGCCTATCTTGTATTATTCAGGATTGAACTATGAAGATCCGGAAGGGAAAATACCGAAGTTAACCGGTAAATATCACCCGGACCGTGAAATTCTGATTGAGGATATTAAGAAACTTTTAAAATAATATTGTTTAACCCTTATAACAAAATCTTATGAAAATTTTGAAAATAGCTGCTGTAAGTGCAGTATTTGCGGCTCAGATTACAATGGCCCAGTTTAAGCAAACCCCACTGCCATACGCTTATAATGCGCTGGAAGGGTCTATTGATGCACAAACCATGGAGATCCATTATTCGAAACATGGTGCAGCGTATGTGACTAATTTGAATAAGGCAATCGCCGGTACTCCTCAGGAAAAACAGACTTTGATCCAGATTCTGTCTGAAACTTCCAAACTGAGCCCTGCGGTAAGAAATAATGCGGGAGGTCATTTTAATCATGAGCTTTTCTGGACCATCCTTACGCCGGAAAAGAATACCCAGCCTTCTGCGAAATTAGCAAAAGCAATTAATGAGGCTTTCGGAAGTCTGGAAGCTTTTAAGGAAAAAATGAGCAAAGCAGGAGCAGATCGGTTCGGTTCGGGATGGGCCTGGCTTTCTGTGGATAAAAACGGAAAACTTTTTGTTTCTTCAACACCCAATCAGGATAACCCTTTAATGGATATTGTAGAGGAAAAAGGAACTCCTATTTTAGGAATTGATGTTTGGGAGCACGCTTATTATCTGAAATATCAGAATAAAAGAGCAGATTATCTGAGTGCAATCTGGAATGTGCTGAACTGGAAAGAGGTAAGCAGAAGATATGATGAAGCTTTAAGCAAAAAATAAATTTATGAAACTAATTTGCAGTATACTCTTTACTCTTTACATGGTGTTCAGGCCTCTGATACCGGTAGTAGAGTATGCTGTAAATTATGATTATATTGTCAGCACACTTTGTGTCAATAAAAATAAACCGGAAATTCATTGTAATGGAAAATGCTATCTGAGTAAAGAGTTGGCAAAAGCCAACGATTCTGAAACCTCTCCGTTCAATAAGACCAAACCTTCCGGGCAGAAAATGCTGGATATTTATATCCTTCCTGAAATTGCAAAGATTTCTGTTACAGAGAAAATTCCTTTTTTCAATTTTAATTTTATCTATGAAACAGCCTATTCTTTCCTGTTTCTGAATTCTATTTTCAAACCGCCGGTTTTTTAAGTTTTCATATTAACTTCCTTTATGCCATAAAATGCCGTGCTTTTTAAGGCTGAAAAAATGAATGTTTTCCACATTCAAAGAATACCTATTGACTAAACTTAAAAAATCAACAATGAAAATTTATAAATATTTATCCCTGTTCTTTATTGCCTTAACTCTGTTTTCTTTCTCTTCCTGTAGCAACAGCAGAGATGAAGATGACTCACAGGATACCACCCCCGGTAACATTCAGATCAAATTTGAAAACGGATTTAACAATCTTGGTGATATTGTTTTAAACCAAACAATACAGACTTCCTCTCTGGGACAAAAACATAATTTTTCCAACTTAAAATATATTGTCAGCAATATTACACTGATTGATGACAATGGAAATGAATTTAAATACAATGAAAATAATCCCGATAAAGGAGCCTTCATTGTAGACCAGGCAGACGCTGTAGCTGGAATTGTATATCTCAACCTTAACGGTATTCCCAAAAATAACTATAAAAAAATAAGATTCGGACTGGGGATCAGCCAGAATGCTTATTTACTGGGAATGGACGGACAGGCAGAATTCTGGAACCGGGCAAAGCAAAAAGGAATGTCTTGGTCCTGGGCCGCCGGTTATGTATTCGTAAAGCTGGAAGGAAAATACGGAACAGGTTCACCGGGTACAGCGTTTATGAACCATACCGGAAATATGGGGAAAGTAACAGATAATAATACCCCGGATCTGTACAGAGAAATCACTCTGAATTTTCCTACTACAGCAAGAGTAACAGGCCAGATCAGACCATCCATTCATATTTTGGCAGATTTAAATCAGTTTTTAAGCGGTGATAAAGCTTTAATGCTTTCATCTTCCAATGATATGATGATGGGATCAAGCCAGCATCTGGTGGACGTGACCAATAATCTTACAAAAATGTTTAAGGTAGATCACGTTCACAATGATTAATTTTTTGATAAAGACCATATTGATTATGGTAGCCGTATTGCTGAGTTGTATTTCCTGTTCTGATGAGGTGATCCAGCCGCTGGAGAAAAATGAGGCCTACCGTTTTAAAGTACCTTCTTATTTTCCGGAAATGACTTTTGATCAGTCAGCGAATCCGGTGACAACAAATGGAGTAGAATTGGGACGGAATTTATTTTATGAAGGAAGGCTTTCCCGAAATAATACAATTTCCTGCGGGTTCTGCCATATCCAGGAAAATGCATTTACCCATCACGGACATACGGTAAGCCATGGTGTAGATGACAGAATTGGAATCCGGAATGCTCCTCCCATTCAGAATATGGCATTTCTGAAAAGATATATGTGGGACGGAGTGATTCATAATTTAAATGAACAGCCAATTATCCCAATGACTGATGTCAATGAAATGGATAGTTCAATGCCTGAAGCGATTTCAAAAATAAAAGATGATCCGAAATACAAAAAACTTTTCAGAGCAGCATATGGTGACGAAAATGTGACAGGTGAAAGGGTATTAAAAGCTCTATCACAGTTTATGGCTTCGATGATTTCGGGCGGTTCAAAATATGACCGCTTCAGACAGGGTACAGAAAATATGACTCCGGAGGAATCGCAGGGACTGGGGCTTTTCAATCAGAAATGTGCTTCCTGTCACAGCGGGGCTTTGTTTACAGATGAAAGTTTCAGAAATACCGGAATGTATTACAATGCACAGTTTAAAGATGCAGGACGTTATCGGGTTACTCTTGACCAAAATGACTGGATGAAATTTCGTGTACCAAGTCTCAGAAATGTAGAATATACTGCACCTTATATGCATGATGGAAGATTTTACACCTTAGAGGCTGTACTCAACTTTTATACCGATAGTGTAGAAGATAATCCCAATCTCGATCCGCAGCTAAAGCAGAATGGCCATGTCGGAATTGCAATGACTCAGCAGGAAAAGCAATTTATTATTGCTTTTTTGAAAACATTATCCGACAAAGAGTTTATATCCAATCCAAAATTTGCAGAATAATTTAAATACAGACATGAAGAAATTCATTTTAATTATAAGTATGTTCATATTGTCTATGAACCAGGCTAAAACAATCAGAGACAGTGCTGATATTGCTCCGCAGCATCATTTTAATACGTTTAATTTTGATGATGATTGTGATGCGTGTGGATGCGCTGCAGGAAACGGATCTTCCGGTTTTGAATCCCTGTTGAATCCTCAATTTATCGGGATTAAATATTTTGCACAGCACTACAAGGCAAAAGAGAATCTATTCGTTAAAGATTTGACGCAGGATCAATATTTTAATACCATACAACTTTGGGGTAAAATTCCACTGACTAAAAAATTGAGTGTTTATGCAAGCTTACCCTTCCATTTTCATGAAAAACAAACCCTGCAGGGTGATATCAGAATCAACGGAATCGGAGATCTTAACCTGATGGGAATTTATCAGCTTATGGGGTCCAAAGATAATACTCACCAGTTGAATGGTGGATTGGGAGTGAAAATTCCGTTGGGGAAATTTGATGAAAAAGGAATTTCAGGTGTCAATCCCAGTTTTCAGCTGGGAACAGGAAGCTGGGATTATCAGGCAGCACTAAATTATAAATACCAGAAAAATAAGATAGCTGTGTTGCTTAATACAGATTATACGATTAAAACAGAAAACAAAAAAAATTACCGATTCGGAAATCAGTGGAATTATGCAGCAACAGGCTTCTACCAGATTGCAGGTAACGAAAAGACTATCTTTTCTGCTAAAACCGGAATTCAGGGAGAAGTGTATGCTCAGAATAAACAGTTTGATGAAGGGTTGCCCAATACTGCCGGAAGTGCATTATACGGAAAGCTGGGTTTTGAAGCTTCCTATAAAAAATTCAGTCTCGGAAGTGAAGTGATGCTTCCTGTTTATACCCATCTTGCGGGAGGAGATATTGAAGCAAAATCAAGATTCAGTATTTTCATTAATATCGGAATATAACAAACACTACAGAAATAAAAAACGCGGCAGGCTTATAAAGCCTGCCGCGTTTGATAAATTATATCTTTTATTTAATCATAATTTTTTGGGAATAGGTCTTTCCTTCTTTCGTTTTCAGGGTCATGATATACATTCCCTGAGGTTGTTTTGTTTCAAAACTATTTGATGTAAGCTTAGAACGATATACTTCTTTTCCTGAAACGTTAGTTAAGCTAACTTCAGTTCCTTCTACAGGAAGTTTTTTATCAAGAGTAATGAGCCCTCCGTCAGCATGAGACTTCATGTTGATGAAAGGATCTTTGTACTGGTAAGCATAATATACACGAAGCTCACCACCCAGATTCAATAATCCTGAGTTTACATTGATCTTGACACGATCAAAAGGAATATTCATTGTCAGTTCGATTTCACCCTTGCTCGGATCTGCACTTCCAAGCTGAAGAATATCGTTATTGATGTTTTGATAGTCATTATTGGAAACATCGCCATTAAATGTTTCAATGGATACTCCTCCCAGTACCTGCGCAGATAAAGGCGTTCCGTTGGAGCCGATTCCGATAACAAGCTTATTCGTGTTATTGGCAATGTTAGAAGTAGGGAAAATCAGAGTTTGCTCTGTTCTTGCCAGTAATCCTATGGAAACCTGAATCGTAGAATAGTCATTTTCATTACTTCCTACCGCGTTTTGAGGATTTAATACTCCGCAGCCGATACAAATTCCGGTTACCTGATTCGTTTGGCTGCTTGCATACGTTTTAACGATTTGTGCAGTAGACATTGAGCTCATTAGGAACAAAAATGCTGCAGACACGGCCGCTTTTACAGCACGTTGTCTCAAAAATAAATTAGTTTTCATATATAAAAAATTTTGATTTTTAGCTTTGTGTAAATTTATAAATAAAAAGATTATGTTAGTTATTTTATTTCATATTATGGTGATTATGTAACAATTTGTTTATATAAGTGAAATTTTTTAATTTATGTTTAATGATTGTGGTTTTTTAAAATGAAATTTATTTAATCATAATTTTTTGGGTATATGTTTTACCCTCTTTTGTTTTTACTGTCATGATATACATTCCCAGTGGTTGCTGGGGATTAAATGTATGAGAAGTCAGCTTTGAACGGAATACTTCTTTTCCGTCGGTATTGGTTAATGTGATTTCCGAACCTTCTGCCGGGATTTTTTTATCAAAGGTGACCTGCCCGTTTTCAGTATGGGCCATAAGATTAATATAAGGATCTTTATACTGATAAGAATAATAAATTCTAAGTCCTCCGTTGAGATTCAAAAGCCCTGCATTCAGATTTATTTTAACACGGTCATAAGGTTTTGAAGTGATAAATTCCACCTCTCCCTTGCTGGGATCTGTTCCTCCTAATTTCAAAATTTCATTATTGATATTTTTATAATCATTATTGGATACCTGTCCGTTAAATGTTTCTACAGATACTCCTCCTATCAGTTGCGCTGTTAAAGCAGCCTGTCCTGTTCCGATACCAATGACCAGTTTATTGGCATTGGTGATTGAAGTAGGAAAGATCAGGGTTTGTTCGGTCCTTGCAAGTAAGCCTAGTGGAACAATCAGGGTTGAATAGTCATCTTCATTGCTTCCCACTGCATTTTCCGGATCTATGACTCCACAGCCTATACAGATTCCATACGTCTGGTTAGTCTGGCTGCTTGCATAAGTTTTAATAATCTGAGCATGGGATAGGCTATTCATCACGAATACTAATAATGTCAGTATTATCGTTTTTAGTCCGTTCGGATTTGTTGATACATTTATTTTCATGGATTAAAGTTTTTTTAATGGGTGTTCTTTGTATACCTGGCAGATTCAAAGAAGAAATGAGATCTGTTTTTAATAATAAAAAAACAGCAGACGATAATAGGTCTGCTGTTTTTGTAAGTTATCTGACAAGGATTTTCTTAGAATATGTTTTTCCTTCTTTAGTTTGAATATTGAGAATGTAAACCCCTTCTGTCTGACCGGACTCAAATGAGTTTGATCTCAGCTTTGAGCGGTAGACTTCTTTTCCTGAAGTATTGGTTAATGTAATTTCAGATCCCTCTAAAGGAATATTGCCTCCTAAAGTAATCTGTCCGTCTTTGCTGTGAGCGGTAAGGGTAATCAATGGATCCTGATATGCATAATATATTCTGAACCCGCCGCCAAGACTAAGAACTCCGCCGGTTAGGCCAATTCTTATGCCATCATAAGGTTTTGCCGGTTTAAATTCTACAGTTCCTCTATTGGGTGTTGCTCCCAGCTTAAGAAGGCTTACATCGATAGTTCGGCGGTCATCATTAGAGCTGCCCCCGTTCATGGTTTCCAACGTTACACCACTTAATAGCTGTACAGATAAAGGAATGTTATCTGTTCCGATTCCTACAACCAGTCTTGTGTCTGATCTTAAATCAGGAAAGCTTAGCGTTTGCTGAATTCCGCCTAATAAAACTGTACCTAAAACCAGTGTTGAATAATCGTCTTCATTGTCACCAATTGCGTTTTGTGGGTTATCCACACGGCAACCCAGACATGCTACACCAAATACCCCTGAACTTTGGGCGTGAGCATATATTCTGCTTTGTCCAAAAGAAAGTGTATGGGCTGCAAATAAAATTAAAGCTGTTAAAACAGTTTGGAATGAGAATCGATTTCCCGGGAGTAAATTAAGTTTCATATGATTGATGTTTAGATGAATAATAGTTTTTTCAAATGTAAGCATTAATCACAAAAGTAGGAAATAATATTTCTATTATTGGTGATATTTCCAATATGATATATTATTAAGGTAAATGAGGTACGAATAAATAAAATTTTAATATTTTATTTGATTTTAAAGTAAAGATTATAGGGTTTTATTGCGCCTGCAAAGTATAAAGTAAATGTAGGGAGTAAAATGTACGATATTATATACGAATGCATCAGAATGGGAGAGAGCTAATGAGTGATGAAGTATATAAACAAAAAAAAGGACTTTCGAAAAAGTCCTTTGGTAGCCCGTAGGGGAATCGAACCCCTCTTACCAGAATGAAAATCTGAGGTCCTAACCGATAGACGAACGGGCCCTCTATCTTCCACTACCGAAGTAATGTGTTAGTTTTTGTTTTTATAAGTGTCAACTCTTAGTGTTTGTAGCCCGTAGGGGAATCGAACCCCTCTTACCAGAATGAAAATCTGAGGTCCTAACCGATAGACGAACGGGCCTACTATATAATTACGCTAACTTGTTAACGTGCTTAGTTAATTTGCTTTTTAAGTTAGCAGCTTTGTTTTTGTGGATAATATTTTTCTTAGCTAATTTATCCAATAAAGCGATAACTTTTGGCAGTTGCTCTGTCGCAGCAGCTTTGTTTCCCTCATTTCTTAAGGCTTTCAATGCTGTTCTAGCAGTCTTGTGGTAATATCTGTTACGAAGTCTTCTAGTTTCGTTTTGTCTGATTCTCTTTAGTGCTGATTTATGATTTGCCATATCGTTCAAATGTGAGTGCAAAACTATAAACTTTTTTTTAAACTACCAAATTTATTTTCAAAAATTTTTAATTTTCTTCTGAAAGGTATTTTCTAAGTTTATTTATTGCCTGTTCTATTTTTAAATTTTCTTGTTCCTTTTCTAATTTCTTGATTGTGTTTCCCAACATAATCATCGCATTGTTCCATTCTCCAGTCGTATTGGTGAAAGTGAATTCATCTATTGTTACTTCAAAAGCAACCCTTTCTCCGGTCCGGTAAAGTCTGAAACTTATCTTATCATCCCTGCCTGCAATCCCGTCTTCATTGATTTTTAAATCATAACTTTTTGGGTTAGAGTGGATTTTCTTAAAAAGCAATTTTGCTTCTTGTATTTTTAAATCCGGCATGATATCAAATTTGGTAGCCTATAGGGGAATCGAACCCCTGTTGCAAGAATGAAAATCTTGAGTCCTAACCACTAGACGAATAGGCCAAATTTTGAGGTTGCAAAAGTAATAATTAACTTTTAAACTTCAAAATTATTTTTTAAAATTATTTGTAGATTTTTTGTATAACCGTGTTTTTGATGCCTTTAGCTTCAAGATCTTTTTGAAGTTTGACAGCATCTTCCAGGGTATATACCTTCCCATAGGTGTAATAAAATACTCCGTTGTCTTTTTCTCTTTCTACGTCTTTCAGATTTTGAAGGATATAAGAATTTCCGTTCAATTTATCTCCGGTATACACTTCTATCGTATAATATCCCATGCTGATTTTCTGATTAGGCATAAATCCTACAGCAAAAGCATTCCTAAATCCTGCGTCTTTAGCAGTTTTAAGATTGATATCTTTTACAGAAGCCATGTTGGTTACTGCATAGTAGTATTTGTACTGTCCGTTTTCTTTAAGCGTCAGAATATAATTCAGGCCTTTTAAAGCAGGATCTCCATCGTTATATTTGGTAGGGGAACTCATTAGTAATATCCTGAAATCGTTTTTCAGAGGTACCTCTGCAGGTTTTTCCGGTTCAGGCTTTTTAAACGCACTGGATCCGCCTGTCTTTCTGTCAATCGCTTTCTTATAGTCAATGATAGCATCATAAATACTTTCGGCAATTTCATTTTGTCCTTTATCGGAAGCTATATAATGGCTTTCTTCAGGGTGATTGATAAATCCGGTTTCAATAAGTACCGAAGGCATGGCATTCATACGAAGAACGTGAAGGTTTTTCTGAAATACCCCTCTTGAAGATCTTTTGTCCTTATTGACAAAGTTGTCCTCTACCAGTCCTCCTAAAAGAAGACTGGATTCCAGATATTTACTTTGCTGAAGTTTGAGTGCAATTAATGATTCCGGAGAATCGGGGTTATACGAACCAAAGGTTTGCTTATCCTTTTCATCAAGGAAAATTACGTCGTTTTCTCTTTTAGCGACTTCCAGGTTTTCATTGTTCTGGTTGGGACCTTGTACATAGGTTTCGGTACCATAAGCCGTAGGTCTTTGAGAAGAATTACAGTGAATCGATATAAAAAGGTCCGCCTTACTTCTGTTAGCCAGGTTGGTTCTGTCAGATAACGACGGGTATTCATCAATTTTACGGGTGTAAATCACTTTGAAATCTCTGTTTTTCTCAAGCATTGCTCCCAACTTTAGGGTGATGGCAAGTGTTATATCTTTTTCGGCTACTCTTCCAATGTCTGCATATGACCTGTTAGCTCCATGATCACTCCCTCCGTGTCCCGCATCCAGAACGATTGTAAACTTCTTTTGAGAGAAAAAAAGGTTGCTGGTGAGGATAAGGAGAAATGATAAAATTATTTTAAAATTTTGTTTGTGCATCTTACAGTTATAAAAATTATATTAATTTTGGGCCTTAATATATAGAATAAAATTGGCCAAAACCGTCTCCAAAAATATACTACAAATTTTAATTATCCTAATTTTTAACAATTTTTTAGCACAGAAAACTCCTGAAAAATTGCCTAAAAATGCGGTTAATGATACTATTTCCAAAAAGGATACCATAGTTGCAAAAAAAGAAGCTTTGGATGATATTCTTCGTACAAAAGCCGACGATCAGAGAAGAGATATTCCTAAAAAGATGACATTCCTGAACAAGAATGCCCAGGTGAAGTACCAGGATATGGAAATTAATGCAGATTATATTTCTATTGATGATGATAAGCATCTGATCTACGCTCGTGGAAAACAAGACTCATTAGGGAAAATTATTGAGCCTGTGATTACTATGCAGGGTGGTAAAAAGTACGAAACCAACGAATTTAGTTATAATACAAAAACTAAACAGGCCATTGCTTTCAATGCCAGAACCGAAGAAAGTGAAGGGGTAATCATCGCTCAGAAAACCAAAAAGTACAGTGATACTGTCTACGCGATGAGAAGAGCCGATTATACTACTGATGATTATTTCATCAAGAAAAAAGATACGGCTGCGGATTATTTTATGCGTGCCGCTTATATTAAGCTGATTAAAACTAAAAATAAATCACAGATTGTAACAGGGCCAATACAAATGTATATCGAGCAGGTTCCTACACCACTTATCATGCCTTTTGCCGTTCTTCCGTTTTCAGCTAAAAGAGCAGCCGGTATTCTGATCCCGAGCTTCGGAGAAAGAGAGGATGTAGGATTTTTCCTGAATGGAGTAGGATATTATCAGCCGATCGGAGAACACTTTGATCTTAAACTGCTTGCAGATGTTTACACAAAAGGAAGCTGGAACATTCGTCCACAGATGAATTACCAGAAGAAATACCGCTACTCGGGAAGCTTTAATGCGGATGTAGGAACTATGGTAAGAGGAATTAAAGGCCTGGATGATTACACTAAAAACAGTACCTATAGAATTAACTGGACCCATACACAGGATTCAAAAGCAAATCCATTCCTTACGTTTAGTGCTTCCGTAGATATTACAAGTACAAAATTCTATAACAATACGTTGAACAATAATTATATTTTCAACCAAAACGTCCTGAATACCCAGCAGAATTCAACGGTAACCCTTACCAAAAGATTTCTGAAACTTCCGGTGACTATTACCGGAACGGCATCTTATTCCCAAAACTTTGCGACCGGATCGTCAGATCTTCGACTTCCGCAAATGAACGTGGCTATCAATCAGTTTTATCTGTTCAAATCTAAAACAGGAGTAAGACAGGGACTTCTTGAGAATATTACAGTGAATACCGGGTTTAACCTTACCAATTTTGTTTCTACACAGGAAAGCGAACTGTTTACAAAAGCGATGTGGGACAAAATGCAGACAGGGCTACAGAATAATATTGCTTTAGCAACAAACACTACTTTGGCAAAGTATTTTACATTCAGTTTAAGTGCAAATGTTAATAATGCTTTTACAACAAAAACCCTGAACAGATACTACGACCCTGTACAAAATATTACCGTAGATCAAATTGACAAGAAATTTGCAGGATATTCTTATTTCTCTACTACAGCCAGTATTCAGACAACGCTTTACGGGATGATGAAATTTAAGAAAGGATCTACTATTGAGGCGATAAGACATATGGTAATACCAAGTATCGGATTTACCTATTCTCCTGATTTTTCAAGCCCCGGTTTCGGATATTATAAAAATTATTATAATGCGACGGGTGCTATTACCCCTTATTCTATTTTTGAGAAAGGAATTGTAGGAAATCCGCCAAGCGGAATGCAAGGATCTTTAGGATTCAATATCGGGAATAATATCGAAATGAAAGTAAAGTCCAAGAAAGACTCAACCGGGGTGAAGAAGTTTAAAATCTTTGAATCTTTAAACCTTTCAGGAAGTTATAACTTTGCAGCAAAAGACCATCCTTGGTCTATTTTATCAATCAACGGACAGTCTTCTTTCTTTAATAATAAGCTTAATGTAAATACCAGTCTTACCCTTGATCCTTATAAAATCGCATTCATTCCGGGGCAGGATACCGGTATCAGAACGGAACAATTAGGCGGATTCAGTGTACAGGGATTCAATATTCAGCTGTCTTATCCTTTAAGCAGTGAGCTCTTTGGTGAAAAAACCGATTATGCTAAAAAATATTCCTCAAAAGGAGAAGTGAGAAATGAGAATTATTATTTTGATGATGATCATTATGCGCATTTCGATCAGAGCTGGACCCTGAATGTGAATGCCAACTATGCCTATTCAAAAGGTCTGAACAGATTCGGCAGTAAAATTGCTTCAATAGGTTTAGACGGAAGTATTAAACTGACCCCTTACTGGAATGTGAACGGAAGTACGCACTATGATATGGTGACCAAACAGCTGGCTTATACCCGAATCGGTTTTTCAAGAGATCAGCGAAGTTTTACCATCAACTTTAACTGGGTTCCTTTCGGACAATACAAAGTATATGACTTCTTTATCGGTATTAAGGCCAATATATTAAGCGATGCTCTGAAATATAAAGACAGAAGTTTTACACAGCCTAATGCTCCTTTCTAATATCAGATTGGCATTTGAGAATATAAATTTTATATTTGCAACCGAAATCAATTCTAATAATATCACTGCCTGAAAAAATTCCGGGCAATAAAAAACAGTATTCAGCGATTGAATATGAAAAAAAATAAATATCCACATATGAAACAAATAATCAACACAGCGAATGCACCTGCAGCTATCGGGCCTTATTCACAAGCTAATATGGCTAACGGAATTTTGTACATTTCCGGACAGATTCCTGTAGATCCTGCAACTGGTAAATTGGTAGAGGGAATCGAAAAAGAAACGCATCAGGTAATGAAAAACCTTGAAGCCATTCTTACAGAAGCAGGAATGACTTTTAAAAACGTTGTAAAAGCTACCATCTTCCTTAAAAGTATGGATGATTTTGCTGTGATGAATGATATTTATGCTTCTTATTTAGATGCAGACAGCTATCCGGCACGTGAAACAGTACAGGTTTCTTGTCTGCCCAAAAATGTAGATATTGAAATTTCTATGATTGCACATCAGGATTAATGAATTTTATAAGAAATACAATTGCGGTGTTGATAGGCCTAGGAATTACAGGGCTTATTATTACTCTTGGTATAAGAGCATTTCCGCAATGGGTTACCTTTGAAGCTTTTGCTCCGTTTGAACATTGGCAAAGGTTCCTTTTCAGTATGAAAGATGATAAGGCTTTCTTCGGCTTTCTTTTGTTTATTTCCGGATTGGGAACAACAATAGGGGGTGTTGCTACGGCAATTATTGTTAAATACGCTAAAGTAGCTTACGCTATTCTTATCGGTTTTATTATGCTGTTTATAGCCATGCTGGATATTATTATATTCCCTTACCATCCTACATTCTATAAGATTTCTATCTTCCTTACCTTTTTTCCGTTTTCCTGGATCGGAGGTAAAATCGTAGAAGTTATTTACGAAAGGAATAAGAAAAAACGGATTGCTGAAAAAATGAATAAACCCAAATAAATAAAAAAGCGCTGCAAATTTTGCAGCGCTTTTTTTGTTGATATGAAAAGACTATTGTCTGTTTTTAATTAAGGCATTTTGAATCCTCTTTGATAATTTCTTCCGTAATCATCCATATATTTTATCTGGCCCGTTCCTGAGAATTTATTTAGTAAGGTTTCCACATCCTTCTGAGAATTTACAGGCTTGCCGTTAATTTCAGTGATGATATAACCTTCTACAATACCGGCTTTAGCTATTTCGCTTCCTTCAATAACATTTTTAGCCATAATTCCACTGGTTAGACCATAATATGCTTTAGTTCTGTCATCCAGACTCTGAAATTCAGCTCCCAGTTTTTCAGTAACACTAAGGTCTGCTTTTGTTCTGGTAGAAGTACCTCCTTTCTGGTCTCTAAGGGTTACATTAGTAGTTCCTTCTTTGCCGTTTCGAGAATAGGTTACCTGAACTTTGTCTCCGGGACGCTTGCTTCCGATAGACATCGATAAATCAGCAAAATCTGAAATGTCATAATTGTCTATTTTGGTAATAACATCTCCTTTTTTCAGTCCTGCATCTTCAGCCCCGCTGTTGTCTCCAAATCCTGTAACATATATTCCGGAACCTGATTTAAGATTGGTTTTGAATTTCTGATTATACATAGCTACCTGCTGGTCATCTGAAAGATCCAATGACTGAACACCTAAGAATCCTCTCTGTACAATTCCGAATTTCTTGATATCTTCAATGATTTTTCTGGCCAGATTTGAAGGAATAGCAAACCCGTACCCCTGATAATATCCCGTGGTAGACTGAATTGCAGAGTTGATCCCGATAAGATCTCCATTGGTGTTAACCAGCGCACCTCCTGAGTTACCCGGATTAATTGCAGCATCCGTCTGGATAAAGCTTTCAATTGGGTTAGCTGCTTTTCCCTGGCTTCCAAGAATACCAATACCTCTTCCTTTTGCTGAAACAATACCCGCAGTTACTGTAGAGTTTAATCCGAGCGGATTCCCTACGGCAAGCACCCATTGTCCTACTTCAATATTGTCTGAATTGGCAAAATTTAAATACGGAAGTCCTTTTTCTTCAATTTTCAATAGAGAAATGTCCGTATTAGGATCAGTTCCTACTAAAGTTGCAATGTATGATTTTTTATTGCTTAATACAACTTCCAGCTTATTGGCACCTGCTACTACGTGGTTGTTGGAAATGATATATCCATCAGGCGAGATGATGACACCGGATCCCATTCCTGAAGGCATATTGTCCGGAGCCTGCTGCTGTTGCTTTTGTCTCTGCTGGCCTCTTCCTCCTCCGAAAGGATCTCCGAAGAAGAAATCAAACAGATCCTGTTCCGATGCTCTGCTGGATGTTTTATTCTGGTAATTCTTAATTGTAACTACAGCCGGTACGGTTGTTTTTGCCGCCTTAACAAAATCATCACCTGCAGCACCAGTATTCATTCCTGCAAATGAGGCGGTGGGTGCTGATGTTGTAAAATAAGACTGATCTCCATTATTGGTACCATGTCCGAAATATTGTATGGCTCCAACGGTAGTAGCTCCTGAGATAACTCCGACTACTGCAAATGGTAATAGTTTTTTTAAAGTACTCTTCATTGTATATCTTTCTTGTTTATTAATTAATTTCTTTTTTATGTTTTTGAGTAAACAAATTTAATGTTAAATAAGTAAGCAATTAGTATGCTATGTTTCACTTTTAACTAAAATTTAACGGGTATTATATCATTTTATATATTATGTCGTAATTGTGAACATTCATATTAACAAAAATTAAAAAATTCTTAAAGAGAATAATGCTTACCGGTATCTTCATACACCGATAAGAATAGCTATTGATGGGTTGTTATCAGATGAGCTCTTCGGCCTTATAAATATACTTAATTAAAAAATGATTACCTTTGCAAAAATTATTTTTCTCACTTAAAACGTTTATAGCATGCAACTGTATAACACCTTAAGCGCAGAAGAAAGAGCTCAACTTATTGAAGAAGCTGGTAAGGAACGCCTTACATTGTCTTTCTATGCGTATGCCAAAATTGAAAATCCCCAACAATTTCGTGACGATTTATTTATAGCCTGGAATGCACTGGATGCACTTGGCCGTATTTATGTTGCCCATGAAGGAATTAATGCTCAGATGAGTGTTCCTGCTGATCAGTTTGAGGCTTTTCGGGATACGCTGGAAGTTTACGATTTTATGAAAGGTATCCGTTTGAATGTAGCGGTAGACCAGGATAATTATTCGTTTTTAAAATTAACAATTAAGGTCAGAAATAAAATTGTTGCAGATGGTCTGAATGATGATACTTTTGATGTGACCAACAAAGGGGTTCACTTAAGAGCCCAGGAGTTCAATGATATGCTCTCTGATCCTAACACCATTGTTGTTGATTTCAGAAATCACTACGAAAGTGAAGTAGGCCATTTTGAAGGGGCTATTACTCCGGATGTGGAAAATTTCAGAGAAAGTTTACCAATTATCAATGACCAGTTACAGGATTTTAAAGAAGATAAAAACCTGTTGATGTATTGTACAGGTGGAATTCGTTGTGAAAAAGCCAGTGCTTATTTTAAACATCAGGGTTTTAAAAATGTTTTTCAGCTGGAAGGGGGAATTATAGAATATACCCGTCAGATTAAAGAAGAGGGAATAAAGAGCAAGTTTATTGGTAAAAATTTTGTATTTGACCACCGTTTAGGAGAACGAATTACAGATGATATTATTTCACAATGCCACCAGTGTGGTAAACCTTGTGACAATCATACGAATTGTTCTAATGATGCCTGTCATTTATTATTTATCCAATGTGATGAATGTAAAGCAGCCATGGAGAACTGTTGTTCTACGGAATGCCTTGAAACTATTCATCTTCCCTGGGACGAACAGGTGAAATTAAGAAAAGGACTTCAGGTTGGAAATAAAGTTTTCAGAAAAGGAAAATCTGATGCTCTGAAGTTTAAGAACTCCGGAGATTTGTCTACTCAGACTTTAGGAAAGGCGGAAACAAAAAATATCCGTCAGAAAATATCCGTTAAAAAAGTTTTAATTGGTAAAGCAGAGCATTATTATTCAAAATCAAAAATCGCACAGTTTTTAATTGAAAATAAAGAGCTTTCATTGGGGGATAAAGTGCTGATTTCTGGGCCTACAACAGGAGAACAGGAAGTTGTCATTACTGAGATGTATGCTAACGGCGGACCTTGTGAAACAGCTAAAGCTGGCGATCAGATTACTTTTGAGCTTCCGTTCAGAGTTCGCTTGTCAGACAAATTATATAAAATTGTACAGCCTGCTGAAAATGCATAATGTAGAAAAGCGGGTTTGATGAAAAATATTTCAGTTAAAAGAAACGCTTATGTTAAAAGCTGAACTTAGAAAAAAATATATGCAAAAAAGAAAAGCCTTGTCTAGCGATGAGGCTTTCTTGTTATCTGAAGAGATTTTAGAACATTTCCTTACTTATTTCCGGCCTTATTCAGGGCAGAAGGTCCATATTTTTATTCCTATTGAGAAGTTTAATGAGGTGGATACCAAAATCTTTATTCAATATTTTTTGGCGCAGAATATCCGTGTATATGTGCCTAAAATAGTGGAGGGCCAATTAATAAGTATTGAGGTGTTTGAAGATACCGTATTTGAACACAACAGCTGGGGAATTTCTGAACCTTTGTCCAATGTGGATTCCGGGGAAAATAATTTCCATTATGTCATTACACCCTTATTGTATTGTGATGGAAAAGGGAATAGAGTAGGCTATGGGAAAGGTTTCTATGACGGTCTTTTTCAAAATATTTCTGCAGAGACAAAAAAAATCGGAGTCAATTATTTTGACCCCGAAGAAAATATTGATGATGTCTGGGAAAATGATATTCCTTTAGACTATTTGGTAACTCCTGCAGACGTGCTGTCTTTCTTTAATGGTCTGGAATAAAAATCCAGAAAATAAAACTTAAATTCTTTTTTCAGTTTTGGGGTAGAGAGAAGAATATACTGAGCGTTTTTTTCAAAGCTTCCCAATGATTTATTCTTGCCGTCAAAATATTCCACATTGAATTTAGCATAATCTAAAGTGTCTTTTTTATAGAACTCTTTATATACATTGAGGTTATTTACTTTCACAGATCTTACTTTCATACTGTCCAGCTCCTTCAGAAGCCTCTTAAACGTTAAAGAGTCCGGTTTGTGGAAATAACTTTGCATCTGTGAATAGATGACAGTGTCGATTTCCGTATTTCTGTTTCCGGATAAATAAAGAGTGGAGAGATCCAGCAATTCCTGAACTTTTTGTTTTGTGATGGAATTAATAGCCTGCATACTGTCCATCTGTACAGCAGGGTAGCTTTTGGTATTATTGCTGTTTCTGAGTTTTTCCAGATCACTTATTTCTGTTTTTTTATTGCAGGCAACAATTGCGAAAAGAAGGACTGCAAAAGCTAAAAAATTATTTATTTTTTTCATCTGTGGTTGCGATTTTAAATTTGATAGATATGATTTTACCATTGGTGTCCTTTTTCATTTCTATTACATTCAGATTTTTTAATGATGTAGTAGGGGTCGTTACCAGGGTGATGTATTTTTGTTTATCCAGTCTTTCTATACCATAAGTGTCATTGTCATAGACCTGGTAAATGATAGCATTATTGCTGATTAAGTTTTCTAATTGATTCCTTTTTTGTTTGATCAGAGCTACCTGCTCTTCCGGATTGCCTCCTTTAATATCTTTAATAGAGAAGTAGTAGGCTGCCATCTTATAATCATCCGGTTTAAGTTCTATTTTCTCTTCTTCAGGGGCGTTTTCCAGGTTTCTGTTAACATCCAGAGGTTCATAGAAAGGAGCTGTAATACGCATCTTCAGATTTTTGTCCTTAGTTGAGTAGAAAAAGCATTCCCCGGGTTTGATTTTATACATAATCGGAGACTCGTTTTCCTTCATGACCATAATATCCAGTGTGTTGATGACATTAACACCTCTGTCTTTATCAATGAAACAATATTTATAAGTCTTTGAGAAAAGTACATCTTTAAATCCCAGAATACCGGTGATGGCTATCAGCACGGAAGTAACAAGAGCCCAGGCATTCTTTTTTACGAAATTTTTCTTTTTAATTTCAGATGATTTTTCAGGTTCAGTTGAAATTGTCGGATTTGTTTTAACTTGCTGATTGTCAGTATTTGATTTTTGTAAATCAATGTTTTCGAGAGCTTTTTGCTCTGCATATTTGACCGTGTTTTCAGTTTTTGGGAGTTCAGGGGCAGAAGCAACCGTTTTCTCAAGTTCACTAATTTCATCTTCTTCTACATCTTCATTCTCCTGTAATAATTCTCCTGCAAAAAGATGCTGTTTTTTGAATTCGTACCAAGAGTCATAACCCGCATAAATACTCAATAAATTGAGCATATCGATTCTGGGTAATTTAGTGACCGGTGATGTTTTGAAATAGGTATAAAATGACTTTTCACTGATGTTTCCTTTTGCTTTTTTGCGAAGGTCTTCCTGAAAATATATAATATCTATACCCTTCCATTTTGAAATATCATCATAGGAAGGGGTGTATTCTTTTAAATATTGACCCTGAACGTCCTTTTTTAGCTGTTCAAAGTGTAGTAGATCTAAATCTGTCAATTTTTTTAAAAATAATTAAATTGTTGATTATCAGCTATGTTTTTTTGTAAAACTATTTTACAAAGGTATTACAATTATTTTTCATAGACAAACTTTCTAACTGCTCTACCTTTGTCTTGTTCAAATAACAGAACAGAAGAAAAATTTTATAAAACAATATTAACAAAATTAAATTTAATTTATTATGAAAAAGTCATTATTCGTAGCTGCTATCGCTGCAATCTCTTTAGTTGCTTGTAAAAAAACTGAAGCTACTTCTACTGAAGGTGCTACTGATTCAGCTGCTGTAACTGCTGATTCTGCTGCTGTTGTAGTTGATTCTGCTGCTAAAGTTGTTGATTCTGCTGCTACTACTGCTGTAGGTGCTGCTAAAGATGCTGCTGCTGCTACTACTGCTGCTGGAGCTGAAGTTGCTAAAGATGCTGCTAAAGGAGCTGCTGATGCTGCTAAAGGAGCTGCTGACGCTGCTAAAGGAGCTGCTGATGCTGCTAAAGACGCTACTAAAGAAGCTGCTAAGAAATAATTTTAGCTTACGCTTAAAAATAAAAGGACCGTTTCACCCAGTGAAACGGTTTTTTTATGCTTTACAGCCGGCAGTGATCTTAGTCTGAAATAAAGTTGCTTCAAAAAGACATGAGGCTGCTGGTGGTATCGTTTATCCTTTTCTTTGCTTTAATGATTCATAGCAGGTAATGGCCACGGCATTACTCAGGTTTAGAGAATCTATACTTCCAGCCATCGGAATCAGGGTGTTTTTTCCTTTCCCTATCCAGAATTCACTTAATCCCGAATGTTCTGTTCCGAACAAAACAGCAGAACGCCGGGTGAAATCTCTTTTATAAAGATCTTCCGCAGTTTCATCCATAAGGGTGGTATATATATTGAATTTATTTTTCTGAAGAAATTCCAGTGTTTCTTCGTTTTCTGCCTGATAAACTTCCATTCCGAAAAGACAACCCACACTGGAACGGATTACATTAGGGTTATAAAAATCCGTTTTTCCGTCGGCGACAATAAGGGCATCAATTCCAAATGCTTCACAGCTTCTTAAGATCGCTCCTAAATTACCGGGTTTTTCGACTCCTTCCACAATAATAACCGTAGCATTTTCCTTAGGGATAAATGAAGATAAAGGAGTTTCCTTAGCCTGATATATCCCGATAATCCCTTCAGAACTGCCTCGGTAAGCTATTTTTTCATATATTTTCTCACTTACATAATGGATTTTCCCTTCAGGGAGCTTTCCTGTAAAGATATTTTCAGAAATAAAGTACTCCAGAGGCTCAAAATGATACCGGGCAGCTCTTTCATTCTCCTGTTGCCCTTCTACAACAAATACGTTTGATTTTTTACGGAATCGGTTGTCAGTAAGAAGTTTAGTGACATTTTTTATTTTATCGTTTTGAAAGCTTTCTATCAACATTCCGCAAAATTATGCAAAATTTATGATTGTATTTGCCTGGTTTTTATAAAAAGGTTTTTCCTGGTAATCTGAAAGGGTTTATTTTTTCTTTTTTTATCATACACCGTTAAGGTAACAATCAATACAAGTGAAATAAGTTTATATAGGTTGCCGTATAGATTTCCCGAAACATTGTCTGAAACATTAAAAAGTTCCCAATAGAGGTTCATAAAGAAATGGATGAATATGGCTGTCCAGATATTGAATTCCTGTTCAGAATATACCCATGCAAAAAATACAGAGCCTAAGAATGTGATCGCAAAGATTTCTGTAAGTTCCATTATATCACGGCTCTGATACAAATGAACCTGAGCAAATAATAAAGATCCTAATACCACGGAAGATAAGAATCCCAGCCTGCTGAATCTGAATAAAATTCCGATCAGATATGCTCTGAAGATAAGTTCTTCAAAAAAAGCAGAAGAAATGGTATTGATGAATAAGGATTCAAAATCTATTTTGGAAATCAGACGAAAATGAATCATATATCCTGTGATCATGGGAAGAGTTCCTGCAAATGCCAGTATGAGTCCTTTTATTAAGGAATTGTTTAAAGAAAACAGATCAAAAATATTTCTTTCAGGAAATAAAATTTTTAAAGCAATGATCAATGGAATTAAAGTAACGGAATAGGCGATAACATGGGCTGCAGCTTTGCTGTGAAATACCGTTTTTGAAAAATTCTGAATGCTTCTGAAACAGAAGAGATCAAAGAAGTAATAGATCAAAAATCCAAAGATGAAAATTGAAAAAAAGAGGATGGGTTTGCTTGATTTAGTCATTTTTCAACAAAAATGCGACTTTAAGAATAAGCTGTCAAATAGAAGTGATGAATGACAAAAAATAGTGACCGGTGACAAATTTTATTTCCTGTATTGTTTTAATTCAGGGATAATTGTCGAAATGAAACTTCGGGAAACCGGCACTTCAATATCATTTTCAGGTAACGTCAGTCTGTAGCCCTGCGCATTTCCTTTACTATGAATTACCTTGTTTAAATTAACAATATAAGAGCGGTGACATTTTTTGATAGCAGGGGATTCAATCTGATCCAGAAGATTTGCAAGGCTGATTCTGATCATATGTTTTTTTATAGTCTGATTTTCTGAAAAGAAAAGTATGCAATAGTTTTCCATAGATTGGGCATAAAGAAAACAATCTTCAGGGATGCTTAATTTTTCATTACCAGCGGAAATAATAACCTGTCTGCTTTCAATGACGGTTGTTTTACCGGAAAGTGGCTGCGGAATATCTTCAGCGGTTTTTTTATGTAGAGTTTTTAAATAAATATATCGTGACAATACATAAATAACAGAAACCGGAATGCCTATTGCCAGACAATAAAACAGCATATAAAAATAGTTTTCAAAACTTAATTTTACATGACTTAAACAGAGCGTATTATAAAAGTATGCTCCAACAGAACCTAACAATAAAACCGTCCATATTTTTACAAGTTCTGAACCAAGATTCCAATTGCTGAATGAGCTTACCATAACATTTATAATAAGAAAAGCAGTACTGAAAATAATAGTATAGGGGAATAACAGCAGATATTTATAAGGATGCTGAAAGCTTTCGGTTCCAAAAGGCTGAAGACTGATCAGCATGAGATAAATTAAAATTCCGGCAGAAAATGAAGATAGTGAAATCTCTTTAAGAGATTCAGATTTCGGATAGGAATAGGAAGTAAAGGAGAATAAATTAGTCATTTTGCGGTTTTTTAAATATTTTAATCTTCTTTATCAATAGCTCTCATCTATTATTTGAAAAGTCTTATGACTGTTTTTGTAAAAGTAAGTAAAATTTGTAACCGAAAACTGAAAGATGGATGTTTTAATTTTTAGAGTGGCAGCTTATAACAAACCATTCATGTATTCGCTTGGAGTAATGCCTTCAAATTGCTTGAAAACCCTGTTGAATGTCACCTGACTGGTGAAACCTGCTTCTGTATAAATATACATTAAAGTGACCTTATTTAAATCTGAGGTCTTCATCAGCGTCTTTACATGCGCAATTCTTAGTGAATTAATATACTGATTAAAATTTTTATATCCTCTGTAGTCTATAGCCCTCGAAAGATAGTTCACATTTGTGTTCAGATCCGAACATAAGCCTGATATTTTAATAGAAGGATTCGTAAAATAATTATTGTTTCTAATGTAGTTGTCCAATTCCAGGAATAAATTCTCAAGCTTATCATGATCGATAGGAACTTCATTTTTTTGCCTGTCAGAAGTATAGGTAGTGTTTTCATCCAATGAAAAATCCTTCCTGTATTTTTGTTTTTCTTTCAGTTTGCTTTTAATATCATATACAAAAGCTCGGGATTCTAGATGACTTATCTTCAGCTTGTAAAATATAAATAAACAAATAAGCGAAAAATTAGCAGCTACAGCGGCAATATTGGTAGAATGAAGGTATTTTTTATCATACGTATAGAAATGATGGTCAAAATATCTCGCATAAATTACGATGAAAACCATCAGAAAAATAGTATAAAACATATAATAAATCACCATTTTTCTTTTTAAAAATACATAGGCACAAACAGGCATGGGGATAAGCCATATAAATCCTACTATGGAATCATCAATAAAATTCAGGATAATAATAGAAATGTGAAGTGAGCTGAAATGTAGATAAGCATTGACTACCCTTGAAATATTAACATTTCTTCTGATCAGTACATAAGAATAAATATAAAAGATTAAAGCGGCCGCAAAATAATAAATAGGAGCGGTGTTTTTCAGCCAGAACAGATAAATATAAATAGAGATGATATGGAAAATAACCAGAATGAATAAATAAGTTTCTATCAGCTGTTTCTTTAACGTATGTATTCTGTTGTTGTAATATTGACTAATTCTCATTGCAGCGTGTGTTCAGTCAGCTTATATCCGCTTATTTACGATGCCGCAAATATAGCGTCTAAATTTTTTTGTACAAAGTAATTAATCATTTTCATAAAATGATTAGTTTAAAAATCTTATAAACAGTATGTTATCTTGGTTTCAGTCATTTTTCCAATATGATTTTACTGTTGATTTGACAACATATATATAAGTTTTAATTTTGCCCATATAAATGATATGAGAGACTTAGAGGAAATGGTTTAAAAAAAGGATCATATACTCTGCTGATTCTGAAAACATACTGATGACTTCCCATCAATGATAATGAGCAACCGGATTATCGTTGATTTATAATCAAATGATGGAAAAAATTTAAACTAATAATCTTCTACGATATAAGACCTGAAAAACTAAAAATTACAAGTACATTTCGAAGTTTTGATTGTTAATTTAATTTTCAATCTTAATGTTGATCCCGGATACGAATAAAACTATTTTTAAAGTGTCCGGGATTTTTAATTTAATGTATTGTTTTAAATTTTTTTCTGAGACCTTAAAGAAACCAGGTTGCCTATGAAAAGAGTCAGGCAACTGGCTACCCAGAGAAAATATCCGGGACCGTAGCCTGTTACAGGAGATTTGTGCCCGGCCTCATCTGTAGTAATTTCCCCGACAGACAGATAACACAGCATAAGGAAAAGACTAAGAAGACTGAGGAGTAAGGATATTTTTGTTTTACGCATTAAAAAGAAAAGTGCTGTAAAAAAAATGAGCGGATTGGCCAGCCAGGCGATACCACCGCCATCCATTTCTGCCCATCCCAATAAAAGACATGCTAAGCCATACATTGAATCATCTTTGACATACACTGCCGGAAAAGGAAGAGATGCAATAAAAAGAATTAAACTGATCAGAAGAATGAAGTAAGGCTTTTTCATGGGAATTAGTTTTCGGTTTCTATAATACCATTGTCAATGAGGCTTGGTGGCAGATCTTTTTTGTTTTTAATGCCGAGTGATTTCAGTTTCTGTGTCTGAATAATCAGGTTGTCATTCCCGGTATGAAGCTGCTTATAGGCATCATTGTAAACATTCTTGGCCTGATCAAGATTTCTTCCTACTTTTTCAAGGTTTTCCACAAAGCCTACAAATTTGTCATAGAGTTTTGCACCACGCTCAGCAATCTCCATAGAATTTCTGTTCTGATATTCACGCTTCCAGAGATCTGCTATAAGTTTGAGTGAAGTGATCAGATTGCTTGGGTTTAATAACAGTATTCTTCTCTCGTAAGCGTAGTTCCAAAGGTTCTGGTCTGCTTGCATGGCCGCAATATAGGCCGGCTCACTTGGGATGAACATCATGACAAAATCAAGTGATTTTCCGTAATCGTCATAAGCTTTCTGACTCAGCTGATTGATATGGTTTTTTATTGAACCCAGATGTTGATTCAATTTGATAATATATACTTCGGGATCGGTTTCGTCTACCAGATCTGTAAAGGCAGTCAGCGAGACTTTAGAATCAATAATGACATTTCTTTCATCAGGGTATTTTACAACAGCATCAGGGCGCATCTTTTTACCTGAAAATTCAGAAAATAAGGCGTTGTTGTCTTCATCACGAAGCTCATGTTCCAGGAAATATTCCCTGCCTTTTACCAGTCCTGATTTTTCGAGGATGCTTTCCAGAATCATTTCTCCCCAGTTTCCCTGGGTTTTGCTCTCGCCTTTTAGAGCACGGGTTAATTTTTTAGCATCCTCAGAGATCTGCTGATTAAGTTCGGCCAGTTCTTTTACTTTTTCAGCCAGAGAAAAACGCTCTTTATTTTCTTTTTCATAAGCTTCATTGACTTTGTTCTTTAATTCAGCAATTTTTTCCTGAAACGGGTCAAGAATATTTTTTAAATTATTTTGATTTAAAGCCGTAAATTTTTCAGTTTTTTCTTCCAGAATTTTATTAGCTAAATTTTCAAACTGTATTTTTGAATCTTCCTGAATCTTTGTAATCTCTTCTTTTTGAATGTTCAGCGACTGTTGAAGGCTTTCATTTCTAGCTGAAAGATCGGCGTTTTTAGCAAAAAGATCCTGTTTTTCTAAAACCAGTGCATCTATATAAGACGCCTGTTTGATGCTGACCTGTTTCAGTTCCTGGAATTGGGTATTTAGCGAGGTGTGTTCTGCGGAGATTTTAGCAAATTCATTTTTCAGATCATTTAATAAGTCCTGATGCAGAAGATTTTGTTCTTTCTCTTTTTCGTTTCCACGATGTAGTTCCTGAATTTTCAGATCGGCATTTTCCAGATCAGAATTGATTTTTATATATGCACTATTTAGCTGATCATAAGAACTTCTCGAAACCATTGATGATTTTAAAGCAAAATATAAAATAACTGCTCCCAGTATTCCGCCGGCAATAAATCCAATAATTAAATATATCATCTCCATTTTTCAAAATTATGAAAAAAGGCTGGAAGTTGGTATCAGGAGATCAATCCCTGAAGGTTATTTCGTTTTTTCCTGAAGCGATGACTTTCTTATGGCAGTCTCTTTCTCTAAAGAATACCTATATTTATAGGAAATTTCAGAGACATATGAATATTTTGTTGGTAGAGGATGATCAGAGAATTAGTAATTTCCTTATAAAAGGGCTTACCGAAACAGGCTACAATATTACCCTTGCCGACTCCGGAGAAAAAGCAAGAGAAATTATTACCACATATGATTTTGACATTATTTTAATGGATATTATGCTTCCCGGACTCGATGGAATGCAGTTGACACAAATTATCAGGTTTAAAGGAAACTATACCCCGATTATCGTTCTCAGTGCATTAAATAGTCCTGATGATAAAATAAAAATGCTGGATCTGGGAGCAGATGATTACTTATCCAAACCTTTTCATTTTGAAGAGCTTATTTCAAGGATTAAAGCTTTAACCAGACGTAATAAACTAAGCTATCAAAAGGAAAATCAGCTTTTGTCATGTGGAAATATTATTGTGGATACAGATCTGCATACGGTGACACAGAATGGTAAAGAAATCGAATTTTCTCCCACAGAGTATAAGCTTTTTACTTTTCTGATGGAAAATAAAAATAAAGTACTGAGCAGAACCCAGATCCTGCATAATGTCTGGGGAATAGATTTTGACAATACCACGAATGTGGTGGATGTATATATTTCCTATATCCGTAATAAAATTGAAGAAAAGGATCAGAAGATTATTCATACCGTAAAAGGGACAGGATATTTAATTAAAGACTGAAAATGACTCTCAGAAACAGATTTACTCTTATTTCAAGCCTTTCATTTGGCATTGTTTCCATCATTACATTTGCCGTGATATTCTTTGCGTATTATGATAGTACCAAGATTTTTTATTTTGAAAAACTGAGGAATACAGCACTTATTTCCGCAATCTATTATCTTGAAAAAGATGAACTTCCGAAAGACAGACATGCTCAGATCAAAAAAGAATATAATCATCTTATCCAGAACAAAAGAGTAGCGGTTTATAATCAGAATAATGAAGTTACTTTCGGGCAGAATCTGAATGATAAAAATATCAAGAAACAGCATCTGCAGACTGTCAGAAATAACAAAGGACTGCAGTTTATGTCTGATAATAACTTTTATTACGGGATCTTTTACCCGGATAATCAGGGCGATTTTGTTGTTTTTGTAAAATCACCAAACGATTCATTTCAGGCTCAGATGATCAGGCTTTCTATTATTATAATTTCTGTACTGATCCTTGGTTTACTGGCTATTTATTTTCTGAGCAGATATCTTTCGAAAATAGTATATAAGCCTATTTCTAATGTAGTAAAGCGCATTAATGCGGTGGATTATCATGACATTTCTACTGCAATTACTTCTACCAATACCAATGATGAAATTGAAGACTTAATCAAATCTTACAATAAATTATTAAGCAGGATTTCCGAAAGCATGCTGTTGCAGCAGAATTTTATTAATTATGTTTCTCATGAATTTAAAACTCCTTTGGCAGCCATTTCAGGAAATCTGGAAGTCTTTGCCCAAAAGGACAGGACACCGGAAGAATACAGAAAAGTAGCCAGAGAATCTCTTGACCATGTATTTGAGATTGAAAATATTCTTAATAACCTTCTGCTGATGTCCGGAATGACTAAACTTGAGTCGTCACATAAGCAGGTAAGGATAGATGAGCTGGTCTGGAAGATTTATGAAAAACTAGAGTCCAAAGCCAAAGAGCAGCATTCTTCTATTAAGATCCAGCTTCAGGTTGCCAATCCGGCATTGTTAGAATTTCCGGGAAATGAAACACTATTGTATCTTGCTTTATACAATATTGTAGAAAATGCCATCAAGTATTCTCATGATAAGCCTGTTATTATTATTCTTTCTGAAAAAAATAATCTGTTGAATATTGAAGTGAAAGATGAAGGAAAGGGAATTCCTGCTGAAGATCTTGTGAAAATTACCGAAACATTCTATAGAGGTAAAAATGTGGATCGTATTAAAGGTAGCGGGATTGGATTATCTCTTTCTAAAAATATTTTCGACCACCATCATATAGCAATGAATATTAATTCCCTGATAAATGTGGGTACCAATGTTCTGCTTGTCTTTCCTCCCAATGTTTAAAAACAATCGTTTAGCATACTGCCGTATGTATTGAAATATATTTTCTTATAAAAATTCAGCTTTAGACCCTGATTCTAATCAAACTCTAATGTTGGACTAATCGAATTTTAATTTTATTCGAAATTGGGTCTAATACTAAGAGAATAGTTTTGTGGTCCTAAAATATGAGACCTTGAAGAAAATTATATTTACCCTATTTTATATTCATTGCTTCAGTTTTTTTTCTGCCCAAATTTCCGATACTGTGAAAATTACCAGAGAAGAAGCCGAAGCTGTTTTTTTGGCTAAAAACCTGGATCTTATTACTCAAAAACTAGAAATTTCTCAGGCAGAAGCACGTGCTGTTCAGGCTAAATACTGGCCTAATCCTAAGCTAACCGTTAATGAAATCAATTTATGGAGAACCTATGATATTGAGGAACAGCCTGCTCTCATCGGAAACTGGGGTAAGAATACTCAGGTTTCAGCAGAAATTGAACAGGTAATCCAGACAGCAGGAAAAAGGAGAAAAAATGTTGAGCTTCAGAAAATAGAAGTAGAAGGAGAGAAATACGAACTACAGGAAGTATTTCGTGAACTTAAAAAGACATTAAGAAATACGATTACCGAGATCCTTTACAATCAGGAACAACAGAAAATTTATCAGGGACAGATTGCTTCCATTGAGAAATTAACAAAATCATATCAAAACCAATTAAATCTAGGAAATATCAGTAAAGCGGAGTATGTCCGCTTAAAAGCACAAGAGATCGAATTCAAGAAAAAACTGATTTCATTGAAACAGGAAATTGAAGATCAACAAGTGGAACTGAAAGCTTTGCTGATGATTCCGGCCCAGTCCTACCTGGTTATCTCGGATCCGTTTACGATGCCGGAAAAACAACTTTCAGAACTGGAGCTTACGCAATGGCTGGAGAAAGCAAAAGAAAACCGGCCGGATATCCTGATGGCTAAAAATAAAGAAAAACACGCTGAAAAAAATCTTGAAATTCAAAACGCTATGAAGACTCCGGATGTAGCTGTTTCTCTAGGCTATGACCGTGGCGGAAATATTATGAAAGATTTCATCGGTCTGGGAGTGTCTTTTGATCTTCCCATTTTTGATCGCAATAAAGGAAATATTCAGGAAGCGAAGCTTGAGATTCAGAAAATGAAAATTGAAACCCGGAAAAATATGCTGAAATCTGAGAATGAGATTGTTTCTGTTTTCAGAAATTACATCAGAACTCAGGAAGTTTCCGGAGAAATTGATGGTGCTTATGAATCTACGCTGGATGGCTTATTAGTAAGTCATGAAAAGAATTTCAGACTGAGAAACATAAGCATGTTAGAATATATGGATTTTTTAGATGCCTATATCAATAATAAGATGATCATTCTGGATACCAAAAAGGAACTTAATCAATATTACGAAAACCTGCAGTATGTTGTAGGACAAGATTTATAAGATATGAACAGAAATACTACCAAATACATTGCAGCAATTTACCTTTCTGCGTTGCTGGCTTTTACGGGTTGTGCCGATAAAAAAGAAAATAATGAAGTATTAAAAGGATACTGTATCAGTAAAGAACTTAAAAAAGATATTAAACTGGTTAAAGCTGAAGTACTGCCTATTGAAGAAAGTATTACTCTTACAGGAGAAGTGGAAAGTAATTCAGATAAAACAGTTCCTTTTGTCAGTCTGGTAGACGGGGTGGTAACAGATACTTATTTTTCCTTAGGTGATTATGTGAAGAAAGGGCAGGTTCTGGCTAGTGTAAAGAGTACGGCTGTTAATGAAATGCAGGATGATACACAGACTTTACAGGCTCAGCTGGCGGTCGCAAAAAGAAAACTTGCTTCTGTAGAAGCCATGTATAAAGATGATATTGCCTCTCAAAAAGATTTACAGGAAGCGAGATCTGAAGTGGCCATACTACAGTCTAATATTTCAAAGACCAGAAAAAATATGCAGCTGTACTCGGCGGGAGGAAATACAATTCAGATAAAGGCACCCGCAGACGGATATGTGATTTCCAAAAATGTTTCCAAAGGAATGCCGGTTACTGCCGGCGGAGATCAGCTTTTTACAATTTCTAATCTGGATAAAGTCTGGGTAATGGCTAATGTATATGCTACCAATATGAGGAATGTTTATGTAGATCAGCCGGTTGTTGTAAAGACACTGGCTTATCCGGATGAAAGTTTCTCGGGGAAAATCAATACGATTTCTCAGGTTTTCAATGAAAATGAAAGGGTATTAAAAGCAAAAATTATTATGGATAATAACGGAATGAAACTAAGACCGGGAATGTCAGCCGATGTTACTTTGCCGATTAATTCACAAAACAGAACAGCACTGGCTATTCCTGCAAAAGCATTGATTTTTGATAATAATCAGAGTTATGTAGTGGTGTACAAAAAAGACTGTGAGCTGGAAATCAGATCCGTGACAGAAGTTGCTTCTAACAGTCAGCATATTTATATAGAAGGCAATTTGAAACCAGGTGAAAATGTCATTGCTTCTAACGGGCTTTTGATCTACGAAAACCTGAAAAACCAATTAAATAATTCTACAAAGTAATGCGAAAATTTGTACAGAATATAGTTTCCTTCTCTCTAAAGAACTCATTGATTGTTCTTCTGGGAACATTCCTGTTATTGGCCGGAGGAATCTATTCCTATATACATACCCCTATCGAAGCATTTCCCGATGTTACCAATACAAGGGTAAGGGTAATTACCCAATGGCCGGGACGAAGTGCTGAGGAAATAGAAAAATTTGTTACCCTTCCCATTTCCAAAGAAATGAATGCCATTCCGAATAAAACTTCGGTACGATCTATTTCTTTATTTGGGCTTTCAGTAGTTACGGTGATTTTTGATGATCATGTGAATGACTTTTATGCCCAGCAATATGCTTCCAATAAACTGGGGAATGTCAATCTCCCCAATGGTGCGGGATACAGTATTGAGCCTCCGTCCGGAGCTACCGGTGAGATTTACAGATATATTATCAAGAGTAAGTTGCCGATCAAAGAAGTTACAGCAATCCAGGACTGGGTGATTGAAAGAGAATTGCTGGCTGTTCCCGGTGTCGCAGACGTAGTGAGTTTCGGAGGAGAAGAAAAAACCTATGAGATCAAAATCAATCCCACGGAATTACAGAACTATGACCTTTCCCCGCTGGATGTTTATGAGGCGGTTTCAAAGTCTAATATCAATGTGGGCGGAGATGTAGTGGCAAAAGGTGATCAGGCTTATGTAGTAAGGGGAATAGGTCTTCTGGAGAAAAAGGAAGATATTGAAAACATCAAAATTGAAGTAAAAGGCTCTACTCCTATTTTGGTAAAGCATGTGGCTGAAGTTAAAGTTTCTGCCAAGCCAAGATTAGGACAGGTAGGGTACAATAAAGAAAATGATGTTGTAGAAGGAATCATTATTATGCTTCGCGGCGAAAATCCAAGTGAAGTTATCGGGAAACTGAAAGAAAGAATAGAACAGCTGAATGGAGGAGAACTTCCCGGCGATGTTCAGATTGTTCCGATCATTGACCGTACGGAGCTGGTGAATACAACCGTTCATACTGTTTCCAAAAACCTGATTGAAGGGGTGATTCTGGTTTCCATTATTGTATTTATTTTCCTGTATAACTGGAGGACGACTTTTATTGTTGCGTCTGTTATTCCGCTGGCGTTCCTTTTTGCTATTATTATGCTGAAGATTCAGGGGCTTCCCGCCAATCTTATTTCTATGGGAGCACTGGATTTCGGATTATTGCTGGAAGGGACACTGGTTATCGTAGAGCATGTTTTTGTTGCTCTCGAACATAAAGCCAAGCAAATCGGACTTAAAAGGTTTAATAAAATTTCCAAGCTGGGAATCATTAAGAGAAGCGCAGGAAGTGTGGCAAGTTATATTTTCTTTGCCCTGCTGATCCTTATCGTGGCCCTGATGCCGATCTTCTCTTTCCAGAAAGTGGAGGGGAAAATGTTTTCCCCGTTGGCATTTACATTAGGATACGCCCTGCTAGGATCGCTGATTCTGAGTCTGACGTATGTACCTGCAATGTGTAAGCTTTTACTGACTAAAAATATTGAAGAAAAAGAAAACTTTATTTCCAGATTCTTCAGAGTAAATATCTACAGAATTTATGAATTCAGTGATCGTTATAAAAAGGGGTTTATCATAGGCTTTATTGCTTTACTGGCAATTTGTGGATGGAGATTCTCCAATTACGGCTCGGAATTTTTACCTAAACTGAATGAAGGAGCGATCTACATTCGTGCTACGCTGCCCAATAGTGTCAATCTGGATGAATCCGTAAGGCTGACCAAAGAAATGAAGGAGATCCTGATGAAATATGATGAAGTCAAATTTGTCATGACACAGACCGGTCGTCCGAATGACGGAACCGATCCTACAGGGTTTTTTAATATTGAATTTAATATCCAGCTGAAACCGGAAAGTGAATGGAAGAAAAAGATTTCCAAAGAAGGACTGCTGGAAGAGATGCGGGTTTCTCTTGAAAAATATCCGGGTATTAATTTTGGATTCAGCCAGCCGATACAGGATAATGTGGAGGAATATGTAGCAGGAGTGAAAGCTCCGTTAGTGATCAAGATTTTTGGAAATAATCTATTTGAACTTGAAAATTATGCCAATAAGGTCGCTAATTCTATCAGAACCGTTCCCGGAATTTCAGATGTTAATGTTTTTAAAAATATAGGACTTCCTGAACTTAGGATTCAGCTTCATGATGCGAAAATGGCAAAATACGGAGTTTCTACAGCAGATGCACAGGCGGTGATTGAAATGACTATCGGAGGGCAGGCCGCCACCAAGTTTTATGAAGACGAAAGAATGTTTGACGTCATGCTCAGATTCGAAAAGCAATACCGTGATACTCCTGAAAAAATGGGGAACATTCTGATTCCTACTCAGGATAATAAAAAAGTGCCTTTAAAAGAAATTGCAACGATTGATTATCATACGGGACCTTCTTTCATCTACCGTGAGGGAAACAGCCGGTATATTGGGGTAGGCTTTAATATTGAAGGCCGCGATTTGGGAAGTACTATTAAAGAAGCTAAAGCTAAAGTAGAAAAAGAAGTACAACTTCCGAAAAGTCATAAAATGACCTGGGCGGGAGAATTTGAAAGTAAAGAAAGAGCCGCTAAGCAGCTTGCTATGGTAGTGCCAATTTCATTAGTTCTTATTCTGATGTTGTTGTATTTCAATTTCGGGAATGTGAAAGATACGCTGATTTCTTCCATTACACTGGCATTTGCTTTTATAGGAGGATTTTTATCACTTTGGTTTACAGGAACAATCTTCGGAATTTCTGCGGGAATAGGCTTTATTATCCTTTTTGGAGTAGCTACTATAGACGGGATTGTCCTGATCGGGGTCATGAAAGAAAATCTTCAGAACAGGATGTCTCTTAAAAAGGCAATCGCAGAAGGTGTTAAAAGCAGAATCCGTCCTGTGGTGATGATTGCCTTAATGGGATCTATGGGATTATTTCCGGCAGCAATGTCCAACGGGATGGGCTCCGAAATTCAAAAACCTTTAGCGATTATGATTGTAGGAGGATTGATCATCTGTATGTTGTTATCCTTTACCATATTACCGATCGTATTTTATTACGCTTATCGTAAAAAACACAGAGAGACCGTATAGTTTCTCGATATTTTGTTCATTTCATTAGTAAGGCCGGGGTTTTGAGGAGAATCCCGGCCTTTTTGTTGAAACCTTATAATATAAAGGATAATCCAAAAAAGAGATCTTTACCTATGCAAAGATCTCTTTTTTTTATTCATGTTTTCAGAATGAAATCAGCGATATGAAATGCTAATCTTTTATTCTTAAAAATTCTTTTGCTAATTCAATCATTTTTGGATCACCGGTGTATTTACCATGTTCATCAGAAAGCTTTACCGTTGGAATCCATTCTTTATTGGGAGCTTGTACACCGATCAGTTTCATTACAATATTCATAGGTTTTAATCCTACATCGTTGGTAAGGTTGGTCCCAATTCCAAAAGATATTCCAATTTTTCCTTTGCAGTAATTGGTGATTTCCTCTACCTTTTCAAGGTTCAGGGCATCGGAGAAAATAATATATTTAAACATTGGATTGATGCCGTTTTTTTGATAGTGTGCAATGGTTTTATCGGCAAATTGGAGTGCATCACCACTGTCATGGCGTACGCCGTCAAAAAGTTTGGCAAATTTCTTATCAAACTGCTGGAAAAAAACATCTGTGGTATACGTGTCAGATAAGGCTACTCCAAGATCACCTCTGTATACATCTACCCAATGCTCCAATGCCAGTTCATTAGCCATTTTGAAACCATATTCTGCCGCGTGGAACATAAACCATTCATGAGCGTGCGTTCCGATAGGTTTAACTCCGTATTTCATAGCAAAATGAACATTAGAACTTCCGATAAATGTAGAGTTTTTGTTCTTCGTCAGAGCTTCCATCACCAGATTCTGTACTTTATAAGAATGTCTTCTCCGGGTTCCAAACTCTGCAAAAGTTACTCCAAGTCTGCCTAATGAATCTGCTTTTTCAATGGTTTTGCTCATAACCACTTCATTGGAATCTCTTTCCATATGATTCATTTCATAATGTAACTCACTGATCAGGGCCAGTAACGGAACTTCCCAAAGAATTGTTCTGTACCAAAGTCCTTCTACTATTACGGAAAGGTCACCTCCTTCCTGATGGATTTTCACTTCAGACGGATCATAGTGGTATCCTTCTAAAAAATCAAGGTAAGGAAGATCAATATAAGGGCATGTTCTGGCCATAAACTTTTTCTCATCTTTAGTAAGTTTAAGTTCTGCCATTTTATTAACAGCTTCTCTTAATGCAGCGTCAAATCCTTCCGGAAAGTGATGTTTGCCTCTGTTGATAAATTCATATTTTACAATTGAACTTGGAAATAGTTTTACCACCGCATTCTGCATGGTTATTTTATAAAAATCATTATCTAGGATAGAGTTCAGTCTTACGTCATTCATAATATGTGTAATTTTAACGCAAATATAAAAAATTAAAATAAAAATCGCCTAAATGTAAGGCGATTTTTTTGAAATATTTCAATGCTTTTAATTGAGTTATTTTCCAAGATAAGAATTGTACATCCAAACTTCTTTCTCCTGTTCCGTGATGTAGTCGCTCATCTGAGAGTTGGTACCTTCGTCTCCTGCTTCATCGGTAATGTCTAAAAGCTCTCTCTGAAGATCAAGTACTACTTTGAATGAACTTAGGATTTGTTCTACACTTTTAGTGCCATCACTTACTTCTTTACTTTCTTTGATGGTGGCCACTTTTAAATAGTCTGAATAATTGTGTGCCGGTGTAGCTCCTAAAGTCAGAATTCTTTCTGCAATTTCGTCTATCTTTAATACTAAGCTGTTATATAATTCTTCAAACTTCGGGTGAAGGGTGAAAAACTGATCTCCTTTGATATTCCAGTGAGAACCTCTTGTATTCTGATAAAATACAGAGTAGTTGGCTAAAAGTACATTTAATTTTTCTGCTATCTTCTTGCAGTCGGCTTCTTTAAGACCGATAATACTCGCGTTTTTCATATGTATATATTTATTATTTAAGGTCATATGTATTCACCATTTTATCTGCTGCGTACCGCGTATTGATTCATAGTGATTTCATCATTATCTTTTGTGTATAACAAATTTAGGAAATATTGTGCCGAACTGTCCCCATTATTAATAGATGATAACTATAAGAAAATTTTTTAAAATAGTTTGGAAGTATTAATATTGCAGAAGATGAGAAATTTTTTAATAACAGCAGGCATTTTTTTTGGGATGTGTTTAGTCTACATCCTCATTATGCTGTCTACCACTGAGAATTATTTTACCTATATTTTGGATGATGCCTACATACATCTTGCCATTGCCAAAAATTTTGCTCAACACGGAGTGTGGGGAATAACGGAATACGGTTTCTCATCATCATCGTCCTCACCGGTTTTTACATGTGTTGTAAGCGTTCTTATTTTTGTTTTTGGAAATCACAGTCTTATCCCTTTGATTTTTAATTGTATTGCCGCAGGATTACTTGTTTTTTATCTTAATCAATACTATGCTTTGTTTTTTAACCGGGACAGGTATATCATATGGGCTTGCCTCTTTACCCTTCTTTTTGCCTTAGTACATGTGCAGATTGTTTCAGGCATGGAGCATGTACTGCATATGCTCATCATTGCAGTCAATATTTATTTTTTTCAAAAATGGTGGAGCAGTGGTTGCAGAGACAAGGTTTCCACTTATGGATTTTATCTGACAATATTATTCTTAGGCCTGATAAGGTTTGAAACCATGTTCTATTTTGTATCTCTTGCTTTTGTTTTTTTATGGATTAAAAAGTTTCGAGAGGCATTATTCGTGCTTGTTGCCGGCTTTGTCCCCATTTTGGTTTTCGGATACTTTAATTATGCCGGAAGCGGATATTTCTTTCCTAATTCATTAGTGGTGAAAGGTACCTTAATAGATTTTTCCGGAAATGTTTTTTTGCAGGTAGCTGAAATTGCTTTGAAGAAGATTGTTTTTAACGTCAGCTTTTATAAGATTGGGCTGTTCCCTTTAATAATCGGTATTCTTTTACTATATAAGGATTACAGGAAAGGATTCGGTTTTCAGAAAGTAATTATCAGTAATTTTCTGATTATCGTTTGGAGTCTTGCATTATTACTTCATTGCTTATTTAGTGAGATAAAGGGAGTCTTCAGGTATGAAGCTTATCTTTTAGTAGCTTTTTCTATGGTTCTTATACCAAAGCTGAAATTTTTTTTTACAACACCATTTATTGCGTTTAAAAAAGAGAAGATAATAGGTATTATGGTAGCCGTCAACATATTTCTGCTGATTTATAAGTTTATTTATGCACATATGCTGGTATCCGCAAGCAGCGCCAGCATATATTCCCAGCAGATACAGTCTGCCCGATTTTTAAAAAAATACTATAATACTTCCAGGGTCGTCGCTAATGATATTGGAGCAATTTCTTATTTTACCCACATTCATTTGCTTGATTTTATGGGATTAGGGTCCAATGAAATCGTATACTTTAAAGTGAAAAACAAAAAACCTGATCAGAAATTTGAAAATTTTTTAACCGAATACTCCGCTAAAAACCACTATCAGCTTGCTATTGTATACGAAGAATGGCTGGATGGGCACACGCCAAAAAACTGGAAAAAAGTCGCCTGTCTGAAAGTGAAAGGAAAAAACTTTGTATTGGGTGAAGACCATTTGTTTATTTACTCCATTGATCCCGCAATTCATCATTTGCTAAAAGAAAATGTACGAAACTTTAAATGGAACAAGAATGTGGAGGTTACGATAATAGAATAATCTTCACAGTTTCAGTTTATTCACCAATTGTTGAAATTTATTAAAAAATACATAATGATTTATTAATAAACCCTGACCCTTCATTTTTCTAGTTTTGCACTCGAAATCTATAAAAAAGTAAAAAAGCTATGAAAAAAATCTTCTTGTATTTTATCTTATCATTATCCGTTTTCTCGTGCGGAAGTAATGATTCGGAGGCACAGGTGGTCACAAATCCTAAAGTTGAAAATAAATACCAAACTAAAAATGTAGTTCTTCTCGTTGTAGACGGCCCTCGTATCTCTGAAACCTGGGAAGCACCCAATAAAGAAAATATACCGAACAGAGTAAGTTTATTAAGCCAGGGTGTTTTTATCAGTAATTTTAAAAACAACGGAACTACAAACACAAACCCGGGACATAGCGCGATGTGTTCAGGGGTTTATGAAAATATCGTTAACGATGGAACAGAATTACCAGGCTATCCGTCTGTAATGCAACAATGGCTGAAGTTCACAGGCGCAGATAAAACAAAAGCATGGGTTATTGCTTCTAAAGATAAACTGGAAGTGTTGAACGATTGTAAACTGACAGACTGGAAAGGAAAATATCAGCCAAGTGTAGATTGCGGGGTAAGCGGAAATGGATCCGGATATAGAGCTGATGCAGTTACAATGACCAACACGAAGGAAATCATGAAAAAATATAGTCCTAATATGATTGTGATCAACCTTAAAGATGTGGATTCATACGGACATGATAATAAGTATGCAGAATACATTCAGGCTATAAAGACAACAGATGCTTCTATTAAAGAGATCTGGGATTATATTCAGTCTCTGCCTGCTTATAAAGATAAGACTACCTTAATTGTTTCCAATGACCATGGAAGACATTTGGATAGTAAAGGTGGATTCAGAAATCATGGAGATGATTGTGAAGGATGTAGACATATTGAGTTCTTTGCGATGGGGCCTGATTTTAAAAAGAATACTACCATCAGCACAGGAAATTATGAGCAAATTGATATTGCAAGTACAATGGCAGAACTTTTGGGTGTTCCTAAACAATATATGAAAGGAAAAGTAATAAAGGATGCCTTTAAATAATTTTCCAGCTAATCTTCTGATTAAAAAAAGATTCAATAATCTAAAAAGGATGCAGGTTTTGAGCCACTTCGGGAAAAGAGGTGAAAGTTTTTTGAAAGAAATAAAATGCATAACTGCTTGTCAATTAAAAAAATATTACTATTTTTGCAGCCTAAAATAAAAAGCAATTAAATGCCTACTATTCAACAATTAGTAAGAAAAGGAAGAGCCACGCTTGCCAAGAAGAGCAAATCGGCTGCCCTTGATTCTTGTCCACAAAGACGTGGAGTATGTACGAGAGTATATACTACTACACCTAAGAAACCTAACTCTGCACTTAGAAAAGTAGCAAGGGTAAGACTTTCAAACGGTAAAGAAGTTAACGCCTATATCCCGGGCGAAGGACATAATCTTCAAGAGCACTCGATAGTATTGGTTAGAGGCGGAAGGGTGAAAGACCTACCGGGAGTACGTTACCACATCGTAAGAGGTGCATTAGACACAGCTGGTGTAAATGGAAGAACTCAGAGAAGATCTAAGTACGGAGCTAAGAGACCTAAACCAGGACAAGCTGCTGCAGCGCCTGCAAAAGGAAAGAAAAAATAATCATTAAATAAGGTACAGAAGCAATGAGAAAGACAAAAGCGAAAAAAAGACCGTTGTTACCAGATCCGAAGTTTAATGATCAATTGGTAACGAGATTCGTAAACAACTTAATGCTAGACGGTAAGAAGTCTATCGCATTCAAAATTTTCTATGATGCATTAGATATCGTAGAAACTAAAAAAGGAGAAACTGAGAAAACAGCCCTTGAAATCTGGAAAGATGCATTAACAAACGTTATGCCTCACGTAGAAGTACGTTCTAGAAGAGTAGGTGGAGCTAACTTCCAGATTCCTATGCCAATCAGAGCTGATAGAAAAATTTCTATGGCAATGAAATGGTTAATTAGCTACTCTAAAAAGAGAAATGATAAGTCTATGGCTTTGAAATTAGCTAATGAAGTTGTAGCTGCTTCAAGAGAAGAAGGTGCAGCTTTCAAAAAGAAAACTGATACTCACAAAATGGCGGAAGCTAACAAAGCGTTTTCACACTTTAAATTCTAATCTGAAATGGGTAGAGATCTTAAATTTACAAGAAATATTGGTATTGCTGCTCACATTGACGCGGGTAAGACTACCACTACTGAAAGGATTTTATTCTATACAGGGGTAAACCACAAAATTGGAGAAGTTCACGATGGTGCTTCTACAATGGACTGGATGGAGCAGGAAGCAGAAAGAGGTATTACTATTACTTCTGCTGCAACTACTTGTTCTTGGAACTTTCCTACAGATCAAGGAAAACCTCTTGCAGATACTAAACCTTACCACTTCAACATCATCGATACACCGGGACACGTTGACTTCACTGTAGAAGTAAACAGATCTTTGAGAGTATTAGATGGATTAGTATTCTTATTCTCAGCAGTAGATGGAGTAGAGCCTCAGTCTGAAACAAACTGGAGACTTGCTGACAACTACAAAGTTGCTAGAATGGGATTCGTAAACAAAATGGACAGACAAGGTGCTGACTTCCTTAACGTGGTAAACCAGGTTAAAGACATGTTAGGATCTAACGCAGTTCCAATCGTTTTACCAATCGGTGCTGAAGAAGACTTTAAAGGTGTTGTAGACTTAATTAAAAACAGAGCGATCATCTGGGATGAAGCTGGACAAGGTGCTACTTTCGAGGTAGTTCCAATTCCTGAAGACATGAAAGATGAAGTTCTTGAATATAGAGAGAAATTAGTAGAAGCTGTTTCTGAGTATGACGAAACTTTGATGGAGAAATTCTTTGAAGATCCGGATTCAATTACAGAAGAAGAAATCAATGCTGCATTGAGAGCTGCTACTATCGATTTATCTATTATCCCAATGACTTGTGGTTCTTCATTCAAGAATAAAGGAGTACAGTTTATGTTGGATGCAGTATGTAAATACCTGCCTTCTCCATTGGATAAAGATGATATCAAAGGTACTGATCCAAGAACTGACGCTGAAATTACAAGAAAGCCGTCTGTAGACGAGCCTTTCTCTGCATTAGCATTTAAGATTGCTACTGACCCATTCGTGGGAAGATTGGCATTCTTCAGAGCTTATTCAGGAAGACTAGATGCAGGTTCTTATATCCTGAACACTCGTTCAGGAGATAAAGAAAGAATCTCTAGAATCTATCAGATGCACGCTAACAAGCAAAACCCGGTAGAATATATTGAAGCTGGTGATATTGGTGCAGCGGTAGGATTCAAGTCTATCAAAACTGGTGATACGATGTGTGACGAGAAAAACCCAATCGTTCTTGAATCGATGGTTTTCCCTGATCCGGTAATCGGTATCGCTGTTGAGCCTAAAACTAAAGCTGACCAAGATAAAATGGGTAACGCTCTAGCTAAATTGGCTGAAGAAGATCCAACGTTTACTGTAAGAACTGACGAGGCTTCTGGACAAACGATCATCTCTGGTATGGGTGAGCTTCACTTAGATATCATTGTAGACCGTATGAAGAGAGAGTTCAAGGTTGAAGTAAACCAAGGACAACCTCAAGTAGAGTACAAAGAAAACTTAACAAAAGTTGCTCAACACAGAGAAGTTTACAAAAAACAATCTGGTGGTAAGGGTAAATTTGCTGACATTGTATTTGAACTAGGACCTGCAGACGAAGGTAAAGTTGGTTTAGAATTCATCAATGAGATCAAAGGTGGTAACGTTCCTAGAGAATTTGTTCCTGCAATTGAAAAAGGATTTAAAGCTGCAATGAAGAACGGTCCATTGGCTGGTTTCGAAGTTGAAGGTATTAAAGTTACTCTTAAAGATGGATCTTTCCACGCGGTGGATTCTGATGCTCTTTCTTTCGAAATGGCTGCTAAATTAGGATTTAAAGAAGCGGGACGTGCTGCTAAGCCAGTAATTATGGAGCCTATTATGAAACTGGAAGTTGTAACTCCGGAAGAATATATGGGTAACATCATTGGTGACCTTAACAAGAGAAGAGGTACAATCAGTGGTCAGGAAGAGAAAAACGGAGCTGTTGTAATCAAAGGTTCTGTTCCACTTTCTGAAATGTTTGGATATGTAACAACTCTAAGAACACTTTCATCAGGAAGAGCTACTTCTTCTATGGAATTAGAGAAATACCAAGCTACTCCACAAAACGTTGCTGAAGAAATCATAGCTAAAGCAAAAGGTTAATTTTTAAATTAAAGAAATGTCACAAAGAATCAGAATAAAACTAAAATCTTACGATTACAACTTGGTAGACAAGTCTGCTGAGAAAATCGTAAAAACGGTAAAGGCTACTGGTGCTGTTGTAAACGGTCCTATTCCATTACCTACGAATAAGAGAATCTTCACAGTGTTGAGATCTCCGCACGTAAACAAGAAAGCAAGAGAGCAGTTCCAACTTTCAGCTCACAAGAGACTAATGGATATCTACTCTTCTTCTTCTAAGACGGTTGATGCTCTAATGAAATTAGAGTTACCAAGCGGTGTAGACGTTGAAATTAAAGTGTGATAACTGCATACTTTGCAATGATTATACAATCCGTCCCTGAAAAGGGACGGATTTTTTTTTTGCTTTTCGGCTATTAAAAATGATCTTTTTGAATTTTGTTATTTATAATCATAAAGGTGGTTTGGGGGCAGATGAGTATTCATCTGATGTATCTTTTAGCTTATTTTGATTCTTTCTAAATTGTGATTAATGATTCGATATTGATTAGTCTTCTTCAGGTGACATATGTCAGTTTGATTAATTTATTTAGAATTAATAAAAATAATAAATTTGCAAAAAATTATCAGATGAATAAAGTAGTATCCTTTTCTCTGCTGTTATTGGGTGGGGTTTTTGCCAACGCACAAAAAGCAAACGATTCAATCAAACATAAAAAAATTGAAGAAGTGGAACTGTTTGGCGACAGAAAAAAACAACCTGAAGGTCTTGAAGCCATTACAAGACTGCCCTTGAAAACCAGAGATCAGATCCAGAGTATTTCTGTGATTTCTTATAAAGTAATTGAGGACTTAGGCGGACTTACAGTAACAGATGTTGCTAAGAATGTACCCGGGGTAACTCAGTTCGGTAGTTATGGAGGAGTCAGAGAAAGTATGTCTATCAGAGGATATAGAGGAGTTCCTGTTTTGAAAAACGGAGTACAGATGGATTCTGATTTCCGTACTGCAGGAATGATGACGGATATGCAGGGTGTTGAAAGTATTCAGGTAATCAAAGGATCTGCTGCCGTAACTCAGGGGATTGGAGACGGATTAGGTTCTGCCGGCGGAGTCATCAATGTGGTAACGAAGGTTCCTAAGTTTATTGATCAGACGAATGTTGGCTTCAGATATGGAAGCTGGGACTTTTACAGACCTACTGTAGATTTTCAGAGAGTTTTGGATCCACAGGGAAAAATTGCAGTCAGATTAAATGCAGCATATCAAAACAGTAATAGTTTCAGAAGATTTGTCAATACAGATCGTATCTACGTAAATCCATCCATTGCTTTCCGTCCGGATGATAAAACGGAAATCGTTGTTGAAATGGATTATATGCATAATAATACCACACCGGACAGAGGAACTGTTAACCTTGCAAAAGGAGATACGGAAGCAATTTATAAAATGCCGGGAAGAAAATTTCTTGGATTTTCAACAGACAATGCGAAAATTGAAACATTCAATTTCTCTACCACAGCTACAAGAAAGCTGACTAAAAATTTAAAATTAAGAGCTGCGTTTATGAGCTCTTCCTATCAGTCTGAAACTATAGGGGCTGCACTTGCCCCGGTTGATCGTAAAAACCCGAATGAATATCGTGACCGTACTTTAACAAGATCGGACAGAGAGGATTTAAACAAAGTATTCCAGTTTGATTTTATCGGATCTGATGTGATGACAGGTTTCATGAAACATACCTTCCAGGTAGGTTTCGACTGGAAAGAATCCAACGTTACAACAACATCTTACGACGCTAAAAAAGTTGACCGAATCAACGTTCTTGAAGAAATCAATAATTTCCTTCCGGCTAACGTGGACAGAAATAATTTTACGATGAGTAAGAATCAGCCTGTTAATGCCGTAAATCCAACAATAGGATTAATGGCTCAGGATGTTATTACATTCAACAAATACATCAAAGCTCACCTGGGAATTCGCTACAGTAGCCTGAATGGTTCGGATAAAGATACCAATCATGCATGGAATCCTTCATTAGGGATTATGATCTCACCAATCGAGAACATGAATGTGTTCGGATCTTATACCAGTACAACTTCTCTAAGAAGTTCTAATAATCCGTTAGCAGGAGGGGGAACGGTAGGTGCTTCTACAACAAAACAATGGGAAGCGGGAATTAAATCCGACTGGCTTAACGAAAGACTAAGATTTAATGTGACATTCTTCAACATTAATACAGATAACCTGTCTTATGAAGTTCTAGGAAATAACGGCCAGGGATTAGGGGTTTACGCCTTAGCAGGAGAACTTAAAAGAAAAGGAATGGAAGTAGAGTTAATCGGAAAAATTCTTCCAAACCTTCAGGTGATGACAGGTTGGGCTTATGTGGATGCTCAATATAAAGACAGCCCTTCATTTGTCAGCGGATCAGCACCTATTAACACTCCGAAACATACTGCTAACGCATGGCTTAATTACAAATTTAATGCAGGTACTTTAAACGGATTTGATATCGGAGCTGGAATTTATTATGTAGGACAAAGACCTGTAGATGATTATAAACTGGAAGCCATTATTGACAACGGTCATGTGAATGGAACACAGCCAGGAGAGAAACCGTTTAATATGCCCAATTATACAACGGTAGATGCTCAGGCAGGATACTCATTTAAAAACGGTATGGGAGTACGCGCTTTCTTCAATAACATTTTTAATGCAGTGGGGTATAATTCTTATTTCAGAGGCGGATACATCGATCAGATTCAGCCAAGAAACTTTGCAGTACAGGTAAACTATAAATTCTAATTACACAAATCATCAGATATGAAAAACGTTAAAGTATTATTTCTTGCCATAAGTCTTGGAGCTGTTTTCGCTTCATGTTCTGGCGACAAAAAGAAAGGAATAGATTACAATCAGTTTAAAACAGAAGTAAAGCTTAAACCTGAGCAGGAAAAAAGCTTTGACGAGATCACAACGAAGTACCAGCAGTTACAGGAGCAGAACTTCCAGGCAGCAAAAGCTCAGGGAGGAAATATGGACCGCGTAGCTCTGGGAATCAAAAACGAAGAACTGAGAGCACAGCAATCAGTTGAAATGGCAAAAGTATTAGATGGAGTGCAGATAGAGAAATTCAACAAATTTGTTGACGAAAATTCCAGAAAAAGACCAAGATATGACAATGCTCTTCTGGAAAAGATTAAAGTTGAAGCTCAACTTTCGGAAGATGAATTCAAAGTAGTAAATGCTGCGAATGATGCATTTGAAAAAGCATTCAATGATGCACATGATGTGTACCACGGAAATAATGACTTAGCCAAAGAATATTGGGAAAAGTTCGACGGGCAGAGAAAAGCGGTAATTCAGAAAGCACTGACTCCTGAACATTTCACAAAATTCGAACAAATCGTAAAAGATATTCAGTTTAAAGGAAGAAAATAACACGCTTGTTTTCTAGTTTCTTTACACATTAAAAATCACATTTCATATCAATTTTAATTTAAAAACATTAAGATGTCCCAACCATCTTAATGTTTTTGTTATAAGCCATGAGATTATTTAAAAGCCTTTACAGGAAAAGAAGAAAAAATGAATCGGTCACGAAATACCTGATGTGGCTTATTCATCTTTGGTTGGGATTGCTGTCGAGCGGTATTGTTTTTGTGATGTGTCTTACAGGATGTTTATATGCATTCAAAAATCAGGTGATCGATTTTACAAACAGGGACAAAGTGTACATCAGTTCATCACCCGATAATGCTAAAAATCCGGACCAGATCAGGAAAGAACTTTCACAACAAAATAAAGAACTTACGTCTTTACTGATTTCTGATCAAAAAACAAAAAGCTACATAATAGGATATCGGGAAAATCTGCTGGATAAAAGCGCTTATTATAACCAATACACCGGCGAAATTCTCGGGCAGGCCGACATAGGAGCTAACCGTTTTTTTGATGTAATTCTCGATATTCACAGAAATCTGATGATGGGAAATGCCGGGCGTCAGATTGTGGGCGGATCGGTATTGGTATTTTGTGTCCTCCTGATTTCAGGGTTTGTTCTGTGGCTTCCGAAAAAAATGAAGTTCCTGAAGCAGGGACTTACCATCATGCTGAAGGCGAAGTTTCAGAGATTCAATTATGACCTTCATAATACACTTGGATTCTATGTCTTTCTGATCCTTTTCTTTATTGCGGTTACAGGATTATATGTTACCTATCCCTGGGTTAAGAATAGTCTTATTCTGAGTTTGGGAGGGAGTTCAATCAATACTATTTCCGGAGATAATGAAGAGGATGCTTTCGGAGGACTGATGGAAGATATGCTGAAAAAACAGGATGAAAAGAAAAATCTAAAAAATTCAGCTTCAATCAATACAATTCTACAGCTTGCAGATCAGCAATTGCCCTATTCTGCAATAACCGGTATTGAGTTTCCCAATAAAGACAATCCGCGATATGTGGTGATTAAAACAAACACACAAAATCTGTTGGGAATGATGCTTCCGGATGAAGTAACTTTTGATAAGACCGGAGCTTTTAAAACAAAAGAATTATTCTCTGATAAACCTCTCTATAAACAGTTCACAGCGCTGGCAAAACCTTTACATACCGGAGAGATCATGGGGTTGCCGAGTATTATTGTATATTTCCTGGTTTCTCTTGCCGGATGTTCGCTGCCGGTTACGGGCTTTTTGATCTGGTGGCACAGATTGAAGAAAATGAAGTAGAAATAGTAAAAGATACCATATCTCATTTGAAAATCAGATTTTATTAATCCTCAGCTCATGTTAATTTTATAAATTTAATAGATAAAATAACTTACGCATGGGAAATAAAAATCATAATTTATTTGAGAAATTTTCAAACTGGGCAGTAAAATTTACGGGAAGTCAGACCGCTTTTATCGGAGCTATGCTTATTGTGATCATTTGGGCAGTCACCGGGCCATTCTTTCATTATTCGGAAACATGGCAGCTGGTGATCAATACAGGAACTACCATTATTACTTTTTTAATGGTATTTCTCATTCAGAAAGCACAGAATAAAGATTCAAAGGCTATTCAAATTAAATTGAATGAGCTCTTGGCAGCTCATGAAAAAGCGAGCAACAGAATGGTGGATATTGAAGACTTAACGGAGAAGGAACTGGATCAGCTTCATTGTTATTATGAGAATCTGGCTCAGTTTGCTAAAAAAGATGCGGATATTCATACTTCGCATTCCATTGATGCAGCCCAGCGAAATCAGGATTATAAACATGAATTTTTCAAAAGAAAACATGAAGAGTGGTTACAAAAACAGGGACAGAAAAATGAATAAGCTTTTTTATTTAAAATTTTTCTTTAAAATAAATTTATACGTTTAAAATTTTAATTAATCACATATTTTTAAGAGGGTTTTAAGTAAAATAATAACAATTTTGCCGTTTTCAGTTGATTTGGTTCGGTGGAAGTGTAATTTTGTTATACAGAATATATCAATATGAAAATAAAATTATTAGGTTTGCCATTGGTATTGTTACCGGCAATACTCAATGCACAATGGAGTAAGACTTTGCCCAAAAGGGACACCGGAAAGAAAAATGATCATGCGGTCTATTACAGACTTGATATTGACCAGATGAGAACGCAGCTGCTAAGGACTTCAAAAGTGGGCGAAGGCTCTGCAATTACAATCAGAATTCCTACACTGGACGGAAAAGTGGAACGGTTTGCAGTAAGCAGTTTTCCGGTAATGGATGAAACCCTGGCAAAGCAGTATGAGCTGGGATCTTATGTTGGTGCGGGTATTGATGATCCCTCAAAATATATCAGATTCAGTGTGGCTCCTAATGATTTTCAATCCATGATTATCGGCAGTGAAGGTAAATATGAATTTATTGAATCTGTCGCCGGTGATAAAGGACAATACCGGGTACACGGGAAGACCAGCCGAAACGGCCATGCTTTTGTCTGCAGTACCCATGAAGGAAAAGATGCTGTAGATCAAATGAAGGAAATGCAGAACTATTCAGACAGAACAGCCTTTACCAGAAGAAGTGGAAATCAGAGGTTCCAGACTTTAAGGCTTGCCCTTTCTACCACAGGAGAATATACACAGTTTTTTGGAGGACTTCAGGGAGCGCTGACTCAGATTAATGCCACGCTGACGAGAGTGAATGGTGTTTTTGAACAGGAATTCAATGTTCATGTCAATATGATCAATAATACGGAGCTTATTTTTACAGATCCTGACCACGATCCTTATAGCCTGGTCACCAGTCTCTATTCTCCGCCATCATCCTGGAATACCGAGCTGATGAATACATTGCATGGAGGATACGGAACTACAGATGCTGATTTTGATATCGGTCACTTGTTCGGAGCGAGTGGTGGAGGAGGAAATGCAGGCTGTATCGGTTGTGTCTGCAATAATAGTTTAAGTGTGGGCGGCGGAGCCAATTTTAGTTATAAAGGTTCAGGGATTACATCTCCCGGAGTAGATTATTATGCCGGCGGAAGCTGGAATTCTCAAAGCACGGCACAGCTGCCTCCAAGCGGAGATGGTTTTGATATTGATTTCGTAGCCCATGAAATGGGGCATCAGCTCGGAGATACACATACCTACAGCTATAATGATGATGCGGCAACAACTACAAAAGTAGAACCGGGTTCGGGATCTACAATCATGGGGTATGCAGGAATTACAGGAGCATCTACCGATGTCCAGAAACACTCTGAGCTCTTCTTTCATTCCGTAAGTATTGATCAGGTGCAGGCGAATCTTCTCACTGGAGCAAGAGCCAATTGCGGAACCATTACAACAATCAGTAATAATCCTCCTGTGGTAGCAGCAATGTCCACTACATATACCATTCCGAAAAGTACCGCATTTGTTTTGACAGCCAATGCAACGGATCCGGATGGAGATATTCTGACCTATTCATGGGAACAGATGAATCCTAGCAGTTTATATGGTGGTATTACCAAATTCAATATCGGAAATACAACTTCAGGGGCAAGTTTCAGATCCTGGGCTCCCACTACAAGTCCTACAAGATATTTCCCTAAGCTTTCCACCGTTTTGGATGGCTCTGTCAAAAACACTGATGATTTTGAAGCGGCAAGTACCGTGGCAAGAACGACCAATTTTAGAGTAACGGTAAGAGATAACAGACCGGGACAATCTCAGTCTGCTTATGCTACCCAAACAATTGTTGTAGGATCTGCGGCTCCGTTTACGGTGAATGTTCCTTCTCTTACCTCTGACAGAAACTCGGACATTACATGGGCTGTTTCCGGAACGAATACTGCACCTTATAATGTATCTGATGTGAAAATTGATTATACGGACGATAACGGAACCACTTGGTACAATCTGGCGGCATCTGTACCCAATACCGGAACTGCAAGTGTTTTCATTCCTGCTGCCTTAGCAGGAAAGACGATTCATGTGAGGGTATCCGCAATAGGAAATGTTTTCTATGCTGTAAATAAGACCACGGTGGCGGGAACGTTGGCAGTATCTGAATCCGGACGTATAAAAACGGTTCAGATATATCCTAATCCTGTAGATGATTTGCTGAATGTGGTTAATGCCTCTCCCAATTCATCTTATGAAATTTTTAATGCTCCGGGGCAACTGATTTCGAAAGGAACAATCGGTGACGGTACAATTACAGTGAACAATTTGGTGAAAGGAATTTATTTCATTACTATTAATAATAATGGAGAAAACATTAAAACAAAGTTTGTTAAAAAGTAAGGTTTATCAAATAATAAAAATAAAAAACCTCTGATAGGATTCAGAGGTTTTTTTATGGATGATATTATCTCATGAAGTAATTAAAATAGGTACAGCTTCCCATCAGGTTCTTTGCTGTTTCGGTATCCGAATATTGAGTTTTCAGCTGGGCAAAGTAGGTTCTGTATTTCTGGTTTCTTATCTGGTTCAGTTCCTTTTGATGAGCCTCTTCTTTTTCAGACCATTTCGGATCGTTATAATCGTAAGTCAGTTGGTTTTTGGTTTCGTACTGATAATATTTTCCTTGTTCGGCACTTGCCATCTGGAAAAGAATTCTGGCTTTATCTTCCTTATTGCCGGAAAGTGTAAGCGCCTTTTGATAATAGTTAATCGACAGGTCAAAATTATCCGGTTCAATATATGTTGTATCCAGGAAGTTCTTGTAATAATACTTGTATGGGTTTTTTCGGTCTGTATTCCAGAAGTTGTATTTTCCGCCATTGCTATTGTCGATATCCATAACGAATAGCTGTCTGTAATATCCTAAGATAGAAGTGTTGTAAAGTAAATTTCCGATAAGCTGATTCGCTTTTGCTGCTTTTTGATCAGTTCCGTTTCCGATTTTCTTGAGCTGGATCAGAATATCGGCCAGTTCAAGTTTGTTCATATTCGTTTTAATGAACGGGAAGTCAGACAGATTTTCAGGCTTCATGCTTTCGTTGTCTGAGCTCTGAAAACTTTCCCATACATTATGTCCGAAAACAAGATCGGAAATATTGTTGAACCCGTTATATTCTTTAGTCTCGTATTGCTTGGAAGTGATCTTTTGCCCGTCCTTTTCAGTCCATTCATAATTCAGTCTTGGGATTCCTGCGAAGTTTTGTGCCTTTTGATAATAAGATTTTGCCTTTTCGAAGTCTGCCTGTCTCATCGCTCTGTCACCGTAAATGGTACTGAAAAATGCATCAATATTTCCTACGTTGTCAAGATTTTTAGCAATGATTTGCTGTTCAAATTTGGTTTTGTCTGGTTTTCTGTAGAAATCTTCAACACTTTTTACAAGGCTTGAGTTCGGATTGTACTGAAGATCGGAAAGCTTATTATTCATCAGGAATGATTTTCCGTCTTCCCCCTGGAGGAAATAACGGTTCGCCAGAACATCTTTAAGGAAGTCTGCAGTAGAAGGTACTTCGCCATAATAATCAAAATTATCAGTAGTGGCTGTATCTTTTTTTACCTGTTTTTCCATGAAATATTCAGGATAATCCTTCATCAGATGATCTTCGTAAGCGGCGTCTATTTTAGGCTGGGAAACAATATCATTAAGAACTTTCATTCTTTTGATTTCTTCCAGATATTCAGGATTGGTCGTTTTGATATCGTTCAGAATTTCCGTACTGCCTTTATAATCTTTTTTCAAAAATTTAAGATAAGCATTCGCGATTTTCCAGTATTCATCCTTAGACTTATCCATTGTTTTTTCGGTGAATTTTTCCAGATCATCCAGATAATCCTGTGTCTTATCATCGTAATAATAAGCGTTTCTGTTATAGAACGGAATTCTGTCCGGATTGCTGAATAATTCATCATCACTTTGATCGGCTTTAGCTCCTTCAGCGGTCTTGTCAGAGGTTGAGCCCCCGAAAAGATTTTTAAAGAACCTTACGATTTTTTGCCAAAAAGAAAGTTTTTCCTCTTTTATTTCTGTTGTTGCCTGTGTTCCTTTTGAAGAATGGGTATCCTGTGTTGCCTTTTGAGCTGACGGATTGTTAGCCGCTGCTTCTGAAGTATAATAATAAATAGGAAGGTAACTTCTTTCCAGTTCATTGATGCTTCTTACTGCCATTACTTTCAGCATTTCGGAATCAGGATTGATGTCATACATTTTCTCCATGACCGGAATGGGGTTATTGAAATCCTGATATCCCAAAAGGAAATACGCCATGTTTTTTTCTTCATTCGTATTCGCTCTTTTCATAATATTACTGAAAGAAGCAGTATCCGAAAGCTGCATCGATACAAAAGCAGACTCCTTACGATCCCTGCTGTTCATAAAGACCTGGAAGAAATTCCAGTTGGCATCACTTTTCATATCCAGTCCTCTCTGGGCGCCGGCCAGCTGGTCCAGTGCCATAAAATAAACAGCCCCTTTCAGTTTGATGGGTTCTATATAAGTTTTAAATGCCTGTACAGCAGAATCGTAATTTCTTGTATAGTGGTTAAGACGCACCAGTTGATATCCGTAACGTTGTTTGATTTCAGGATTTCTGGCTGCATTATATAAAGATGTTAATGCTGCAATTGTTTTATGATAATCAAGTGCAGTGGCATTTTTTCTATTCTCATTCCTGTCATAATAAAATGAATTTTCACTTTCAACATAATTAATGCTCATGTAAGGTTCCAGGTACTTGGCCTCAATTAAATAATCAATTCCCTCACGGTACTTTTGGTAAAATCCGGAACCCAGTTTTTGTAAGACCGGATTGGACGTTGTTCCGGTCTTGAGTGCATTCAGATCGCTCATACTCATTTTGTAGACAAGATCATAAGCATCTGCCTGACTGAGCTGGCCATTAAAGTACTTTTTCCAGGCTTCAAGATTATCATCAGGAATTAAAGAAGCTTTATATCCGGTGTAAAACCTGGTTGAATAACTATGTAGAAAAGGGAGATAAGACTTATCCTTGATGATGCTCTGAGTGAAAAGATTAAAATATTCATAATCCGGATCAGACCAGGCACAGGCATCGGATTTCGTATAAAAAAGGGATGCGACTGCAAGTGAAAGAATATACTTTTTCATATGGAAATGGTGTTTTTAAATTTTTAAATGGGTAATAATTAAATTCCTGCAGAGATTACACGATCTGCGATGGTTTAAAATTTTCGGCCCGATACAAATTTACTATCTAATTGATAATAAATAATATTAAAATGCGGGATTTTTTTCTCAAGAAAATGAGTGACTTCTTCGAGCTGTTCCTCTGAGATTTCTTCTGTTTTTATCGTGAAACCTTTATTGAGGTAATTGCCAAAGTAAAATCCGTCTTTCATGATTTCAGCTTCGTTTTTTGAAATCTTTTTAAAATTGGGATTGTCAAGATCTTTTTCAGACAAGGCATTGATTAGTTTATGCTTTTCCAGATGATTGGTAACAATTCCCCAGGAATAGATAGGCAGTGCCACTGCAATATTTTTGACAGGATAGTCTTCCATTTTTGAAAGATAGTTTTTCAGTACACTGATGTCCAGTATTGAATTTTTATCCGATTTTTCCAATGGAGAAGAAGTGGAGTAGCACATAAGATATACTTTTTCTACCGGTGGAATGCCCGTTTGTTTTTTATCTTTAACCTGATGAAGCCGCAGAGTACAGGTGATGTTTTTTCCGGAAACTCTTTTCAGCTCTTTCAGGAATTTAAAATAATCATCCCGCGTACCGGCGGTCCAGTCACAGTCAATCTGAATCTCATTATTGGTTTTAAAATGGTATTCATTAATTTTCTTTTGAAGCAGATGATGAATACTTTTGGCAAGAAACTTAATCTCTTCCGGATTTATATTCAATAAAGTCTGATTGGTAATAAAAACCGTAGGAATAATCTGTTTACTGGTCTCAAAACTTTTGTCTCTGGTAATAACAGCCACCGGCTGAAATTTGTCATCAGCTTTATCCACGTCAAAAAATCGGGTATACAAATAAGGTACGCTAGCCTGGTCTAATGTTTTCTTCTCCTCCCGGGTAAGCTTCAGGTTGGTTTTCCAGTAATAGAATGTATAAGGATGATCTTCTTTTTTACTGCAGGAAGTAATAAACAATAAAACCCCTAAAATCTTTAGTAGTTTCATACTGTAGTGTACATAATTAATTCTTCAAAAATAAAGATATTTATACAAACGGCGCACCGTAAAATCACGGGGATTGGTTGTTGCATCAGTTTTTTATAGATTGCTGATGGAATAATCTGATTTTCTTATTACGAAAAAACCACTTCCGGGGGAAGTGGTTTTTGATTTCGTCAAGTTGTGCATTAAAACACTGTCATCGCAAGCTGAATCCTTGCAAATTTATTAGATGGGTTCCACATGGCCATCATATAAACAGGAAGGCTGTAATGCTCTGTAATTTTAATAACTTTTCCTGCTTTTACTCCTACATTGACAATGTCAAAGCTGTTTTTACCATTTCCATAAAGGAAGGTTCTGTCATTAAGTGCAAATCCGGCTCCTACAAAAGCGTCCAGGTTTACTTTTTGATCTTTGATTACCGGATAACTTGCCTGAACGTAGGTAGAGTATCTGTTTTTCTTATAACTTCCGTCCGGTTCCAGAATAACTTCTCCTGCATTGGCTCCTCCATAGAGCATAATGTCTGCTTCAATATTAATAGGGAAAGAAGGGCCGAAAGTATAATTGGTTCTTAGATCAATAATATGGGCGGTTCTTCTTTGTGAATAACTGAAGATATCATCTGCCGCCACAGCCGTGTTGATATTTCTGGAGTTGTAGAGATCCCATAATCCGATATACAGACGTCCGTCAGAATACTGAACGTAATAATTAATTTCTTTATAATGGGTATTATCTTTATCGTCGGCTAAGGCTGATGCTCCCCAGATTCCTACTTTCCATTTCTTTTCTGCATCCAGTGCATACGAAAGGTTTCCCATAACAACAGGTTTATCCGTAATAATTAACCCTCTCCATAAATGGTTGTTCTGGATGTTAGCTGTAAAATCAAGTCTGCTTTCCTTGGTCTCAGTGGTTTCCTGAGAGAATAATCTTCCTGTTCCCAGAGCAAGCAGAAAGATGGCTTTTAAAATTCTCATCATTGGTATTGTTTATGTTAAGAGTCCATATAAAACAGCGGCTAAAACAGCTCCGATCACTGGTCCCGCTACTGGTATCCAGGAATAGCTCCAGTCACTGCCTCCTTTCACAGGGAGAATTGCATGCATAATTCTTGGAGCAAGATCTCTTGCCGGATTTATCGCATATCCTGTGGTTCCACCCAGTGACAGGCCTATAGCCCATACAAGAAACGTAACGGGAATTGCACCTACGGAACCTAATCCTACTTTGGCAGTCGGATCAGTATGGATCGAAATACTTGGATCTGAGAAATGGAAAATAACAAAAACAAGTACAAACGTTCCTATAATCTCACTGATAAGATTTGAAGAGGTCTTTCTGATGGCCGGTGCTGTACAGAAACAGGCAAGCATTCCCGGCTCGTCTTCGGTGATGGCGAAATGATCTTTATGGAAAAGCCATACCAGAAATGCACCAAGCATTCCTCCGATCATCTGCGCTGCGATATACGAAGGAACCAGATCCCAGGAAAACTTTCCTGCAGTGGCAAGTCCGATCGTAACTGCCGGGTTCAGGTGTGCACCACTTACAGGGCCTGCAACGGTAACACCAATGAAAACGGCTAATGCCCATGCGGTGGTAATTACAATCCAGCCGGAGTTATTTCCTTTTGTTCCTTTCAGAACAACATTGGCTACAACGCCGTTGCCTAGTAATACCAGGAGCATTGTGCCTATTAATTCTGCGATAAATGGGGTCATATGAGTTTTTTTAAGGTCAGGGAATTAATCTTCTATCCAGTTTTGTGCACGTGATACGGCTCTTTGCCAGGAGTGTACCATTTTATCAACGTGTTCTTTTTCCAATTGAGGATGGAAATCTTTGTCTACAATCCATTGAGCCTGTATTTCATCAATGCTTTTCCAGTATCCCACGGCAAGACCGGCAAGGTAAGCGGCTCCAAGAGCGGTGGTTTCCAGGGTTTTCGGTCTGGTTATTTTAAACCCGAATAAATCGGACTGGATTTGCATTAATAAATTACTCGCTGAAGCACCTCCGTCTACTCTTAATTCAAGGCTGGCTCTTCCGGAATCTGCTTCCATAGCTTTTACAATATCATAAACCTGAAATGCAATTCCTTCGAGTGTTGCTCTTGCAATGTGAGCATCAGTAGTTCCTCTGGTGATCCCGACAATAGTTCCTCTCGCGTATTGGTCCCAATGCGGTGCGCCTAATCCGGTAAGGGCCGGAACAAAGTAGACTCCTCCGTTATTCTCAACAGAAGCTGCCAAATCATTTACTTCTTCTGATGAATGAATGAGTTTAAGACCATCTCTCAGCCATTGGATAGCGGCTCCTCCCACGAATACACTGCCTTCAAGGGCGTAATTTACTTCTCCGTTAATCTTCCAGGCTACCGTTGTAAGCAGGTTGTTCTTAGAAGAAACGGCTTCTTTTCCTGTATTCATTAATAAGAAGCATCCTGTTCCGTAAGTGTTTTTTACCATTCCGGGTGACGTACACATCTGTCCGAATAAAGCGGCCTGCTGGTCTCCGGCAATCCCCGCGATAGGGATTTTGGTAGAGAATAAAGTAGTGGCTGTTTCTCCATATACTTCGCTGCTTTGTTTTACTTCAGGAAGAATGGCTTCAGGAATGTTGAAGAGTTTCAACAGATCGTTGTCCCATTCCAGCGTGTGGATATTCAGAAGCATCGTTCTGCTGGCGTTGGATACATCAGTGATAAACATTTTTCCACGCGTTAGCTTCCAGATAAGCCATGTATCTACGGTTCCGAAACATAATTTTCCGGCTTCAGCTTTTTCTCTTGCCCCTTTTATGTTATCCAGGATCCATTTTAATTTAGTTGCGGAGAAGTAAGCGTCTAGTACAAGTCCTGTTTTGTTTCTGATTGTTTCGGCGTGGCCCTGCTCCTTCAGTTCATCACAATACTTGGAGGTCCTGCGGTCCTGCCATACGATGGCATTGTAAATCGGGTCACCGGTTTCTTTGTCCCAGACTATAGTCGTTTCACGCTGGTTGGTAATACCAATGGCAGCTACTTCCAGTCCGGAGATTCCTGCTTTGGCAATAACTTCTGCTGCTACGGAGATTTGTGATGACCAGATTTCATTCGGATCATGCTCTACCCAACCCGGAGTAGGGAAGATTTGTCTGAAGTCTTTCTGAGATACATATTTTATTTCTCCACTGTGATTGAATAGAATCGCTCTGGAGGAAGTTGTTCCCTGGTCGAGAGCGAGGATTAATTTTTCATTCATGTAGTCTGATTAAATTAGGTTAATAACTTTAGGCGAATAAGGAGTCAGTAAATATCCTTTCGCCAACTCGATGAATTCATTTTCTTGTTGTTGTGCCCATTCTTCAGGATGTCCTTTTTCCTCAGCAATGATTCTGGAAACGGCGTGGGTGCTGTCGATAGCTGCTCTTGCGTCCAGGAATAATAAGCGGACTCTTCTTGCTAAAACATCTTCAATGGTTTCTGCCATTTCATGTCTTACAGCCCATACTACTTCTGCAACGGTAAAAGGATGATCCGGATGGATTTTTTGTAAATATTTAGGATTGCTGTCTTGTAGAGCTTTTATAGCCGGAATATCCGATCCGTACACATACAGGTGATTGCTTCTGTCTACCTGCTCGGGTTTTACATTCCCATGAATAGATAAATGTTCTGTTTTAGATGTAGTGTTTCCGAGTTTATGCACTTTCATGGCTTCGTCTACCGTGTCCTCTGCCATTTTACGATAAGTCGTCCATTTTCCTCCTATAATAGAAATTAATCCCGTATCCGAAGCAATCACTTTGTGGCTTCTGGAAACCTCTTTTGTACTTTTGCTTCCGTCTTTAGGAGCCGCAAGAGGGCGAAGTCCGGCGAATACAGATTTTACATCTTCACGGGTAGGTTTTTTAGCCAGGTATTGTCTGGCTGTATTTAAAACAAAATTGATCTCTTCTTCTAATGCACGGGGTTCAAAACTTTCGCTTTCCAAAAGGGTATCGGTAGTTCCTACCAGTGCTCTGTCATGCCATGGGACGACAAATAAAACCCTTCCGTCCGATGTTTTAGGAATCATGATGGCATCATCACTCTTCAGGAAAGATTTATCTAATACCAAATGAATTCCCTGGCTTGGTACAACAAGTTTACCATGCTTAGGATTGTTCATATTCAGAATGTCATTCGTGAATACTCCTGTGGCATTGATGACCACTTTACCATGAATCTGATATTGCTGTTTGGAAAACTGGTCTTCTGCAATCACGCCAATTACTTTATCGGATTTGTCTTTCAGAAGATTAACCACCTTGACATAATTCACGGCACTTCCACCTTTTTCAATGATCGTTTGAGTTAAGTTGACCGCAAGTCTTGCGTCATCAAACTGACCATCCTGGTAAACCACTCCGCTTGCCAGATGATTCTGTTCTATAGTCGGAAGTTTTTCGATTGTTTTGGCTTTGCTGATGTATTTTGTTTTACCCAGACTTAATTTTCCGGCAAGGAAATCATACACAGATAATCCTATTTTATAATAGATTCCTCCCCACCAGGTGTAATTAGGAATAATAAAAGATTGATTTTTTACAATATGTGCTGCATTTTTTGCTAATAAACCTCTTTCCTTTAATGCTTCTTTTACCAATCCGACATCTCCCTGGGCAAGATATCTTACTCCACCATGTACTAATTTTGTACTTCTGCTGGAAGTTGCTTTTGCAAAGTCATGAGATTCAAGTAGTAATGTTTTGAATCCCCTGCTCACGGCATCTAATGCTGAGCCTAAACCACTGGCTCCTCCTCCTATGACTATAAAGTCCCATTCCTTTACATTGGTTAACTGACTGAGTTCTTCGTTTCGTTTCATAAATGTTTCGTTTATGTTTCGTTTTCAAATATATAAATTAAAAATGAAAGCAAAAAGAAAATAAATGAAATTTTATGGTCTGAAAAAAAAACGTTAATTTTGGTGAAACGAATAAAATGGAGAAGTTAATCCCAAGGCATGATGAAATATTAAAAGAACTGAATGAGAAAGGTCATGTTCTTGTTCAGGATTTATGTGAAAAGTTTAATGTGTCTTCGGTTACGATTCGAAAGGATTTGAACTATCTCGAAAGTTTAGGGCTTCTTTTCCGTAATCATGGCGGAGCAAGTAAGCAGGTAAGGTATGCTTATGAGAAGAATGTAGGAGAGAAGGAGAATATCAATGTGGAAGCTAAACAGGCAATTGCAAAGGCTGCGCTGCCATTGATTCAGGAAAATGATTGTATTATTCTGGCTTCCGGAACTACGATGCATTATCTGGCAAGAATGTTGGTGAACTTTGGCCCGCTTACCGTACTGACGTCTTCTTTAAGAGTGGCGATTGAGCTTTGCAATAATCCTAATATTAATATTATTCAACTGGGAGGCGAGGTTCGGAAGAGCTCTACTTCTATAGTAGGATCTATTTCAGAAGGGATACTGAAGCAGTTTTCCTGTAATAAACTTTTTCTGGGGGTGGACGGAATTGATCCTGAATTCGGAATCAGTACATCCAATGCTGCGGAAGCTCATCTTAATCAGGTGATGATTGAATGTGCTGATCAGACTGTAATTCTTGCAGATTCCTCCAAGCTTAATAAGAAAGGCTTCGGTAAAATTGCTTCACTGGATCATATTGATTATCTGATTACAGATAGCGGTATTTCTGATGAAGACAGAGCCGGATTGGAAGAGGTGGGGGTAAATGTTATGGTGTAAGCAGACTTCTTCTTGATTTCTTTTTAAAAATCAAAATAATTCTTAGGGAAATTCATTCTGAATTTTTTCAAAATCATCTAATTGATTAAAAATCAAAATATTTTAGTTGAAATATTTGTCGGTTACAAAATTATTCGTAGATTTGCACACTCATTTTAGGGGCGTAGTATGCCTATATCAAAAGTAGAAATTGCTTCAGACTTCCGAAAAATGGGAAAAATAAAGGATAAATTTTATTATAATATAAACAATGTCAGGTATTATTGGTAAAAAAATCGGTATGACATCTTTGTTTAACGAAGAAGGGAAAAACATTCCTTGTACAGTTATTCAAGCTGGTCCATGCTCGGTTTTACAGGTCAGAACCTTAGAAAAAGACGGTTATAAAGCTGTTCAATTAGGTTTCGATGACAAGAGTGAGAAGAACGTTGGTAAAGCGTTAGCTGGTCATTTTAAAAAGGCTGGTTCTGCTCCTAAAGCTAAATTAGTAGAATTCTACAGAGAATTCGTTGATGAAGTAAAAGTAGGAGAAGAAGTGAAAGTTGATTTATTCACTGAAGGTGAGTATGTTGACGTAACAGGAACTTCAAAAGGTAAAGGCTTCCAGGGTGTTGTTAAAAGACACGGATTTGGAGGTGTAATGCAGGCAACTCATGGTCAGCACAACAGACTTAGAGCTCCAGGTTCTATCGGTGCTGGTTCAGACCCTTCAAGAGTATTCAAAGGGATGAGAATGGCTGGAAGAATGGGAGGTAAGCAGGTAACTGTTCAAAACCTTCAAGTGTTAAAAGTTGATCAAGAACAAAATCTTTTAGTAGTAAAAGGTGCTGTTCCGGGAGCTAAAAATTCTTATGTAATTATCAGAAAATGGAACTAGTAGTATTAAATACATCAGGAAAAGAGACCGGAAGAAAAGTAACTCTAGACGAAACAGTATTCGGAATTGAGCCAAATCAGCACGCGGTTTACTTAGAAGTTAAACAGTATCTTGCTGCTCAAAGACAGGGTACTCATAAAGCAAAAGAGAGAAGCGAAATTACGGCTTCTACTAAAAAGCTTAAGAAGCAAAAAGGATCAGGATCTGCTAGATACGGTGATATCAAATCTCCAGTATTCAGAGGTGGAGGTAGAGTATTCGGACCAAAACCAAGAGACTACAGATTCAAATTGAACAAAGCTCTTAAGAGATTGGCTAAGAAATCTGTTTTATCTCAGAAAATGAGAGATAACAGCATTAAAGTTTTAGAAGATTTGAGCTTTGGTGCTCCTAAGACTAAAGATTTCATCAATGTATTAAACGCATTGGAACTTAACGGTAAAAAATCTTTATTCGTTCTTCCTGAAGCTAACAAGAATGTGTATTTATCTTCAAGAAACTTACCTAAAACTAAAGTGATGAACTTCAACGAGATCAGTTCTTACGATTTAGTAAATGCAGGTGAAATCATTTTCTTAGAAGGTGCAGTTGAAAAATTCCAGGAAAATTTAAAGAAATAAGTCATGTCAGTTATTATTAAACCAGTTATTTCAGAAAAGGCTAATTACCTTACAGATTTGAGAGGTTCTTATTCTTTCTTAGTTAATCCTAAGGCGAATAAAATCGAGATCAAAAAGGCTGTTGAAGCAGCTTACGGTGTAAAAGTAGCAGACGTTAACACAATGATTTATGCTCCGAAGGTTTCTTCAAAATACACTAAAAAAGGTCTTCAAGTAGGAAAGACAAACAAATTGAAAAAAGCGGTAATCAAACTTGCTGAAGGTGAGGTTATCGATATTTTTGCTGTAAATTAATTATTAATTATAAATAATAGTAATGTCTGTTAGAAAATTAAAACCTATCACCCCGGGACAGAGATTCAGAATTGTAAACAATTTTGAGGAAATTACTACCAACAAACCAGAGAAATCTCTAACAGTTGGTATTAAAAAGTCAGGTGGACGTAACCAAACAGGTAAAATGACCATGCGTTACACCGGAGGTGGACACAAAAAGAAATACAGAATTATTGACTTCAAAAGAAACAAAGCAAACGTTGAAGCCACTGTAAAATCTGTAGAATACGATCCAAACAGAACTGCATTTATCGCTTTACTAGAGTATGCTGACGGAGAGAAGAGATATATCATCGCTCCAAACGGTATCAAAGTTGATCAGAAAGTAATTTCTGGTGATAGCGTAGAACCAAATGTAGGGAACGCAATGAAGTTGAAAAACATTCCATTAGGTACTGTGATTTCTTGTGTTGAAATGAAGCCTGGTCAAGGTGCAATTTTAGCAAGAAGTGCTGGTTCTTCAGCTCAATTAACGTCTAGAGATGGTAAATATGCAATCATTAAATTGCCTTCAGGAGAATCAAGAATGATCCTTACTGAATGTTATGCAATGATTGGATCAGTTTCCAACTCAGACCACCAATTAACTGTATCAGGTAAGGCTGGTAGAAGCAGATGGTTAGGTAGAAGACCAAGAACAAGAGCGGTTGTAATGAACCCAGTAGATCACCCAATGGGTGGTGGTGAAGGACGTTCTTCAGGAGGTCACCCAAGATCTAGAAACGGTAAACCGGCTAAAGGTTACAAAACTAGAAAGAAAAACAAAGTGTCTAACCGTTACATCGTATCTAAAAGAAAATAATTATGGCAAGATCACTTAAGAAAGGACCGTTCATTCATCATACTTTAGATAAGAAGGTTCAGGCAAATATAGAGTCTGGTAAGAAGACAGTTATCAAAACTTGGTCTAGAGCATCGATGATCTCTCCGGACTTCGTAGGACAAACTATTGCTGTACACAACGGGAAATCATTTATCCCTGTATATGTTACAGAAAACATGGTTGGTCACAAGTTAGGCGAATTTTCTCCAACAAGATCTTTCAGAGGTCATGGTGGTAACAAAAACAAAGGAAGCAGATAATCATGGGATCAAGAAAACAAGATAGTTCAATCGCAAGAAAAGAAGCTAACAAAGACGTTGTAAAAGCTTCATTAAATAATTGCCCGTCTTCTCCAAGAAAAATGAGATTAGTTGCTGATATCATTAGAGGAGAGCAGGTAGACAAAGCACTTTATATCTTAAAATATTCTAAGAAGGATGCTTCTAACAAGTTAGAAAAATTACTTCTTTCTGCTATGGCTAACTGGCAAGTGAAAAACGAAGGTGCTGACATCGAGGAAGCAAACCTTATCGTTAAAGAAATATTTGTGGATAGTGCAAGACAATTGAAGAGACTAAGACCAGCTCCGCAAGGTAGAGGGTATAGAATCAGAAAAAGATCTAACCACGTTACATTAATCTTAGGTAACAAAGAAAATTAATCAAGGTATGGGACAGAAGACAAATCCAATTGGTAACAGATTAGGTATCATCAGAGGATGGGATTCTAACTGGTTTGGTGGAAACGATTATGGAGACAGAATCGCTGAAGACTACAAAATCAGAAGATACCTTGAAGCTAGATTATCTAAAGGTGGTATTTCAAAAATTTATATTGAAAGAACTTTAAAATTAGTTACAGTAACTATTACTACTGCTAGACCGGGACTTATCATCGGTAAAGGAGGTCAGGAAGTTGATAAATTAAAAGAAGAATTGAAGAAACTTACAGGTAAGGATATTCAAATCAACATTTTCGAAATCAAAAGACCTGAATTAGATGCTGTACTGGTTGCTGATAGTATTTCTAAGCAAATTGAAAACAGAATCTCTTACAGAAGAGCTGTTAAAATGGCAATGGCAAGTACTATGAGAATGGGTGCTGAAGGTATTAAAGTTCAAATCTCTGGTAGATTAAACGGAGCTGAAATGGCAAGATCAGAATCTTTCAAAGAAGGAAGAATTCCATTGTCAACTTTCAGAGCTGATATCGATTACCACTGGGCAGAAGCTCATACTACTTACGGTAGACTAGGAGTGAAAGTTTGGATCATGAAAGGTGAAGTTTACGGTAAAAGAGAACTTTCTCCACTAGTGGGACAACAGAAAAAAGGAGGTCAGTCAGACAGAGGAAACAGAGGAGGAGACAGAGACAACAGAAGACCTAGAAAAAACAACAACAATAACAATAATAATTAAAATTTTAGATTAGAAATTTTGAATTTTAAATTACCGTTACTTTTTTAAAATTAAAAAAAATCTAAAATCTAAAATCTAAAATCTAAAATTTAGAAATTATGTTACAACCAAAAAGAACCAAATTCCGTAGAGTTCACAAGATGAAGATGAAGGGGAATGCCCAGAGAGGTAGTCAACTTGCATACGGAACTTTTGGGATCAAAGCAACGGAAGGAGCTTGGATCACTGCAAGACAAATTGAAGCGGCTCGTATCGCTGCGACAAGATATATGAAGAGAGAAGGTCAACTATGGATCAAAATCTTCCCGGATAAGCCAATTACTAAAAAACCTGCGGAAGTACGTATGGGTAAAGGTAAAGGTGCTGTTGAATACTGGGTAGCTGTAGTAAAGCCAGGTAAAATTATGTTCGAAGTAGGAGGTGTTCCTTACGAAGTTGCGAAAGAAGCTCTTAGACTTGCGGCACAAAAATTACCAGTAGTTACTAAATTCATCGTTGCTAACGATTTTGTTAAACCTCTATAATCTTTGAATACAATGAAAAATGCTGATATTAAAAATTTAAGCGCGGGTGATATTCAAGCTCAATTAACTGAAGCAAAAGCTCAATATTCTAAATTGAAATTGGCTCATGCAATCAGCCCAATTGAAAACCCGATTCAAATCAAAGATTTGAGAAGAACAATCGCAAGACTAAACACTGAGTTAACTAACAAACAATAATTTCATTTTACAATGGATAGAAATTTAAGAAAAGAAAGAATCGGAGTGGTTTCCAGCAATAAAATGGAAAAAACTATTGTTGTTAGTGAAACTACAAGAGTAAAACACCCGATGTACGGTAAATTCGTTTTGAAAACGAAAAAATATACTGCACACGACGAGAACAACGAATGCACAGAAGGTGATACAGTTTTGATCCAAGAAACTAGACCTTTGAGCAAGAGCAAGAGATGGAGATTAGTAAGAATCATTGAAAAAGCTAAGTAATAATGTTACAAACAGAATCAAGATTAAAAGTTGCTGATAATACAGGTGCAAAAGAAGTACTAGTTATCAGAGTTCTGGGAGGAACCAGAAGAAGATATGCTTCAGTTGGTGATAAAATCGTTGTTACTATCAAGGATTCTACACCATCAGGAAACGCAAAAAAAGGTCAGGTATCTAAAGCTGTAGTAGTAAGAACTAAAAAAGCAGTAAGAAGAAAAGATGGTTCATACATCAAATTCGACGATAATGCTTGTGTATTACTAAACGCAGCGGGAGAAATGAGAGGAACTCGTGTTTTCGGACCGGTTGCTCGTGAGTTGAGAGACAAAGAATATATGAAAATCATTTCATTAGCTCCTGAAGTACTTTAATTTTTAAAATTTTTAAAAGAAATGTCAAAGTTAAAAATAAAAAGAGGAGATAACGTAATCATTACTACTGGTAAGAAAGATATCAAAGGTAAGACTGGTGAAGTTATTGAAGTGATTAAGAAAGAAGGTAGAGACCCTAGAGTAATCGTTGCAGGACTTAACATCGTTAAAAAACACGTTAAGCCTTCAGCTGCAAATCCTCAAGGAGGAATTACTGAGAAAGAAGCTTCTATTCATATCTCAAACGTAGCTTTAGTTGGTAAAGACGGAAAAGCTATCAAAATCGGTTACAAAATCGAAGGAGATAAGAAAGTAAGAATTAACAAAAAAACGGGTGAAACTTTATAATTTGAATTAACATGGAATTTATAGCAAGACCCAAAAAAGCATATAAAGAGACAATTGTTCCTGCAATGATGGAAGAATTCGGGTACAAGTCAATCATGCAAGTACCTAGATTAGAGAAAATCGTTGTATCACAAGGTTTAGGAGATGCTACTGCAGATAAGAAAATCATTGATTATGCTGTAGAAGAATTGACAAACATCACAGGTCAGAAAGCAGTAGGGACGATCTCTAAGAAAGACGAAGCTGCATTCAAACTAAGAAAAGGAATGCCTGTAGGTGCAAAAGTAACTTTGAGAGCTCACAGAATGTATGAGTTCTTAGACAGACTTACTTCTTCTGCTTTACCACGTATCAGAGATTTCTCTGGGATCAAAGCAGATGGTTTCGATGGTAGAGGTAACTACAACTTAGGTATTACTGAGCAGATTATCTTCCCTGAGATCGTAATTGACAAAGTGAAAAAAATCCAAGGGATGGACATCACTTTCGTTACTACAGCGAAAACAGATAAAGAAGCTAAAGCATTATTAACTCACTTCGGTTTACCATTTAAAAAGAACTAAGAAATGGCTAAAGAATCAATGAAAGCGCGTGAGCGCAAAAGAGAAGCACTAGTTGCTAAATACGCTGCTAAAAGACAAGCTCTTAAAGAAGCTGGTGATTACGAAGGACTTCAAAAATTGCCTAAAAATGCTTCTCCTGTAAGATTACACAACAGATGTAAACTAACAGGTAGACCAAGAGGATACATGAGAACGTTCGGTATTTCCAGAGTAACTTTCAGAGAAATGGCAAACAACGGTCTTATCCCAGGTGTAAGAAAAGCTAGTTGGTAATAATTACTAATTAAAAATCGGGACAATTAAGTTGTCAAGATACTAAAGAATAAAAATATCAGACCGAAGATTTCTGACGTCTGATATTTTAATCTTCAAGTCTTTTCAAAACTGATTGTTCTTTAACCAATAATTTATAAAAGAAAAATGGTAACAGATCCAATTTCAGATTTCCTAACAAGAGTAAGGAACGCACAAAGCGCAGGCCACAAAGTGGTGGAAATTCCTGCATCGAAAATCAAAAAGGAGATTACTAAGATCCTATTTGATCAAGGGTATATCTTAAACTTCAAGTTTGAAGATAACGCTGTTCAAGGAGTGATCAAAATCGCTTTAAAGTATGATAAGCAAACTAACAAACCTGCTATTAAGTCTATTCAAAGAGCTTCAAGACCAGGTTTGAGACAGTACAAAGGTTCTACTGAACTTCCAAGAGTACTAAACGGTTTGGGTATTTCTATCATCTCTACTTCTAAAGGAGTAATGACTGACAAGAAAGCTAGAGAAGAGAAAGTAGGCGGTGAAGTAATCTGCTATGTTTATTAATTTTTAATCAGAGGAAAATGTCAAGAATTGGTAAAGCAATTATAACAATTCCAGCTGGAGTTACAATCACTGAAAACAACGGTGTAGTAACTGTTAAAGGAGCTAAAGGAGAACTTTCTCAGGAGCTTACAGCAGGAATTACTTTAGAACAAAACGATGGTCAACTTAACGTAAACAGACCATCTGATTCTAAACAACACAAAGCGCTTCACGGTTTATACAGAGCGTTGATCGCTAACATGATCGTTGGTGTATCAGAAGGTTTCGAAAAGAAACTAGAACTAGTAGGGGTAGGATACAGAGCATCTCACGCAGGTCAAAAACTTGAGTTAGCTTTAGGATTCTCTCACGGTATCGTATTAGAACTTCCAAGTGAAGTAAAAGTTGATACATTGACTGAAAAAGGTAAAAACCCAATTATTACTTTAACGTCTCATGACAAACAACTTCTAGGAATGGTTACTGCAAAGATCCGTTCTTTCAGAAAGCCTGAGCCATACAAAGGAAAAGGTGTAAGATTCGTAGGAGAAATTGTTAGACGTAAAGCTGGTAAATCTGCTTAATAAATTATAAGTATTATGGCATTAAGTAAATTAGAAAAAAGAATAAGAATCAAAAGAAGAGTAAGAGGAAAAATCTCTGGTTCTTCTGAATTGCCAAGATTATCTGTATACAAAAGTAATAAGGAAATTTACGCTCAGTTAATCGACGATAAAAATGGTAAAACTTTAGCATCAGCTTCTTCTAGAGAGAAAGGTGTAGACGCTAAAGGTACTAAGACTGAAATTTCTGCTGCTGTTGGTAAAGCTATTGCTGCTAAAGCTATCGCTGCAGGAATCGAAAGTATTGTATTTGACAGAAACGGTTTCGTATACCACGGTAGAGTAAAAGCTCTAGCTGACGGAGCGAGAGAAGGTGGACTTAAATTCTAATCATTAAATTTCGGAAAATATGTTAGGACTAGATAATATAGAAAGAGTAAAACCGGGAGGATTAGAATTAAAAGATCGTCTCGTAGCTGTTAACAGAGTAACAAAAGTAACTAAAGGAGGTAGAGCTTTCGGATTTTCTGCTATTGTTGTAGTAGGAAATGAAGAAGGAGTTATCGGTTTTGGTTTAGGAAAATCTAAAGAGGTTGCTTCTGCAATTGCTAAAGCAGTTGAAGATGCTAAGAAAAACCTTGTGAAAGTTCCGGTAATGAACCACACGATTCCTCACCAAACTACTGCTAGATACGGTGGTGCAGATATCTTCTTAAGACCTGCTTCTCACGGTACAGGACTTATCGCAGGTGGTGCGGTAAGAGCGGTATTGGAATCTGCTGGTATTCACGATATCCTTTCAAAATCTAAAGGATCTTCTAACCCTCACAACGTAGTGAAAGCTACTTTCAAAGCGTTATTAGATATCAGAAGACCTGAAGAGATCGCTAGAATGAGAGGAGTTTCTCTAAGTAAAGTGTTTAACGGTTAATAATTAAAACAATGGCAACAATTAAAGTAAAGCAAGTAAGAAGCGCTATTGGTAGAACAAAAACCCAAAAGAGAACGCTTGAAGCATTAGGATTAAAAAGACTTCACCAAGTTGTAGAGCACGAAGCTACTCCTTCTATCTTAGGAATGATAGCTGCTGTAGGTCACTTACTAGAAGTTCAAAAATAATTTTATAAAAGAGAAATTAAAATGAATTTAAATAACATACAACCTGCTGCAGGATCTACTTTCAACTCAAAGAGAATTGGTAGAGGTCAAGGTAGCGGAAAAGGAGGTACTTCAACAAAAGGACACAAAGGTCAAAAAGCTAGAGCTGGTTATTCTCAGAAAATCGGTTTCGAAGGTGGACAGATGCCTTTACAAAGAAGATTACCTAAATTCGGATTCAAAAACGTAAACAGAAAAGAGTTTAGAGGAGTTAACCTTGATACGATCCAGACTTTAATCGAGAACAAATCCATCACTGGAGAGATCACGAAAGAAGTTTTAGTAGCAAACGGGATAGTTTCTAAAAACGAATTAGTGAAAATTATGGGTAGAGGAGAATTGAAATCTGCGGTTTCAATCTCTGCTGACAAATTCACTAAATCTGCTGAAGAGCTTATTGCTAAAGCAGGTGGAAAAGCAATTACCTTATAATACTTACTAATGAAAGAATTTATACAAACACTTAAAAATATTTGGAGTCTTAAAGAATTGAGAGATAAAATTCTCTTCACTTTAGGGATTATCCTTGTGTATAGATTCGCATCTTATATTTCACTTCCGGCAATTAATCTTGCAGAAGTGGGAGATCTCTTAGAGCATTATAAAAATCAAGGCGGTAACAAGCAAGGAGCAGGTCTCCTTGGCTTGCTTTCGTCGTTTACGGGGGGAGCTTTCAGCCACGCTTCCGTAATGGCGTTAGGAATCATGCCTTATATTTCTGCTTCTATTATTGTTCAGTTGATGGGGATGGCTATTCCTTATCTTCAGAAGCTTCAGAAAGATGGAGAGTCAGGTAGAAATACATTGAACCAAATTACAAGATGGTTAACGATCGGGGTTTGTCTGGTACAGGCACCTTCTTACTTAACTTCTATTACTCAATTATTCTTACCGTATGCTCAGTTCCAGTCTGCATATTATGTAGAGCCAAATTCAATTATGTTCTGGTTACCAAGTATTGTTATACTTGTAGGTGGTTCAGTATTTGCAATGTGGTTAGGTGAAAAGATTACCGATAAAGGAATCGGAAATGGTATCTCTATCCTTATTATGGTGGGGATCCTTTCAAGATTACCTGAGGCATTCGTACAGGAGATGGCCGTGCAGAACGGAAAAGGAGGAATGGGATCTATCATGATCCTTATTGAAGTATTATTCTGGATGTTGGTAGTTCTTTTAGCAGTGATCCTATCGGTTGCTGTCAGAAAAATTCCAATTCAGTATGTAAGCAGAGCTCAAGCAAGAGGAGGTGTAAACAAAAATCTTATGCAGGGAGCAAGACAATGGATTCCATTGAAAGTAAATGCTGCTGGTGTAATGCCGATTATCTTTGCTCAGGCATTGATGTTCGTACCAGGACTATTAACAAAGTTCGATGAGTCTAATACTTTTCTTGCAGGTTTCAAGAATGTTTTTAGCTGGCAGTACAATGTATTGTTTGCGCTATTAATTATTATCTTCTCATTTTTCTATACTGCGATTACTATTCCGGTAAACCAGATGGCTGATGATTTGAAAAGAAACGGAGGTTTAGTACCGAAGGTAAGACCCGGAAAAGAGACCGCTGATTATTTAGATGATATTTTATCAAAAATTACCTTGCCAGGTGCAATTTTTTTATCTATCTTTGCAGTCCTTCCAGCAATTGTGCATGGAAGCTTTGTTCAGACAGATGCGTTTGCCCTATTTTTCGGGGGAACGTCACTATTAATTATGGTGGGTGTAATTTTAGATACAGTTCAACAGATTAATACATATCTGCTGAACCATCATTATGATGGCTTAATGCAGTCTAAATTATCAAGAACGACTGGATATTAATTTATGGCAAAACAAAAACATATTGAACAAGATGGCGTGATCGTGGAAGCACTTTCGAACGCCATGTTCCGTGTAGAGCTGGAAAATGGGCATATCCTTATTGCTCATATCTCCGGCAAAATGAGAATGCATTATATTAAACTTTTACCTGGTGATAAGGTAAAACTAGAAATGTCCCCCTATGATTTAACAAAAGGGAGAATCACATTTAGATATTAAAACAATTAGCCAAATGGAATACACATTCCATTTGGCATTTGTAAAAAATAAATACTATCAAAATGAAAGTAAGAGCATCAATTAAAAAAAGAAGCGCTGATTGCAAGATTGTACGCAGAAAAGGTGTACTGTTTGTAATCAACAAGAAGAACCCAAAATTTAAACAAAGACAAGGTTAACATTAAATTATGGCGAGAATTGCAGGTATTGATTTACCAAAAAACAAAAGAGGTGTTATCGGTTTAACTTACATCTATGGAGTAGGAAGAAGTACTTCTTCTGAAATCCTTAAAGCTGCCGGTATCAGCGAAGACAAGAAAGTCAACGAATGGAATGACGATGAATTGGCTGCAATCAGAACATATATCTCTGAAAACGTAAAAGTAGAAGGAGAATTGAGATCTGAAGTGCAATTGAACATCAAGCGATTGATGGACATAGGATGCCAACGAGGAATACGTCACAGACTTGGATTACCTTTAAGAGGCCAGAGAACGAAAAACAACTCTAGAACACGTAAAGGGAAGAGAAAAACTGTTGCTAACAAGAAAAAAGCTAGTAAATAATCGTTAGGAATTATGGCAAAACAAACTAAAGTAGTTAAAAAAAGAAAAGTAAAAGTTGAAGCTATTGGAGAAGCTCATATTCAGGCTTCTTTCAATAACATCATCATTTCTTTAACAAATAAAAACGGAGAGGTTATCTCTTGGGCTTCTGCCGGTAAAATGGGTTTCAGAGGTTCTAAAAAGAATACTCCATTTGCTGCTCAAATGGCAGCTGAAAATTGCTCTGCTGTAGCTCACGAAGCTGGTTTAAGAAGAGTAAAGGTGTTTGTGAAAGGACCAGGTGCAGGTAGAGAATCTGCTATCAGATCTATCCACAATTCAGGAATTGAAGTTAGCGAAATCATTGATGTGACTCCTATGCCACACAATGGATGTAGACCACCAAAAAGAAGAAGAGTTTAATTTTTAGAATTTACCCATTATGGCAAGATATATTGGACCTAAAACTAAGATTGCTAGAAAGTTTGGTGCTGCAATCTACGGAGATGATAAAAACTTCGAAAAAAGAAAAAACCAACCGCCAGGACAACACGGTCCTAACAAAAGAAGAGGTGCTAAGAAATCAGAATACGCAGTTCAGTTAGCTGAAAAACAAAAAGCTAAATATACGTACGGTATCTTAGAAAGACAGTTTGCTAACTTATTTGAAAAAGCACACAGAAGTAAAGGTGTAACAGGGGAAGTTCTATTACAACTTTGTGAATCAAGATTGGATAACGTAGTATACAGATTAGGTTTTGCTAAAACAAGATCTGGTGCTAGACAATTAGTTTCTCACAGACACATCACTGTGAACGGAGAAATTCTTAATATCCCTTCTTACTTGGTAAAAGCAGGTGATGTCATCACTGTAAGAGAAAAGTCTAAGTCTCTTGAGGTTGTTACCAATGCGTTGGCTTCTAAGTCAAACTATGAGTGGTTACAATTCAACGATGAGAAGAAAGAAGGTACTTTCATTTCTGCTCCTGAAAGAATCCAAATTCCGGAGGATATTAAGGAGAACCTTATCGTCGAACTTTACTCTAAATAATTTTTTAATCAAATTTTTGCTCAACCCAATAATATGGCAATTTTACAATTCATAAAACCCGATAAAGTAATTTTACTTAACTCTGATGAATTTAAAGGTCAATTCGAATTCAGACCTTTAGAACCAGGTTTCGGGCTTACAATCGGTAATGCTTTGAGAAGAGTGTTGCTTTCTTCTCTGGAAGGATATGCTATTTCATCTATCAAAATAGAAGGTGTAGAGCACGAATTTTCAACTATTCCAGGAGTAATCGAAGACGTTACCGAAATTATTCTTAACCTAAAGCAGGTAAGATTAAAAGCTGCAGCAGAAGGCCAGGCTAATGAGCAGGTTGTTGCTAAAGTTTCAGGTCAAACGATTATTACTGCTGGAGATTTAGGAAAGTCGATCAACGGATTCGAGGTTCTGAACCCGGATTTAGTGATTTGTAACCTAAACAGTGATGTAACTTTCGAAATTACTTTCAATATTGAAAAAGGTAGAGGGTATGTTCCTTCAGAACAAAATAAGTCAAACAATGCACCGGTAGGTACTATTGCTATTGACTCTATTTTCACGCCAATCAAGAAAGTTCAATACAGCATTGAAAATTATCGTGTAGAGCAAAAAACAGACTACGAAAAACTTGTATTAGATATAGAAACTGACGGGTCTATCAGCCCTCAGAACGCTTTAACTGAAGCTTCTAAGATATTAATTTATCACTTCATGTTGTTCTCTGATGAGAGAATCACGCTTGAAACTGAAGCTGTAAAAGCATCTATCCAATACGATGAAGAAACTCTTCACACAAGACAACTTCTTAAGTCTAAATTAGCAGATATGGATCTTTCTGTAAGAGCCCTTAACTGTCTGAAAGCAGCTGAAGTAGAAACTCTTGGAGAACTGGTTTCTTACAGTAAGTCTGATTTGATGAAATTCAGAAATTTTGGTAAAAAATCTTTGACAGAACTAGAAGAATTAGTGCATTCAAAAGGTCTTAACTTCGGTTTCGACGTTGCAAAATATAAGTTAGACGCTGATAAATAATTAATAATGAGACACGGTAAAAAATTCAATCACTTAGGAAGAACAGCTTCTCACAGAAGTGCTTTACTTTCTAATATGGCTTGTTCTCTAATTGAGCATAAAAGAATCAACACTACTGTAGCTAAAGCTAAAGCTTTAAGAGTATATGTTGAGCCTCTATTAACAAAAGCAAAAGAAGATACTACACACAACAGAAGAGTAGTATTCTCTTACCTTCAAAATAAATTTGCGGTTGCTGAATTATTCAGAACTGTAGCTCCTAAAATCGCTGAAAGAAACGGTGGTTATACAAGAATCATCAAGACAGGATTCAGACCAGGTGATGCTGCTGATACTGCTCTTATCGAATTAGTAGATTTCAACGAGCTTTACAACCCTAATGCTGAAGAGAAAAAAGCTACAAGAAGAAGCAGAAGATCAACTGCTGCACCTAAAAAAGCTGAAGCGGTAGTTGCTGAAGCTCCTGCAGTAGAAGAGAAAGTAGAAGAAGCTAAAGCTGATACTACTGAAGAAAAAACTGAAGAATAATATTCATCAGATATACAATGAAAACCATCCGCATTCCGGATGGTTTTTTTGTATATGAATTTTGTGAAGTTGAAAATCTGTATATTTTCTCTTCCTCTACTTACATCAATTCGCTATGCCGCAATCGTTATTCTTATCATTAGCTGCGAAGATCCGGAGTAAGGCAGGGTTTAATATTCTCTTAACATAAAAGAAAAATAATACGCTTATTTTTGAGTACCAAATAATAATTCTTTTATGAAAACCAAATTTTTATTTTTAGCGATCTTAGCTTTGTTCACAATAGGATGTTCTCATGATGACAGCAGATTAGACTCCGGTTCTGTAACAAGAGTCGCAAGCAAAACTGAGACTGCTAAGACAGAGGCTTCCAGAGCTACTAATATTTCAGACCTTACTAATGAAAATACAGTTGTGAGTTATGTAAAATCAAATCATAAATTACCTGATTATTATATTACTAAGGCTGAAGCAATGTCATATGGATGGGTACCTTCAAATGGAAATTTATGTACTGTTTTGCCGGGAAAGGCTATTGGTGGTGATAACTTCACTAATAGAGAAGGTCTGTTACCTAAAAAGTCAAATCGTAAATATTATGAGGCAGATCTCAACTATAATTGCGGGCCACGAAACGCGGATCGCCTGATATACAGTAACGACGGATTAGTATATGTTACTAAAGATCATTATAAGACTTTCCAGCAAAAGTAAATTTTATTGTGTCATGTCATACAATTGAAACATTTTACGAATGTGCTTTTTATAATATAAAAAATATCCCTCCGTGTAGAGGGATATTGTTATTCTAGATTTTTGTTCTTTTCAGCTCAATAATATTATTTCCCTGTTCAAGATGAAGGCTGTCTCCTTTTACTCTTGCAGTCATATCATCTTTCTTATAAATGGTTTCCTCTCCTTTGGTTTCCGATTTAGGAAGGGTAAAAGTTTTTTTATTGCTGGTAATTGCTACCGTACTTTCTTTCGGATCATTTTTGAAAACCACTTTTACCAGTGTTCCATCGGTTGCTTTGTAAACAAAATCTGTTTTTTCAAATTTTTTACCATTCACATCCATTGTTGATGAACCCTGGGTTACAGAATCAATTTTCCGGTTGTTGTCAGTCACAACGGTTTCAGAGCTTTCCGTTTTGATAATTCCGCTATTTCCGCTTTCGCTTTTTTTACAGCTGATTACTGCTAATGTAAGTACTGCACCAAGTACTAGGATACTTTTTTTCATGATTATATTATTTGATATTCAATATGATTTTTATTCTTTAATTTTACAAAAATCATGCCTTACAATATGAGAAATTTTTACAAATATTTGTGTGTAATTCTTTTCATTTTCTCCATAAATACTGTGTTTTCACAAAAAGGACGCTTTGAAATTAAAGACGGACATTTTGTACTCAACGGAAAACCGTTTATCATTCATTCAGGAGAGATGCATTATCCGAGAGTTCCGTCAGAATACTGGAAGCACCGTTTACAAATGATGAAAGCCATGGGACTGAATACTGTTACTACTTATGTTTTCTGGAATTATCATGAAGAAGCACCCGGGCAGTGGAATTTTTCAGGAGATAAAAATTTGAAAAAGTTTATTAAAACAGCACAGGAGGTAGGTCTGTATGTCATCATCCGTCCCGGACCTTATGTTTGTGCGGAATGGGAATTTGGAGGTTATCCATGGTGGCTTCAGAAAAATAAAGACTTAGAGATCAGAAGAAATAACAAAGCATTTTTAGAAGAATGTGAACAATATATTCACCAGCTTGCACAGCAGCTTGTTCCGCTTCAGATTAATCATGGAGGTCCTGTCATTATGGTTCAGGCTGAAAATGAATTCGGGTCTTATGTTGCACAACGCAAAGATATTTCTTTGGAGGAACACCGGAAATACAGCATACAATAAAAGATATTCTTTTGAAAGAGGGGATCACTGTCCCGTTATTTACTTCAGATGGAAGCTCTTTGTTTAAGGGAGGTTCTATCGACGGAGCTTTGCCTACTGCCAATGGTGAAAGCAATATTGATGTTCTGAAGAAAAGGATCAACGAATATACACAAGATAAAGGACCATATATGGTGGCAGAATATTATCCCGGCTGGCTGGATCACTGGGCGGAGCCATTTGTGAAAGTAAGCACTGAAGATGTGGTAAAACAAACAGAATTATATATCAATAACAATATCTCATTTAATTATTATATGATTCATGGCGGAACCAATTTCGGATTTACCAGTGGGGCTAATTATGATAAGGAACATGATATCCAGCCGGATCTTACAAGCTATGATTATGATGCTCCCATTAATGAAGCAGGCTGGGCTACTCCCAAATATAATGCCTTAAGAAAAGTTTTTCAAAAAATCAGTAAAAACCTGCTTCCTGATGTTCCAAAACCTGCAAAAACGATCTCTGTTCCGGAAATTAGATTTTCAAAAATAAATTCTCTTTTTGATGTTATCAGCTTACAAAAACCGGTGATCAATGATCACCCTCTGACGTTCGAAAACCTGAATATCGGAAACGGTTATGTTTTATACCGAAAGAAATTCGGGCAGAATCAGAAAGGAACGCTTGAAATAAAAGGACTAAGAGATTATGCCAATGTGTATGTTAATGGAATATGGAAAGGGGAGCTCAGCAGAGTCAATAAAAAATATGAGCTTATGATAGAAATTAATGCCGGAGACAGACTAGATATTTTGGTAGAGAATATGGGCCGGATTAATTATGGATCTGAAATTGTGCATAACTTAAAAGGAATTATCAGTCCTGTCAAAATAAACGGAACTGAAATTTCAGGAAACTGGGAAATGTTTCCGCTTCCTTTTGACCGGTTTCCCGGGTTTGGGTATCAATTAAAAGATATACCCTATCATTCTCCCGTCATTCAGGAAGCTGAATTTAACCTTCATGAAACCGGAGATACTTTTCTGGATATGCAAAAGCTCGGCAAAGGGATTGTTTTCATTAACGGGAAAAATATAGGAAGATACTGGAGTAAAGTGGGGCCCCAACAAACATTATACATTCCGGGAGTATGGTTGAAAAAAGGAAAAAATACGATTCAGATTTTCGAACAATTATTTGAAAATAATACCTCTGTTCACAGCATTGATCATCCTGTTTTAGATCAGCTGATAAAATAACAATGCTGCCTGATATCCTGTTTTATTGTAATAGCGGTGTTTGATAATTATTTATGCAAATGTGACGCTGTTAATTGAAAATTAGTTAAATTTAATAAGACTAAAAACTAAATCATAACCAGAACTCAATCTTAAAAAATTACACAAAAGGGTAATTGTTTCTGCTTTATTTTCTATTGAAATTTGTTTCAAACAAAAAGAACATGAGTATTTCTATAGCCATAGTAGAAGATGAGAAAAACTACAACAATGCGTTGAAGAAGGTGATCAGTTACCAGAACGATATGAAGGTGGTAGCCCAGTTCTTCGATGGCAATGATGCCCTAAAAAATCTTCCCGACCTTTCTCCGGATGTTGTCATGATGGACATTCAGCTGCAGGATATGCCGGGTACTGAAATCATTGAGAAGCTCAGGAAAGAAATGCCGGAAACTCAGTTTATCATGTGTACAAGTTTTGAGGATGACGAAAAAATTTTTAATTCCTTAAAAGCCGGTGCGATGGGATACCTTGTGAAAGGAGAAAGTATGGACAAGATTCTCTCCTCCATCCGGGATGTTTATCATGGGGGGGCTCCTATGAGTTTTTCTATCGCCCGAAAGGTTCTCAGACATTTTGAAAAAAAACTTCCCGAAATTAAAGGCTTTGATGAACTGACAGAACGTGAAAAAGAAATACTGGAATTACTATCTCAAGGTCTTTTATACAAAGAAATTGCAGATCAGAAATACATCAGTATAGATACCGTAAAAAAACACGTGGGCAATATCTACAGAAAACTGCATGTCAGCAATAAAGTTGAGGCCATCAATAAACTAAACCAATTTAAAAACTAAGATATTATGGAAAATCCACAAAAAACTCATGGGCCAATAGGCAATAAATTTGAAAAATTAATTGTAGGGCCAGAATTTATAGGCATTGAAGGTATTATAGCTGAAAGCTTTATAACCAGCGCTAAGAATGGAATGTTGCAACTTCTGGATTTAGCAAATTTGAATTTTAACAAAGATGGAGTTTATGAAGTTGAATATTCAGTTCTTGAGAGTTTACTCGAATTAATGTTAGATATTAAGGCAACATATTTAAAATTTAGTTTGGTAGAAATAGATCGAAGGAAATATAATTTAAATCTGAATCCACATTTCAATGAAGATAATTTAATCTATCTTGCTGTATCTCTTGAAGATAAAAACGAAGTAACTATTGATGAACATAATTATTTACTATTTAGTACTTCAGATCAATTAAATAATCTCAGAATTTCAAATAGTACTTTAGACCTTTATAAAGAAGCTTACCTTCAAAAATATCTTCCAACACTTAACAAGTATTTTTCAAATAATAATTTGGGAAGTAATACAATGACTATTTCTTACCATATTCATGATCTGGAAAATATGATAAGTCGTATAAGTAAAAAGTATTTAGTTTATTTATGTGAAATAAGCGATGTTATGGCAATTATTCGGGCTAATAGCCTGAAAGTATCACAATTAGTTTATCGCACTTATTATCAATTTCGAATAAAGCAACTTACAATAGTTTTCTATTCTGTTGATGATGGAAAATATTATGATATGGGCTCACTATACCCTTAATCATGTTTATTATTCAACTCATATATATCACAGTACTTTTTATTGATACTGTAAAATCTGTAATTTTGGCTGGGAAGAAAAGTCTTCCCAGCCAAAACTATTTGACTGTCTTTTTACTGGTTTCTTTTGGACTGGAAGTTTATGGACATTATAAGATGTACATCAAGGAATTTGATTTTGCCTACCTGTTTAATTATTATAGCATTTTCTTAATCCTGTTCTTTGGTTTGTATTATTTCAGAATATTATCAAAAGAAGTAAAGAAAATCCTGCTGTATATTACAGTTTTTATATTTCTCTATATTGTATTCTTTACCAAATTTTATGGTGAAAACTATGAAAATAAGATAGGCTTAATTGTTTGTTTTTATTTTATAGTCAATGCATTGGCTTGGTTTTATTATAGAGTAAAGAATCTGGCTGAAATAAAAATTATGGATGATCCCCATTTTTGGGTTTCTTGCGGATTACTTTTTTGGAGTATCTTTTTTATTTTCAGGTCTATTCCTATGTTTTTCCTTAGAGATAATGATCCTGCTTTTTTACAAATTTTGAAAAGTATGCAATACCTTGTCAACATCATTATGTATGGGGTATTTTATATTGCCTTAGTGAAATTTAAAAAAATAAAAATACCTGTATGAAACAGTTACCGGATACAATCAGATTAGTTTATATTATAGCTGTAATTTTACTCTTTACGTTTGTTATTTTTATTGTTTTAATAGTTGTTCTGTATAATAAACGACAACTATTCTTTATTCAGCAACAGCAGCTCAAAGAAGCAGAATACCAGAATCAGCTCCTTCAGAAAGAACTGGAAAAGCAAAAATCAGTAGAACAGGAACGTGAACGTATTTCCCATGATATGCATGATGATCTGGGGGCAGGAATTTCAGCATTAAAACTTCAGGCCGAATTTATAAAACAAAAGGCACATGACGGAGCCTTGATAAGTGATATTGATGAACTTCTGCTAACCTCAGAAGAAATGAATGTCTCCATGCGGGAAATGCTTTGGAGTCTGAATTCAGGAAATGATACCCTGGGAAATTTTGTAGATTATGCGATTCTGTATACCAGAAATTTTTTAAAGAAAACCAAAATCATATTGTATGCCGAATCAGAGCGGATTATCGGTGAAATTCCAATTTCTACAGAGCAGAGACGGAATCTGTTTTTATGTCTTAAGGAAGCCGTTAATAATGCCTATAAATACAGTAAAGCAAACCATCTCACCCTTTCATTTATTCAGAAAGAAAATAATTTTATCATGAAACTCTCAGATAACGGAACCGGAATTCCTCAAGACCGGCCTGAAGGAAATGGTCTACGGAATATGAAACGGAGAATGCTTGAAATGGATGGCGAATTTGAAGTTGTATCGGGCGATTCGGGAACTCTTCTTCTTTTTAAAATACGATTGTGATAAATTAATTTTTCCTTAGATCCGTAGTCCGGAATTATAAGACCCCGATAATTAAAATAACAGAATGAAGGTCCTGTAAATTAACTAAAATTTAACTTGTATTTCTTTCAAAAAGATCACCCTTAAATGCCCCTAAAAGTTAAATTTTGATTAAATTTGTCTAAACTAAAAAAAATAAAAAATGAGTGCAATTTCTTACATAGAAGCAAGACAGATTTTAGATTCCCGAGGTAATCCTACAATTGAAGTAGATGTATTTACGGAAAGCGGAGCAATGGGGCGTGCTGCAGTTCCTTCAGGAGCATCTACAGGAGAACACGAAGCCGTGGAATTACGTGACGGAGGTTCAGAATATCAGGGAAAAGGAGTTCTGAAAGCTGTTGAAAATGTAAAAGAAATAATTGCAGAGAATTTAGTTGGACAGCCGGTTTTTGAACAAAACTATATCGATCAGATTATGATTGATCTTGACGGAACCGCTAACAAAGGAAATCTTGGTGCTAACGCAATTCTTGGTGTTTCTTTAGCCGTAGCAAAAGCAGCCGCCGCAGAATTGGGAATGCCTCTGTATAAATATGTAGGCGGAGTAAACGCCAATACACTTCCTGTTCCAATGATGAACGTCATCAACGGTGGTTCTCACTCTGATGCCCCGATCGCATTTCAGGAATTCATGATTATGCCGGTAAAAGCAGATTCTTTCTCTCATGCATTGAGAAAAGGAACTGAAATTTTCCACAACTTAAAATCAATCCTTAAAGGAAGAGGCCTTTCTACAGCAGTAGGAGACGAAGGAGGTTTTGCTCCAACATTCAACGGTACAGAAGACGCTTTAGATACTTTACTTCAGGCTATCGAAAAAGCCGGTTACAAACCAGGTGATGACATCATGTTAGCATTAGACTGTGCCGCTTCAGAATTCTATAAAGACGGAACTTACGATTACAGAAAATTTGAAGGAGACAAAGGAGCTCACAGATCAAGAGAAGAACAGGTTTCTTACCTTGCAGAACTGGCTGCTAAATATCCGATCATCTCTATCGAAGACGGTATGCAGGAAGATGACTGGGAAGGATGGAAAATGTTAACGGATAAAATCGGTGACAGAGTACAGCTGGTAGGCGATGACTTATTTGTAACAAACGTTGACAGATTATCAAGAGGAGTAAAAGAAGGAATTGCCAATTCAATCCTTGTAAAAGTAAACCAGATCGGTTCTCTTTCTGAAACAATGGCAGCAGTACAAATGGCTCAGAACAATAAATTCACTTCAGTAATGTCTCACAGATCAGGAGAAACTGAAGATGCTACCATCGCTGATTTAGCAGTAGCGATGAACTGTGGACAGATCAAAACAGGGTCCGCCTCAAGATCAGACAGAATGGCAAAATACAACCAGTTATTGAGAATAGAAGAAGCTCTTGGAGAGACGGCTATTTTCCCGGGCTTAGAAGCATTTAAAATTAAAAGATAATCGAATTTATAAATAACGGCAAGCGATATTTTTTGTTTGCCGTATTTTATGGAAAGTAGTATATTTAAAAAAAAATAAATAATGTCAGACAACAAAGTAATATTGAATTACGCAGGTAATTCATATGAATATCCTATCGTGGATAGTACTATCGGAGACAGAGGGATTGATATTTCAAAATTAAGAGACCAGACAGGTTTAATCACTCTGGATTTAGGTTACAAAAATACAGGAGCTACTATTAGCGACATCACTTACTTAGACGGAGATAAAGGAGAATTATTCTACAGAGGTTACCCTATCGAGCAAATTGCTGAGAAATCTAACTTCACAGAAGTAATGTATCTTTTATTACATGGAGAACTACCTACTCAAGACCAGTTTACTTCTTTCGACAACAATATTAAAAAATATAACTTCATCGCAGATGAGATGAAAAAGATCATTGATGTTTTTCCTCGTTCTGCTCACCCTATGGGAGTTTTATCTTCTATGACTTCTGCATTGACAGCTTTCAACCCGAAAGCAGTTAACGTAAACTCTAAAGAAGAAATGGATCACGCTGCTGAGTTAATGATCGCTAAGTTCTCTCACCTTTGTGCTTGGACTTACAGAAAAACTCAAGGTTTACCATTAAACCACGGAGACAACAACCTAAATTATGTAGAGAACTTCTACAAAATGGCATTCAGATTACCAAACGCTGATTTCGAAATCGATCCAGTGGTTGTAAATGCATTAGATAAATTGTTAATCCTTCATGCAGATCACGAACAAAACTGTTCTACTTCTACAGTAAGAATGGTAGGTTCTGCTCACACAGGTCTTTTTGCTTCTATCTCTGCCGGAGTATCCGCTCTTTGGGGACCACTTCACGGAGGGGCTAACCAGGCCGTAATCGAAATGCTTGAACTTATCGAAAAAGATGGTGGTGACGTATCTAAATATGTGGCTAAAGCAAAAGATAAGAACGATAGCTTCCGTCTAATGGGATTCGGACACAGAGTGTACAAAAACTTCGACCCAAGAGCAAAAATTATCAAGAAAGCTGCTGATGATATCCTTACTGCACTAGGTATTCAGGATAAAGCTCTTGATATCGCGATGCAGTTAGAAAGAGTAGCCCTTGAAGACGAATACTTCATCGAAAGAAAACTATATCCAAACGTAGATTTCTATTCAGGTATCATCTACAGAGCATTAGGAATCCCTACAGAAATGTTCACCGTAATGTTTGCACTAGGAAGACTTCCGGGATGGATTTCTCAATGGAAAGAAATGAGATTGAAAGGAGACCCGATCGGAAGACCAAGACAGGTTTACCAAGGTGCTCAGGAAAGAAACTATATCGATATCGCAAGCAGATAATATTTGCTTATACCATATCAAAATCCCAAGGCTTGCTTTGGGATTTTTTTGTTTTTAATGATTAGGAGCTATTTCCCGCTATCCACTTCTACTCCTCGCGCCAAAGCTTTCCAAAACCTGCTGCGGGGTAACCGTTTCTATCGGGGCTGGGATATACATAATTCCTTTAGTATTTCACAGTGCGATATAACCGACTATCTGTTATTTGAATGCTGATAATGACCTTAATTAATCAATAATAAATACAACCATTCCCATTCTGTCTCATAGCTATTGAATACATTGTACTTTGCCATCCTATTCATTAGAGACGGGCTTTAGCCCGTTTAGAAATAAAAAAAATTCCATTGGCTTTAGCCAAAACTAAAAAAATATCCCATCTGTCTGAAATTCAATCCGATAATTTATTAAATTTACTCTTGAAGAAGATGAGTTTCGGTTAAAGCCGAATGAATAGTGTTTATAGACTAAACAGGCTAAAGCCCGTTTCTATAAGCCCGTTAATTTTGATTAGAAAAATAAATACACCATGACTTTCGGACAACAAATGTTATTTTTTTTCAGTGCAGTAGGAGCATTCAACGGGCTTTTGCTGGGAATTTACCTGTTGTTTGTCAAAAAACTGAAATATCTGCCGGATTTTTTCCTCGGTCTTCTTTTATTAATGCTGAGTACAAGAGTCGGAATTTCCGTTTGTATTTACTTTTATCCGGATTTACCAAGAATTATTCCCCATTTGGGATTATCCGCTTTATTTTTTACAGGACCGGCTTTATATTATTATGTAAGAGCCTCGTTCCAGGATATATTTGATTTCAAAAGCTGCAGAAAAATATTCGGATTACTGACCCTGATCTTAGGAGCTGTTGGTTTATTGTATCTGGTATTTCCTGTTACCTGGGACCATTACTTCGGAACGTTTATTTACACAGTCTGGTCCGTATTTGTATTTCTGGCTGTATATCAATATTATCTTTTTTCAAAGCGAAATAGCAAAAGTTCCAGCCAGTTTGTTTTTCCGGTTCTCCTTAGTAATGTTATTATCTTCCTGACATATCAGCTGATTTCAACAGGATGGGTACAGATTTATTGCGCAGGCGGAAGTCTGGTATTTTCTTTCGTATTATATGCCAATTTCCTGATTCTTTTTAATGAAAAATATAAACAGCTATCGATAAAAGAATCAAATAAATACCCCAATAGAAAGATTTCAGAAACTCAGGCAGATAATTTTGTTTCCAGATTAGAAAAACTGATGAATGCTGAAGAACTGTACAAAGATCCTAATTTGAAATTAAATGACCTCGCTTCCAGAATAAATATTTCGGCCCACCAGCTCTCTCAGTTGCTGAATGATAACCTGGGTAAAAGTTTTTCTACCTATATCAATGAATACAGAATAAAAGAAGCTTGTGAAAAAATAGAAAACGGGTCTTATTTAAAAATTGAGGAGATTGGTTATGAAGTGGGATTCAATTCAAAATCTACTTTTTTCTCTACCTTCAAGAAAATAAAAAATACGACACCTCTTTTGTATAAACAATCTCAAACCCTTATTGAGCCGAAGTTTCAGAGTTCTGATTTATAATTTCGTACTGCGGAATTTTAAATCCAAAACCTCATTGCCGCCATAGCCGTATACTTTTGATTTCATAAAATTAAAATGTATGTTAATCAAATTATGGTTGTTTCTGCTGGTTATATTCCTTTCGTGTTTTGGAAAAGCACAGGAACCGGTAAAAACGAAAACTCCGGATTCCACTGCAGCATCCAGAGCTGTGACTACAAATATTTCAGAAGTTATTATTAAGTCGGCTTCCCGTAACATAAAACTGAGTGAAGGAAATTTAGTTATGAGTGTTTCCGGTAATAAAGACTTCAAAACTTCAGTCAGCCTTCTTGATGTACTTAAAAAAACGCCGGGTGTTACTGTAGATCAGGAAGACGGAATTTTTATCGGCGGAAGGATAAGTCCTGCCATATTCATAGACGGAAAACCAGTTATCATGAGCAATCAGGAACTTCAGGCCTACTTACGTTCCTTACCCCCGGAAATGGTAACATCTGTAGAAGTAAATACCAATCCCTCTTCAAAATATGATGCAGAATTTAACGGAATCATTGATATCAGACTGAAGAAGAATGTAAACCCGGGATGGAAAGGAAATTATAATGGAACATTATATGTAAATAAGTTCAATTACCGGGAAAATTCTTTTAATGTCTCCTATCATACAGGAAAAGTGACTTATAATCTGCTGTCCGGATATAGCGACGGAATTTCCACCTATCGGTATAACGCCCTGCAAAGATTAGCCAATACCAATATCATGAGAACCCAAACCTATCAGAAAGATAATGCAGGCATTTATAATGTTCAGGCAGGAGCAGATTTCAGATTGAATGATCATCACAGAATAGGTGTCAGTCTGAGAGGAAATTTCCGTAAAAATGACAGAGACCGCTCCGGATCGTTATATGCTACAGATAAAAAAGAAACCCTGTTAATCCTGAATACTGAAAATAAAAATCCTATGGATTATTCACAGGACAATTTTGGAATTACTACAGATTATTCCTTTCAGAATAAAGGGTTTAAAATAAGTTTTTCCGGAAACTATCTTTCAGTAAAAAATAAGCAGAAGGATGATTTTATTAACAGAGAAATTTCTTCATCAGCGCTGTTATCCTATTGGAAATCGGATCTTCTGAATAAAATCGATATCTATACCGGTCAGACTGATATTTCTCAGAAAATCGGAAATGCAGATTTTGAAGCCGGAATTAAATACAGTCATTCCGATACCCATAATAACATCAGGTATGATACTTTATCGGCAGATCATCAGTTTTTATTTGATTCTTCAAGAAGTAATGTTTTCGCATATAAAGAAAAAATATGGGCAGGATATCTGGCTTATAGACAAAAGTTTGGAAAACTTCAGATGAATGCAGGCTTACGAGTTGAAAATACCTATAGCCTTTCCAATGCAGTCACAGTTGATTCTGTTGTTTCAAGAAATTATACGGAATGGCTGCCCTCCTTTAACGCTGCTTACACTTTTAATACGGCTAATGAATTTTCCGTTTCTTACAGCAGACGAATAACAAGACCCGTTTTCTCACAGCTTAACCCCTTCCGCTTCTATTTCAGCCCTTTGAATTATTGGATTGGCAATCCGTATCTGTTGCCTTCTCTGACCAGCCAGATCAAAGCAACCTACCGTTATAAGAACTGGATCACGAGTTTTACCATCGGAAAAGAAACAGATGTGATGACCCGTTATCCGTTATATAACTCTAAAACCAATGTACTGGAGTATCTTGGTACTAATCTTCCCTATAGAAAATTTGCTGTTCTGGAAACAAGTTTTCCGCTAAAAATAGCCAAGTGGTGGAATATGACCGGTCAGTTTGCAGGATATTATAATAATGAATTCAGACCTTATCTTGATGAGGTTTTTAAGATGAGTGTGTATAATTACGAAATCAGACTGAATCAGATTTTTACCCTGCCTAAAAGATATACGATAAATCTGTTTGCCGCTTATGAATCAAAAACAGGAAACAGCCTTTATGTCATAAAACCGCGCTATACCATAGATGTATCAATACAAAAGTCATGGTTTGATAACAAACTGAACACCAAGATGGGGTATAATAACATTTTTGATTCTTATGACCAGCGCCTGGAATTCAGATATAAACAGATTATGGATAACCGTTTTACCCATTGGTGGGACAGTAGCAGATTCTTCTTTACTTTAAGTTATAATTTCGGAAGTTCAGATTATCAGGTTAAAGAAACTCAAAGATCAGAAGAAGAGAACAGAGCCAGATAAAAGAAGCCTGCTTCAAAAAGCAGGCTTTTATTTTATTATGGACATACACAATTGCCACATGTCCATATTCTGCAGCTTCCGTCATCATTCCATTCACAGCAATAGCTGTCGCGGCGTGTTGTTCCGCCGGTGATGGATTTTTGTTGGTCTCTGCCTAATTTTTGTGCGTTTTTCAGTACAGGATTGTTCTTGCTCATGATTTTGTTGTTTTTGATGTTAATAGTAAAATTTTAATTTTTTTATAATTTTGTAAAATTATATCACTAATATAGGAATTTATTTAAAGATATAAATAAAAATAGGTGTAATTAATAAGCAGGAGATTTTTGATATAAAATTGAATCCGCTAAAACCTAGAGAAAGTATGAAATGATATCATATACTTTGCTGAATGAATAGTGAGCAAAAGAAAACCTGCTTAAAAAAGCAGGTCATGATATTTTTATGGGCATACACATCTGTCACAAGTATAGATAATACATTTTCCTGATGGATCCCATTCACAACATCTTTTGCCTGTTGAGATTCCTATTCCGCCAGTTACATTTTTTTGTTGGTCTCTACCTAATTTTTGTGCATGCTTCAGCACTTGACTGTTCTTGTTCATGATTTTGTTGTTTTGATGTTAATTGTTAAGTTTTAATTATAATTTCGCGAAAATTATATCACTAATGTATGAAAATATTTTATATTATTACTATATTTTAAATACAATAGGTAGATGGAATATAGCATGTTATACGTTTTTTTTCAGGTTGAGTTTCATTTTCGTGACTGAATGCCGGAGAAGAAACAAGGGAAACAGAAAGGTTAGATAAAGAATAATGTCCTTTATAAAGCCAAATTTAATACATAAAATAATGCAAAAGTTTTGCAGATAGAGTCCTTTACTTATATTTGTAGTATTGCATAAATCTTTATGAGACTAAACATTAAAAACGAAACGGGTAGGCTGAGGTCAGTAGTTCTTGGTCAGCCTAATTCATTGGGGCCCGTTCCCACATTAGAAGAAAGCTATGACGCCAAGTCATACTATTCCATCGAACATAATATGTATCCTAAAGAAGAGGATATCGTTAATGAAATGAACGCTTTCGAAGCGGTTTTAAAAAAGTATGACGTTGAAGTCCTCCGCCCAAGTATTATTGAAGACTATAATCAGGTTTTTTCACGAGATGTGGCTTTTGTGATTGATGATAAAATGATCATCTCCAATGTGATCGCTGACAGAGCGGACGAGCAGGAGGCTTACAAGAGCGTTTTTGAAAAAGTAGCCTGGAGAAAAATTATCAACCTGCCGGAAACAGCGCATATTGAAGGTGGGGACGTTATTGTATGGAATGATTTCCTTTTCATTGGAACCTGTTTCAGTGAAGACTACAGAAATTATAAAACAGCAAGAACTAATGAGTACGCCATTGAAATCCTGAAAGAATACTTTCCGAAGAAAAGAATTATTGATCTTGAACTGAAGAAGAATGATAAAGTTCCGTTTGAAGGAATTCTGCATCTGGACTGTACCTTCAACCCTATAGGAGACGATAAATGTATTATTTATAAAAACGGATTTGTAGACGAAAGTGATTACCGCCTAATTATTGATATTTTTGGAGAAGAAAACTGTTTCCACATTAATGATGATGAAATGTTTGAAATGTTTCCGAATATTTTTTCTATTTCACCGGAAGTAGTGGTTTCAGACAAGGCATTTACAAGAATGAATAACCATTTGAGAAACGAATGGGGAATGACAGTAGAAGAAATCCCCTACAGAGAAATTTCTAAAATGGGAGGCTTACTGAGATGCTCTACTATGCCACTTGTCAGAGAGTAGTTGAGTTATAGTGTAGGAGAGTCTTAGAGTGAGAGAGTTTTAGTAAAATTTTAATTTTAAATAATAACGATCATGCCAACGATTAAATTTCACCAGGATCTAAAAGTATATCAAAAATCTTTTGAATTGGCTCAACAGATTTACGAATTATCGAAAGCTTTCCAAAAGAAGAACTCTATTCTCTTACTGATCAGATTAGAAGATCGTCAAGATCTGTAGCAGATAATGTAAGTGAAGAATGGGGAAAAGAAGATATGAAAAATCCTTTGTTGCTAAACTTACAGACTCCGAAGGTGAAGCAAGAGAAACTCAGACATGGGGCCAATTTGCCTACGCTTGCAATTATATAAACAAAGAGCAATTTAACAACTTGCATAATCAGTATAATCAAATAATAGGGATGTTAGTTAATAGGATCAACCAGTCGGAAAAATGATGCTCATTTTCCTCGATTGATAAAGAAGAGAAGGATTTATAGATAATAGTTCATACTCTGAAACTCTCATACACTAACACCCTCAAACTAAAAAAATGCAGACAACAGATACCATATTAATGATAGAACCGATTGCATTCGGTTACAACGCAGAGACTGCGAAAAATAATTACTTTCAGGTGGAGCAGACAGGAGATGATATTCAGTCGAAAGCTTTGGCGGAATTCAATACTTTTGTCGGAAAACTAAGAAGTAAAGGAATCAATGTGATTACTATAAAAGACACATTGGATCCTCATACACCGGATTCTATTTTTCCTAATAACTGGGTGAGCTTTCACAAAGACGGAAAAGTGGTTTTATACCCGATGTTTGCCTCAAACAGAAGAGTAGAGAGAAGAGAAGATATTATTGAAAGTATAGAAAATCAGGGATTCGAAGTATCGGAAATTGACGACTGGTCATTTTCTGAAACACAGGGGCATTTTCTTGAAGGAACGGGAAGTATGATTTTCGATCACGATCATAAAATTGCTTACGGTTCAGTTTCTTTAAGGTTAGATGAAAATCTTTTCAGAGAATTCTGTGCAAAATATGGCTTCACTCCGGTTGTATTTCATTCTTATCAGACTGTAGGTACAGAAAGGCTGCCTATTTATCATACGAACGTCATGATGTGTGTAGCAGATCAGTTTGTAGTGATATGCCTCGATTGTATCGACGATGAGCTGGAGAGAGAGAAAGTAGTGGAAACCATCAAGAATTCAGGAAAAGAAATCGTAGAAATTTCTGAAGAGCAAATGCAGCAATTTGCAGGAAATATGCTTCAGGTCCAAAATAAACAGGGCGAAAAATTCCTAGTGATGAGCCAGACAGCTTATCAGTCTTTAGCTCCGGAGCAGGTGGCTGCGATTGAAAAATACTGTGAGATTATTTATTCAGATCTTACTACCATTGAAGTGAATGGAGGAGGAAGTGCAAGATGTATGCTTGCTGAGGTATTTCTTCCGAAAAAATAAATAGCATTATATGACACGTCAATAAGCACTTTGAGATCTCAAAGTGCTTATTTTTGATCAATACGGCGCAAGAACCTATCGATTTTATCGATCAGGAAAGAATTATGGGGTGCTTTATCCCAGTCCAGATGACCTCCGTTAAATGCATAGGATTCACTCATCACCTTATTTTTAAAAAAAAGAGAATCCAGAATATTTTTTTGAGCCATTGGAATGACGCGGTCTGTTTTCCCGTAATAAGATAATGTAGGTGGTGTCTTTTTATTAATCCAATATGCAGGGCTTGCAAAGTGGACAGCAGAAATTCCCTGAGGTAAAAATTTCGGATCAATTAAATGTTTCTCCACAAACGGATAGTCTTCATAAGATGTAAAACTGGTATCTGTAAGATCTGCGGGGCCTACAATATTAATGACAGATTTCACATACCGATCCGAATCAAAATGATAGGCATACAGCATAGAAAGATATCCTCCGGCACTGTTTCCTAAAAGAATGACGTTAGGACGGGTGTTGAATTTCTTTTTCAAAAATAAAATGACTTCTTGTATATCATCCATCTGATTGGGAATGGCATATTGCTGTGCAGAGGCTAATCTGTAGTTGATATTCGCAAAAATATGATCCGGAAACTTCTGCATCATAGACAGGGTGAAGAAAGTAAGCTGAGATTTATCTCCGCTACGCCAGCCTCCACCATGTATGATGATAAAAATATCTCTTTGTTGTATTGAATTTCCCTGTGGAATATAAAGATCGAATACCTGCTGTAACTCCTTTCCATAGTGAATATTTTCTTCCTTTTTAAAATTAATTCCTTTTCCAAGGTGTATTGTTTTTTCACGACAATCTACCGGTAAAAAAAAGAAAATAATGCTGACAATGATAATGATTATACTTTTTTTCATAATGACTAAAGATAAAAAACCTGCTGATAAATCAACAGGTAATACAAAATAATTGAGTTGAATATGAAGAAAGATAATTTATTTCGTTCTGCTTTTAATGGCATCTGAAGCGCCCTCAATGTCTCTTACTTTTTTCACTTTCTGATTTCCAAAGTTGTAAGTAAGACTTAGAGTGATACTTCTCGGATATGAGTTTTGGTGTATATAATTATAGTTTCCATTAGTCTGATAATCCTCAATTTCCACAATGTTTGTTTTTAATACATCATTTAAATTCAGGGCAAAAGTCCAGTCGTTCCAATTTTTCTTTATGCTGAGGTCTAAACTTGATAAACTTTTGATCAGTCCCAATTCCACCTGTTGTTTGTCTATATAGAAAAAATTGACGCCAAGGAACCAGGATTTATTTTTATCAAGCCGGATCGTATTGTTTGTCTGGATCACAAGACTCGTAGACTTTCTGTTATTGGTATATGCTACAAATTCTCCCTTATCATTTTTAAACCGGTCTCCTGTAGTAGGGTCCACTCCCAAACTTCCGTTATTGATATTATGCTGAACACCAATATTGAAGTTGGTCGTCCAATATTGCTTAAACAATGATTTCTGAACCCCTATCATGGCAGACATTTCCTGTTTATTCCCGAAATTAGTACTGATGTATCTTAGCTGATTGATATCTTTTGTTTCACCGTCAGGAGATACGGGATAACCTTGTAAAGGAACCTGGGTAATAATATCCTTGAAAAAAGTATGATTCAGGATCAGGAAATATGAATTTTTATACATATAGGTTAATTCCTGATTATACATAGACGATGCCTTTACAAAAGGGTTGTTTTGGGTATAATTATTATTTGTCAGAATACTTCTTACCGGATTGATCTGCCAGAAAGTGGGTCTCATCATTCGACTTGAAAAAGAATAAGAGATATTATTTTTATCATTTATGGCATAGTTGAAACTTGCATACGGAAGAAAATTATTATAATCCCTTTTTATTCTTTGAAGTTCAATGGTAGGCGCATTATCAGATGTCCCTAAACTATGGGTGATTTCATATCTTGCGCCTATTTTTCCGGAAAATTTCTCCGAAAATTTCTTTTCTGCAGTGGCATAAAAACCATATATATTTTCATCGTATATAAAATGATTAGGAGCAGATAACGAAACAGGAGGAGTGTCAAAAATATAAATATCGTTCTGAGTATTGTTGTCCGTTTTGGTTGTATTATAATTTCCTCCCACTGAAACAGTCAGATCATTTTTAAATTTCTGAATATAGTCTACCATTCCGGAGAAATTGTTGATAAGCTGAGGCAGATCCTGCAGGATCTGAGAAGACCTTTTGCCTATCTCTCTGTTAACGTTTGAAGCAAAATTCTGGTTATCAATAAACTGAAATTTTTTATAATTCAGATAGGCCGCGTTTATATTTAATTTACTGCCTAAAGAATCTGTTTTTAATTCATAGTTTAAATTGAATGAATTGTTATATGATCTGGTGTCTTTTTTATTTTTAGACCAGCTGTACGTTACGATATTTTCATCAGTAACGGTATTAAATAAATCTGCCGTAGAATTGTAGCCTTTATTGGCCCAGGTATTCCAGGAGAGTGCCAGATTACTTTTATCTGTCAGTTGATAATCAATATTCAGATATCCACCGATATTTTTGTTAGGATTATCAATTTCCCCTGTAGATACATTAAAAGCTCTGCTATTACCGTTTTTTAAAGTATAGGCCTGGGCAAATATGCTTTCGCCTCCGCTGAGGTTAGCACTGATCCCTAGTTTATTCTTTCTGTAATTGGCAGAAAAACTGGCCTGGCTTGCATTATATTTACTTTGAGTATTAGAGAATCTCATATTGCCGCTTAGACCGTCACTCATCTTTTTCTTTAATATAATATTGATGATTCCATCCGAAGATTCCACCTGATATTCACTTCCGGGAACGGTAATCACTTCAATTTTCTGAATATTTTCAGCAGGCGTGTTTTTCAGGAACTGAGCCAGAGAATCAGCATCCATATTGGTTTTTCTTCCGTTGATATAAATAACGGCATTATTTTTACCTGCAATCTTTAATGTTTTGTCATCAGTAGAAGATAACAACGGGGTTTGCTTTAAAAGATCAAAAGTAGTATTTCCTTTGGTAACAGGTGAAGCTGCTACATCGTATACAAAACGATCACTTTGTTTTTTAAAAACCTGTTTCGTAATAGTAATTCCTTCAATATTTTTTGCTTTGGCAGTATCAGATTTCTTTTCCTGAGCAAAGGTGAAGATTCCTAATACTATTGTGATGGGCAAGAGAGTACGTTTCATGATGTTTTTGTTTTAGAGGAGAGTGGTGGTGATAGTTGTTGAACGTTTAAGTTCTTGATTTTACAGCGTCATTAGCAGATTTCATTTCCCTTGCTTTTTTCAGTTTCTGATTTCCGAAGTTGTAGGTAACCCCGATATTCAGTAATCTTGGATAATAGAAGTTGGTAATATTATTATAACTTCCGTTAGGTTGTGTTCCCTGAACCCTGTAATAACTTTGGTTAAATAAATCGTTTACTTCCGCTATAAGAGTCCAGTCACCTATGATTTTTTTAAGACTGATGTCAAAACTTTGTCTTACCCCTACGGTTCCGGATTCCATAGCTACTTTGCTGGCAAAAAAATAATTGACACTTAGAAACCAGTCCTTTTTGGAAGAAAGGCGAACCATATTATTAATAGTCGCTGACATATTATAATTTTTAACATCAATAATGTAAGGCTCTACAACTTCAGTTTCACCCGGAGCAGGCATTGAGGTAGGGTCTTCTAATACTGCCCCCTTATAGGTAGTATATCCTAAGTTGACAGAATAGTTGGTTGTCCAAATATCTTTAAACCAGGATTTGTTCATTCCAAGAGTCAGATTAAGTTGTCTGTTGTTTCCATAATTGGTTCTTATATATCTCAGGAACCTTGTTGTTTCCATGATCTGATTGCCGCTGTTATCATATATGATATTGCCATTAGCATCTTTTTTCGGAGCTGTTACTGTTCCCTGCAACGGAATAAGATCGGAAGCCGCTGCATCTTCTACCATCGTAAAACTTAGATTAGCATAGAATGCATTTTTGTACATATAATTAAGTTCCTGATTATAGTATTTAGCGGCCAAAATAAATGGATTGTTCTGCGTGTAGTTGGTAGGAGTAAAGTAAGTTCTTGAAGGATTTAATTCCCAAAATCTAGGTCTTCTGATTCTGCTGGAGAAAGTATAGCTAAGATTATGATTTGAACTGATAGCATAATTTAAATTCAAAGAAGGCAACAGATTGTTGTAATTTCTTTCAAAACCTGTCTTGTCAACAATATCTCCGGTACTTCTTGTCATTTCATAGCGAGCGCCTATTTTTCCGGTGAGTTTTTCCGTCAGCTTTCTTTCATAATTAAGATAAATTCCTAAGATATTTTCTTTATAAATAAAGTGATTGGTTTGATTAGGATCAATCATGAAATCTCCGTTAATAAGCTTATCCTGTCGGGTGTCATTATCGGTATTGGTATAATTGTAACTGACTCCCATTAACCATGTCGCCCCCTTAGACGTTTTCTTAATATAATCTATATTGGCCGCGTAATTATTGATAATCTGTGGTACAGACTGATGCAGTGCAGAATATGTATTATTAGGATCATTATTCAAAGGGAAGCTTTCATTAAAGCTTGCCTTATCTCGATTAAACCATAGATAAGAAACGTTCGAAGTAAGCTTACTCCCTATAGAATCTGTTTTTATTTCATAGTTTAAATTGAAAGAATGATTCCTTGTCTGGGCATCTTCATTATTTACCGTCCTGTTTGCTAAGACTCCATTTTGCCAATTGGTAATATCCAGAATCGAGTTGAAACTCTTATTATATCTCATATTATAAGACAATCCTAAACTCTGTTTCTTGCTTACTTCATAGTCAATATTAAAACCTCCGCTGAAGTTCGTATTAGGGTCATCATTATATCCATAAGACTCATTTCTAAACGTTGAATCACCGTTGGATAATGTATATTTTTGTCTGTCTGTCCAGGTTCCCATTCTGAAATTAGAATTTCCCGACCACTTATTTTGTCTGAAATTGAAAGAAAAACCTCCCGATGGATTATTATAATAAGCCTGTTCATTCTGCATTTTCATCGTTCCGTTATAACCGTTATTTCTGTTTTTTTTCATAACGATGTTGATGACTCCTTCTGTTGATTCTACCTGAAATTCACTTCCCGGAACAGTGATCACTTCAATTTTCTGGATATCTTCAGAAGGAGTAGACTTCAGCATTTCAATCAATGCTTCGGAATCCATATTTGTTTTTTTATTATTGATATAGATGACTACATCCGATTTACCTAAGATTTTCAATGTTTTTCCATCTATACTGGAAATCATTGGAGTTTGCTTTAAAAGATTGAACGTAGTGGTTCCCTTAGCAATAGGAGAGGATGCAACATCATAAATCAAACGATCACCTTGTTTTTTGAAAACTTGCTTCTTGATATTAACCGCATCAATAGCATTTACTTTCAGACTGTCTTTTTTCTGTTGAGCACTGATCAATCCGCTGAAAAATAGAGCTGCAATTAGAATTTGAGTTTTCATAATTATTATTTTTTAATTGTTAATAGCTTGTATGGTTAGTTATTTAACATTACAAAGATATATAATAAATTTAGTATCATGCAATACAAAGTACTTAAAATTAATTTAACAAACATGTAACATGTTGATTTGTAGCCATTAAAAATTAAATTAAAATTTGAGTATCTTTATCTTTCTACAATAATAAGACAACTGTAACATTGATTTTGTTACAGCCAAAGTTGATTTTTTTAAAAAAATAAAATTATTCCCGGTCGAAACGGGCTAGTTTTTTATCCACCCAGATGGTAGCAAAAGGGAAAAATGCTGCCAATAAGGCAAATACAAAATCTTCATCATCCCACTTAAAAATTTTTCTCACCGGAATACAAAACAGAAGATAGAGGGTGAAGAATAGCCCATGAATATTTCCGATGATGATAATAAAAATAGTAGGAAGAAGACCTTCATCATCATATCTTTTCCAGATCATGGCCACTCCGTAAAGTAAGAAACAGGTAATTGCTTCTGCCACACAAATCTGCTTAAACCATTTGATAACTTTTTCCTGAGGGTATTTTGTGAAAAATTTTTCGATGAAGTTCATTGATTGAGTTGTAAGTTGAAGGGTACAAGATCAAAGTCCTTTTATGACTTTTCGCTTCTAACCTCTAATTTCTAGTTTACAAAATTACTTATAAAAACTGCTTCCGTCCAAATATTCAAAAACTTCGGGGGGAAGCATAGGTCTTACATTTTTACCTGCCTTGAGCATATTACGGATTTCAGTAGCAGAAAGCTCTATGACCGGAGCTTTTATTAAGGAAATATTTTCGTGCTGCAGATATTCAGAATCCTTTTTCTCCCCTTCAAAAACTCTTGGATAAACAATTATATGATGATTTTTAATTAAAATATCAGCATTTTTCCACTTATGAATACTTTTCAGATTATCTTCTCCCATAATCAGACTAAAAGAATAATCCGGATATTTTTCATGAAGATAAGTAAGCGTATCAATAGTATAACTCGGCTGGGGAAGAGAAAATTCAACATTGGAAGCCCTCATATTCGGATAATTTTTGACTGCAAGCTGTACCATATCCAATCTGTTATGATCTTTCAATAAAGATTTTTTGTCTTTAAAAGGATTTTGTGGACTCACGACAAACCAAAGCTCATCCATATCGGAGTTTTCCAGAATGTAATTGGCTAAAATAAGATGTCCAATGTGTATAGGATTAAAAGACCCGAAAAATAAACCGATTTTTTTCATTTTTGTTAGGTAATAAATAACAGACAGCGGATGATGGTGCTTAGAATAATAACGACAGAGATCAGGCGATTCTATGATCTGTCACCGGAATCCCTCAACTTATCTAATCTCTGAATTTCACATCCTTGATATTAAGATAATGAGTCACATTGCCTTTCCAATGGTTTTCTTCCAGTGTAAATGCCAGATCGAAATTTTTATTTTTAAAATCTTCAACAAAGGGCCCTAGTTTAAAGCCAACACATTCAATATTTCGTCCCGTAGCTTCCTGTCTGATATAAAATTTAAGATGGTTGTTGTCTTTTCCCATTGTTTTCACATAACCCGAAAGTTTCTGATCCGTAAGGGTGAAAATAGGTTTCATATTGTGAGGGCCAAAAGGAGCGAGCTTTCTGTGGAAATTAATAAACTCCCTGTTGATTTCGTCAACATTGATTTCAGTATCAATCGTAATAGAAGGTTCTTTCTGATGTTCCTGTATTTTTTCAGAGACAATTCTTTCAAATTTTTCTTTGAAAGCATCAAACTTTTCCTTTTCCATGGAAAGACCTGCAGCAGCATGGTGACCACCGAATTTTAGAAAATATTCAGAACACAGATCAAGTGCTTCATGTACATCAAAATCTGCAACGGATCTCGCTGAAGCTACCATTTCCCCATTGTTTCCGTCGGTGAATACAAGGGTCGGTTTATAATAGGTTTCAATAAGTCTGGATGCGACAATACCTATCACTCCTTTGTTCCATTCAGGGTGGTAAACAATGGTGGTGTATTTTGTTTCCTGTTGAGATTCTATAATTTGATTCAGTGCAGAAAGGGTAGAGTTCATATCCAGTTCACGCCTTTCATCGTTGAGGTTCATGATATCGCTGACAATCTGATTCGCATGTTTCAGATTATCGGAAACCATAAGTTCAACGGCTGCTTTACCATGTGAAATTCTTCCTGCAGCATTGATTTTAGGGGCAATTTCAAAAACAATATTTGAAATTTCGAAATGAGAAAGCTTGTCTTCCGGAATCAATAATCTTAACCCGAGATTTCTGGTTTTTCTGAGAACTTTTAATCCCATTTTAGCCAAAACCCTGTTTTCACCGGTCATGGAAACAATATCCGCAGCAATAGAGATGGCCAGAAGATCGGTAAGCTCAAATAATTCCGTTTCCGGAATTTTATAAATAGTATTAAGACCCTGGCAAAGTTTAAAACCAACCCCGCATCCGGAGAGTTCCTTAAAAGGATATCTGCAGTCATTTCTCTTTGGATCCAGAACTGCTGCTGCATTAGGAATCTCATCTCCCGGAAGGTGATGGTCACAGATGATAAAATCAATACCCAGATTTTGAGCATACTTTATCATATCGATTGCTTTAATTCCGCAGTCGAGAGCAATAATCAGTGAAAATCCGTTTTCTTTGGCAAAATCAATACCTTCAGTGGAAATCCCATATCCTTCGGAATTTCTGTCCGGAATATAATAATCCAGATATTTTTTCTCAACAATTTTACTGAGATAAAGGTACATCAGGGCAACTGCCGTAGTGCCGTCTACATCATAGTCTCCATATATCAATATTTTTTCTCCATTTTCAATGGCAGTAGCAATACGCTCAACAGCTTTTTGCATATCCGCCATTAGAAACGGATTGTGTATATCGTTGAAATTAGGTTTGAAGAATTCTCTGGCCTTTTGATAATTGTCAATTCCTCTGAGAACGAGGAGTTTAGATTCAAAGGTGCCAAAACCAAGTGACGAACTTAGTCTGTCCACAACTTCCTCATCGGGTTCGGGCTTATAAATCCATTTTTGACTCATTTCACAAAAATAAGGAAAAAAAATAGCATTATGTAAAGATGAGGAACGAAGTTTCGACTTTGTAATCGTTAAAAATTAATTATCTTCGTGCTCCAAATTTTAAATGACTATGAAAAAAATTACTGTATGTCTGCTATTCTTAGGAGCTGCACATTCGATGAGCGCACAAAAAATTAATCTTGGAAAAGCTGCCGGAATAGTCTCCAATGGCGCAAAAGCTTTAACATTTACAAACGAAGATGCTATCAAATTATCCAAAGAATCCGTGGACTGGATGGATAAAAATAATCAGGTAGCCGGACCAAAAGACCCTTACACGGTAAGACTGAATAAGTTATTTGGAAAACACAAATCCCAGGACGGTCTGAATCTGAATTATAAGGTATATAAAGTGAAAGATATCAATGCCTTTGCCTGTGCAGACGGAAGTGTACGTGTATTTTCTTCTTTAATGGATATTATGACAGATAATGAGCTATTAGCCGTAATTGGCCACGAGATCGGGCACGTTAAAAATCAGGATACCAAAGATGCGATGAAATCTGCTTATCTGAAAACAGCAGCCTTAGACGCTGCATCATCTGCTTCTTCCGCTGTGGCAACACTCAATGAAAGCCAGGTCGGAAAAATGGCCAATGCATTTTTAGATGCTTCACACAGTAAAAAACAGGAATCTGAGGCGGATACCTATTCTTATGATTTTATGAGGGCGAATCAGTATGATGTGGTGGGAGCTTACACGGCATTTAAAAAATTAGCATTATTGTCCGGAGGAAACACGCAGTCAGGATTCGAAAAGATGTTTAACTCACATCCGGATAGTGAAAAAAGAGCTCAGGCTATAAAGAAAAGAGCTGAAAAAGACGGGGTATGGAAAGACCCGGGAACGATAAGTCTTCCTGCCGCAAAATTGACGAAATAATTATTTTATTTATTGTTTTAAACAAAATACCTCAAAGCAATTGCTTTGAGGTATTTTTATGATCATGTAATTTTAGATTAAGAATACATCTGTTCTCTTAATTCTTTTACTTTTTTATCAGAAAGATATTCATCGTAGGTCATTTCTCTGTCGATGATCCCTTTAGGAGTTAATTCAATCACTCTGTTACAAACGGTAGAAAGCATTTCGTGGTCATGAGAAGCCAGTAAAATATTTCCTTTGAAGTTAGACAAAGAGTTGTTCAATGTCGTGATACTTTCAAGGTCTAAGTGGTTGGTAGGTTCATCCAATAGAAGGATGTTCGCTTTCTGAAGCATCATTCTGCTGAACATACATCTCATTTTTTCACCTCCTGAAAGTACTTTACAAGACTTTAAAGCTTCATCACCTGAGAAAAGCATTCTTCCTAAGAATCCTCTTACAAATTCTTCATGGCGCTCTTCATCATTTTTAGTGAATTGTCTCAGCCAGTCAACTAAACTTTGATCTTCCTGGAAGAATTTTGTATTATCTAAAGGCATGTGAGATTGAGTAGTGGTCACTCCCCATGCAAATGTCCCTTTATCCGCTTCTGTGTTTCCAGCTAAAATCTCAAAGAACTCTGTAATAGCTAACGAGTTTTTAGAAAGTACAGCTACCTTATCTCCTTTTTTAAGGTTTAAGTCGATGTTGGAGAATAGTAATTCACCGTCTTTTGTTTTCTCAAGACCTTTTACATCTAAGATCTGATCTCCTGCTTCTCTTTCCATTTCGAAAATAATAGCGGGATATCTTCTGGAAGATGGTTTAATATCATCGATATTTAATTTATCGATCATTTTCTTTCTTGCGGTAGCCTGCTTAGCTTTAGCCACGTTTGAGCTAAATCTGGCAATGAAATCCTGAAGTTCTTTTTTCTTTTCTTCAGCTTTTTTGTTAGCCTGAGCTCTTTGTCTTGTTGCTAATTGAGATGCCTGATACCAGAAAGAGTAGTTTCCTGTATACAGGTTAAGTTTAGAGTAATCAAGGTCACCGATGTGAGTACAAACCGTATCTAAGAAGTGACGGTCGTGAGAAACCACAATAACAGTGTTTTCATAATCAGCCAGGAAATCTTCTAACCAGGAGATGGTGTCGATGTCAAGGTCATTGGTAGGCTCATCCAGAATCAATACATCAGGATTTCCAAAAAGTGCCTGAGCCAAAAGAACCTTTACTTTGTCTTTGTTCTCAAGTTCACCCATCAGTTGCCAGTGCATATCATCAGTGATTCCTACGTTAGAAAGCATGGTCTGTGCGTCAGATTCAGCAGTCCATCCGCCCATTTCATCATAAAGTACACCAAGTTCCCCCGCTTTAATTCCGTCTTCGTCAGAGAAATCTTCTTTTGCGTATAACGCATCCATTTCCTCTTTTATCTCAAATAATTTTTTGTTACCTCTCAAAACAGCTTCAAGAACAGTATACTGATCATAAGCAAAGTGATCCTGCTCCAGAACTGACATCCTTTTTCCTGGTTCCAGAGATACATTTCCTGTCGTAGGATCCTGCTTTCCTGTTAATATTTTAAGGAATGTAGACTTTCCCGCACCGTTTGCTCCGATGATTCCGTAGCAGTTTCCTTTGGTAAACATAATATTTACCTCGTCAAAAAGAACTCTTTTCCCGAATTGTAAAGATAAGTTAGATACTGTTAACATATAGTTTTGTAAATTTGGCGCAAAAATACAAAAAGAATTTGGGTATTTTGTAATAATATAATAGTCAAGTTTTTAAATGTATCGTATTTTTTATATATTTCATTAACGAAATTCGAAAACGATGAAGATTGAAAAAACAGTTAATATATTAAATAGAAGAGCCCGTTTTGAATACGAAATTCTTGAAGAGTTTGAAGCAGGGATGGTTTTAACGGGTACAGAAATAAAATCTTTGCGTTCTTCCAAAGCATCCATCACAGAATCGTTCTGTCAGTTTATTGATGGGGAATTGTACATCATTAACATGATGATTGATGAGTACAAATTAGGAACTTTTTACAACCACAAAACAAAAAGGGAACGGAAATTGCTCTTGCACAAAAAAGAATTGCAAAAACTTGAGAAGAAGTTAAAAGATGCAGGGAATACAATTATCCCACTTAAATTATATATCACTGACAGGGGGAAAGCAAAGGTGCTGATTGCCTTAGGGAGAGGGAAAAAGCTGTTTGATAAAAGAGAGGCTATTAAAGATAGAGAAAATAAACGAAACCTGGATAGAATATTAAAGAAAAGTTAAAAATCATTTGAAAAACTTTGTGTATAAAGAAAAATTATATTTATTTTGCATTATCAATTATTTAATCATTTAATTCTATGAAAAATCTAAAATTAGGAATTTCAGCATTGGCGCTTACTGTAGCCTCTACTGTTTTCGCGCAGACTACCAACAATCCGTGGTTAATCGGAGTTGGTGCTCATGCAGAAAACCACGTAGCAGCAAGAAGTGGTTTCAGTAATACGTTCTCTGCTCAAAATTTAACAAAGAGAATGTTCAATGTGAACAATTTCTCTATTACACCTCCATTATCTAAGTTAACAGTTGCTAGAAACGTTGGAAAAGGTTTAGTTATTGACTGGCAAACTACTGTTGGAAATGTTGAAAACAAAAGATTCAACATGGGGAAAGAATTTTTCCTAATGACAGGTCTTGGTTTCCAGGCTCACGCTGCAGGTCTTTTATGGAACGAAGAATCTTGGTTTGATCCATATTTAAGAGTTGGTGCTAACTACTTAAGACATGACTATACTGCACTTTCTTTCCCAAGAACAAGTGTAGATGCTAATGGTAACCCAATCGAAACTGTATCAAACGGTAAAGATGGTAACGAAAACGGTAAAGCTAACTTCTTTACTGTAGCTACAGGTGCTGGTGCTAACTTCTGGGTAACTAAGAACTTCGGTCTTGGTATCCAAGGTGATTATGTTACAACTCCAGGTGATAAATCTACAGTTGCTAACTTCTGGCAAGCTTCTGCTTCCATCTTATTCAGATTCGGAAACAGAGACAGAGACCATGATGGTATCCTAGATAAAGATGACCTTTGTCCTGATACACCAGGTTTACCAGAATTCCAAGGATGTCCTGATACTGACGGAGATGGCGTTCCAGATAAAGACGATCAATGTCCAGATGTAGCTGGTCCAGTTGAAAACAACGGTTGTCCTTGGCCAGATACAGACGGTGACGGTGTAATCGATAAAGATGACGCTTGTCCTACAGTAGCAGGTCCTGCTGAAAACAACGGTTGTCCTTGGCCAGATACAGACGGTGACGGTATCTTAGATAAAGATGATGCTTGTCCTACTGTTCCAGGTCTTCCAGAATACAACGGATGTCCTAAGCCTAAGACTAAAACTGCTGAAGAAGTTGAAACAACATTCAAGAGTGTATTCTTCGACTTCAACAAAGCTACAATCAAAGCTGAGTCTGCAGGTGCATTAGATAGAGCTGCTGATATCATTAAGAAAGATGGAGGTCACTATCTATTAGAAGGTAGAACTGATGCTAAAGGTGCTGCTGCTTACAACTTGAAATTATCTAGAGAAAGAGCTGCTGCTGTAGTTGCTGCTTTAGATGCAAGAGGTGTTGAAACTAACGCTCTTAAATCAGTAGGTGTAGGTGCTACTAAAGCTACTGTTCCAGCAAAAGCTACTGACGCTGAAAGACAAATCGACAGAAAAGTAGTTGTTAAAGCTATTGAAAACGACGCTGAGTGGAATGCAATCGCTAAGAAAGATTACGCAGACGCTCCAGTTAAGAAAGCTACAGCTAAAAAAGCTACTAAAAAAGCTCCAGCTAAGAAAAAAGTTGCTGCTAAAAAGAAAAAATAATTAATTTTTCTAAATAATGAATACCTCCAATTTTTTGGAGGTATTTTTTTTTTGTTGACTTTTAATTAATTTTGTTGAAAATTTAAAAATTTAAAATGGGAAGAGCATTTGAATATAGAAAAGCTTCTAAAATGGCCAGATGGGATAAAATGGCCAAAACATTCTCTAAAATAGGTAAAGATATTGCATTAGCAGTAAAAGCAGGAGGTCCTGATCAGGAATCAAATCCGGCCCTAAGAAGATGTATCCAGAATGCCAAAGGGGCTAATATGCCAAAGGATAACGTAGAAAGAGCAATTAAGAAAGCCAGTGGTGCTGATGCTGAAAACTATGAAGAGATTACATATGAGGGATACGGACAAGGCGGGGTTGCTTTCTTTGTTGAATGTACAACAAACAATACCACAAGAACAGTAGCCAATGTAAGAGCTGTATTCAATAAGTTTGACGGTAACTTAGGAAAGAATGGAGAACTTGCTTTCATCTTTGACAGAAAAGGAATTTTTACAATCGATTTGGCACAAATCAAAATGGATTGGGATGATTTTGAAATGGAAATGATTGATGGGGGAGCAGAAGATGTAGAAAAAGATGAAGAGGAAGTAATGATTACAACTGCTTTTGAAGATTTCGGTTCTTTATCTCACAAATTAGACGAATTGGGTATTGAAGCTAAAAGTGCAGAACTTCAAAGAATTCCAAACAACACCAAGGAGGTAAACGAAGAACAATTCAAAGCGAATATGAAAATGCTTGAGCGTTTCGAAGAAGATGATGACGTTCAGAACGTTTACCATAACATGGAAATTACAGAAGAGCTGATGAACTCTTTATAAAAAATAATATAGCATTCATATACAGTTAATTTTCAATTAGTTTCTTTGTATAAAACTATGAAAAGAAACGTTGAATTAGTTGTTATATCGGATGTTCATTTGGGAACTTATGGATGTAAGGCTAAAGAATTGCTGAGATATCTCAATTCCATTCAGCCTAAAACGTTGGTTTTGAATGGAGATATTATTGATATCTGGCAATTCAAAAAGTCTTACTTCCCTAAACCTCATTTGAAAGTGATCAGAAAGATCATTTCATTTGCTACTAAAAATACAGATGTTTACTATATTACGGGAAATCATGATGAGATGTTCCGAAAGTTTACCGACTTTGAATTAGGGAAACTTAAAGTTTGTAATAAAATCTGTCTCACTATTAATGAAAAGAAAACCTGGATTTTCCATGGTGATGTTTTCGATGCTTCTGTCCAACATTCAAAGTGGATTGCCAAACTTGGCGGAAAAGGATATGACCTTTTAATTATTATTAATAATGCGGTGAATTGGTTTCTGGAAAAAATGGGAAAAGAAAAATACTCATTTTCAAAAAAAATCAAAAACAATGTGAAAAAAGCAGTCAAATATATTGGTGATTTTGAGCTCACAGCCTCTGAACTTGCTATAGACAATAATTATGACTATGTAGTTTGTGGTCATATTCACCAGCCTCAGATCCGTGAAGTCTCCAATAAAAAAGGTTCGTGTACTTATCTGAATTCCGGTGACTGGATTGAGAACCTGTCTGCACTGGAATATCATGATAAAGAATGGAAAATTTTTTATTATGATGAACATAAACACCTGCTTAAAGATGATGAAGCAGAAGAAATTCAGGAAATGGATAATTCTGATCTTTTAAAAATAGTAACTAATTTTTCTTAAATGAAAGTTCTGTATGCATTTCAGGGTACCGGGAACGGACATGTCGCAAGAGCACAGGAGATTATTCCCATTCTCAAAAAATATGCTTCTGTAGATACCTTGATCAGTGGTCACCAGTCTCAGTTAAAGGCTGATTTCGACATTAATTTCCAATACAGAGGGATTTCTCTGCTTTATAATAAAACGGGTGGTTTATCCTATCGAAAAACATTCACGGATAATAAGTTTCTGGATGCCATAAAAACGATAAGAGAGCTTGAGCTTTCAAAGTATGATCTGATTATTAATGATTATGAGCCGCTGACTGGCTGGGCTTCAAAACTAAAGAAGCTCCCGATGATAGAACTTAGTCATCAGGCATCGATGAGTTTTGCTGAAACTCCAAAACCGGAAAAGAAAGATTTTCTGGGTGAAATGATTTTAAAGTACTATGTTCCCGGTGATCGAAAAATAGGTTTTCATTTTGAAAATTATCATCCGCAGATTAAAAAGCCGGTGATCCGAAAAAAAATCAGAAATCTTAACCCTTATAAACAGGGGTACTATCTTGTTTATCTTCCGAGCTTTGCAGATGAAAATATCATTAAGGTACTGAGAAAGATTCCTGTGGAATGGAAGGTATTTTCAAAATACAGTAAGGTACAGGTAAAAGTAAAGAATGTGGAAGTATTCCCTATTGACGAAAACCAGTATCTGAAATATTTCGAAGGCTGTGAAGGAATTCTTTGTAATGCCGGTTTTGAATCTCCGGCCGAAGCACTGTTTATGGATAAAAAATTATTTGTAATCCCGATTCATAATCAGTATGAGCAGGAATGTAATGCATGTGCGTTAGATAAAATAGGGATCCCCAATTCTAAAGTTTTAAAACTGCAGGAAATTATGGAATGGGTGGCCTCAGACCATCGTTTAGCTGTAGATTACCCCAATAATATTGAAGATATTCTGGTGAATGAAGTTCTAATTCTTTAAAAAGATATCATCTACATCATTCATTCTCATCATTACCGATCTTGCATAAGAACAGTGAGGATATACCTTCCAGTTATTTTCTCTGGCAAATCTGATGGCTTCTTCTACCAGAAATTTTCCCATTCCCCGGCCTTCAAATTCCGGATGAACCAATACAAAAGAAATAATCAGCTTATGATCTTCAGGGAAAATAGTATAGGTAAGTCTTCCTACCTCTTTTACTTCATTGTTAAGGGTCAGAACTCCGCCATTTCCGGACCTGTTGTTTTCAAATTTCATAACTAAAGGCTTTTGTTGTTAATTAAAGATACAAAAATTAAACCGACATGTGTTCATAATAAAGAATTAGCTTCACGCCGTTTCCGTATAATTTATAATCTACCTGCGATGTAAAACCCACTGATCATAGATTTATTTAATTATCTTTTCCTGTATAATAGTTGTAATCTTTAATAATAATATTGATAAACTGCTTTTCCGTCATTTGAGTGGGATCTATTTCCAGTTTTAAAATGCTTTTGATTTTATCGGAAAGTTTACTGATAATCTGACGGTCATCTATCTGAACGGCTTTGGTGTAATTGTCTTTAATAATTCTCATATCATTGTCACTTAAAGCAATCACCTGCGGGAAAGACGGAACATAGTTTTCATGAATATTTTCCAGAATGGTGTGAGAAATATTAATCGTATTCTTTAAGGAAATCACTGCCGTTCCGGAAGCAATATCTCCCAGACGTTGATTGTTTTTAGATACGATCATGGAAATTAAACCTACAGCTCCTGCAAAAGATATATCTACCAGTCTAAAAACCCAGCGAATCAGATAATCTCCAAAACTAGCCTGATATCCGTCAATCTTTACGACCCTTATCTTCATCAGCTTCTTACCGGGTGTTTGCCCTTCCATTAAACTTTCCAAAACAAGAGGATAGATATAGGTAGGAAATGTAAGGACAATATAAATCGCCATCACAGACCATTGATCAAGGCCATCCAGTAAATATCCCAAATCCAGAATATTAAAAAAGAGATATAATACAATGACGATATACGCTACACGTATTAACAGATCAATGATAAACGCAAGCATCCTTTCTCCCACACTGGCCGTATTGAAGTTAATATTTACATTTTGTGAAGTATTTATCGCAATTTGAGACATAATTTTTATTATTTTAGCCTTACAATTATGAGAGAAGTTTATTTCATTAAACAAAATAAAGAAAAATGGTTGGGAATTGAACAGGTTATTCAAGGGAAAATAAAAAAAAATCCTGATGACCTGTCTTCGTTATACATTAATTTGATTAATGATCTTTCCTTTGCCCAGACTTATTATCCCAAAAGCAATACGACTGTTTATTTAAATCATTTGTCTTCCCAGATCTTTCAGAAGATTTACAAGACGAAAAGAGTAGAAGAAAACAGACTCATGTATTTTTTTAAAACTGAAGTACCGTTACTGGTGTATCAGTACCGCAGGTATTTGATGTATGCTTTCCTTTTTTTCATTTTATTTACATCCATAGGAGTATTATCTGCGATGTATGATAAAGATTTTGCCAATATTATTCTTGGAGAAAGCTATGTCAATGAAACCATTGAAAATATTAAAAATAAAAATGCTGTAGGAATTTACCAAAGCGGTTCTACCTGGGGAAGTACCATCGGCATTATTTTTAATAATATTCAGGTAGGAGCAAAATTATATATTTACGGAATTGCGGGAGGAGTAGGGACCCTGTTTGCTTTACTTTCCAATAGTGTTATGCTGGGTTCTTTTCAATATTTCTTCTACGATCACGGAGCTTTAAAAGACAGTGCAAGAGGAATATGGCTTCATGGTGTTTTTGAAATTTTTTCAATGGTAGTAGAAGCCATGTGCGGATTAATCCTTGGAGCATCTATCCTCTTTCCCGGAACTTTTTCGAGATTTAATTCTTTTAAAAGAGGATTTAAAGACTCTTTTAAAATATTTCTAAGTACGGTTCCATTTACCATTTGTGCGGGAATTATAGAAGGGTACGTGACAAGACATGCTCTTACAATGCCTTTGGCGCTTAACTTAGCGATCATTATCACTTCACTTGCTATTATCGGATTTTACTATTTCGTATATCCGTCTATAGTCAATAAAAAAACTAATAACCAAATCAATGATACAGTTTTATAAAAAAAGAGATTTTGGAACTTTTATCAGTGATAGTTTCAATTTCTTTAAAACCTACGGGAAGAATTATTTTAAGAATTATCTTCTGATTAACGGACTGTTATTAATTTTAATGGTGACAGTAGCCATTTTTGGATATAAAGAACTTTTTTCTCAGATTTTCGGATCCAATTTAGGAGGTGAGACCTATTATTTTGAACAGTATTTTTCAGATAATATAGGAATGTTGATTGGGGTAGGAATATTAACATTTCTGCTTTTTCTGATTCTAGCTATCGTTAATTATCTGTATCCTGTTTTCTATCTTAAAAGGATTGCTTTGGGGTCAGGAAAAGTGAAAACAGATGAGATTTTAAGTGATTTTAAAAATAACGCCGGTAAGATCGCTAAGCTATGTCTGGGAATGGTTTTTATTGTTGTACCTTTATCTCTATTTATAGTAGGTTTTTCCTACCTGCTTATATTTATTTTTATTGGGATTTTTCTGATTCTTCTTGTTTATCCTACATTATTCAATGTAGTTACATTTCTCATGTATGATTATTTTAATTCAGCCAGAAGTTTTTTTGAAAGCCTGAGTTATGCTATAAGATCTCAGTTTTCTTATCCTAACGGAAGCGAAAAATCTCCTTACTGGAAATACTGGGGCGCTTCATTTGTGATGTTTATTATCATGTATATGGTGACAATGATTGTTACGTTTATTCCCATGATTTTCTTTTACGGATCAATTCTTACTTCCAGTCCGGACGGAAATTTTGAGCAGAACCCTTTTAGCGGTGCAGCGGGTGTTTTCTTCTTTGTTGCGTATGGCGTTTCAACGTTGCTTTCATTCTTGCTTTCCAATCTTATGTATGTGAATGCAGGATTAATGTATTATGACAGCAGAACAGACCTTCATCAAAAAGTAGAGCTTGAAGAAATAGAAACCATTGGAATTAATGAATAAGTATCTTTCCATATTATTTTTCCTGTTTCTTGGGACTTTGCACGCTCAGGATCATGTACCCGTGGATGACTATTTGGTAGATACTTTGAATACGGGGCATTATCACAATATGCTTCGTGCAGATTCTGTACTGATGAAACATCCTGTTTCAGAAAATACCGTATATCCAAAAGAATTTAAAGAAAACCTTCCGTCAAGATATAAAGGAAATGAATTTGATTATTCCGTATCAAAACCCAGAGAATCTTTTTGGGATAAGTTATGGAGAAAAATAGGCAAAATTTTACAAAGCATCTTTGGAGAAACAGCTTTTACCAAATCAGCAGGACTGGCTACGGTTCTTATCCGTTTGTTTGCTATTATTCTTGTAGGCTTTCTTCTTTACTTCATTATTAAATATATAATGGGGAAAGACGGAAACTTTATCTTTGGCAGAAAGAATAAAAAATTAAATCTACAGGTTGAAGAACTCCATGAGAATATCCATGAGATCAATTTTCCGGAAAGCATTGCAAAATTTGAACATGAAGGAGATTACCGTTCAGCAGTACGATATCATTTTTTGTTTATCCTTAAGAAACTAAGCGATAAAAAGCTAATCAACTGGAATCCTGAAAAAACAAATAAAGATTATTCTCAGGAACTTAAAGCTGAACATCTTCAGGAAAAATTTTCTAATCTGTCCTATATCTTCGATTATGTATGGTATGGGGAATTCAACATCGATGAAGAAAGCTATAGAAAATTCAAAAACCAATATCAGGCGTTTAAACCATAATTAAAGACTAACCATGAATAAAACTTTCAAAATATATGCTATAATTTTCATCATTGTGATGGTTATTCTGGCGTTGCTTGAAGTTAACAAGAAAGAGACCACGGACTGGCGCAAAAATTTTGATGTTAATGAGAAGTCTCCGTTCGGGTTATTTGTTTTTAATAATGAAGCAAAAGCTCTTTTTAAGAATAACCTGAAAAAAGTGGGACAGACCCCTTATGAATATTATCAGCAGAAGAAAGCGGTACATAATATAGTGCTTATTGAGAATAAAATTGATGACCAATCGTGGAAAAAAATTCTCGATCAGGTATCCGCCGGTTCAGATGCTATGCTGATTGTCAACAGGAGTGTGCCCAAAGAAGTTTCAGACAGTATAGGGTATTATGATTCAGATATTTCTTTTGAAGAAGAAAATGTGCTGAAATTGACTGATACAAAATATAAAAATGATTTTATTAAACTGGATAAATTCCCATCAGGGAGAGGATTTTCGTTTATAAAACCAGGTGTGGAAATTCTTGGAAAAACAATCGAGAAAAAAAATATTGACCAGGCAAATTTTATCATGATAAAATATGGAAAAGGACATATTTTTGTTCATTGTGAACCTCTTTTTCTGACCAATTATTACCTTTTAAAATCCGGAAATGTAAAATATGCACAAGATGTTTTTTCTTATCTTCCGGATAGAGAAACGGTATGGTTTGTATCGGATGATAGCAAAACTTCACAGTTCTTTATGAGGTTTGTATTGTCTAATCCGGCACTCAAGTATGCGTGGTGGCTTTTCTTAGGCGGGCTGGTGCTCTTTATTTTTTTTAATGCCAAAAGAAAGCAGAGAGTCGTTCCTGTAACTGAAACTTTAAGAAATACTTCGGTAGATTTTGTAAAAAGCATTGGGAATTTATATCTTCAGGAAGGAGATTTCCATGATATGATGGCCAAAAAAGCTCAGTACTTTTTTAATAAAGTAAGAATGGATCTTCTGATTGATACTCAGAATCTGGATTCGGAATTTGCTAAAAAACTACAACTGAAAACAGGCAAAACAATAGAAATGATTAATGAAGCCATAGAACTGATTAAGAAAGCACAGGATCCTTACGCCAGTGTAATGAAAGAAGATCTGGCAAGAATAAACACATTGCTGGACGAAATAATATAATATGTAACCATCTGACAATGTAGTTGTTATCTGTTTATTGGGAAGCACTTACATTGATAAATTAAATTAATATGGAAAACTTAGATAACCAAAACATAGAAAACCAAAATACTATCGATCTGAATAAAAGCGAAGACCAGTTTCAATCGAGAATTGATATGATAGAACTTCGTGCAAGCCTAGATAAAGTAAAATCCGAAATCGGAAAGGTCATTGTAGGACAGGAAAATATGATTGAACACCTGTTGGCCGCATTATTATCTAACGGCCATGTTTTAATTGAAGGTGTTCCGGGAGTCGCAAAAACGATTACTGCAAAATTATTGGCTAAAACAATAGATGTAGGATTCAGCAGGATACAGTTTACCCCGGATCTGATGCCGTCTGACATTTTAGGAACATCAGTTTTTAGTGTAAAAAATTCAGAATTTGAATTTAAAAAGGGCCCTGTTTTTTCTAACTTCATATTAATCGATGAGATCAACCGATCGCCCGCAAAAACACAGGCTGCTTTGTTTGAAGTCATGGAAGAGAGACAGATTACAATGGACGGTACACGTTATATCATGGATGAGCCGTTTCTTGTGGTAGCTACACAAAACCCGATAGAGCATGAAGGTACTTACAGGCTTCCTGAGGCTCAACTGGACCGTTTCTTATTTAAGATCAATGTTGGGTATCCTAATCTTGAACAGGAAATAGCAATCATTAAAAATCAGCACGAAAGCAAAAAAGAAGATAAAACAGAAGGGATAAACCGGGTGATCACCGCCGAACAGTTGAAAAACTATCAGCATTTGGTAAAAGAAATCATCGTGGAATCTCAGCTGATGGAATATATTGCTAAGATCATTATCAATACCAGAGAAAATCAGTTTTTATATCTTGGGGCTTCCCCAAGAGCATCACTTGCTCTTCTTACGGCTTCAAAAGCATTTGCCGCATTGAGAGGAAGAGATTTTGTGACTCCCGAAGATATTAAGGAGGCAAGTTATGCCGTATTAAGACACAGAGTTATCGTTTCTCCGGAAAGAGAAATGGAAGGACTTACTGCAGATGAAATTATTCGTCAGATTTTAGAAGGCATAGAGATTCCGAGGTAGTGAAGAGAGTAGACAGACCTAAAATCTGCACCCTAAACAATGAAAAACTTATACATCAATACACGCTTCTTTTACACACTCATCGGAGTGGGGATTCTGTATGTTTTCGCTTTTTTCTTTCCGGTACTCATGTGGATTGCTCATATAGTCCTGCTGATCTGTTTCCTTGCAGCGATGGTAGACTATTTAATGGTTTTTAATCAGAAAAACGCAATTCAGGCACAAAGAATACTTCCGGAAAAACTATCCAATGGAGATGAAAACTTCGTTAAGATTGATATTAAAAATAATTATGCTTTTAAAAGTACAGTAAGAATTATTGATGAAATTCCATTTCAGTTTCAGAAAAGAGATTTTTTAATTGAAAAACATATTGATTCAGGAGGAAATACTTTTTTTCAATATACACTGGAACCTAAGGAAAGAGGAGAATATTGTTTTGGAAATCTGAATGTATATGCTTCTTCACCTTTAGGATTCGTATCCAAAAGGTTCAGCTTCCAGAAGGATGCCATGTTACCTTCTTATCCTTCCTTTATTCATCTTAGAAAGTATGAGCTGATGGCGCTGCAGAGTGAATTTTTACTGGGAGGAATTAAAAGAGTCCGAAAACTTGGGCATACAATGGAATTTGAACAAATCAAAGATTATGTTCCCGGTGATGATATCAGAACCATCAACTGGAAAGCAACTTCCAAGACCAATCGGTTAATGGTCAATCAGTTTCAGGACGAAAAATCACAACGTATTTTCATCCTGATTGATAAAGGGAGAACAATGAAAATGCCTTTCAACGGACTGAGCCTGCTGGATTATTCTATCAATGCAGCTATGGCACTATCCCATATTATTCTAAGAAAAGGGGACCGGGCAGGGATGATGACTTTTTCAAAGAAAGCTGAAAATAAAATTGCTGCTGACAATAAATCAGGACAGTTGAAAAAAATCTCGGAAGCACTCTATAATATTAAAACAGATTTCTTTGAAAGTGATTTCAATCGCTTATATCAGGATGTAAAATATTCGCTTAATCAACGAAGCTTAATTGTGCTTTTTACCAATTTTGAAACCCTGGATGCATTAAACCGCCAGTTAAAATATCTTCGCGGGATAGCCAAAAACCACTTGTTGGTAGTGGTATTTTTCAAGAACTCGGAATTGCAGCACCTGATGAATAGAAATCCCGAAAATATGCAGGAAATATATGATGAGATCGTAGCGGAAAAATTTGAATTTGAGAAAAAACTGATTATTCAGGAACTTCGTAAATATGGAATTTATACGGTATATACACTTCCGGAAAACCTTAATATCGATGTTATCAATAAATATCTTGAGATAAAAGCAAGAGGAATTTTATAACTTTGTCTGATAAATAATCAACTTATATTTTTGACACTCTTTGGTGTCTTAATGTTCTTAATCTATTGAATAATGAAAATAACGCTTAACAGAATCAACGACGACTTTTTATTTGAATGTACCAATGCTCAGGGGAATTCCATTCTTTTGGATAATACCTCGCAGCCGGGCGCTAAAGGAGTTTCTCCCATGGAAAGCGTACTGATGGCTGTAGCAGGTTGTAGCGGAATAGATGTGGTCTCTATTTTAAAGAAGCAGCGTCAGGATATCAAAAGTTTCCAGGCGGAAGTGGAAGGAGAAAGAGTACAGGTAGATGATGCCAAACCTTTTAAGTCGATTAAAGTTAAATTCCTCTTAGAAGGAGAAATAGATCCTAAGAAAGCACTAAAGGCGGCAGAACTTTCTTTTGAAAAATATTGTTCCGTATCGAAGACTCTGGAACCTAATGTGGAAATAGGATACGAAGTATACGTGAACGGAGAAAAAATTTAAAACTATAGTGAGGCTTTCAGGCCTCATTTTTATTTTGCATTAATTCAGGAATATTTATTTGTCCAAAGTTTATATGCCTATGTGGTAAGAATTTTTACCCCACATAGAAACGTAGTTTTTTGGGGATATCATTTTAGATTATTTTATCCGTGGATTCGTGACAAAAAATCATGATGTAGAAAAAGGAACACCGGATGAAACATCCGGCTTTTATTGTCCATCAGAAGGTAAGTCTTGGTTTTATCAGTTTTGCAACAGTGGCTGTCCATCCCGTCTGATGGGAAGCTCCTACACCGCGGCCGTTATCACCGTGAAAATATTCAAAGAATGTAATATAGTCTTTAAAATGCTCATCATAATTAAACTTTGGGTTTCCGCCATTGAAAGCCCTTTGCCCGTATTCATCCTTTAAGAAAATAGAACATAGTCTTTTGCTGATATTCTGGGCCACTTCATCCAGATTTCTTTTATCACCACTTCCTGTCGGAAGTTCTACTTTCAGACTATTTCCATAATAGTAGTGAAAACGTTGCAAACTTTCCACAATCAGAAAATTGATAGGAAACCAGATCGGGCCCCTCCAGTTGCTGTTTCCGCCAAACATCCTGCTGTCACTTTCTGCAGGAGTATAATAAACTATATTTTCCGTTCCGTGAACAGAGAATACAAAAGGGTTTTCTTCATATACCTTAGACATGGCACGAATTCCGTAAGAACTTAGAAATTCTTTTTCATCAAGCATTCTGCTCAAAACTTTTGTTAATCTGTTTTTACGAAGAATACTCATTAAATGTTTTCTTCCCTGTCCTTCTTCATCCCAATGAGAAACCAGTTTGGTTAATTCCGGCTTATTTTTTAAGATCCACTCCATTCTGGTTCTGAAATTAGGCATCTTTTCCAATAACCTGTGGTCTACAATTTCCACGGCAAATAATGGAATCAGGCCTACAATACTTCTCAGTCTCAAAGAAACACTGTCTCCGTTTCCAAGCTGAAGTACATCATAGAAAAAACCATCTTCTTCATTCCACAGCCCTTTGGTTCCTTCACCCAGATTTTCCATGGCTTCGGCAATATAGAGGTAATGTTCAAAAAATTTAATGGCCATATCTTCATATACCTGATAATATTGGGCAAGTTCCATTGCGATCCGCATCATATTTAGAGCATACATTGCCATCCAGCTTGTTCCGTCTGCCTGTTCAAGATGCTGTCCGTCTTTTAAAACCATATTCCGGTCAAAAGCACCGATATTATCCAGACCAAGAAATCCGCCTCCGAAAATATTTTTTCCGTTCTTATCCTTTCGGTTTACCCACCATGTAAAATTGAGGAGAAGCTTTTGAAATACCTTTTCAAGAAAAAGGAGATCAGGTGTACCGTTATTCTTTTCATCAATTTTAAAAACTCTGAAACAGGACCATGCGTGCACCGGCGGGTTTACGTCGCTCATATTCCATTCATAAGCGGGAAGCTGACCGTTGGGGTGCATATACCATTCTTTGGTTAATAACAAGAGCTGTCCTTTGGCAAATTCGGCATCAATAATTGAAAAAGGGACACAATGAAATGCCAGATCCCAGGTTGCATACCAGGGATATTCCCATTTATCAGGCATGGAAATAATATCTTTATTATGAAGATGATTCCATTCCGTATTTCTTACATATTCATTGAAATTTCTGGGTGCTTCAAAATTCGGATCTCCTTTCAGCCATTTTCCGATATTGTAATGATAGAATTGTTTGTTCCATAGAAGCCCGGCAAAAGCCTGTCTCTGAACATTTCTTTCATCTTCGTTAGTAGTGTCATTTTGAATTTCATTATAAAAATCTTCAGCTTCAGTTTTTCGTAGATTAAAAATTTCATCAAAATGTTCAAATGGTTTATCCGCTTCTTCAGGACATAATCTGAATTCAAAAACTTTGGATTGGCCTGTTCCTATAATATCATCAATCAGAAAAGACGCTTTACTTCCTCTTTTTTCCGGATTTATGGTATCTCCCTTATCAATAATATAATCGTTGATACCGTCTTTGAAATAAGTATTTTCAGTTCTTGGTGCGCCATAGAGTTTTGAAGTATTGGTTTCATTCTCACAGAATACTGGTTGTGCATTGGGGTTTCGGGAATACAACTTTTTGATAGAAATACTGTCATGGCTAATATTGATGCTTCCGTCATGAGATGCATTCATTTCGGCTTTGTAGGTATTGTATCCCCATTTCCAGTTGTTTCTGAACCAGGCGGTAGGAGCTACTACAATAGGAGCATCATGTTGGCTTCGGTTACAGACTGTTATTCTAGCCAAAATATCATTATGGTCGGCTTTACAGTATTCAATGAAAATATCAAAATATTCATCTTGATCAAAAATACCTGTATCAAAAATTTCATATTCAGTATCCTTCTTGCTGCGTCTTGCGTTTTCGGCAACAATTTCATCATAGGGAAATGCATTGATCGGATATTTATAAACCATCTTCATATAGCTATGCGTAGGTGTATTATCCAGATAATAAAAAATTTCCTTAATATCTTCACCGTGATTTCCCTGTGGATTGCTTAACCCAAAGAAGCGCTCCTTCACAATTTTATCTTTCCTGTTCCAAAACGAAAAAGCAAAGCAAAACAATTGTTTTACATCAGAAATGCCGGCAATACCTTCCTCTCCCCAGCGGTAAGCATAGCTTTCAGCATTATCATGATTGGTATAGTTCCAGGCATTCCCGTTCGGACTGTAGTCCTCACGTACATTCCCCCATTGCCGGTTGCTTACATAAGGTCCCCAGTTTTTCCATTTGGTATCTTGTAATCTTTCTTTTTCGGCAGTCATTTGTAATGATTTTTCTATACGAAGTTAGTTTTTTTGAAAAGTAATTCCAATTTTTTTCATCTGAAGAATTATTAATATGCCTCTGAAATGCTTGTATTTAAGGGCTTTTTGAAATATTAAATTATTTTTTTTTTGAAATTAAAAGAAAAGAACTACCTTTGCACCATTCGTTCATTCAAATATTGAAAATGTTATCAAGAAAGGTTGAGGGATTAGACCCTGTGAAACCTTAGCAACCCTTTGCGCAAGCAAAGAAGGTGCTACGTTCTACCAAAATTATTTTGGACAGATAACTTACTGAAGTTCTTTTCAGCCATTTCCTGTGGCATTTTCAATTGTATTAAAATAATAGAATTGAAAACAGAACTAAACTATATTAATCTTTCGTATCAGACCAATTCCAAAAAGGAATATCATATCCCGCTGAGCTATGAGCTTTTCGGGAAAGACCTGTTTACAGCACCCGTTATCTTGATCAATCATGCTTTAACCGGGAATTCAAATGTATCTGGAGAAAATGGCTGGTGGAAACAATTAATCGGTGAGGATCAGGTGATTGATACAAAAAAATATACCATTCTGTGTTTCAATATTCCCGGAAACGGTTACGATAATTTTTTAATTGAAGACTATGAAGACTTTAGTCCTTCAGATATAGCTAATCTATTTCTGTCGGGGCTTGAAGCATTACATATTCAAAACCTATACGCCATTATCGGAGGCTCTTTAGGAGGCGGAATCGCATGGGAAATGCTTGCCAGACAGCCTAAACTGGCAGAAATCTTTATTCCCATTGCCTGCGATTACAGAACTCATGACTGGCTTCATGCCCAATGTCTGGTTCAAAAATTCTTATTACAGGAAAAAGAAGAACCATTACAAAAAGCCAGAATACATGCCATGCTGTGTTATAGAACACCGCAATCACTCAATGACAGATTTCAAAATAAGTATAATCAGGAGAAACAACGCCTGGAATCAGAAGACTGGCTGGTCTATCATGGAAATGCATTAAACGAGAGATTTAGTTTAAAAGCATATCGGCTGATGAATCACTTGTTGATGAATATTAATGCTGATGAAGCAAAACTGCAGAAAATCGAAGCACGAATGCACATGATCTCCGTAGATACAGATCTCTTCTTTCCAGCTTCTGAAATCCGAATGTGTTTTGAAAACTTAAAAGAGAAAAAAGAGGATATATCGTATCACGAGATCCAATCTATACACGGGCATGATGCCTTTCTAATGGAATATCAACAATTAAATACTATCATAAAAAATATTTTGTATACTCATGAAAAATGCTAACGAAATAAAATTTTTAAAGAACAGATCAATCGTTAAATTTGAAGGTGAAGATTTCCTTGGAGAAATCGGAATTGACGGACGGATTTTTAAAGCACTGACTTTAGCAAGAATCAGTGTAGGGGTAATTTCCCAGCAGGCTATAGAAAACGGAATCTCTATTCTGGTTCACGAAAATGATGCGGAAAAAGCAGTGGCTTGCCTTATTGATGAATTTGAAGCAGAAAGAAAGTCAGGAAAAGTTTCTCAGATCTATAGCATCAATAATGTTTCTGTTATTGGTTTTGTAGCTGAAGATTTTAATAAAGTTTTTGCAGAACTGGCCAGAAATAATGTGTTCCCGTTACTTTTAAATCAGGTAGCAGGAGAAAACAGAGCCAATATTGTAGTGACTTCTTCACAGGATGAAAAAACAAAAAATATTATAGAATCTGAAATTTTCAAAAAACCAAAAACCGTTCATCTGGCGATCATCGGCCATGGAAATGTTGGAAAGACTTTAATAGAACAGGTTCTTGAATCTTCTGAAGAGATTAAAAGACGAAAAAAAATAGATCTCAAAGTAGTGGCGGTTGCCAATTCAAAAAAGATTGCTTTTAATAAACATGGTTTTGATGCGGGCTGGAGTGATGAGGTCATTACTGCAGAAAAGCCATCAGATGTGCAAGAACTGATTAAATTTTCCAACGAAAATCAGCTGGAAAATCTGATTGTTGTGGATAATACGGCAAGTAAAGATTTTGTTAAGAATTATCATGCATTGGCAGAAAACGGATTTGATCTTGTTTCTTCCAACAAAATTTTCAATACCCTTCCTATTGAAGAATACCGAAAACTAAGATATACGTTGAGCAAAAATAACAGACGTTATCTCTACGAAACTAACGTAGGTGCTGGTCTTCCGTTAATTGATACCATCAAATTATTACACCTTTCGGGTGAAAATATTACAAGAATCAAAGGGGTATTCTCAGGGACATTAAGCTATGTTTTCAATAATTTTTCTTTGAGAGATGATAAGTTTTCAACAATTATCAACGAAGCTCTGGAAAAAGGATACACAGAACCGGATCCGAGAGAAGATCTATCCGGAAATGATGTGGCAAGAAAGTTACTGATCCTGGCAAGAGAATTAGACCTGATCAATGAATTCAGTGATATAAAGATTCAAAACCTGGTTCCTGAAAACTTACTTTCCGTCTCAAAATCGGAGTTCCTTTCAAGACTTGAAGAACTGGATGAAGAATACCAGAAAATAAAGGATAGTCAGGAATCCGGTCATGTATTAAGATATGTAGGTGATTTACATGGAGATCTGCAGAAAGACAAAGGTGAGCTGGATGTAAAATTAATTTCTGTTCCTGCCACTTCAGCTTTGGGCCAGCTAAAAGGCTCAGATTCAATTTTTGAAATTTATACTGAAAGTTACGGCGAAAACCCAATTGTTATTATGGGTGCCGGAGCCGGAGCACAGGTGACAGCCCGTGGTGTTTTCGGAGATATTTTAAGACTAAGTGAAACAAAGTAATCAATGTACTGATGTAAGAGTATAACAATGTACCTGATCCATTGATTTATTCTTACATTATCAAAATTAAAACTATATGGAAAATTTCGAAACATCAGCAATAAGAACGCAAACGGAAAGAAGCCAGTTTGACGAGCATTCAACACCATTATATCTTACCTCCAGTTTTATTTTTCAGGATGCTGAAGATATGAGAGCCAGCTTTGCCGAAGAAAAACCTAAAAATTTATACAGCCGTTTCTCTAATCCTAATGTAACAGAGTTTACTGAGAAGATCGCAAAAATGGAAGGTGCAGAAGCAGGATATGCATTTGCCACAGGAATGGCCGCAATTTATTCAACATTTGCAGCATTACTGAATGCAGGAGATCATATCGTAAGTTGTCAGTCGGTTTTCGGGTCTACCCACACATTGTTTACCAAGTATTTCCCGAAATGGAATATTGAAACCACATATTTCAAAGCAGATGATGCCGAGAATGTTGAAAATTATATTCAGCCTAATACGAAAATCTTATATCTTGAAACGCCGACTAATCCCGCCATCGAGATTTTAGACCTGGAATTTTTCGGACAGATCGCCAAAAAGCACAATCTTATTTTTATTGTAGATAACTGTTTTGCAACGCCTTATCTTCAGCAGCCTATTAAATATGGTGCGGATATTGTTGTACATTCCGCAACAAAGCTGATTGACGGGCAGGGAAGAGTTCTGGGAGGAATAGCTGTAGGGAAAGCAGACCTGATCAGAGAAATCTATCTTTTCGCAAGAAATACAGGCCCTGCATTGTCTCCTTTTAACGCCTGGGTGTTATCAAAAAGTTTGGAAACATTGGCTATCCGCGTAGAAAAGCACTGTGAAAACGCATTAAAAGTTGCGGAGTTTCTAGAAAGTCATCCTAACGTAGAATTAGTAAAATATCCATTTCTGAAATCCCATCCGAGTTATGAAGTCGCCAAAAAGCAGATGAAGCTGGGGGGAAATATTGTTGCTTTTGAAATAAAAGGGGGAATAGAAGGTGGAAGAAGCTTTTTAGATAAGATACAAATGTGTTCGCTTTCTGCCAACTTAGGAGATACAAGAACGATCGTAACCCATCCGGCATCTACCACACACTCTAAACTGTCGGATGACGAAAGAAACGAAGTAGGAATTACAGCAGGTCTTGTACGTTGTTCAGTAGGACTGGAAAATGTAGAAGATGTCATCGCAGATCTGAAGCAGGCTTTAGACTAATTCAATCAGAACGGGATTTAACCCGTTCTGATGATCCAAATATTCAACGGCTTTAGCCAAAATAGATAAAAAATGAAAAATTCAGAGCAATTATATAAAGCCTTATCGGAAAGAATTTTAATTCTCGACGGTGCCATGGGAACAATGCTTCAACGATACAAGTTCGAAGAAGAAGATTATCGCGGAGAACGTTTCAAAGACTGGGAATATCCGGTAAAGGGAAATAATGATCTTCTTTCCCTGACACAGCCTCAGGCCATTGAAGAAGTTCATAAAAAGTATCTGGAAGCCGGTGCTGATATTATTGAAACCAATACATTTTCAGGAACTACCATTGCTATGGCAGATTATCATATGGAAGAACTGGTGTATGATCTGAACTATGAGTCCGCAAAGATTGCCAGAAAAGCTTGTGATGAATACACTGCAAAAAATCCGGATAAACCGAGATTCGTAGCAGGATCTATCGGACCTACGAACAGAACGGCAAGCTTAAGCCCGGATGTGAATGATCCCGGATACAGAGCTATTACTTTTGAAGAACTGAGAGTGGCTTACAAACAACAGTGTGAAGCATTGCTGGATGGAGGATCTGATATTCTCCTGGTAGAAACGATTTTTGATACGCTAAATGCCAAAGCAGCTTTGTTTGCCATTGACGAATTACAGGATGAAAGAGGAATCAAAATTCCGATTATGGTTTCCGGAACGATTACCGATGCATCGGGAAGAACTCTAAGCGGCCAGACTGCTGAAGCTTTTCTGATCTCCGTTTCTCACCTGAATTTATTAAGTGTCGGATTCAACTGTGCTTTAGGAGCAGATCAGCTGACTCCTTATCTTGAAACACTTGCCCATAATTCAGAATTTTATGTGTCGGCCTATCCGAATGCAGGGCTGCCTAATGCTTTTGGAAAGTATGATGAAACTCCCGAAGATATGGCCAGACAGATTAAAGAATATGTGGAGAAAAGACTGATCAATATTATCGGAGGATGTTGCGGAACGACACCGGAGCATATTAAAGCAATTGCAGAATTGGTAGAAACTTATCAACCAAGAAAATTGAAGAAATTTGTATGATTTGATAGATTTTTTTAATTAAAATCAAGAATGAAGGCTGGATTATAAATATTAACTTTAAATAAACCACAAAAGCTAATATAATGGAAAAGCCGAGTTACTTAAAAAATTCAGACGATACCAAGTTATTTAATGAACTGAGAAAAAAAGTAAACCAAAGGATAGAAGCTATTCCCGGAGACAGAGACATTTATATTCAGATCAAAGCGGTGATTCTTCCATTGATCTATGTAGGTTTATATTTTTTCGCAGTCTTTCATGCAGAAAAACACGGGCTATATATTCTGAGTTTTATTTTAATGGGAATTTCTCTGGTTTTAATTTATTTAAACCTGATCCATGAAGCAGCCCACAACAATATTTTTAAAAGTAAAAGGCTGAATGGGATGGTGCTGCATATTTTTGATTTCATAGGAGCCAATTCCTATATCTGGAAGAAAAGACATATCGCAAGTCATCATGCGTACCCTAATGTGGATGGATGGGATACCGATATTGAGCAGAGTGGTCTGCTTCTCATCGTTCCCTGGATCAAAGCGAAGGGAGTACAGAAATATCAGGATAAGTTTTTCTTTTTAGTATATCCCTTGTATTTATTCAATTGGATGTTTATAAGAGATTTCAGAGATTTCTTTGACAAGGAAAGAGTGATTTTGAAAACCCAGGGAAGAATACCTCTCGTTGAAAAAGTGAAAATGGTGTGTTATAAACTGTTTTACTTTTTTTATCAGATCGTGATTCCAGTTGTGTTCTTTAAAGTATCAATAGGGCTGGCGTTGGGAGCATGGTTTTTACAGGTGATTTCGGCAAGCATTTTTGCCTTGTTTGTTTTGTTGCCTTTACATCCGCTTCCCGATAATGCTTTTCCAAGATTGGATAAAGATAACGGGCTTCCATTCAGCTGGCTTCGTCACCAGTTGGAAGTAACAAATGATTTAAAAGAAAATAACTGGTTTGTAAGAAATGTATTAGGGAATTTTAATTTTCATGTGGCTCATCACCTTTTCCCCAATTACAGCTATATGTATTACAATGAGATCACAGAAGAGATAGAAGAATTTGCTAAAGAACATGGCTTAGTATACAAAAGATTTCCACTGTTCACCGCTTTAGGGAAGCACAGGGATTTATTGAGGCAGAATGCAAATAATGCCTACTATATTTTAGAAGAATAAAATGAAATATTTAAGATTATCAGGCCTTGAGCCTCTTATCATAACACCGGAAAGTAATTTCATCAACGTTGGTGAAAGAACCAATGTTGCCGGTTCCAAGAAATTTTTGAGACTAATCAAAGAGGAAAAATTCTCTGAAGCATTAGACATTGCCCGCCATCAGGTAGAAGGCGGAGCTCAGATTTTAGATGTTAATTTTGATGACGGACTGATCGACGGGAAAGCTTCCATGATCAGATTTCTGAATCTTATAGCCTCTGAACCTGATATTGCCCGAATTCCAATCATGGTGGATTCTTCTAAATGGGAAATTCTGGAAGCAGGTCTTCAGGTCGTGCAGGGAAAATGTGTGGTCAATTCTATTAGCTTAAAAGAAGGAGAAGAAGAATTTATCAAACATGCAAAAGCAATCAAGAGATATGGAGCCGCAGTCATTGTAATGGCATTTGATGAGGTAGGACAGGCTGACAGTCTTGAACGAAGAATTGAAATATCAAAACGATCATATGATATTCTGGTGAACCGGATCGGCTTTCCTGCAGAAGATATTATTTTCGATTTAAATATTTTCCCGGTTGCTACGGGAATGGATGAACACAGAAAAAATGCCATCGACTTTATTGAAGCAACACGATGGGTAAGACAAAATCTGCCATATGCATCCGTAAGTGGAGGAGTGAGCAATGTTTCCTTTTCATTCCGGGGAAATGATAGCGTAAGAGAAGCAATGCACTCGGTATTCCTTTATCATGCTATTCAGGCCGGAATGAATATCGGTATTGTAAACCCTGCCATGCTGGAAGTTTACGACGAGATTAATAAAGAACTTCTGGAGCTTGTAGAAGATGTCATCCTTGACAGGAGAGAAGATGCTACAGAAAGACTTCTTGACTATTCCGAAAAACATAAATCAGTCAAAAAAGAAAAGACTGAAGATTTAGAATGGAGAAACAATCCGCTGCAGGAAAGAATTACCTATGCACTTGTAAAAGGAATCGATCGTTTTATTGAAGAAGATGTAGAAGAAGCAAGACAATCGGCTGAAAGACCTCTTCATGTTATTGAAGTCAACCTTATGACCGGAATGGGGGTAGTAGGAGATTTATTCGGAAGCGGAAAAATGTTCCTGCCTCAGGTGGTGAAGTCTGCAAGGGTAATGAAAAAAGCCGTTGCCTATTTGCAGCCTTTTATTGAAGCGGAAAAGGACGGGTCAAGACCGGCAAACGGGAAAATTCTGATGGCTACCGTAAAAGGAGATGTTCACGATATCGGAAAGAATATTGTAAGCGTAGTTTTAGGTTGTAATAACTATGAAATCGTTGACCTTGGAGTAATGGTTCCTGCTGAAAAAATTATCCAGACCGCTATTGAAGAAAAAGTAGATGTCATCGGATTAAGCGGTCTTATTACACCAAGTCTTGATGAAATGGTATATATCGCTTCGGAACTGGAAAGACAAAATTTGGATTTTCCTTTATTAATTGGTGGTGCTACGACTTCTAAAGCACATACCGCCGTGAAAATCGATTTAAAATATAAAAATGCTGTCGTTCACGTGAATGATGCCTCAAGAGCAGTAAACGTGGTAAGCTCATTATTAGGTGACAGAAATAAAGAATATGTTTCAGAACTCAAGAACGACTATTCGGATTTCAGAGAAAAATTTCTGAACAGACAGGTAGATAAAGACTATGTTTCTATTGAAGAAGCAAGAGAAAATCATTTTAAAATCAATTGGGAGAACGAAGATATTTTTATACCGAATAATTTAGGCGTAACCGTTGTTGAAAATCAGGATCTTCGCGAATTATTACCTTTTATAGATTGGTCCCCGTTTTTCAGAAGCTGGGATTTACACGGTAAATACCCCAATATCTTAGAAGATGAGGTCGTAGGAGTACAGGCTAAAGAACTCTTTAAAGATGCTCAGGTGATTTTAAAAAGAATCCTGGATGAAAAACTGTTAACCGCAAAAGCCATCTTCGGAATCTTTAAAGCCAACTCTAACAAAACGGATGATATCTTGATTTTTGATGAAAATAACAACGAGCAGGCTAAATTTTTAACCTTAAGACAGCAGGCTCAGAGATCAAAAGGAAAAGATTATCTGGCGTTAAGTGACTTTATCGCTCCGCAAAGTTCAGGGAAAACTGACTACATGGGGGCATTCTGTGTGACTACAGGTTTCGGAACCGATGAATTGGCAGAAGAATATGAAAAAGCCAATGATGACTACAATGCCATCATGGTAAAAGCACTGGCAGACCGCTTTGCAGAAGCTTATGCAGAATTTTTACATAAGAAAGTAAGAACAGAATATTGGGGCTATGCCGTTCAGGAAGAATTAAGTAACGAAGAATTAATTGCAGAAAAATATAAAGGAATTCGTCCCGCTCCGGGATATCCTGCATGTCCTGATCATTTGGAAAAGAAAACGATCTGGGACCTTTTAAAAGTAGAAGAAAATATCGGTGTTTTCCTTACGGAAAGTTTAGCCATGTTTCCTACGGCTGCCGTTTCAGGATATTATTTCGGAAGCCCACATGCCAAGTATTTCGGATTAGGAAAAATTACAGAAGACCAGCTTAAGGATTATGCAGACAGAAGAAGTTGTAGCATCCAGGAAGCGAAAAAATGGCTGTCACCAAATTTAGCAGATTAAAATTGACATGAAGATAACAGAACACATTAAAAATGCAAATGGGAAAACGTTGTTCTCCTTAGAGGTTGTTCCGCCGCAAAAAGGAATTGGTATTGAAGACCTGTACACGAATATTGATCCGTTAATGGAATTCAAACCACCTTTCATAGATGTTACCACTTCAAGAGAAGAATATATTTATATCGATAAAGGAAACGGCCTTATGGAGCGTCGTATTACAAGAATGCGTCCGGGAACACTGGGAATCTGTGCCGCTATTCAGCATAAATATAATGTGGATACTGTTCCGCACTTGCTTTGTGGAGGATTTACAAAAGAAGAAACCGAATACCTTCTGGTAGACTGTATGTATCTTGGGATCGATAATGTTATGGCATTAAGAGGTGATGCAATGAAAGGACATCAGTATTTTGAACCTACCCGCGGAGGGCATGCTACTGCAATGGATCTGGTGGGTCAGATTAATAATCTGGGAAGAGGAAAATATCTTCATAATGAAGAGCAGGTTTGTGATGAACTGAATAAATTCTGTATAGGAGTTGCCGGATATCCCGAAAAACATATGGAAGCTCCCTCCATGAACTATGACCTGAAATGGCTGAAGCAAAAAGTAGATGCAGGAGCAGATTATATTGTAACCCAAATGTTTTTTGACAATAAAAAGTATATCGAATTCGTTCAGAAAGCAAGAGAGATGGGAATTACAGTGCCCATTATCCCGGGAATCAAACCGATTGCAACAAAGAAACATCTGAAAATCCTGCCTCAGGTATTCAAAATAGATCTTCCGGAAGAGCTTATCAATGAAGTGGAAAACGCAAAAAATAATGAAGCCGTAAAACAAATAGGTATAGAATGGGCCATTGCCCAATGCAGAGAACTTCTGGATTTTGGAGTACCTGTTTTACACTTTTACTCCATGGGTAAAAGTGATAATATCAAAAAAGTAGCCGGTGAGCTATTCTAATAAAAGTACCAAAAGTGAAAGGAGCCTTGTCTTAAACGACAGGGCTTTTTATGGTATCGGAACCCTATAAAAAAACTTCAATCAAAAATAAAATCAGGCTACACACCCGTTTAAAAAGAATCAATGAAGGTAATTTCACGTGCGCTCCCTTACAATATAAAAGCAATGCATAAAAAACTTGGCATCTGAAAACTTTTCAGCATTCAGAAAAAATAAACTCACCTTTAGTCAATTATCATACTCCAATAATTTTGACCTTTCAGCCTCCCTCTTTCTTAGTCTAAAGAACGGCATGCCTTTCAAATTCTTTATTCCGGTCAAATAAATATCGGTAAGTAGCCAGCTTTCTGGTCACAGTAGTATCAAGATTTTCAGCAATCTTAATCATTTTTGGATTAAAATCACCAATCCACTGAAGCTCAGTAATTGTAAAATCCGTATGCTTTCTCAAATGTTGTGTCCCTTCCCAGATCATATAACCATCAATCCCTTTCCTTTGCCATTCAGGAACCACACCAAACACCAGACCAACCATTTTTTCATTCTTCTTAAATCGTTTCAACAACAAAAACTTAAGCTTTTCAAAGATTCCAAACTTTCCGTTGAGGTATTTAAACCACTGATTGAGATCCGGAAGATTGATCCACATAGCGATAGGTTTATCATTTTCATACACAAACCACGAGATATGTTCATTCATAATAGGTTTCATCGTGTTGAACATTTTTAGCACTTTGCCTTCTTCCAATTGCTTTCCTTCTCCGTGAGCCGCCCATGCCTTATTATACACTTCCGTAAAGTCCTTGGCAAACTTAGGAAGATTATTCTTTTTCATTGGTTGAGCAGAGATCGCCGGATTTCTTCTGTTTTTCTCATGAGCAATTGTGAAGACACGCGAAACTTCCGCAAATACGGGCCTGGTAAAACAAAGTTGTTCAAAATAAATCTGAAAACCATAATTTTCAAAAAGATCTTTATAGTAGGGAAAATTATAATTCATCCCATACAAAGGTTCCATAAAACCTTCAATCAAAAGTCCCCAGAATTTATCCCGCTCTCCGAAATTGATCGGGCCATCCATCGCTTCCATACCCTTTTCCTGAAGCCAGTTCTTGCAATAATCAAATATGAAATTAGCCGTTTCCTGATTATTGATACAGTCGAAAAAACCAAATCCTCCGGTAGGTTGCTTCTGTTCATAACACCTGTTGATAAAAACAGCTACCTTTCCAACCGTTCTATCGCCTTTTTTAAATAAAAACCTTTTACATTCTCCGCTCTTAAAAAACTTATTCTTTTCAGAATCAAAAATCTCCTCAATATTTTTATCTAGAGGACGGATATAATTTTTGTCGAACCGATAAAGTTGTGCTGGAAATTCCAGAAATTCCCTTTTGTGATCTTTGTTTTGTACTTCTTCGACAATAATCATATAGTTTTTAATCAGACTAGGTTATAAAAGACAATGTTTTCATCCATTCGAAACCCGTGATTCAAAAAATATCCAATAAACAGGGAAATCACGGAGGTTCTTAACGATCCAAAAAATTAATAAAAACCCTTCGGAAAAAATAGATGAAACAATATTATCCGTATTTTTGCTGCAAATTAAATAAAAATGGTTGATTTTACTGATAACGACGATGATATTTTCACAGGAAAAGAACATACGCCTATAAGAGAAGATGCTTTTGATAAATCGCCACAGGAAAAAATAGAAAAAATTACTGAGCTGTTTGGAGAAATCATGGAAACATTAGGATTGGATATGACAGATGATTCCCTGAAAGATTCCCCAAGGCGTGTTGCCAAAATGTATGTGAATGAGATTTTCGGAGGACTTCTTCCGGAAAACAAACCCGGAATCTCTACTTTTTCCAATAAATATAAATACCGCCAGATGCTGGTGGAAAAAGATATCACAGTATATTCCTTCTGCGAACACCACTTTTTACCTATCATAGGAAGAGCACACGTCGCTTATATCTCAAATGGAGAAGTAATTGGTCTCTCTAAAATTAACAGAATCGTAGACTACTACGCAAAAAGACCACAAGTTCAGGAAAGATTAACTATGCAGATTGTAGACGCCCTGAAAGAAGCTTTAGGAACGAAAGATGTAGCCTGTATTATCGATGCAAAGCACCTTTGTGTAAACTGCAGAGGAATAAAAGATACAGCAAGCTCTACCATTACAGCTGAATTAAGCGGGATCTTCAGAACAAACCCTATCACAAGACAGGAATTCTTACATTACGTAGGAAGTCATGCAAAACTGGATTAATAAAATGAACTACCAGATCCTTAAAAATATCATAGATAAAGAGCTTCTGAGGTTTCAAACAATTTCCGAAGATGAATGGACTTACAAAGCAGCACCGGAAAAATGGTCTAAAAAAGAAATTATAGGGCATCTTTGTGACAGTGCTTTTACAAATATTCGTAGATTTGTAGTGACTCAATACAAAGAGAATGAGAACATCGTTTATGATCAGAACGAATGGGTAAAAGCTCAGAATTATCAGAATGTTCCCACTACAGAGCTTATTAATCTCTGGAAAGCTTTGAACTATCAGATTATTCATATCGTTGAAAATATACCTGATCAGGCATTAACGAGATTGTGTGATACCACAAAAACGACACCTCAGGCTTTTACATTGGAATTTATTATCAATGATTATGCAGATCATTTGCAACATCATTTAGATACGATTTAATAATGATAAAATTTAAAAAAGTTTCAGATAAAATTTTTATCACAACAATTATTTGTTGTGACAGAATTTTATTTTAACTAATTTTTGAATCTTAAAACTATTGAATCTTTTAATAAAAAATAAATGCAACTAAAAATATACAACTCGCTTACTGCGGAAAAAGAAATATTCAAACCCATCTTAGAAGGAAATGTAGGAATGTATGTATGTGGACCTACCGTTTACAGTAACGTACATTTAGGGAATGTAAGAACATTCCTTTCTTTCGATTTCATCTACCGTACCCTAACGCATTTAGGGTATAAAGTAAGATATGTAAGAAATATTACTGATGCTGGACACCTTACCGATGACGGAAATGTAGATAACGACAGATTCGTAAAACAAACCAGATTAGAAAAGCTGGAACCTATGGAGATTGTACAAAAATATACAGTCGATTTCCATAAAGTTCTTGATATGTTTAATCTACTCCCTCCTAATATCGAGCCTACAGCAACCGGCCATATTGTAGAACAGATCGAGCTTACTCAAAAATTAATAGATACAGGTTTTGCTTACGAAAGCAACGGTTCCGTTTACTTCGATGTATTGGAATATAATAAAAGAGGCCTGAACTACGGTGAACTCTCAAAACGTAATATAGAAGAACTTTTTGCCAATACCCGTGATCTTGATGGACAGGGAGAGAAGAAAAATCCTCAGGATTTCGCCCTTTGGAAAAAAGCATCTCCGGCTCACATCATGAGATGGAATTCTCCTTGGGGAGAAGGTTTTCCGGGGTGGCACCTTGAATGTACCGCAATGAGTACTAAATATCTAGGGGAAACTTTTGATATCCATGGGGGAGGAATGGACCTGAAATTCCCGCACCACGAATGTGAAATCGCCCAAGGAAAAGCCTGCAACGGTGCAGCACCGGTACATTACTGGATGCACGCCAATATGTTGACGATGAATTCTCAACGTATGAGTAAATCTACAGGAAACTATATCCTTCCGATGCAGCTGGTAACAGGAGATAATGACTTCTTTGAAAAACCTTTCCATCCTTCGATTGTACGTTTCTGCTTCCTGCAGGCACATTACAGAAGCGTATTGGATATTTCCAATGATGCCATGATGGCAAGTGAAAAAGGTTTTGTCAGATTAATGGAAGCTGTGAAAGTGCTGAACTCAATCACCCCTGATGATAATAAACAATCCGGTTTCAGCCTTGAAGAATGGAAAAACAAATGTTATGAAGCCTTAACGGATGACTTCAATTCTCCAATTCTCATTGCCCACCTGTTTGAAGCTGTAAAATATATCTTTGCTTTAAATGACGGTAAAGAAACCATTTCAACAGGAGATCTTGAAGAGCTAAAGTCAACAATGAATGCCTTTATCTTTGATGTGTTAGGATTACAGACTGTAGAAGAGAATAACAATGAAAAATTAGATCAGACCCTAAAAGTATTGATCGAATTGAGAAATCAGGCAAGAAAATCTAAAAACTTTGAACTTTCAGATCAGATCAGAGACAAACTGCTTGCAGAAGGTATCGAATTAAAAGACGGAAGAGACGGAACATCTTATGTCCTGAACTAAAAAATAGAACTTCCTTAATAATCATTCCGTAAGAATCCTAAATATGTGGATTCTTACGGATTTTTTTATTTACCCTGTAAAATGAACTGAATGATAATATATAAATCAATATATCTCTGCTTTCCTCTCCATCCTCACGTTCAACTATTAATCCTTTCCCGTATATTCAGGAGCTTATACCCGCTATCCGCTCATACTCCTCGTGCCGCGTTTCCCTCGCCATGCCTTTCATCTTTCCATTCCTTACTGCGGGGTACCCGCTTCTATCGGGGCTAGATATGGGAAGCGAGCCAAGA
>NZ_JAFAJM010000024.1 GCF_019236175.1 Chryseobacterium sp.
CCTGAGAAGAAATGCTTTTCCGGTAACAGGAACAACAGCTACCCGGGTAGATGATCTGGTATATCAATACACCGGCAACCGCCTGAATCAGGTGATAGAAAATGCGATGAACGACACCGGTTATGAAGGCGGCAACAATATCATTGACTATGACCTGAATGGCAACATGGTCAATATGAAAGATAAAGGGATCAACAGCATTCTCTATAACTATCTCAATTTACCCAATACGTATTCGATTATTCAGGGAGATCCTGTCTTAGGAGTCACTTCAAGTGTCGCATTGAAATACCTGTACAGAGCAGATGGGGTGAAGCTTCGCAAAAACAATACCACCATCTCAGGAAGAGGGCAGACCCCAACCACCGTTACCACAGATTATCTGGATGGCTTCCAGTATGAGACCACAGAAGGCGGCGGAATATGCCTGACCTGCAGAACGGAAACCGCCTATGAAGAACAGGCCTACAAAAACAGGGGACTTATCCCTCCCGGTGGAATTGCCACTACAAGACTTGATATTGTACCCACCGCAGAAGGTTTTTACAGTTTCACAGAAAACCGCTATATTTACCAGTACAAAGATCACTTGGGAAATACCCGGGTAAGCTTTGCCAAAAACAGCGCAGGCGCTCTTGAAGTCACTGATATCAACAACTATTATCCATTTGGATTAAACCATATCACGGTAGGTGGCACGAATTCTCTTTTGGGAGGGTATTACAGCTATAAATACAATGGTAAGGAAATTCAGGAAACGGGTTTTTATGATTATGGAGCGAGAATGTATATGCCGGACTTGGGAAGATGGGGAGTGATTGATGAAAAGGCAGAAAAATATAGAAGATGGTCGCCTTATACTTATGCAATAGACAACCCTATTAATTACATCGACCCTGATGGAAGGGATATTATTTTTGTGCAAATAGTAAATCAAAATACACAAGTGCATTTAAGGTACAATAAAGGAAACTTTTATTATTTAAATGGAGATAAAAAAGGAGAAAAGTATGATGGTCGGAAAGATAAGGTAAGTCAAAACCTATTTAGACTGGCAAGAGCTTATAGAAAAATAGAACATTCGAATAGTAAGATTCTAAAGGGAATGTTGCATCAACTTGAAAATAGTGAAAATAAGCATTATATCTTAGACCCTCAGACTCCAAATCAAGGTTCAGGCGTACAAGGTACCTCGGATGGAGGTTCTCAGACTATATTTAATCTTTCAAGCAAAGAAGAAAAAGAAAGATTCCAAAAAATGGAAGGTGTCCCAAATTCTGATTTAAGTACAGTGGCTCATGAAATGCAACATCAATATGATAAAGATACAGATAATCAGTCCGATGGAACTAATAAGAGTGATGCACAGAATCCATTAGAGCAAAGAGCTGTGAAAACTGAGAATGAAGCAAGAAAGATAGAAGAGTTACCTGCAAGAACTACTTATGGAGGGGTACCTGTTAATCCTAATCCCCCCAATTATAATGTACCTAAAGATGATAAAGAAAAAAAATAATATATAATTATGAGATACAAATTAAAATACCTTATATTAATTCTATCCTTTGGGTTGTTGTTTTGTTCTTGTAAAAATGAAAAAGCAAATCCTGAATTTATAGAAAAACTATCTGCTATAGAGAATGGATTACCCTCTCCTTACTTTAATTATTATTTATTTTTAAAAACTAAAGATGGTGAGCTTATAGAAACTAATATAATTTTTTTATACAAACTTTATCAAGACCATTACTCTCAAGATTATAAAAATAATTTTAAAGGTTTTTTAACGGATTTATTTTCAGAAGATAAACCATTAAAGATGGATGATGTCAATCTATACAAAGGAAAAGGCTATCTTTTAAATATTTATGATATTGATAAAAAGATATTAAATATGAATATTGAAGATATAAAAAAAGAATATTTGCAGTCGGAGCAAGAATCTTTTATATTGATTCCGAATAAAGTTGCTAATATATCAAGTTTAAAAACTGTTCTTTACGAAATGTTTATAAATGGGTACATAATTACAATAAATGATTATGGAGGAGGATATTATAATATTGAAAAATATCAATCAAAATAAACACCAAAGGCACTGATCAGGTGGCCCCTTGCTAGCGCGAGCTTCTAGCTCGTGTCTGATAAATAAAATAAAGATCATTGTACTTGCAATGGTCTTTATTTTTAATGTAACAATTGTTATATTTACCAGTATAAAAATCACTTGGGCAGACGAGTAAAAGAGAATCTTTTACGATGGATGCGAACGTAATTTAGCAAGGGTGAGTTTTGCCAAAAACAGCGCAGGCGCTCTTGAAGTCACTGATATCAACAATTACTATCCATTTGGATTAAACCATCACGGTAGGCGGTACGACTTCTCTTTTGGGAGGGTATTACAGCTATAAGTACCAAGGATAGGAATTACAGGAGACAGGTTTTTATAGTTTTAAGTGGAGAAACTATATGCCAGATCTAGGACGATTCTTTAATATAGACCCCTTGCAGAAAAATATCAGTATAATTCTACTTATGTGTTTCAGGATAATAAAATGGACTTAGGTAGAGAATTAGAAGGAGCTGAATTATTGCAGGAAAGAGGTTTAATAACATCAATAGGTATGACAGAATACGATGTATATACAAGAGAGCCACTACCTGATTATATGTCTTATTTAAATTATAAACCTTCTACTCCTGATTGCGATTTAATGACTGCCGAAAATGTCTAACGTATCAAAAGCAGTTAATTACTACCAGACAAAAAATATATACGGAGGAGAGAAAATAGAACCTACAAGCGATAATAAGACTACTAAAATAGTAAATGTTCTTGCCCCTACATCGGATCATAAAAGCATAGATAATGATTTAAGCACAAAAGTTAGAGATGTTGTAAAAAGGGAATTAATACCTAATCAATAATGAAAATAGTTACAAAAATAATTTTAATTATTTCAATAATTTATACCCTACTTTTATTATATTTTCAATATGATTATTTTTTAGAATTTACCCCTTTGGTGATAGTTCTATTGGCAATTAACTTTTACCTGATTTATAAATACAATAATAAGTTGCTAAACTTTATTTTAAATGGTTTATTGTTTGTCTTTCTACTATTTTGCTTCTCCTTTGGGGTAGCATTAAGGCAGGACTGGTAGATATAAGCTTTATTATTTATAATATGTTTTGCAGCTTAGTTTATTTGAGGAATTGGGTATTATGCTTACACCTGAAATAAAAACAAACCCTTGTAACCACGAGGGTTTTGTCTGATACGATAGCTTTAGAAAATAGGGATTTGATTATTACAGGAAGAATAGAAACCGCTATTTTATCCGCATAAAGACCATTTCGGAAATATCCGGGTGAGTTTTCCCGGATTATACAATAAAAAAACAATCTTCTGATATCAGAAGATTGTTTATGTTTGATGGTAGACCCACAGGGATTCGAACCCCAGATGACTGAACCAAAATCAGTAGTGTTACCGCTACACCATGGGTCTGTTTCAATGCCGCGAAATTATAGAAATTATTTGAAATATGAAAATAGAAAATGAAGATTTTGCAATATATTTCGTGTTTCTGAGGTTTAACGGCTGATATCCAAATCATTATTTTTTCATGAAAAAAAATCAAAAAGGAGGATATTTTTAATACTAAATAATAAAACCTTATCTTTGCAAAAAATTGGGCTCCAAAAGTTGGAGTAACCCATTAATAACTTATCCTGAGCATAAGCAAAAGGATTATTAAACATTTTTTATGTCAAATATTGTCGCAATCGTTGGACGTCCCAACGTAGGGAAATCCACGCTTTTTAACCGTTTATTAGAGAGAAGAGAAGCTATTGTAGATTCTACAGCCGGTGTAACCAGAGACCGTCACTACGGAAAATCTGACTGGAACGGGGTAGACTTTACCGTAATTGATACCGGAGGATATGATGTAGGTACTGATGATATCTTTGAAGAAGAAATCCGTAAGCAGGTACAATTAGCAGTAGATGAAGCTACTTCTATCATTTTCATGATGAACGTGGAAGAAGGCCTTACCGACACGGATTTTGAGATTTACAGGTTATTAAGAAGATCTAATAAACCGATTTATATTGTAGTTAATAAAGTAGATTCATCAAAAGAAGAACTTCCTGCAACGGAATTCTATCAGTTAGGAATTGAAAAATACTACACACTTTCTTCTGCTACAGGTTCCGGAACAGGAGATCTATTGGATGATATCGTTAAAGATTTCCCGACTACAGAATATAAAGATCCGTTTGAAGGATTGCCTAAAATCACTATTGCAGGCCGTCCGAACGTAGGAAAGTCTACGATGACTAATGCTTTACTGGATGTAGAAAGAAATATTGTAACAGATATTGCAGGAACTACAAGAGACAGTATCCAGACGCTGTACAATAAATTCGGACATGAGTTTGTACTGGTAGATACTGCGGGTATGAGAAGAAAATCCAAGGTCAATGAAGATCTGGAATTCTATTCGGTGATGAGATCCATTCGTTCTATTGAATATTCTGATGTGGTCATCATTATGGTAGATGCTACACAGGGATGGGAATCTCAGGATATGAATATTTTCGGTCTTGCACAGAAAAACAGAAAAGGTATTGTTATCCTGGTTAATAAATGGGATTTGATCGAGGACAAGCAAACCAATACAATGCGTGATTTCGAAAAATCAATTAAAGATAAAATAGGACAATTCCACGATATTCCGATTTTATTCGTTTCAGCTTTAACGAAGCAAAGAATCTTAAAAGCTGTAGAGGTTGCGATGGACGTGTATAACGATCGTAAGAAAAAGATCAAAACTTCAAAACTAAACGAAGTGATGCTTCCGATTTTCGAACAGACCCCTCCTCCGGCTAACAAAGGAAAATATATTAAAATCAAATACTGTGTTCAGCTTCCTACACCGTCGCCGCAGTTTGTATTTTTCTGTAACCTTCCTCAGTATGTAAAAGAGCCGTATAAGAGATTTACTGAAAATCAGCTTAGAAAAGAATTCGGATTTACCGGAGTTCCGATTGAAGTGTATTTCAGACAAAAATAAAAGAACATTGTTCGCAAAAAAGCCGGCTGTCTCTACCTTGAGACAGCCGGCTTTTTATTTTTCAGTATAAATTCACAGATGAAAATAGCCTGTGGATTATTTTGTATTACCTCCACTTTTCATACACGATCCTTACAGGGCGGTATCCCTGAGAATCCAGCCAGCGCTGCATCGTTTCATTATTACACAGCGTATAACGGTATATTTTCCGTATTTTATAATGAGCATAAGATTCTTCAAATGCTTTATTGAGAGCGGAATAAATGCCTTGTTTTCTGTATTCTTTTTTTACATAGCCCTCAGAAACATAGAGATCGTCCTCCTCTCCAAGTTCAAAATTGCTGTCGTCTTTTTCATCAATATAGCCGAAAAGGAAACCAATTGCTCTTCCGTCCACTTCTGCAATAAGGAATGTTCCGTCGTTTTCTTCTTCACATTCCGACATAAAACGGAGGTAATTTTCTCTGATATGACTCCAGTCGGCTGTTTTATCATTCATTTCCTTTTCGGAAACGTGGAGCTCTCCAACAAGCTCATCCACCACCGGAAGGTGTTCAGCGATTTTTATTTTTCGGATGGAATACTTCATGTGGACGTTTTTTAGTTGTATTTATTTTCCTCTCAGCGGACTTCCGTACCAGGAGGTGTTATCAGAAAGTACTTCTCCTTTCATTACCAGTGAAAGGGCATCAATATTGACATTGTTTCCGATTTCACTATCATATAAAATAATCGTTCTGGAATTAATGGTCGTCTGGCTGCCTATTTTTACACTTCCTACTTTCATAATTCTGTCTTCAAAAAGATGGGTCTGAGGACCACAGTCTTCATTGAGCATGGATTCGTCACCAATGGATACCATGTCGAATTCTGTAATATCAGTAGTGTTAAGCCATACTTTTTTACCAATTTTTACCCCCAGGAAACGCATAAAGAAGGGCAGCCACCAGGTTCCGCGAAGAAAATCCAGAAAAAACTGTACCGGAAGAGCTTCATAGATCGTGGTAATTCCTTCACTAAGCCATACTTTAAGACTGTACATCGGCATTTCGGTTTTCTTATACTTGCCTATTAACAGCCATTTAAGCAATACCGTAAGGAAAAAAGAAGGTAACGCAACGATTCCTAAATAATAAAAAGGAGCCAACAATAGCAGATAAGGAATTCTTCCTTCCAGATAAGTACTGGTATAGGCAATAAACAGAACACTGCAGATGATAATGACTGTTTGGGGGAGAATAATCCTGATTCCTTCTACAATGGCTCTTGCCAGCTTAAGACGGAAAGGCGGATTGTAAGTAAGGGTATCCTGAAATACATCGGATTTCTGTCTGGACGGAAGACCTATAGGAGGAGATCCGAACCAGTCTTTTTCCGAAGAGTTTCTCAATTGTTCTTCAGAGGGTGCTTTACTTAATACACCTATCAGCATATTGTCACCCAGTTCATATCCCTGGGGAATAAGCCCGCTGTTTCCTACAAAGCTGTTGTTTCCTATCGCTGTTTTGGAAAGGATTAATTTTTCATTTCTTACATCGTGCTCACCAAGAATAACCGCATCGGCAATGAAAGAGCCTTCTCCGATTTCCAGAAGGTGGTGGGAAACATCGCTGGCTGTCGAAATTTCTGAATTTCTGCCCACTTTCGCACCCATCATTCTGTAAAATTTACTGATATAGATGGAGGCAAAAAGAGGGTGTACAATAATCAGTGATAAATTAAAAATCTGGTCTTTTATCCATTTTTTATAATACATAAAACTATACACGGGATAAATTCCCGGTTTCATATTGTACTGTAAAATTCTGGTCAGAATACTTACTACAGCAATAAACAACAGAATATAAACGGTAGAAAGTATAGGCGCCTGCCATAAATAATAAAAATTGTAATCTGACGAACGGTCATCCAGATAATACAGCGTATATAAAGTAGGAGCCAGCGGTAAAACAATCAGCAGAGGAAAGAAAAACAGAGAACAGGCATATAAAACAGCAAACCGGTTTCTTTTTCCCGAAGAACTCAATTGCGGAGGCTGAATTTCTTCTCCGGTTTTCACCTTTACTTTTTCAGCAGGGCTTCCGTTCCATACCTCTCCGAATCCGATTCTCTTACCCTCATTCAGGCAGCTTAAATCCTGAAGTTCTCCAAATTCTTCAATTACGGTGTCTCCACATACAATCACAGAAGATCCAAGATAAGCATGAGCTTTAATATGAACTTTTCGTATTTTCAAAATCCCATTTTCAACGGAAGCATTGTCTATACTGCATCCGGAGCTGGTATTTACATTTTCGTCTATAGTGACAAGATCTTCTGCGGCAATAGGAAGCAGGCTTAGCTGAGCACTCGGATGAACTTTTACACCAAGAAGTCTCAGATATTTAGGATATAAAGGCGTTTCGACAATAAATTCCGAAGGCATCAGTCTTTTGATAGTCTTCCATAGCCACCATCTGAAATAATACCATCCCCACAAGGGATAATCTCCCTCTTTTATTTTTCCGATAACCAGCCATTTGGTGAGAACAATAATTGTTGAATACACGGGAGGGATCAACGTATAAAGCAGGATGGCACTTAGCAGCGCATATTGTATTCCGTAGCCGTTAAGCTGGAAATAATAATAACTTAGATAAGGAAAAAATATCTGGATGCTTAATAGTGCAAATACAAGCATCAGACTTAAAGTCTGGGCAATATTACAGGCAATGTACTGTAATGTTGAAACCCTCTGAAAAGGTTCCTGATGAGAGGTTTGCTGAGTCTGTTTGTTTTTTAAACATTCCGAATAGGCGGATAAAGGCCTGTTTTCGTAGATTTCCTTCAATGAAGCGGTAGGTATTCCGGCCTTTTGACGAAGATGGGAAACCAGAGTAGCGGCAAGCAGTGAATGCCCGCCCAGATCTGTAAAGAAATCCTGGCTCAGATCAATATCTTTTCCGGGAAATACCCACTGTAAGGTCTTCAGAAGTCTTTCTTCTACCGGGGCATTTATATCGATTGTAATATCTTCATTTTTTTCGTGAACAGTAAAGCTTTCCGGAACGGGAAGTCGCTTTCTGTCGATTTTTCCACTTGGCATTCGGGGCATTTCCTTCATCTGAACAATGGAAATAGGAACCATATAAGGAGCCAGAAACTTGGCCAGCGCTTTCCTCATTTCATTTTCATTGAATGAAGAATCGTTACCCATTACAACATAACCCACCAGTTGCCCCTGCTCATTGGAATCTTCTTTTACCGCCACAGCAGCAGAGGAAACATCCGGAAGCTGATTCAGTCGGGATTCTATTTCGCCCAGCTCAATTCTGTAACCCCGAAGTTTAATCTGATCATCAATTCTTCCCTGAAAGTCAATAAATCCGTCTTCACGGATAACCACAGCGTCTCCCGTTTTATAAATGGTTTCTCCCGGCATTTCCGGAAAAGGATTAGGTAAAAATTTCTGTTCAGTCAGTTCGGGCAGATTAAAATATCCGTTGCTTACTCCGGGACCGGAAATAATCATTTCTCCGCGCTCACCTCTTGGTACGATATTCAGGTTTTCATCTACAATGGCAATATGGTAATTAGGGAGCGGCGGTCCTATCGTAAGATCTTCCTTGCTGTTTAATCTGATCATATTGGAAGAAACAGTAGTCTCCGTAGGACCATAGCTGTTGATAAACGTTCTGTAAGGTTTTGCCCATTTTTCCTGAACCTGTTTTGTACAGGCTTCCCCACCGGTATTGATAAATCTTATAGCAGGAACTTCATCAATAATCGCTAAAATACTGGGAACGGCATGAAGAACGGTGATGTTGTTTTCCGTTAAAACATGGCTGAGCTCATCAATCGCTTTTACGGTAGTGGCATCGGCAATCCACAGGGTGGCTCCGGCAAATAGGCTGATCCAGACCTCTTCACACCACATATCAAAAGAAACTGAAAATCCCTGATATACAATATCCGTATTTCTGATTTCTATAAAATCCTGTTCAGACCGTATCAGATGGCAGATATTTCTGTGGGAAATAGGAATTCCTTTAGGATTTCCCGTACTCCCTGAAGTAAACAGTACATAAGCCCAGTTATCCGGACTATTCCGGATGGCAGGAGCCGGAATAGAATTTTGGGGTTGAGGTACTATTGATACAGGCGGGCAATGAATATGGGCGTCCGTATCAGAAAAATAAGTTTTTACCTGAATATCTGTAAAGACTTTTTTGATCCTGTCTTCGGGCATTTCCCTGTCTAAAGGGATGTAGGAAGCTCCGGCTTTTAAAATTCCAAGAATGGCGACAGGAAGTTCCATACTTCTCGGATACCAGACTCCCACACGGTCGCCGGGCTGTACACCCTGGTCCTGAAGTTGTTGTGCAATAGCATTACTCCAGCTGTCTAATTCAGCATAGGATAGTTTTTTATTTTTAAATATAAAGGCCGTTTTATCCTTATATTTTTCAAAAGTGGGACGTAGTAATTCAGGCAGAGTTTCATCTTTAATCAACTCCGGGCTGATTTTTCCTAAAATCAGGCTTTTCATCATCTAAAAAATTATAATAATATATCTATTGGGAAAACTTTATAAATATAACTCATTTCTCTTCATCTTCAATCTATCATTTCGTTTTTTAGTTGTAATTTTGCAGGAATTAATATCACTAACTGTAATTTAAAACTTAAAATATTCATGCTTAATATTTTATCGCAAAATTTTTCTCTTGTAAATGAATGGATTAATGAACTTCGAAACGTAGAAGTTCAGCACGATCGGATGAGGTTCCGAAGAAATATGGAAAGAATCGGAGAGATTGCGGCTTTTGAAATCAGTAAAGAACTGAAGTATCGTGAGGTTGTTATCCAGACTCCTCTAGATACCATTAAAAGCAGAGAAATTGCAGTACAACCGGTTATTACAACAATTCTCAGAGCCGGAGTACCATTGTTTGAAGGGATTCTCAATTATCTCGACAGAGCAGACTGTGGTTTCGTGGCAGCTTACAGAAAGCATGATGCCAACGATTATTTCTCTATCAAACAGGACTATCTTACCTGCCCGAATATTGAAGGAAGACCTTTAATTGTGGCAGACCCTATGCTGGCTACCGGAGCTTCTCTTATTGAAGCTATCAAAGATCTTTTAACGAACGGAAATCCTACACAACTTCATATTGTAGCAGCTATTGCTTCAAGACAGGGAGTAGAAACCGTTCAGAATGCATATCCTGATGCCCGTATTTGGGTAGGCGCTATTGATGAACAATTAACCTCTAAAGGATATATCACTCCGGGACTGGGAGATGCAGGAGATTTGAGCTACGGAGAAAAACTGCAGCGATAGTCTAAGACAGGTTCCAGAAATCTTTTATGATATCCAATAACAAAGTTGGCCGTACTTTATCCATCGGGTGTTTGGTATCCGGGAGTACGGCTAATTTTGCATTAGGAAGATTTCTGTAAGTATGGGCACTTTCTTCAATAGTTACCATATTATCCTTATCTCCAACCATAATCTGGACAGGAGTAATAATAGAGGCAAGATTGTCTTTTAAGGGAGGTTTTTTTCCTAAGTCAATCATCAGATCTGCAATGGCAGGAAGTAAGTGTTTCCATGTCGAGCCATGTTGTGATTCTAAAAGTTTTGCATATTGTGGAACTTTATCAAGAATAATATCGGGATTCAGCATTTTACTTTCTTTCAATGCCTGCTCTTCACTCCAGTCAAATTTTGTTCCTAAAGTAATGATAGAGTTAATAGTATCAGGGTTTTTCAAGGCATAGCAAAGTGCAATATAGCCCCCCATGCTATGTCCTAAAATAAAAACATCCTTCAGATTATTATTGTTGCAATAATCGGTAAGCTCCTGAGTGTATTTTTCTATACTGATTCCTCCTGCGGGAAGTTCGGTGCCTCCATGTCCCGAAAATAAAGGAGTATGAATAGTAAAATAAGAAGACAGTTTTTCCCGGTAAGGATTGAAAATGTCACTGTGGCCTAAAGCACCGTGCAGTAAAATCAAATTGGGCATGATTGTAAGTTTTCCTGAAAATTATGAAAAAGAATCTAAAGTCTGAAACGATTCATAATTAAAAAGTAAGAAATAGCCGTTTTGCTGCTGAGGCTAGACATCCATGGCTATCACCAATACGCTGACTTTATTGTTTCCGGCATTTAATATTTCCCAGGCAGCTGATGAGATTGTATTTCCTGTTGTGAAAACATCGTCGACTAATAAAATATGCTTTCCTGTGACAGGTCGGGTGATGGTGAATGTACCGCTGGATTCCAGGCGGTGCTTTTTATCTTTCAGTGCCTGAGCTTGAGCATAATGATTTCTTTGAATCAGCTCATGACGGAACGGGATTGTATAGAAATCCGATAATGTTTCCGTGAACAGGTGAAGCTGATTGTAACCTCTTTCCCGTAATTTCTTTGGATGTAAAGGAATGCTGGTTATAAGATCGGGCTTCGTATCTTTGAAATCCAGACGTTCTGCAGTCCATTCTGCAAGAATTTTTCCAACCCTTTCACGGCTTTTGTATTTCAGTTCATGAATGATTTTTCTGCTTACACTTTCTTGCTCAAACTGAATCAGGGCATATGTGTTTTCAACGGGAAAGAACAATCTGCATTTCTCCCTGATCGGATTGTTTTCAAAATAATCAAAATGGGTGAAATGAATCTGGCTGAAGCATGCGTCACATACCAGTAATTCCGGGTCAATAATTGTATGACAATTCAGGCATCGGTTTGGGAAAAACAGATCAAATATCATGGGTGTGTTTTTGTTAAAGATATGAAAATGCTTTTGTGAAAGAATGCATACTTTAATAATAATTTTTAAACCATTTTGTATCCGTCTGATCTTGGAGTTTCCAGACTTTCCGGAAAACTAATTCTCCTTCCCGAATTCCTTTCTTATTTTTTCTACCGCATTTTTCATGCTGAGATTAAACTGCTCTTTTTCCAGTCGTACAGGAGGAGCCTGTCTTACTTCACAGTCGGCAATGCTGCAGGATTCGCAGGTAACTCCTACATTGATGGTTTTTAAAGACGGAGATTTTATAAAACTTATTTTTTTAATTGTTTGGGGACTCAGTAAAATTCCCAGACAGTAACTTCTGTTGCTTCCGTCAGAAAACGGGTTTTTTTGAGACGTTGAAATCACCAGATAACTTATACCCTGATCTTTATAATGGGAAATCTGAGCATCGGTTAAAGTTTCATTTTCTTTTAAATGATGCAGGTTTTTTACAGCGACCCATCTCCTGCAGTAATGCTCGTTAGTCGCATTGGCATGAGGAGCCTGCTGATGATTGAGGTGAAGTTCTTTTAAAATCTGTATTGTATCGGAATCTTTCTTTTTAACCAGGCATAAATAAAAGAGATCTTTAATCCCCATTTCGGCAGAAAGAATGTTGGTCAGACGATAATAAAATGTCTCCGGAGAGTGGGTGAAACTTCTGATAAGGTTTTCGAAATTCTTAGGCTCCCATTTATTTTGTTTGAAAAAATCTGCAGTTTTTTCAAGAGCTGGTGTTTTTGAGATTAATAAAGCGCCTGCAAAATAGGAAGCATAGAAATTATTAAGAATTTCTTCAAAACTTCCGAAGTCAAGCCATGAGTAGGTATGGGGTCTTATTTTTAAATCCAGGACATTGAATCCGATCTCTTTAGACAGAATAAATGTTTTCTGGTCTTTTTCCAGTTTTTTATTCAGCAGCAATAACCTCTTTTCGGGAATAAACAGGGAACGGAGGTTGTCCAGTGTTCCGTATTTTTCAAAATCTTCCGACTGAAGCCGGTAGCTGAATTTTTCAGTAAGAATAGCCTCCAGTGTTTCTGACTTTAGATTTTTATCAGTTTGTAATTGGTTTTCCTGTATAAATAATGTGACTTTTTCTTCTATTTCCGGAAAATAATTGTCGTACAATTCCTGAAAAGATCTTAGAACGGCAAAATAAAAACGCTCTTTCCCCAGATTATAATTTTGGGAGATTTCTATCAGTGCATTGATGAAAGCGGTTACTTTTTTCGGAGCGTCACTGATGATGCTGATCAGATTGTTTTTATTAATTCCGAATAGTTCCAGCGGAATCTCCTTGAAAAAATCAGACTGCAGGATTTCATTAAAAGGAGCGAGGCTTTTATCAAGTTTTGTAGAAACCAGATCATCAAACGTGCAATTCAGGGATTCTGAAAGCTGGATAATCTTGTCGTGTTTCGGATACTTTTTTCCGTTTTCAATTTCGTTGAGGTAAGATTTTGATAATCCGGTTTTTAAGGCAAGATCCTGAAGAGACCAGTTTTTCTTCTGTCTCTGTTGTTTCAGCTTTAGCCCGAAAACCGTTTTGATAAAGTCGCTTTCTGAATTCATTACTCAAATATAAATAAATAGATGCGATTATTCGCATAATAATTTTTAAAATAAAATAGCGAACGTTCGCTGATTGTGAAAATTTTTATTTATGTTTGTAATATCAAATCATCAAAATCAATAAGTTATGGAAACGAAAACCCAATTGGAAATAAGAGCTGATCAGCAGTTTGAAAGTGTTTTTACTCCGGATTTAATGGATTTTCTGATAGCACTTCATCAGAATTTTAATCAGAAGAGACTGGAGCTTTTAGAAGAAAGAAAAAAAACTCAACAGAAATTTGATAACGGTATTCTTCCGGAGTTTTTACATGAAACGGAAGATATCAGGAATGGAAACTGGATATGTGCACCATTACCAAAAGATTTGCTGGACAGAAGAGTTGAAATTACCGGACCTGTTGATCGTAAAATGATTATCAATGCATTGAATTCCGGTGCAGTTACCTTTATGGCTGACTTTGAAGACAGCAGCTCGCCGACATGGGAAAACTGTATACATGGGCAGATTAATCTTTCAGATGCAATCAGCCGAAATATTGATTTTATTAATGAAAAAGGAAAGGCTTACACTCTTGATGAAAAGACCGCTGTATTATTAGTTCGTCCGAGAGGTTTACATCTTCCCGAAAAACATATTGAGATTAACGGAGAACCGGCTTCCGGTTCACTGACTGACTTTGGAATTTATTTTTTCAGCAATGTAAAAAATCTCCTGGAAAATGGCAGTGGCCCCTATTTTTATCTTCCGAAACTAGAACATTATAAAGAAGCCCGATGGTGGAATGAGGTTTTTGTTTTCGCCCAGAATTACCTTGGAATTCCACAGAAAACAATCAAAGCTACCGTATTGATCGAAACCATTACCGCTTCATTTCAGATTGATGAAATTTTATACGAATTAAAAGAACACAGTGCAGGACTGAACTGTGGCAGGTGGGATTACATTTTTTCCTATATCAAAAAATTCAGAAACCTTCCGGAGTTTATTGTTCCGGACAGAGATCAGGTAACCATGACTTCACCCTTTATGAGTGCATATTCAAAAAGAGTGATTGAGCTCTGTCATAAAAGAAATGTACATGCCATTGGTGGAATGGCAGCCCAGATTCCGGTAAAAGACAATGATGAAGCAAACAGGATTGCTTTTGAAAAAGTAAGAAATGATAAAGAACGTGAAGTAAAAAACGGGCACGACGGAACCTGGGTGGCACATCCGGCATTGGTCACAGTAGCCAAAGAGGTATTTGATGAACATATGCCTTCAGAAAATCAAATCGTTAAAAAGTTCGATTATCAGATAACAGAGCATGACCTTCTGGAAATTCCTAAAGGAGAAATTACAGAAAAAGGAGTCCGCAAGAATATCAACGTAGGCATCCTTTATCTTGAAAGCTGGCTGATGGGAGCCGGAGCCGCAGCGTTGTATCATTTAATGGAAGATGCTGCTACAGCTGAAATTTCAAGAACACAAATCTGGCAATGGCTGAAAAATGAAGCAGTATTGAGTGATGACAGAACGCTGACCCGAAATATGGTTCTCCAATGGGAAACCGAAGAAATGGAAAATATTGAAAAATACGTAGGAGAAAACCGCTTCAAAAACGGAAAATTCAATCTTGCGAAAGAGCTTTTCAATGAATTGATATTCTCTGAAAACTTTGAAGAATTTCTAACCTTAAAAGCTTACCCTTTTATTTAAGTAAACCCGGATGACCAAATATAACAGTCAACCGGTCATCAACAACACCTAATCTAAAAAATCCAAATATTATGAAATCAAGACAAGAACAAATCCAGGCTTTAGAGCAGGACTGGCTGACAAATCCTCGTTGGAACGGAGTAAAAAGACCCTATACTGCGGAGGAAGTTTTAAAATTAAGAGGTTCATATAAAATCGATTATACGATTGCTACTGAAATGTCAAAAAAATTCTGGGATAAATTACATAACCAGGATTATGTTGCAGGGCTTGGAGCCTTAACCGGAAATCAGGCAGTGCAGGAAGTGGATGCGGGGCTCGAGGCTATTTATCTTTCAGGATGGCAGGTTGCTGCAGATGCAAACCTGTCCGGAGAAATGTATCCCGATCAGTCATTGTATCCGGCTAATTCAGTGCCTTCTGTTGTGAAAAAAATCAATAATGCATTATTGAGAGCAGATCAGGTGCAGTCTGTAAGCGGTAGCGGAGACAAAGAATACCTTGTCCCGATTATCGCAGATGCGGAGGCCGGTTTTGGAGGAAATCTGAATGCTTTTGAGCTCATGAAGCAAATGATTGAGGCAGGCGCTGCTGCGGTACATTTTGAAGATCAGTTGTCTTCTGCAAAGAAATGTGGCCACCTGGGAGGCAAAGTTCTGGTGCCTACTCAGGAAGCTGTCAATAAGTTGATTGCAGCACGCTTAGCAGCGGATGTATTGGGAGTACCAAGTTTGATTATTGCAAGAACGGATGCCGATGCAGCAGATTTATTAACATCAGATATTGATGACAGAGATAAAAAATTTGTTACCGGAGAAAGAACTTCTGAAGGTTTTTATGTGGTAAGAAACGGAGTGGAACAGGGAATAGACAGAGGATTGTCTTATGCTCCTTATGCCGATTTAATCTGGATGGAAACCTCAAATCCGGACTTGGAACAGGCCCGGAAGTTTGCAGAAGGAATACATGCAGCATTTCCCGGAAAGATGCTCGCTTACAATTGTTCACCATCATTCAACTGGGCAGCAAAACTCAGTGTTGAAGAAATGTCTACATTCCGTGAGGAACTGGCAAAAATGGGCTACAAATTTCAGTTTATTACCTTGGCAGGATTCCATGCTTTGAATACCGCCATGTTTGAATTGGCTTTAGCTTATAAAGAAAGAGGCATGGCAGGATATTCAGAACTTCAGGAACGTGAATTCGCATTGCAGCAAAAAGGATTCAGAGCGGTAAAGCATCAGTCTTTTGTAGGAACAGGATATTTTGATGAAGTACAGAATGTAGTGACTAACGGTTCATCAGCAACTGTGGCTATGAAAGATTCTACGGAAGCAGCCCAGTTTCATTAATTCATTAATTAGTCATTTTTCCATATTTTTTGATGTAACCTTTCCGGAAACGGGAAGGTTTTTAAATTGATGATAAATCTGCGGACATTTCTAATGCCATTGAGTGTTGAACCAAACCTGAAAATTTCAGATCGTAATGAACGAAAATTTATGGTATCTTTGAAATCAAAATTTTTTAATAAGTACAGAATGAAATTAATTAAAAGTCTTTTTATAGCAATGGGGTTAATATTAACGGCTAATGCTGTAAGTGCTCAACAAAAGATAGGAAGTGTGAATACTGATGATATTCTTGGAAGTTTATCTGAAGTTAAAACGATGACAACAACCATTGATAATCTGACTAAGGCTAAACAGGCGGATATTGAAAAATTAATCAGTGAGTATCAGACTAAGCTGAAAGCTGCTCAGGATAAAGAAAAAACACTGAGTGAAGCAAACAGAGAAACTGTCAGTAAGGAACTGGTCGCTGCACAAACGGAACTTCAGGGACTGGGTAAAAAAATAGAAGATGCCAGAGCAGCTGCAAATAAAGAAATTGCAGACAAGCAAAATGAATTATTTGTTCCGCTACAGCAAAAAGTGAAGGCTGCTATCTCTGCCGTTGCTAAAGAAAGAAGTCTCAATTTTGTATTTGATGTTTCATCACCAGATAATAATAATCTTATTTATACAGATGGAACCGAGGATATTACGACTTTTGTTAAAACTAAACTGGGAGCATCCGCTTCAGCACCTGCTGCAAAAACAAAGAAGTAATTATAAAATATCATATAGAAAAAGGAATCAGGTGAAAATCTGATTCCTTTTTTGATGTAAACCTCCTGTATTCTGTTGTCAATATGAAGTTTCTTTTATGATTAAGTGATACATTTGAGTAAACTTTTCGGAGCAATGAATTTAATATACGAGAAACAAATCAGGGTGACACAGGAGCATATTGACGAAAATCAGCATGTGAACAATGTTCAGTACGTACACTGGGTAGAAGAAGTGGCAGCAGAACACTGGGCTCTTTTAAAAGATGGAACCGCCTATGTCAATGATGCCTGGATGCTTCTGGACCATCATATTCAATATAAAAAGCAGGCTTATCTGGGAGATATCATTACCGTGAAAACATATCCCCGGTCTCCCGAAGGAGCAAGGCAGCCCCGAAAAGTTGAATTTTACTGTAATGATCAGTTACTGGTAGATTCAAGTACATTATGGGTTTTGTTTGATCCTGAAACGAAGAAGATTAAAAGGCTGGAAAGCAACTGGCTGGAAAAGCTCCTGTAATTTTACAGAAAACGTTTCGTTTGATTATTTTAATATCATTGTAATAGAAACAGTCTCTTCTGTGTTAAGCTGTTTTATCCTATCTTTGCAATATGATACGTATTACAAAAATTTTTACATTCGAAACGGCTCACGTACTGTACAACTACGATGGGAAGTGTAAAAATATGCATGGGCATTCCTATAAACTGTTTGTCACAGTGAAAGGAAAGCCAATTAATGACATTGAAAACCCTAAAAACGGAATGGTAGTAGATTTTGGCGATATCAAAAGTATTGTAAAATCTGAAATTGTAGATGTATGGGATCATGCAGTTCTTGTTAATGCTTTGTCTCCCCATAAAGAATTGGGAGATGATCTTGAGCAGAAAGGACATAAAGTAATTTATTGCAGCTTCCAGCCGACTTGTGAAAACATGTTATACGCTATTGCCGCAAAAATAAAATCAAGACTTCCGGAAGGAATTTCATTAGCTTATCTTAAACTTCATGAGACAGAAAATTCTTATGGGGAATGGTTTGCGGAAGACAATCAATAATTTTTATCCAACAAAACTCAGACGGTGTTAAAAACTACAATTAATTTAGAACCTGGAAAAAAAGTATATTTTGCTTCAGATCAGCATTTTGGTGCTCCTACTCCTAAAGAGAGCAGATTGCGTGAAGATAAGTTTATACGTTGGATGAATGAGATCAAGGAAGATGCACAGGTTTTGTTTTTAATGGGAGACCTTTTTGATTTCTGGCATGAATGGAAGCATGTTGTTCCCAAAGGATACATACGTGTTCTTGGAAAGATTGCAGAGCTTAAAGACAGAGGAATTCACATCTATTTCTTTGTAGGAAACCACGACCTGTGGATGAAAGATTATCTGGAAGAAGAAATAGGATGTACGGTTTTCTATCAGAAACAATACTTCGAAATGGGAGGGAAACAGTTTTTACTGGCCCACGGAGACGGTTTGGGACCGGGTGATAAAGGCTATAAGAGAATGAAAAAGCTGTTCACCAATCCGGTGGCACAATGGTTTTTCAAATGGCTCCATCCGGATATTGCCATGAAAATCGCCTTATACCTTTCTCAAAAAAATAAAATGATCTCCGGAGAAGAAGACAAAGCTTTCCTGGGAGAAGATAAAGAGTTTCTGATTATTTATTCCAAAGAGAAGCTGAAGACAGAGAAGATTGATTATTTCATCTACGGACATCGCCACCTTCCCATGGTACTGGATCTGGAGCAGAATTCAAAATATATCAATCTCGGAGACTGGATTTCTTATTATACTTACGGGGTTTTTGAAAAAGACTTTGAACTGAAAGTTTTCGAAAAATAAAGCAAAAAAAAATTACCTCAAAAGAGGTAATTTTCGAATAAACCGAAGTTCATTCTTGTTTTTAATCCATATTCCGGATACATAATTGCAAGAAGTTTACCAAAGTTTCATTTTGGTATAAAATTTATTAAATAAAAAATTATTCACCTCATCATTGTTTAGTAACGGAGGTGGTGAGACGGCTAAAAAAATATAAAATTGGAATACATATTCAACATACAGACAGAGCAGGATTTCCTGGAAGCATCATTGAAAACCTTTCGTTATCAGTATGGAAATGTTGAGATATACAGAAAGTTTGTCGATTTTTTAAAAGTAACCCCTGATGAGGTCAACCGTCTGGAGGAAATACCTTTTCTGCCGATAGAAATGTTTAAAAACCATCAGATCCTGGATAAAAATGTAAGTGCAGATCTTTATTTTCAAAGTTCAGGAACTACGCAGATGAATCTTTCGAAACACTTTATCGCCGATCAGAACCTGTATGAAGAAAGTATTTATAAAAGTTTTGAACAGTTTATCGGTAAACCCGAAGATTTTATTTTTCTCGGGCTGCTTCCAAGTTATCTGGAAAAGCAAAACTCATCCCTGATTTATATGGTAGATTATCTGATGAAAAAATCAGCGAAATCTGAAAACGGATATTTTCTTTACAATCATTCCGAGCTTTGTGAGCTTTTACACCAATTAAAAGATAAAAAAGTGATCTTGTTCGGCGTTTCTTTTGCCCTGCTGGATTTCTTAGACAGCGTAGAATCTATGAATCTTTCCGTTGCAGGATCTCCGGACCTGACGATTATCGAGACAGGAGGAATGAAGGGAAGAAAAGAAGAAATGACAAAAGATGAACTGCTGAAAATTTTACAGAATGGATTTAAGACAGATAAAATTTATTCTGAATATTCCATGACCGAACTGCTTTCACAGGCTTATTCTCTAGGAAATAATGAGTATGAATGCCCGAAATGGATGCGGGTGATGGTGAGAAACGCAGAAGATCCTCTGACTTATGAAAAAGAAGGAAGAACCGGAGCTATTAATATCATTGATCTGGCCAATACCCATTCCTGTTCTTTTATTGCGACTCAGGATCTTGGGAAAATAACCGGAAATAAATTCCAGGTACTGGGAAGAATTGATCATTCTGATATCCGTGGCTGCAGCCTTTTGGTGAGCTGAAAACAGATAGTGTAAGGTTCTCATACTTTCTCTTATGACTTTTTTTCAAATTTTTACTTATAAATAATGATTAAAATAGAAGAACTTGTTCATGCATATATTCATTCTCATTGCGACTTTGAGAAAGAGCTTGTTCTTACCAATTACTTTCAGGCAGATTGGGAGGCAGATATACTGATTATTGATGCCGCAGGTTTTAGTCATGAAATTGAAATTAAATTTTCAAAAAGTGATTTTAAAAACGATTTTAAAAAATCTTACCTCAATAAGGAAACCGGAGAGCAATTTCTGAAACATGATAAAATTTCCTGTGGAGATTATATCTGCAATGCTTTCAGTTTCTTATTGCCGATGGGAATGGTGGAAGCTGACCTTGTTCCTGAACATTGTGGCATCATTGAATTTTATCATAATGCAGATACCTGGGAAACGGAATTTTATAATATCCGTGAACCTAAAAAGCTTCATGGAGATTCTTACTGGAATCTGAATGACAAAGATCTTTTTATCAGGAAAATGGCTCTTAATCTGCTTCAGCGCAAAATGGAAATCAAAGGAAAACACGAAGAGCTTATTTTTAAAAATCCTTTTGATATTAAAAAGATAACATAAAAAAATCCTGTCAAGTGACAGGATTTTATCGTTTATGGGGTTGGCTTCAATTAATCTGCTATTTCAGCCGTGTCTCTCTGAAGTAAGAATTTGTAGATCAGACCGCCTACAACACCACCTAAAATCGGGGCCACCCAAAACAGCCAAAGCTGTGACATGGCAAGACCGCCGGCGAAAACAGCCTGCGATAAAGATCTGGCAGGGTTTACGGAAGTATTGGTGATAGGAATAGAAATTAAATGGATTAAGGTAAGCGCAAGACCGATGGCAATACCTGCGAATTTACCGTTTGCCCACTTATCTGTAGCTCCCATAATCACGATAAGGAAAAAGGCAGTCAGCAAAAACTCTGCAAGGAATGCGGCTCCCATACTGAAAGCCTTCCCGTTATATACTGCTTCTCCGTAGAAGTTGGTGGCAAAGGCACCCGGTTTTGAAAAATCTACGACTCCCGCACCGTTAAGGATAGTGTATAAACATCCTGCTGCCACAAGTGCACCTAAACACTGGGCAACGATGTAAGGGATGAGATCTTTTGCCGGAAATCTTCCACCCGCTAAAAGTCCGAAAGAAACAGCGGGATTGAAGTGTCCGCCGGAAATGTGTCCAACAGCGTAAGCCATTGTCAGAACAGTAAGACCAAAGGCTAAGGCTACCCCTAAAAGTCCAATACCGATGTCAGGAACTCCGGCTGCGAAAACTGCGCTTCCACAACCCCCGAAAACAAGCCAAAATGTGCCGAAAAATTCAGCAAAAAGTTTTTTTATCATGTTGTTTATTTTTGAAATGTATCTCAAATGTAAAGTTTAAATCTTAAAATAAAAAGTTAAAACTGAAAAAATATTTCAAAATCAGGGGAACAAAAAATGTAAATTTAATAATTTGGTTTAATGTTTGTTTGGGATTTATCTGAGTACTATAATGATCAGAAATGAAAGGTATAACATAATTGTTTTATCCTTCATGATGTAAACTTAAAAGGGGAGTTAATGAGAAAGTTTTTTTGTGTGGTCTTTGTGCCTTTTCTTTATAATTTACACTATTCGCAGGCAGCAAGAAAATCTTTTCCTTGCTATGATTTTACATCGGTTTTGAAAGTGGAACCGACGGCGCTTTATAAGCCCCATATAGATGCTTCAAAAAGTTTTGGCATACAGCTGCTTAAAGATTCAAAAACGGTACAGAAATATATTAATAACGGAAAGTTCCATAAGGTTAAAAAATCCGGGAAAGGGTATCATGTTCAGAAGCTTGATTACAGCAGAGCTTATATGGTTTCAAAAGCAAAAGCCACCCTGGAAAAGATGGGAGCCAAATTCAGTAAAGATACAAAAGGGGGAACATTCACCGTTTCATCCATTACCCGGACACTTGAAGACCAATGCAGATTAAGAAGGGTGAATTCTAATGCTTCATTAGGGATAAGTTCTCATAATTACGGAAATTCTTTTGATATTTCATATATAAGATTCAATAACGTTCTCAAGTATAACCCTAAAATGGAGGTGGCGTTGGAGAAAGTTTTAAAGTATTATGCGAATGCTGGTAGGATTTATTACATAAAAGAAAGGCAACAGAGTTGCTATCATATTACAGTAAGGAATTATTAATTAAAATTCTTACTTGCATAGCATGTGTAGTTTGTATATTTTTATACCTCTTAAAAACCATGCTTATGACAACATTAAACAGAGAAGAGTATATGCTTTCTCATGATATATGCCAGGTTGCGGCAGCTACCTGGTGTGAGTATCTTACAAAATATCCGAAAATACAGGATATTATTCCCACCAACTATATTTTTGACCTGTCTCCGGCGCATCTTGACTGGATGAGAAATAACAGCCAATATGAAGAATTTTGTATTGAAGTCGGTGTTTATGACGGAAGGCTGATTCTTATTTTCTATCCTATGAGTAAGGAAGGGAAGAGAATAGATGATAAAGAAGCTTATCCTTTTAGTTTTCTTTGTCAGCTGGACAGAGATATCAGACTTCAGGAAACTCAGGAGTATGTTATCGTTAAAAATGCCATTTTATCAAAAGATCTTCAGAATGTAGATCAGGATGCAGATATGTCATTCCCGATTTCAGGCAAACCGGTCCTTGAACAGGACAAAGCGCTGGAAGCTATTGAGAAATGGAGAGATGAAGGAATGGAGTGGTTTTACAGGGAGTGTAATGAGTTTAACGGGGCAAGAATATTCAGAAGGTTTTACGTTCCAACAGCTGATTTATGCCTTAGTGATAAGAGCTTAAACGGGATCGTATGTTCATTCGGACTTAAATTCAATGATATCTACGAAAGAATGCTGGTAACACTGATTTTCATTTCTTTCCGTGACAGTTTACAGAATGTAGGCGGAGTACAGCTTGAGTCCAATACGTATGACTGGGCAAAACCATGTCCTCCGATCTGCCGTATACCGGGGTTTGAATAATTTGTAACAGGGATGGCTGATTTTTATAAGGCAATTTTATTTCTGAATTATGGTCTGCTTCTGTCAGTAATATTGCTGGGAGCAGTCAGATTCCGTGTTTTAAATAATAAGGAAAAGCAGTATTTTTATTGTATTGCTTTTCTTTTTTTTATTGAGCTTTTGAATCTGGTTTTACCCTATGTTTTTAACCTTAATGATACCTCATTTCTCTACCCTTTATATATTGCCGGTGAATTTTTTTTACTGTCCGCTTTATTTATCAGGAAACTGAATCTTCCGGCCTACTTTCTGGGACTCGTCGCAGTAGTAGCTTCCGGATTTATGATTTCAAAATACAGTTTTGACTATCCCGGTAATGCTGATATCGCGAAAGTGATTTCCAATATCATCATTATCTGTCTTTCCGGCTTTACTCTGATCAGAGAAATTAAAGATACTTCGGGGCAGAACCGTTTTCTGGTAACGGATGCCAGTATTTTTTTCTACTACTCCGTTTCTGTGTTTATTTTTATCGTTCAGCATCAGATAGCTTATCTTTCTGAACATGATTATTATATTATTTTCAGTGCAAATAATATCCTGTCTGGTATTTTATACATTTCATTTTTATATACTTTCATCAAATTAAAGAAGTAACCTTAAATATCAATCTGCTGATTCTTATCATTGTTACGATAGCGATTATCGTATCCTTTATTCTGCTTGCCTACAGAGCTTTTATCAGCAGGATTATCAAGGAAAAAAATGTACAGCATGAGGCGGAAGTCAGTCATCAGAAGAAACTGGTATTGGAAAATATTAAAGCCCAGGAAGAAGAAAGGAAAAGAATTGCAGTAATGATCCATGACGATATCGGAAACAGGCTTAATATTCTTTCTTTATGGCTCAATAATCTCGATACAAAAGGAGATGAAATAATCAAAAAAAATATTTACAGTCAGATGTCTTCACTCATTGATGCAGCCAGAAGTATTTCACACTCATTGTATCCCGTAAACCTTGAATCTGTAGGATTGGTATTGTATGTGGAAGAACTGATTGCTAACCTTTCTCACAAAATCAATATTTCCATGCAGGTAATGCCGGGCTATGAAAAGAAAGATCTTTTTATAGAAGTACAGCTGTATAGAATTATTCAGGAATTTACCACCAACGTCATAAAACATTCTACAGCTACAGATGTATGGATTTATATTAAAGATTATACTCAGAATATGACTGTTGTTATTTCAGATAACGGGCAGGGATTCATCTATGAAGAAGTGAAAAAAGGTATGGGAATTAAAAATATTGAATCCCGGATCAAATCTATGAATGCCACCCACAAATGGAAAAAAAGCTTTTCAAATAAAGGAAGTCGTCTAATTATTAAAATTCCCAAACAAAATGAGTTCCCAAATCAAAATAGCACTGATAGATGATGAACAGCTGATTCTGGAAGGTGTGAAAATGCTGCTGTCTAATGAAAAAAATATATCGGTATGTCTTACAGCAGATAATGGTCCCGATTTTATTACCGATCTGGAAAAACTTTCAGAAGATGAATTTCCCGATATTGCTCTTGTAGATGTACAGATGAAGCCAATGAACGGTTTTGAACTGGTAGAAATCCTCAAAGAAAGATATCCGGATCTTAAAATTATTATTCTTTCTTCACATTATAAGACCTCTATTCTCGGATATATGGTGAAATTGGGTGTGTCGGCCTTCCTTCCCAAAAACTCCAATAAAAAAACATTTATTGATGCCATTACAATGGTTGATAAAAACGGAGTGTTCTTTACGGCTGAAGATCATCAGATGCTGTTTACCTACATGAACAGTTCTGCAAAGAAAAACTCTCTCTTTGAAACAGAAGATGAGTTATCTGAAAGAGAAAAGGATGTTGTAAAACTGATTTGCCAGGAATTAACCAATAACGAGATCGGGGAAAAACTTTTTATCAGCCCGAGAACGGTAGAAAGCCACAGACAGCGGATTCTGGAGAAAATTGGTGCTAAAAATACAGTCGGAATTGTTATTTACGCGATTGTCAATAATATTTATGCGCTCGACAAATTATAATCCTATTCCGTAGAAATACGGATTTTTTTATTTGGTACTTTTCACTCTAGTGTATGTTTCTTTTCTTCTGTTACTTTGAAAAATCCTTGTTGAGAACAAGAATTTTGGATGAGAATTGAATGTAAAATGCAGATAGATCTGCAACATAAATGAATAAAAAAGAATGGAAGACAGTAACGTAATTTCCGTTGGAATCTTTTTTGACGGTACCGGAAATAACGGAGTGAATGCCTTTTCACCGGATAAACCACTGAAAAATAATGAAAGCTACTACGGAGCTTTTACCAATATTTATAAACTATACAATGTATTTAACGGGCAAAAAAAAATATATATAGAAGGTATAGGGACCGTGACAGGGGATGAAGATAACAACTTTGCCATAGCTACATGTGCCAATCCGCCTTACGATAAAGGATATTCAGCAGATGATAAACTTCAGCAGGCCGATGACTTTGTGCAGGAAATCATTGATGATAAAGGCAAAGAATATCATTTCTATATTTATGGGTTCGGTAGGGGAGGAATGCTGGCCAGAACTTTTTGTAACCAGCTGCTGACTCATTATTCTTTGTCTCATATTAAAATAAAATTTCTGGGAGCTTTTGATACCATAGAATCTAAACCTTTCAACAATTATGATTTAAGCTTATCTCAGGAAGTTGAGAATGCATTCCATCTCTGTGGGATAAATGAAAGCAGGTTTTTCTTTCCGCTTACTGGTTTTTTTGAAGACTCAAGGAATATGCAGGACAGACAATATACAGACTGGAATACGGTAAGAAGAGAAATTTTTGTTCCCGGAGCCCATGCAGACGTGGGAGGAGGATATCTGGAAGGTCCGCAGTCTGTTTATATTTCTACAGATTTTGAAAATGAGGCGGAATTGAACGATTATATTTCTGATATCAGGAATGCAAAAACAGATGAAGAGGGAAACAAAATCTGGGATGCTTTGCTTTCAGATTACCGAATTGAAAGCGAAGATGTATTTTTCCAGGCTTTCATTTGCCGGGATAAGGTATACAACAGTCTGGCAAGAGTATACGGGAAACTGATGCTCGAAGAAACCAATAAGGTAACAGATGTTTTTGATGCAGACCTTGCGGGTTTTTATTTTGAAATAGATGCTTCCAGGCATTCTTCTTTGGATAGGCTTTATAGGGGACTGCAAGAATATTTACAAAACATGACTACAGGAAAGAAACCGGTATATGAGTATGAAAAACTTACAGATTATATCCATATTTCAGGAAATTTTGGACTGTGTGGTCATATGTTGATAAGCAGAACAGCATCAGAAACGAATGCAGAGTTGATTAATAACGGTCTGAATGTTTCCAGCAGTACCTCTGTAGATGAGGAGAGCCAGGCAAGACTTTCCGTTGATCTTCATCTTCCGGAAGACAGTTTTGTAGCCGATTTTCTCTACGGAACGAATGTTCCCAATAATGATATCTGGATTCGTTCGGTGATTAAGACTCCCGCAACGGTAAAAATAATGAAATAGGCAATACTTTTTCAGTTTTAAATTTAGGTTATCGGGACATCTTCATAGATGTCCCTTTTAAATGATAGCTCTGTCTTACCGTTGCCAGATAATTGAAAAATGAATCAACCCGTACATATCCGTTTTTAATTGAATATACAGACTCTCCAACAGCCCGCTTTTTTATTTCTGGGCTATTCATTTCTTTTTCCGTATTTTTGCACCCGAAAATTCATTATTCATTACTAATTATTAATTAAGATGCTTTCGGTTCAAAGTTTAGGGTTACACCATTCAGGAAATTATTTATTTCAAAATGTCAATTTCACCATTAAAAAGGATGATAAAGTGGGTCTCGTTGGTAAAAACGGTGCGGGAAAATCCACTTTGTTGAAAATGCTGTCCGGAGAAATTAACTTCTACGAAGGAGAGGTGGTGACGGAGGGAAGTATTACCATCGGTTTCTTAAAACAGGACCTTGATTTTGTAAAAGGAAGAACGGTCTGGGCTGAAACTATGCAGGCTTTTGAAGAAATCAATGCGTGGAAAAATGAGCTGGAAGAGGTGAATCATCAGATGGCTACAAGAACCGATTATGAAAGTGATTCTTATACAGATCTGATTAATAAAATGACAGAACTGAATGATCTTTTAATGAACCATGATGCCTACAACCTGGAAGGTGATATGGAAAAAGTATTATTTGGTTTGGGATTTAAAGCTGATGATTTTCAGAAAATTACCGATGAGTTTTCAGGAGGATGGAGAATGAGAATCGAATTAGCCAAACTACTTCTTCAAAAGAATGATATCATGCTTCTCGATGAACCTACCAATCACCTGGATATGGAATCTATCATCTGGCTTGAAAATTTCCTGAAAGATTATCCCGGAGCCATTGTCCTGGTAAGTCACGACAAGCAGTTTATGACAGCTGTATGTAACAGAACTTTCGATATCAACAATAGAAAGGTAGATGATTATAAGGCCAACTATTCCAAATATCTGGTCATGAGAGAAGATCGCCGTGAAAAACTGATTCAGGCTAAAAAGAATCAGGATGCGGAGATCAAACAAATGGAAGATAATATTAATAAGTTCCGTGCAAGTGCTACCAAAGCATCTTTTGCCCAGTCACTTATTAAAAAATTAGATAAAATAGAACGTATCGAAGTAGATAATGAAGACGTTTCAAAATTCAATATCCGTTTCGTACAATCTATGGTTCCTGGAAAAGTGATTTTTGAAGCAGAACGTTTAGGAAAAGCTTACGGAACAAAACAAATCTTCGATGATGTGGACTTCATTGTTCAGAGAGGAGACAGAATCGCTCTTCTGGGACAGAACGGACAGGGGAAAACTACACTGGCTAAAATTCTTGCCGGTGATATTAAAGAATATTCAGGAAGCTGGAATCTGGGACATAATGTAAACATCGGATATTTTGCACAAAATCAGGAAGAAGTCTTAACTCCGAATAAAACTGTTTTAGAAGAAGCTGAAGATGCAGCAACAGAAGAAACCAGACCAAGAGTAAGAGATTTATTAGGATCTTTCCTATTCCAGGGAGATGCCGTTTCCAAAAAAACAAAAGTACTTTCCGGAGGAGAAAGAAACCGTCTTGCCCTTTGTAAATTATTGCTTCGTCCTTTCAATACCCTGATTATGGACGAACCTACCAATCACCTTGATATTCAGTCTAAGGAGATTATTAAGCTGGCGCTGCAAAACTTCGAAGGTACCCTGATCGTGATCTCTCACGACAGAGAATTCCTTCAGGGGCTTTGTGATAAAATCTACGAATTCCGTGACGGAAAAATGAAAGAATTCCTTGGAGATATCAATGAATATCTTGAATACAGACAAAAGGAAACCATCCGGGAAATTTCTGCAGAAAAAGCTAAACTTCACAAAGAAGATGTAAAGCCGGAACCTAAAAAAGTAGAAGAAAAACCGGTAGTTACTGCCAGTCAGTCTTCCAATATCGTGAGCAAAGAACAGAAGAATATTCAGAATAAAATCAAAAAAGTAGAAGAAAAAATTTCCGAACTTGAAACTAAAGTAGAAGAAATGGAAGCTTCTTTTGCCAAGGAAAATCCTTCTGATGATACTTTGGATAAATACAATAAAGCTAAAGAGGAACTTGATAATGCACTCCAGGAATGGGAGTATCTGGGAACTCAGCTTGATTAATTATAAGACAAATGCTTCATGATTCATGAGGCATTTTTTGTAACATAACATGATAAATTCCGACATATCGTCAACAATCATTAAAGTAATTTAATAAAAGTATAGCCTTACAATTAAATTATTTTCCTAATTTTGAACCATGATTTTAAAAGAAAGCAGAAACCTAAAGAGTTTTATCTCCAAGCTATTGTTTGGAGTGTACTTCCTCGCACTGCTTTCTCAAAGCTTTCACCACCATGATTCTGTAGACTATTTTAAGTCTTTTAATCTTAAAAAAACAGAAAATACGGTTACGAAAGCTGCGACTAAAGAGAAAGCCGGCGACTGTCTGGCCTGCCATTTTTTGGTAACCGGGCACACCTTAGCTCCTGAAGATTTCAGCTTAACTTTCGGGCATTACACTCAGGAAGTAAAGCAAATCATTGCCGTTCAGGAGAAAATCTGGTCTCAGACCAAATTCAGTTTTCAACTTCGGGGGCCTCCCAGTTTTTCATAATTCATAGATTCTTTTTTGGGGTTAAAGCATACGCTTTAAGGTTTAAAGTATAAGGTTGTTGCAAAACAACCGGTCGTTCATAATTGATAATATAATTTAAACAATGCTGTTACCTGCTTTTTAGCACCAATGCTTTGCGTTGTACATGAGACATTTCATTGCACAGTCCCATAAACCCTTTCAACAAATTTAACGAAAAATGTACCTGCTAAAAAGGTACACAATCAATCTATTTTACAATGAAATTGATATATTGCCTGATGCTGATCTTTTGTGGATCAGTATTGATAAGCGCACAAAAAAATTATGCTGTACAGGGAACGGTTCAGGATTTTCACGATAAAACCCTGCTGGAAAATGCAGTCGTGAAAATCGGAAACCAGACAGCTAAAACCAATAAGAAAGGTCAGTTTTCTTTCGATAAAATCCCTGCAGGGAATTATACTCTTATTGCACAACATCCTGACTGTAATGCTTATACTGAAAATGTAAATGTAAATCAGGACCTGCATTTAACGATAACCCTTGAGCATCATAGTAAGGATATCGAGACTGTGACTATCCACGGAAGTCATAAAAATAACGGTTCATTAGTCGTTAAAACAATCAATAAATCGGATATAGAGAAAAATTCAACAGACAATCTTGGAAATTTATTATCTAAAATTTCAGGAGTGACTGCTTTGAAGACTGGAAATAATATTTCAAAACCTGTTATCCATGGGCTTTATGGAAGCCGTATCAGCATTCTGAACAATGGAGTACGTCTTGCCGAGCAGGAATGGGGGGTAGAACATGCACCGAATGTTGACATTAACAATTTTCAGCATATTGACGTCATCAAAGGAGCATCTGCTCTGAAGTATGGGAGTGATGCTATTGGAGGGGTTGTGATAATGGAACCGGAAATTTTTCCTAAAAAGGACACCATCAAAGGTTCTATAGGGCTTACTGGAATTTCTAACGGAAGAGGTCTTGCATTAGACGCAGATGTCGCTAAAGTCTGGAAAAATGGATGGGCTATAAAATCCGGAGGAAGCATCAAGAAGCTTGGCGATCAGAGTGCGCCCAACTATAATCTGAAAAATACTGGAATGGATTTTTCTTCCTTCAATTTTACCGTTCAGAATAATACCTATGAAAAAGGAATCTCTTTTGATTATTATCTGACGAATCAGAATATAGGAATTTTAAGAGACTCACACGTATCTACTTCTGAAGATTACGACAGAGCGATGAGTGCTAACCCTCCTATATATTCCGGCAAATTCAGCTACGATATTGATAACCCAAGACAGGTTATAGAACATCATATTGCAAAAGTTTCTGCTTTCAAAAGATTTGAAAATATAGGAAAGTTATCTGCAACCTACAGTTATCAGTACAACCACAGACAGGAATATGATATCAGAAGAGGAGATTTGAATGATACTCCATCTCTGGATCTTGCATTGATGACACATCAATTTAATATTAATGATTTATTGGAAAGAGAAAAATGGTCTCTGGAAACAGGAATTGATGCAGGTTTTCAAAATAATTATTCAGACCCTGCCACAAAAGCAAGACGTCTGATCCCGAATTATGATAAGTATTCTGCCGGAGTATATTCTGTTTTCAAATATAAAATTTCACCTGAATTCAACTTTGAAGCAGGGGCGAGATATGATTTTACCCGCTATGATGTAACCAAATGGTATGATAAAAGTGACTGGGTAAACTTGTATGCGGATGCTTATCCACAATTTTATGTGAAAACAGATCAAAACAGAATTTTGACACGCCCTCAGCTTAATTATAATAATGTTTCTTTCAATGCCGGTTTGCAGTACCGCCCGAACGCCAATTTTGATTTGAAATTTAATTATGCAAAGGTAGGACGATCTCCAAATGTTGCAGAACTATTTTCAGACGGGCTGCACCACTCTGCGGGTATTATTGAAACAGGATATATGGGATTGAAAAATGAGCAGGGACATCAGTTTAACCTGAATGTAGACTCAAAGTTCAACGTTCTGAAAGGGTTGAATATTTCTGTAAACCCGTATTTCTTTATCACTAAAAATTTCATTAATGAAATTCCGGTAGGAATCAAAGGAACGATCAGAGGAGTATTCCCGGAATGGGTATATCAGCAGATTGATGCAAAAATGTATGGGGTAGACCTGGATATCAACTGGAAACTTACCGATAACCTTACCTATACAGGAAAAGGAAGTTATGTGTATGGTCAGGATGATACCCATAACGAACCGTTGATCTTAATGATGCCTCCGAATTTTTCCAATGCATTACAGTTTAAAAAACAAGAATGGAACAATTTCTATTTCACTGTTGAAAATCAAACATTTTTAAAACAAACCAGATTTCCGATTCGAAATGCACCACTGGAACTTTATATAAATGGCGAATTGGTGGATAAGGAAATCGATTTCAGTACACCTCCAAATGGATATTCACTTTGGAATATCCAGGCAGGAATCAATATCAGCAAAAATCTTTCTGCAGGACTTATCATCAACAATCTTTTCAATACTTCATACAGAGAGTATCTGAACCGTTTGAGATTCTTTGCAGATGAAGCAGGAAGAAACTTTATTTTAAATTTTAGATACAGATTCTAAAAATTTCAAAAAACTATTCAATCAAAATTTTACAATTTTAAAATTCTTAAAAAATGAAAAATCTATTCAATACTAAAAATATTATCAAATTATTAGCTGTTTTATTTATCATTATTACTGCCGTTACCTCTTGTCAGAGAAACGGATCTGCAGAAGAAGATGATCTTCCCCAGGAAGATCTTACCAATATCCTTTTATTGGTGACAGACGATACGGCAGGAACTACTCAGACTTATGATTATAGTATCGGCGCAGGAGGAATACCTACTATTCCTCTTAAAGATGGTAAAACATATACGGTTCAGGCCAAGTTCAAAAACGGAAATGAAGATGCAACTCAGGAAATTATTGATGCTAAAAATGAACACTTTTTAATATTTGATTTTCCAAAATCCAATATTACTGTAGAAAGAATAGATGGAGGTGATCTTAGAGGTGATGGAAAAAGAGTTGGGTTGAGAACAAAATGGACTGTTGTAAAAGCTGTTGACGGAACATCTCCATTATTGAAATTAACGCTTATCCACTCTCCAAAAAGCGTAAACGAGGCTAAATCAGGAACTGCATGGGGAAGTGTAGTAGGAGGTGAAACAGATGCTCAGGCTACTTATAATCTAAGTAACTAAAAAGACCTTAAAAACACACATACATTGTAAATATTATTTTGGTAAGGCCACCGATCTTTCGGTGGTTTTTTTAATTATAAATATTTGAAGACTAAGAATTTATTTGAAATGAGTTATTTTCATAAAAAATTCATATTTTTGCAACCTAAAATTTTAATCAATAATGAAGGTTACCGCACAAAACCATGATGACGTAAGTGCATTGCTTACAGTAACATTGGAGAAATCTGACTACAAAGAAAAAGTAGAAAAGCAATTGATTAATTATGCTAAAAATGCGCAAGTTCCTGGATTCAGAAAAGGGAAAGTGCCTTTAAGTATGGTTAAAAAACAATATGAAGCAGGTATTGCATTTGAAGAAATCAACAGACAGGTTTCTGATGCTTTGAACAACTATGTTAATGAAAACAAATTAAGATTAGTTGGTCAGCCAGTTCCTCAGCCAGTAAATGAATTAAATTACAATGCTGATCAGGTTGAAGTTGCTTTTGAAGTAGGATATGAGCCTGCATTCACTATCGATTTAGCTAAATATGAGGCTCCTCACTATAAAGTAGAGGCTTCTGAAAAAGAAATCAACAAGAGTATTGAAAACATGCAGAAGCGTTTCGCTGAGCAGGTTCCTCAAGATAAAATCACTAAGGATTCTTACATCGCTTTAGAAGTTTCTCAGGTTGTGGAAGAAGATGCTGAAGGAGAGCACCACCACCACCCAAAGAACGTTACCATTACAGCTGAAAATAAAGAAGCTTTCAAATTGGTAAAAGCTTTGAAAATGGATGAGGCTGTAAAAGTATCTAAAGAAACTCTTGCTGGTGACGAAGAATTAGCTAAAGAATTAGGATTCAGCAAAGAAGAAGTAGAGCACCTGCACCACAATGAAGTAGAAGTAAAAGTAAAAGATTTCTATTCATTAGACTTAGCTGAACTTAACGAAGAATTATTCGACAAAGTATACGGTGAAGGAAATATCAAATCTGAGGATGAACTTAAAGAAAAAGTAAAAACTGAATTAGACGAGTACTTCCAGCAGAATGCAGATGTTCACTTTGTGAATAAAGTATTAGAGCAGGTAACAGAGAAGGAAGAAGTAAAACTTCCTGAAACTTTCCTAGTGAAGTGGTTATTATTCTCTAATCAGAACATCCAGTCTGAAGCTCAGGCTAAAGAAATCCTTGAAGCTGAGAAAAGCCAGTTAAGATACCAGATTATTGAAGGTAAATTAATGACGGATAACGAAATCCAATTAGATTATGCTGACGTATTGGCACAGGCTGAGCAGTTGGTTAAAAATCAATTGGCTATCTACGGAATTCACCACTTAGGAGATGAAGAAATCCAGAAGTATGCTGTTGAAATGCTGAAAGATCAGGAGCAGGTAAGACAGATCTCTTCTGAAGTTGCTATGGCTAAACTAAAAGATGTAATTCTTGAAAAAGCGACTAAAAAAGAAACTAAAATTTCTCACGACGAGTTTTTAGAAGAACTTAAAAAATAATTATACACGATATAAATATTTTGAAACCGCCAGTTTTTGGCGGTTTTTTTATTTTCTGGCTTTTATCAATTATCATTTGTCTATCATAACGTATGTCCGCCAATATTCCTATATTTATCCCCTAAACTTATTATTACATATATGAAAAAGATAATCATTCCGTTTTTCTGTGCCGTGCTGTTTTCTATTCCGGCCAATGCTCAGAAGAAAGCAGCGGTAAGCACAGTTAAAACAACTGAGGCTGTGCAATCGAAATTAACACCTAAAGAAGTTATAGACAATTATTTCAAAGCTTTAGGAGGAAAAGATAAACTCGAAGCTGTGAAAACTTCAATCACAGACAATACACTGAGTGTACAGGGAATGGAAATTACCATGACGACTAAGAAATTAGGAAATAAATTCAAATCGGTACAATCATTAATGGGAAAACAAATGATTCAGCTTTTCGATGGTGAGAAAGGATATTTTGATCAGATGGGAAATAAGACTGAAATCCCGGCAGATAAAGTTGTCGAATTGAAAAAAGGAAAGCCGGTGGAAGCCTTGGCTTTTGATTCTGTTCCTTTCCAGAATGCAACCGTAGAAAAATTAGATGGTAAAGACTATAATGTGCTTTCCTCAGAAAAAGGGAAATTCTATTTTGATATAGCAACCGGACTTTTATACAAAACAGTGTCAGGAGACGGAAATATTATAGTGAAAAGCTATATGACCGTAGATGGGATCAAATTCCCTGCTGAAGTAGATGCTGAAGGCGGCGGTCAGAAGATTAATATCAAGACTACAAAAATGTCTATCAATTCCGGTGTAACGGAAGCCGATTTCAAATAAGAGGTCATCTATATAGAAAAAGCCGGAGAATATCCGGCTTTTTTTATTGTTTACTGAGTTCTATGAATCATATTCTCTTTTCCACTCCTCCGCAACTTCACTAAGTACATTATAAAAATCCACACCATATTTTCTTGTTAATGGTGTTTTCAGAAACTTATAAACAGGTACCTGAAGTTCTTTTCCAAGAGTACAGGCATCACTGCATACGTTCCATTCATGATAGTTCAAAGCAGTAAAAGTAGAGTATTCTGTAATTCTGATAGGGTAAAGGTGGCAGGAAATAGGTTTTTGCCAGTCTACAGCACCATCTTCATACGCTTTTTCAATCCCGCATTTGGTAATTCCTTTATCATCAAAAGTAACATACGCACATTCACGATTCTCCACCATCGGAGTAACATACATTCCGTCGTGTGGATCAGTAGTCCATGTTCCCTGTTCTTCCAGAGCTTTTATACCTTCCTCAGTAAGGTAAGGTTTTATTTTATCAAAAATACTGTCCAAAATTTCAAGCTCATCTTTATCCAAAGGAGCTCCTACATCTCCTTCCACACAACATGCACCTTTACACTTGGTAAGGTTGCAAACAAATTCTTCGGAAAAAATATCCTCGGAAATCAATTTATCGTCTATCTGAATCATAATTTCTTAAAATAAATCAAAAACTGTACCCGCTTTAAAACCGAGTAAACTAATAATAATCAACCATAATGCCGTTTCCTGCATCCAGTATTTAGGTAAAAATCTCATCATCCTGCTTAGAATAATACTTGAAGGAAATGCCAGTAAGAGCAGGTATTCATAGTTCTTATTCATATACAAAATAATTGTTACAAGCTGAGCAAGAGAAAAAACCAGCAGAAAAGTATATTTATATCTGCTTATCGGGCTTTTCTTATTATAATTTTGAAAATGATCATATACGGCATAGATCAGCATCAGAACTACAGGAATTAAAGGTAATAGTTCCGTGTAATCAGTTACCGGTTTCATTTTTCCAAAAGGGAAATAATCAATATTCCATGAAGTAAACTGTATGAAATACATCACAGAAAAATAGCTGAATGTGATCAGCATCATTCCCAAAAGGAATCTGAAGAGGTTGAGTCCTATTTTAGCAGACGTAGCGACCACATGGATGATCACAAAAACGGCCATAGGCCAGGTTGTCGGCAGGAAAATAAAATTCAATGCAACTATGGCTCCTACCAATACATAGGATTTTTTCCTGATGTCTTCGTCTGCACTCGTTAAGAGTAAAATCAGAAAAGAATTGGTAAGCAGTGAAACTGCAATTCCGATATCTAAATTACCCGGATACAGCCCAAAAATAAAAAATGTATATAAAAATAACGGAAGGTGGGTCTGATAATTGAGTGCAACACTATGAAAACAAAAATATCCCAAAGCAATTCCCAGGAATGTAATTCCGGCAATAAACGCTTCGTATGTATTGAAATTCAGGATGTTAAATATTATTACTACTAAAAGAAGAAAACCAATATAAACAGGAATTGAAAAAATATTGCTTTCTTTTGAAAGTAATTTAAACATTTTTTATAAATTTGTACAAAGTTAATTTAAAAAAGGAAAATAATGACGTCTTTCTTTCTATTCTTAAGCAAAGTTTTCAAATGGTCTTTCGGTTTCTTTGATGCTTTCGGAAATGTTTTAAACTGGATACTATTTATCGTTTGCTGTGTATTGTTTACGTATTGGTGCTATGTACTGGTGGTTACACTGGGTGGCGATAAAGATAAAGACTATTATTCTCCGACGGAAGGTAAGCATCCTTACTATGATCCGAATATCTACAAAAAAGAAGGTTAATTAATTGGTTATATAGTAAAAAACCGATCAAATAATTTATTTGATCGGTTTTTTTATTACTAACGATTAAAATTTAATTTCTTTTAGTCATGGATGGGAAGTACCAGAACAGGAACGGATGAACTTTTTGTAAGTCCCTTTGTTAAGCTTCCAACAAATACATCATAAATTCCACTTCTTCCGTGGGAACCCATAACGATATAGTCTGCATTTTTTGCCTTTGCATGTTCAAGGATAATATCCTTTGCAAGACCTTGTTTTAAAAGATGCTCACAATCGATATCGTGGGCAAGAATCCGTTGTTCAATTTTATTGAGCTGAACCAGTTCCTCTCTGATCTCATTGGCTTCCACTTCCGGAAAATATTGAAATCCCATATCCCCAATTGCAAAACCGATGTCTGATGGTGCTACGTGAATCAGGTATATTCTACCGTTAAGTTGTTTTGCAAATTTTATGGCACCTTCTACCAGCTGGTCTGTTTTGTCCCCAAAATCTACGGGTAATACAATATTGATCATAACCTTTCATTTTGTTACCTAAAGATATAAAAAAAATACCAGAGTCTGTGTTAAAATACTTATAATATTATATTTCCGGTCATTATTGAATAATCTGCATTTTTATTTCCTGTTGCACAGGCTTTCCTGTGAGCGGATCAGGAATTATTTTTTTTCATACTGTTATTCAGTTGGTTATGTGTTTTTCTTTGCGAATTTTTATCCTGTATTTAAAGTTTGAAATTTTATTTTGAACGGATGGAAAAAAATGATATTTTTGCGCGTAATTAACTGGTAATCTTTATTTTACGATGTTAATTTTAATTTTTTTTTAATAAAAATATAGTGTGTTTTTTATCAAAATGTTTATGGTTAAAATTTTTAACAAATGTTTGAAGTTAATATAAAAGCATGGAATTATGCGAAAGTAGCTTTCAGTGACGAAAGAGATAAATACAGGTATAAACAGCAGTACAAAAGCTTTTTCCTGTCTTTGTTGAATCGTGAACCTTCCAGAAAATGGTTTACGATTTTAGAAAGTGAACGGTATAAGGAAATTGTAGCCAAGAGGCCCAGACTCTTTTTAAAGCCCTTTAAAGCTTACCTTTCCACCCAGTATTGTATTAACAGAAGAATCAAAATCCTTTGTGATACTTATGATTTTATTTATGATAATAAGATTGAAAAAGTGATACAGGATGAAGATTGTACGGTCTGTGAATTTAATCTTAAAAATAATTTACCGGCAAAGCTGAAAATCGGTTACAATGACCGCTACAGAAAGGAAGGCGAATTGGTGTTTTCTCTGGTGATTGATCATCTTCATGGGAAAATAGCTTCTGTATCCTTTTCATTTGAAAAAGATGAGAAAAACGGCTGGATATGCAGAATCGGCTGTTTACAGGGAAGACCTGTGGTAGATGGAGTATATGTAACTAAAGAAGCTCAGAAACTTATGAACGGAATAAGACCTAAAGCTTTTCTGATCGAGGTTTTACAGGAATTTTGTAAAGTTTTTGAGATGAAGTCTATTGATGCTATCGGGGGGAAATATCAGGCACAAAACAAAAAACATTTTATTCATATTCCTTTTTTACATGCTATCCGTTTTTCTTACGATGGCTTTTGGGAGGAAATAGGAGGAAAGTATGCCGAGAATGACTGGTATTCATTACCTTTAGAAACTTCCAGAAAAGAAATGAGTGAAATAAAATCGGAAAAAAGATCGGCTTACAGAAAAAGATATGAGCTTATTGATGCGGTAAAAACCGATTTACAGCATTACTTCAGAAATACATCTGTAGTAGAGTAATTTTCTGGTTTACAGTAAAAAAAGGCAGATTTTCAATCTTATTGAAAACCTGCCTTTTTTTATTCGATAATTTCGTTTTTATTTAAAACTGTAATTCTTTTCAAAATCTTTGCTAAGAAGCTCATAACAGACTCTCAGCCATACCACAATACAAGGGACTGCTTTTAAAGAATATTTGATAATATAATTCTTTTTCACAAATTTCGGGAATAAGTCTGAAGTGGAAAAACAGGTAAAAATAATCACAAAGATTAATAAACCTATGACAAATGGTGTTTTTTCCTTCTGAAGAAAATACCAGATCATGACTCCTGTTACCGCAATGATATAGGTAGGTGATTCCGAGCTTGAACTGAATAATACTAAAAATAGTAAACTGGAAGCGAGGATCATAAGCTGGAAAGCATAGTGCTGATATTGCTTAATTCTTACATAAGGTAGCGCAAAAAGAGGTAATCCGAAGGCTAAAAATACCAGATTGGAAATCGATGGATCTCCCAGGATTCTTCTGACAACTCCCATTAATGAAATATCCTGCATATTTCCTAATACCTGATTTTCACTATTCTTTTCAATAAGAGAATGGAACCAGTCTGCATAGCATTGGGTCACAAACTCCGGACTTGAATAGATCATTGGAATAACAAAAAATAATCCGGCAATAACGAGTCCCGAAAGAATAAATTTAGTCTTATTTTTAATAAAAAAGAACTGTGTAAGACCTACAATTCCGTAGATTTTCACAAAAACCCCGATGAGAATTGCAGTGACAGACTGTACTTCTTTTCTTTCGTAAATATAAACTGCAGATAAGATTAAAAGCCCTGTTAAGGCAATGTTGAACTGATAATACAGGGAAGCAGTAATAAACTCCTGTAGACAAAGCCAGGCAAAAAAAGATTTTTTCTGGTCAGAAAAGGGCGTCTTATAAATGGCAAAAAGAAAAACCAATGTGTTGGCTATATTCCAGGCAACCATTCCTAATCCGTCCTGTAATAAAGCAAAAGGAGCGATAAGGGCACTGAAAAAAACACCATAATGATTACTGTCAAAAAATAAATCAGGGTACTGCAGGAAAATGTTCTTCTGTTCTACAGTATGTACATAAACATACTTGAATAGCAGATAATTATTATAAGATTGTGGTCCCCGGTAATAGTTGTTTACTGCCGTGATGACGCATATAATAACATAGACTGCAAAAATAATTTTATAATTGCCGATGAAACTGAGGAAATTGCGTTTAAATTTTTCCATAAAATTGCGTTAGAGAGGAGCGTATATTTATAATGTATCTAGTATTGCTGCTAAGATAAATTATTATAGCTGTTTTTATAATATCCGGATATCAAGAATTTTTTCGTCTTTAAGATAAGCTTCCAACATATCATTTTCATTTACTTTTCCTACTCCTTTTGGAGTTCCTGTAAAGATAAGATCTCCTACTCTTAATGTAAAATACTGAGAAGCGAAGGCAATAATATCATCAAAACTGAATATCATGTCTTTGGTATTGCCATCCTGTACAGTATCCTTATTCTTTAAAAGTGAAAAAGGCAAATTTTCAAGGCTGTAGTTTTCTTTTTTGAAGAAGCTTCCTACCACGGCGGAGCCGTCAAAACCTTTGGCAAGCTCCCACGGAAGACCTTTGGACTTTAACTCGGTCTGAAGATCTCTGGCTGTAAAATCTATTCCTAAGCTGATTTCTTCGTAATGCTTATGAGCAGATTCTTTCTGAATGTATTTACCTCCTTTTGAAATTTTTAGAACAACTTCCAGTTCGTAGTGAATATCATTTGAAAATTCCGGAATGTAAAAATCATTTCCTTTTAAAACGGCAGTGTCCGGTTTCATAAAAATAACGGGACTTTCAGGAACTTCATTTCCTAGTTCTTTTGCGTGTTCGCTATAATTTCTTCCTATGCAGATGATTTTCATAGTTTTTTATTTATCAATTTTAAATCTCCTTTCTTATTTTCCGGGCATTATATCCCGTTTGAACGACAGATTGGAGGTGTTTTTAATTTGTTTTTTCATTGTAAAGCTTTAATGAGAAAACTCATGTCCACAATAATAGCAATGATACTGATTTTTAGGTACCATGATAGGAAATCCTAATATCAGCCAGCTGATTCCAAAAATTCCACCGGGTTTTTCATCCTGATAAATATGATTGGAACCACACTTCGGACATACAAAACTAAATCCGGAATTTTCAATGGTGTAATCCACCTCTAATGAATATTCCTCATTGTCTTTGTAGTTCTGAAGAATCTTTTTCGCCTGCTCTGTATCATGCTCAAAAACCTGTAGCTGAATTCCGCCTACAGCCTGTGATAGCAGCCAGTCCGACTGAATGAGCTGTTCATTGGCAATAAAACTGTTGATTCCGTTTTCAGCCAATATCTGTTTGTCCCTGTTGGCTTCAAGGGCATTTTCATAAAACTTAATACGGACAAGATCAGACATTTAAAATTTACTTGAAAGTTGAATCTTTGTGAAAACCTTCTTCGTATACAATGGAAAATCAGCATTCTGAAGCCATCCGAAGTATCCCAGATCTTTCTGGAAAACAGCTTTCACACCCTGACCTTTGTATTTTCCGAAGTTGAAAACCTCTTCCATCTTTTCATTATAACCGATGAATCCTGCAAGATCTGCATTTTTATTATGAAATGTAAATTCACTTAAAGGAGCAATCTCGTTGGGAATATCGTCGTACTTTCCTACCTGAGCGTCAAGAACTTCGAAAGTAGCCATTACATCGGCTTCTGCAGAGTGAGCATTTTCTAATGTTTTTCCACAGTAAAACTGATAGGCAGCTCCTAAATTTCTGGGTTCTTTTTTATGAAAAATAGTCTGAGCATCTACCAGTCGGAATTTGCTAAGATCAAAATCAAGACCTACCCTCAGCAGTTCTTCTGCTAAAAGAGGAACGTCAAATCTGTTCGAATTGAAGCCTCCCAGGTCACTTCCGGAAAGCATCTCCATAATTTTGGGAGCTATTTCTCTAAAAGTAGGAGCCTCTTTTACATCTTCATCATAAATTCCGTGGATTTCACTGCATTCTTTTGGAATGGGCATTTCTGGATTCACACGCCATGTTTTACTCTCTCTGGAAGCGTCAGGATTTACTTTCAGGATACAGATTTCAACAATTTTATCTTTTCCGACATTAGTTCCTGTAGTTTCCAGGTCAAAAATACAAAGCGGTTTATGGAGTTTTAAATTCATGTCTGTAATTCAATAATTTGAAAATGTGTTAATTCAAAAATGAGACTATATTCAATCTCATCGTATATAAAGTGTTTTTTCCTAATTTTATTTCAGTTGTTTTTGAAAAATAAATGAGACCAGCATATAGTAGATAACCAACATAGGAATTCCTACTACTTTAAAGGCTGCCAAAATAATAATTCCTCCCGCAAGCAATACAATTTTAGGATAATTATCTTTTAACTGCCTGGATTTGAATTTCATTGCCATCATTTTTATCGGGCTTACAAGGAGCCATGAAGTGATCAGGCTCAATAGAATCAACAGCAGTCCGCTGTTAAATAGGAAGCCGAAACTTCCTGTTTCCCTGAAAGCATAATACAACCCGAAAAGTAATACGGTGTTGGTAGGCGTATTTAATCCTTTAAAATAATAACGCTGTTCTTCATCAAGATTAAAGATAGCCAGCCTCAGGCATGAGAATAGCGTAACCACTAACCCGATGTATTGAATTTCAAATGGAAAATGAAGTCCCAGTAGCTCATTCCCAAATGGTTCTAATGCCTTATACATGGTAAGTCCCGGAATCAATCCAAAGCTGACCATATCAGCAAGAGAGTCAAGCTGAAGTCCCAGATTAGAGTTTGATTTTAATGCCCGGGCTACAAAACCGTCGAAAAAATCAAAAATTGCAGAGAGAATAATACAGATTGCTGTAGTCTGATAGTCTCCCAAAATAAGATGTATTGCACCGATGCAGCCGGCAAATAAATTAGCCAGGGTTAAAGCATTGGCCAGGTTATTCTTTATAAAGTCCATGAGCACAAAATTACAGTTTTTAAAAATTCTATCTTAAAATAATATGTACGAAAAAATACAATCAAGTGATTTTGATGTAAATTTGCTGCATGAAATTTTTTAAAGAATTTAGAAAACAGGAAGTTCTGGCATTGGTTTACAGGATTTTTTTAGCCTATTTTTTTTACCAGACGGCAAGGCTTTTATTCTGGTATTTCAATAAAGACCTGATCAAAATTGATTCGGTATCAGATTATTTAAAGCTTGCCTATCATGGTATAGCTTTCGACACTACGGCGATTTTATATGTAAATTCGCTATTCATACTTCTCAGTCTTATTCCTTTAGTAATCAATACCAAAAAGGTGTTTCAGAAAATTCTTTTCTGGGTTTATTTTATCACAAACGGTATTGCCTATTCAATGAATTTCGGAGATTTTATCTATTATAAATTTTCGCAATCAAGGCTTACCTCTGCTGCATTGCAGGTGGCGGAACATGAGTCTAATCTATCTAAAACATTCATGATTTCGGTGGGGCAGCATCCTTTTGTACTCATCTGGTATATTGTTCTGATGGGGATATGGGTTTTTCTTTACAAAAAAGTAAAAGTTGAAGAGAGAAAGCCGGCTCACCTGTTTCCGTATTTTCTTCTTTCAGTCCTTACGCTTTGTATTACAGCTATTCTGGTTGTTGGAGGAATCCGCGGAGATTTTAAACACAGCACCAGACCGATTAATATGGTAGATGCCAATCGTTTTGTAACGAATCCGCTGCAGGGAAATATTGTATTGAACAGTACATTTTCTTTTTTCAGAACACTGGGAACCAATAGTTTTAAAGAAGTTCATTTTGTAGATGATCAATATATTAAAGATAATATAGAGCCTTATAAGGTATACGACAGAAAAGTAGAAAACCGGCCTAATATTGTTATTTTTATTGTAGAATCTTTTGGACGTGAGTATTCCGGAGCTTTTAATAAAGATAAAAATATCAAAGACTATGTTTCTTATACTCCGTTTATCGACAGTCTGGCAGGTCAGAGTCTTATTTTCCCCAATACATTTGCAAACGGGAGACAGTCTATTCATGGGATGAGCAGTGTTTTGGCGGGGATTCCAAGTCTTACTGATGCGTTTACAGGTTCGCCGTATTCTAATCAGAAAATTCAGTCTATTGTATCGGTTTGTAATGATTTAGGGTATGATACTTCTTTCTATCATGGCGCACCAAACGGTTCTATGGGTTTCCTCGGATTTGGAAACATCCTGGGTTTTAAACATTATTTTGGAAAAACAGAATATAATCATGATGAAGATTTTGATGGGATGTGGGCTATTTGGGATGAGCCTTTTCTTCAGTATTTTGCTAAAAATGTAGGCAAGAAACAACCATTTATGACGACTGTTTTTACGGCGTCTTCTCATCATCCTTTTAAAATTCCTGAAAAATACCAGGGGAAATTTAAAAAAGGAAAAATAGAAATGCATGAGCCTATCCAGTATACGGATTATGCTATTAAAAAATATTTTGAAACTGCTAAAAAACAACCGTGGTATAACAATACCATATTTGTTTTTACAGGAGATCATACCAATCAGATCTATTATCCGGAATATGAAAAAGCAATGAACCGTTTCGCTGTTCCACTGATTTTTTACTCTCCTAATCCTGAATATAAACTCAAAGGAGAAAATCCTGAAATTGCCCAGCAGATTGATATTTACCCTACTCTGGCAGATCTTATCGGTTACAATAAACCTATCAGAAGCTGGGGGAAAAGTCTGGTGAGCGATAAAGCTTATCCTTCTATTGTAGTCAATTCAGATGGAACATCCGAACAATTTATTATCGGGAATTATATTTATCGTTTCGATGGTAAGGAAATTATAGGAGTATATGATAAAAATGATTTAGGTTTAGACAACAATCTGATCGGTAAAGTTAAAACGCCTGAAGTAGAGAAAGGAAAACAAACAGCAAAAGCCTGGTATCAGGATTATATGAGTAAAGTGATTAACAGGAAACTCAATTAGGACGAAAAGAAAAGGAAACCTCTTTATGCTTTGTATAACAAAAGTTTTTGTTTGTTGAAAATTAATTTATATTTTTATCAATACGTAGAGAAGACTACTGTAACAGAATTGAAACTATAAGAAATATGAAAAAATTATTATTAACATTCGCGCTTTCTTTATTCGGTGTGCTTACTTTTGCACAAATAGAAGGCAAGTGGAAGACAATAGATGATGAAACAAAACAGGCAAAATCTATTGTAGAGATATTTAAAAAATCAGATGGTAAATATTACGGAAAAGTTTACCAGTTGTTAATAAAACCTGCAGATCCAAACTGTACAGTTTGTAAAGACGACAGAAAAGGAAAACCTATTTTAGGAATGGAAATTATCCGTGGACTGAAAAAAGAGGGTGATGAATTCACAGGAGGAAGTATCACAGATCCTAAAACAGGTAAGACTTATAAATGTACCATTACAAGAAGTGGAGATAAGCTGAATGTAAGAGGATATTTAGGACTGTCTTTGTTAGGAAGAACTCAGGTTTGGGAAAAAGCAAACTAATACGTTTAAATAGAATTTTAAGGCGGTATTTCAGGAATGAGATACCGTTTTTGTTTTTGAGATACAAACAGGCAAAGTAGTATATAAATGACTGTCAGGAAGTGAATGAACGGCAGAAAATGTATTTTAAATAAAATTAATATTAAAGCATCCCCTTGAATGAGATACCTTTTTTGTTATGTGTATAATAAAAAAACACTATTTTTGTAGTCTAAATTTTTCAAGAAAATATGGCAGAATATACTTTTCGTGAGGTAATTGCACAGGCAATGAGCGAGGAAATGCGTAAAGACGAATCTATCTACCTGATGGGGGAGGAAGTTGCAGAATATAATGGTGCATATAAAGCTTCAAAAGGAATGCTGGATGAATTTGGTCCGAAAAGAGTAATCGATACACCGATTGCAGAACTTGGATTTACAGGAATTTCTGTAGGAGCTGCAATGAACGGGAACAGACCAATCGTAGAATTTATGACATTCAATTTCTCTTTAGTAGGAATTGATCAGATTATCAATAATGCGGCGAAAATCCGTCAGATGAGTGGTGGACAGTGGAACTGTCCGATCGTTTTCCGTGGTCCTACTGCTTCTGCAGGACAATTAGGAGCTACACACTCTCAGGCTTTCGAAGGTTGGTTTGCCAACTGTCCGGGACTTAAAGTAGTAGTGCCTTCAAACCCTTATGATGCAAAAGGATTATTGAAAACTGCGATTCAGGATAATGATCCTGTGATCTTCATGGAATCTGAGCAGATGTATGGTGATAAAATGGAAATCCCTGAAGAGGAATATTATTTACCAATCGGAAAAGCTGATATCAAGAGAGAAGGTACAGATGTAACTTTGGTTTCATTCGGTAAAATCATGAAGTTAGCAATTCAGGCAGCTGAAGACATGGCTAAGGAAGGAATCTCAGTAGAAGTTATCGATCTTAGAACAGTACGTCCTCTGGATTTTGATACAATTTTAGAATCAGTAAAGAAAACAAACAGACTGGTTATTTTAGAAGAAGCTTGGCCTTTTGGTTCAATATCTTCAGAAATTACTTATATGGTACAGCAAAAAGCATTTGATTATTTAGATGCTCCAATCAAGAGAATTACGACTCCTGATGCACCTGCACCTTATTCTGCTGCATTATTTGCAGAATGGTTCCCTAAACTTGAAAAAGTAAAAGAGGAAATCAAAAAAGCGATGTACGTAAAATAACAATAATAGAAAAAAACTTCCGAAAGGAAGTTTTTTCATTTATTATATTCATGAAGAAAAATTCTTAGGGTCATAAAATTAGTATAAATTTGCGGGTTTAAAATTAAAAAAGCTGACATGGCAGACGTTACAGAAGATGGTTATCATTTTGACATAAAAAAACTTTCTTTTATTGGAGTTTTAGTCTCATTAGGAATTGTTTTCGGAGATATCGGAACATCACCGCTTTATGTGATGAAAGCAATTGTAAATGCAAGATCCGTAGGGAGCAATATGCCTTTCAATGAATACATAGAAGGGGCTCTTTCCTGTATTATCTGGACCCTTACTCTTCAGACCACTATAAAATATGTAATCATTGCCTTACGGGCAGATAACAAAGGAGAAGGAGGTATTTTAGCCTTGTTTTCTCTGGTCAGAAACCTGAAAAAAGGATGGTTGTATCTTATTGCCATCATCGGAGCTGCAGCCCTTATTGCAGACGGAGTAATCACTCCATCGCTTACCGTAATGTCGGCTATTGAAGGTTTGGAAATCTATAATCCGCATACACCGGTTGTCCCTATTACGATCGGAATCCTGATTGCTATTTTTGTGGTACAACAATTCGGAACCAGTTTTATCGGGAAGTTTTTCGGTCCCGTGATGGTGGTATGGTTCCTGGTATTAGGCGGTTTGGGAATAATGCATTTAAGCGAGAATTTTGAAATTCTGAGATCTTTTAATCCTTATTACGCATATAAGCTTATTGTGAACTCTCCGAGTGCAATTGTGATTCTTGGTGCAGTTTTCCTTTGTACAACAGGAGCAGAGGCGCTATACTCAGATTTGGGGCACTGCGGAGCTAAAAATATAAGAGTAAGCTGGGCATTTGTTAAAGTGATGCTCATTTTAAATTACCTTGGACAGGGAGCATGGCTCTTAACCAATTATAATAAACCAGGATTTTCAGTCGTAAACCCTTTCTTTGGAATTATGGAAGAATGGATGATTATACCGGGAGTGATTTTGGCTACAGCAGCAGCAATTATTGCGAGTCAGGCTTTGATTACAGGTTCTTTTACTATTTTCTCTGAAGCGATGTCTCTTAACTTATGGCCTAATCAGAAAATCGATTATCCTTCAGGGGTTAAAGGGCAAATGTATATTCCGAGAATCAACTGGGGACTTCTGATCTTATGCATCATTGTAGTACTTCATTTCAGGGAATCAGGAAAAATGGAAGCGGCCTATGGATTATCCATTACGGTAACCATGCTGATGACTACGGTATTGCTGGTATTCTGGTTATTAAAACACAGAGTCAGCAAAATACTGATCCTGTTTTTTGCTATGGTATACATGGCTATCGAATTAGGATTCTTCAGTGCCAATATCATCAAATTCATGGAAGGTGGATGGATTACGGTAGTATTAGCCGGTTCTATTGGGGTTTCTATGTATGCCTGGTATAACGGAAGACTGATCAAAACAAGATTTATCCAGTTTGTGAAAATAGAGAAATATGTGTCTATCCTTAAAGATATGAAGCTGGATGAAACGATTCCGAAATATGCTACCAATCTTGCTTATCTGAGCAGAGCCAAAAGAAATGATGAAGTGGAATCCAAAATTATCTATTCAATCATCAAAAAACAACCGAAAAGAGCGGATCATTATTTTATTTTAAGTATTGTAAATCAGGAAGATCCCTATACCTTCAGATATACCGTAGACGAAATTCTTCCGGGTACTGTTTATAAAATCAATTTCCTTTTAGGATTTAAAGTAGACCGAAGAATTAATGATTATTTCAATATGGTGCTGAAAGACTTAATGAATGACGGAACCATTCCTTCAAGAAGCAGCCACCCGTCTCTTAGGGCTCATGATATACCACCGGATTTGAAGTATGTAATTATAGATAATACATATATTAACGATATTCTTTTAACTGTTAAACAGAAGATTACCCTTAACATCTACAACTTCGTGAAGTATATCGGAAGTGATGACTTTAAAGCCTGGGGAGTGTCTTCGCACAATGTTGAAGTGGAATCTGCACCTATTACGGAACTTACTGTTTATGACAACAAAATTGAGCAGTCCGGTTACTTCCGTCACAATTCTTAAGAGAGCTGGCTCAGAACCATACTATCTATTTAAATAAAAATCAATAAATTTGTAGATAATTTTTTTAATGGATACAGTACAAAAAGAAAAGAATATAGCTTTGATCAAGGATGTTTTAAGGAACTACTTATTAGAAAAAGGGTTCAGAAACACACCTGAAAGATATACGATATTGGAAGAGATTTATAATATGGATCATCACTTTAATGTAGATGATCTGTATCTTCTGATGATGCAGAAGAAATATCATGTTTCCAAAGCAACTATTTATAATACAATCGAAATTTTCCTTGATGCAGGGCTTATCCGTAAGCATCAGTTCGGAGAAAAGACACTGACCTCTTCATCCTATGAGAAGTCTTATTTTGACAAACAACATGATCACCTTGTGATTTATAAAAAAGAATCTGATAAGGAAATTGAAGAAATTATTGAATTCTGTGACCCAAGAATCCAAGGAATCAAAGAAGCCATTGAAGAAGCATTTGGCGTAAAAATTGATTCTCATTCGCTATATTTTTATGGCACTAAGAATGACTAATTAATGAGAATAATCCTTTTTCTGTTTATCTTTATTTCTACGTTTGGTTTTGCGCAGGATAAAACACCTGTGAAGAGAGATCCTTATTTACAGACTCCCGCAACAGCAAAACCACAACCGCAGAGACCTGAAGATAAAATAAAAATTATCCATGCGGATAAAATTATCAAAGACCCCGGAAAATACGAGGGTAATCAATACTTTACAGGTAATGTTCAGATCGAACATCAGGGCTCTATCCTTACAGCAGATGAAGTAGTGCTTTATAACGAAGAAAACTTTGCAAAAGCAATAGGAAATACCAAACTTCAAAATGCCGACGGTTCTGTGATTACTGCCGGAGAAATGGAGTATGACGGGAATACCCAGAAGGGAGTTGCCCGAAAGAATGTGGTGCTTACCGATCCCAAACAGACCATAAAGACCGATATCCTTTATTATGATAAGCTGGCTAATCAGGCTTATTTTAATACCGGAGGAACAATTACAGACAATCAGGGAAATGTAATGTATACAAAGTCTGCAACGTATTTTCTGAATACAAAAATGATAGACTTCGTGGGGAATGTAAAAATAGATAATGCCCAATACATCATTGAAGGGGTTAATATCAAACAGAACCAGAATACCAAAGTAGCTGAATTTTTCGGGCCTACCACGATTACCAACAGGGCTAATCCTAAGAACAGGGTATATACGGAAAGAGGAACGTACAGAATGGAAACCAAAGAAGCTTTCCTTAATAAAAATTCCAAGATCTTCTATAATGATAAAATCCTTACCGGGGATGATATGTATTTTAACCAGATTACCGGTTTTGGAAAAGCAACCGGAAATGTAACCCTTGACGATCCTAAAGAAAGAAGATATATCAAAGGGGGGTACGGTGAAATTTTTGAAAAGAAAGATTCTTCAATGATGACTAAAAGTCCCTATGCTGTAAAAGTAATGGAGAAAGATTCCGTCTATTTTGCCGCAGAAAAAATCATTTCCTATCAAAGACCGGATTCATTAGATATTAAAATCAAGAAAAGCTATTTAAGAGCTTATAAGAAAGCACGTATTTACAAATCCAATGCACAGGGAAGGGCAGATTCTATCACCTTCAATGAAACGGACGGTATCATGCATATGTACACCAAACCAATTCTCTGGAGTGGAGAAAAACAGGTGACAGGTGATAAAGTAGAAGCCTATTTTAATACCAAAAATGAGAATATAGACTCGCTGAAAGTTATCGGAAATGCTTTTGCCATCAGTAAAGTAGATTCACTGAATCTGAAAGATGAATTCAATCAGGTAAAAGGGAAATTCATGACGGTATATTATGAGAAGAATGATATCAAAGAAGTAAGAGTCGTAGGGAATGCCCAGTCTATTGCCTATGTTGATGATACAGATCAGGAAACCAAAAAACCGGAAAGGATAGGAATTACACTTTCTGCCTGTGGTATTATCGGAGCTTTATTTGAAGAAAGGACCTTGCAGATTATTTCCTGCAGTATCGGAGCAGTATCAGATACTTACCCGATGAGCAAAATAGAACCTGTAAAAAGGAAATTTCCTGATTTTAACTGGAATACCAAAGACAGGATCAGGAAGTGGCAGGATATACTTGTCGACAGTCCTAATCATGAAGAAATAAAATATACCGGAGATAATGAGCTCTATGACAAAGCTCAGGATGCTATTGAAAAAGAAAGAGCAAAGGAAGAAGCTAAAAAACCTAAGCGAACCAGAAAATAATGGAAAAGACCGGAAAATCTCCGGTCTTTTTTTATGGATTAATTTTAACGTTTAGTGAATGTTTTATAGCTTTGCTAAAAAATTTTGAGACGATGGAAATGCATAAAGACTTTTTTATATATCAGGCACAAACCACTCAATTTGCAGCAGGTTTTGAAGTTGAGAAAGCAGTTGGAAGCTATATTTACGGGACAGACGGAAAAAAATACCTCGATTTCGTAGCAGGGGTTTCTGCCAATACTTTAGGACATTCACATCCTAAAGTAGTCAATGCAATTAAAGAGCAGGCTGATAAATATCTTCATGTTATGGTATATGGGGAGTATGCACAGGAAAAACCCGTTGAACTATGTAAATTACTTGCAGAGGCTACCCCGGATCCTCTGGAAATGACCTATCTGGTCAACAGCGGAGCAGAAGCTATTGACGGAAGTTTAAAACTGGCAAAAAGATATACGGGAAGAGAAGAAATTATTTCATTCAAAGATTCTTACCATGGCAATACACACGGAGCCCTGAGTGTTTCAGGAAATGAATACCATAAAAGAGAATTTCGTCCTTTGCTGCCAATGATTTCTTTTATCGAATTTAATAATGAAGCAGAATTTGAAAAGATTACCGAAAAAACAGCCTGTGTTATTCTGGAAACCATTCAGGGAGCAGCAGGGTTTCTGGTACCTGATGATGATTACCTGATCAAGCTTAAAAAAAGATGTGAAGAGGTAGGAGCGCTTTTGATTCTTGACGAAATTCAACCGGGTTTTGGAAGAACGGGAAAGCTCTTTTCTTTTGAGCATTTTGGAATCGTTCCTGATATTCTGGTTATGGGTAAAGGAATGGGAGGCGGGGTTCCTGTGGGAGCATTCATGAGTTCCAGAAAAATTATGGAAACCTTGGCACATTCACCAAAATTAGGTCATATTACTACATTCGGAGGCAATCCTTTAATTGCTGCGGCAAGTCACGCTACTTTAAAAGAAGTCCTGGAAAGCGGTTTAATGGATAAAGTCGCAGAGAAAGAAAAACTTTTCAGGGAGCTTTTGGTCCACCCGAAAATTAAAAATATTAATGGAAAAGGTTTAATGCTTGCGGTAAATTTAGGATCTCCGGAATATACCCTCACAGTAGCAAAAAAATGTATGGAAAGAGGGCTTATTGTTTTCTGGCAGTTGTATAGAAACGAGTACCTGAGAATTTCTCCTCCGCTTACATTATCTACGGATGAAATCAGACAGGGCTGCCAGATTATACTGGATGTCCTTAATGAAGATTAAAAGATAAAGTCTCTCTACCCGGAGAGATTTTTTTTATGCTTTACATGGTATTTTAAACCGCTTTTATTTAACATAATACAGATTTAATATCTCTGATAAATATCATGCAGATTCTTTAAAAAAGTAATTGCTTTTTTGTGTAATAAAAAAATTAATTTATATATTGCGGGACGATAAAAACAAAGATTATATGGCGAAACATAAAGTCCATTACGAATTTCCAATGCATTGTTTATCAGAGATTTTATACGAGTATCTGGCGACTGCAGAGGGATTGTCTGAATGGTTTGCGGATGAGGTAACAGAGAAAGGCGATGACTTCTTTTTTAGTTGGGGCGGAGGACCTGCTGAAAAGGCCACTTTGATCAGATATAAGCCTGAAGGTTTCGTGCGTTTTAGATGGGAAGAAGACGAAGGAACTAAGAATTTCTTTGAAATGACTATCGTAATAGATGATATTACAGAAGACTTAGCTCTGAATATTACAGATTTCTGTGAAGAAGGAGATGAAGAAGAAAACGCAATGTATTGGGAAAATCTTATTGAAAACCTCAGAATAAAATTAGGTGCTGCATAATAGAGCATTGTAATAAATGATAAAACTGATGAACGATTTATCGTTCATTATTTTTTTATAAATAAATCACATCAAAAATTGGAAAATCAATATTTTACATCAGATACATTAAATGTAAAGAATAGAGCCTTTCTTGTGGGCGATACAGTAAAGGTTTCTTTTTTCATACGACATGGCAGATTGATCATGGATGAAGAATGCTATTTTTTCCTGATGGCTTCTATGAGAAAGATGAGAATGAATATTCCTTTGACTTATACATTGGAATTTTTCCAGACACTTTTTCATAAAGATGTTATTGAAGGTAAAGGGCTACAGAACGGAATCATCAATTTTCAGGTTTTCAGAAATAATGATGAGCTTACATTGGCAAAATCTTCAGTTTCCTACTTCTATGAAGTTACGGAATTGAACGATCTGTTGGCTGTTCATGATAGACCTCTGGAGCTGGATCTGATTAAAGAAATTAATGTGAACAACAATTTGTTGAGCAATATCAGGGTTCATTGTCCGGAAAATATTTATGGTGGAATCTACGCACAGGAAAATGATCTGGATGATGTGATTCTTCTTAATCCGAACAAAAGAATTGCCCGCTCCACATCAGGAAATCTTTTATTTCTGGAAGGAAATGTGATTAAAGTTCCGAAACAGTCAGAAGGGGCCTATATTTCTCCTCTGATGGAAGGCTTTGTCACTTATTTGCATAAAAATAACCTTGCAGATATTCAGGAACACGAGATTATTGCATTTGAATCTCAGAAAGCCGAAGAGATTTTGATGATTTCAGATGAGAAAGGCATATTTTGTGTAGGTAAAATAAGAAATAAGACTTTTGCAACTGCCCGTTTCTCAGAACTGGTGGAAAACTGGAAAAAAAGTTTTAATTAAAAATTGACAAACCCGGTAAACAACAACATTTCAAAGTCCTTTACCGGGTTTTATTCTGAATATATCAGAAATTGTTTTTTATTTTAATATTCGTTGATGATTTCAACGGGTTTTTTGTACGATTTTTTCCTTGCAATAAGATCCGGATAGCTGTCGGAATTTCTTGTTAAAGCACTCCACTTGTTTTCGATGTAATTGAACTTTTGAATTTCTTTAGTGATATTCAGTGAAATTTCTTTCTCTGAGAAATGACTATATACCCCTTCCGGATCATTTCCGCCATGACCGGCGTTTATGATAATATATTTTTTGTTCAGGGGAATGGGTGACAGAAATGCTGTTGAAAAGATTAATAAAAGCAAGTAAATAAATCCCTTTCATTTTCAGTGATTTTGGTTTTTCAAAGAACGTGAAAAGTTTTTTAAAAATTAGTTAACGTAATCTTAAAATTTGTTAATTATTTACAAGGGATTGATGGAAATATTGTTAATTCAGTGAAATATCTTCCGGGGAGTTGGCCCAAAGTAAAAACTCGCCGCCAAGATTCTGCATGATAGATTTCCATAGTGTCTGATCATTAGGCAAAGTATAGTCAAGATTATAAACATCTACTACCGTCCACATCTTCCTCTGAACTTCGGTATCCAGCTGATTCGGCGACCATCCTGAATACCCCGAAAAGATTTTGATATTGTGAATATCCAGTTCGTTATTTAAAACCGCGCTGATGATACGTTCGATGTCTTCTGTAAGATAAAACTCATCGGTAATGTTGGTGTAGATATCTGTTACTCTTTCGCCTTTTACAATAAAGAAGACCTTGTCATTTTCCACGGGACCTCCGTCGTATACTTCAATCTTAAAATCAAAAAAGTCGTTGAATTTAGTACTCATCTGGCTGTTTTTCTTATTCAGTATCAAACCAAATGCTCCACTTTCATTATGTTCAATAACCAATACCACCGATCTTGAAAAAATATCGCCGGAAATGTCAGGGGTGGAGATTAATATTTTACCTTTGTATGAGTGATTCATACTCAAATTTAATAAAAAATATTTATGGAAAACCTGCACGATAAAAGAAAAGTGTACGAGAAATCCCAACTTATTGAAAGTGAGGTAAAACAAAATCCAATCGAGCAATTCAGAGACTGGTTTTTGGAAGCAAGCGAGAACCAGATGATCTCTGAAGCTAATGCTATGGCGGTTTCTACAGTAGAAGAAGACGGCTGCCCGAGAACAAGAATGGTGCTGCTTAAAGCATATACTCATGAAGGATTTATTTTTTATACCAATTATAACAGTCGAAAAGGAAAAGCTATAGAGCACAATCATAAAGCTTGCCTTCATTTTTTCTGGCCGAATCTTGAAAGACAGATTATTATTAAAGCCAATTTAGAAAAAGTGGCTGAAAATTTAAGTGACGGATATTTTCATTCAAGACCAAAGGGTAGTCAGCTGGGTGCAGTGGTTTCTCCTCAGAGTGAAGTGATTCCGAACAGAGAATTTCTGGAAATGAAATTAAAAGAACTGGAAAAAGAATTTGAAAACTCTGAGATTCCAAGACCTGCTAACTGGGGTGGATATATTGCCAAGCCCTATGAAATTGAATTCTGGCAGGGTAGACCTAATCGTCTTCATGACAGAATTATCTACCAGCTGGAAGATCTGGACTGGAAAATTTCAAGACTCGCTCCGTAGTATAAAAGTTAGAAAGGGTGGTAAGCTCAGCATCTTCTATCATATCAGTCAATATAAGCGGGCTAAAGCTCGCTTATATGTTTTTCTTTACTCTTATGTACATGAGTCGAAATTTCTAGATGGTTTTACGATTATAAAAAACATAAAAAAGGCTGTTTCAAAGAAACAGCCTGTAAATTTTTGTAATCTGAATGATTATTTTTTCTTAGCACCGGAAACTGCATTTGATAAATCAGCTCCAGCCTTGAATTTAGCAACTTTTTTAGCAGCAATTTTAATTGGTTTTTTAGTTGCAGGGTTGATCCCTTGTCTAGCCGCTCTCTCAGCTACTGAGAAAGTACCGAAACCTACTAAAGACACTTTTCCGTCTTTTTTCTTTAAAGTAGTAGTTACGTTAGAAATGAATGATTCTAAAGCAGCTTTAGCTGCAACTTTAGTGATACCTGCATCTTTTGCGATTGCGTCGATTAATTCAGACTTGTTCATAATTTTTAATATTAAAGTTAGTTCGTAATTATAGCAAATATAATACTATTTTCTAATTGTGCAATTTTTTTATTAAAACTTATACAATTTTTTTACATTTCAGTGAAAATAGTTAAAATATGATAATTCGGTTTTGCACGAAAAATCTACGTTACGGGTTACTAAAATCATGCCAAATGCTTATGTGTATTGACTTTAGCAAAAACTTAATATTATTTCCTGTATTTATTAAATCCTAAATTGTGTGTAAACTATTGATGTTTTTGAGTATATATTTGTTGATTCTATAATCAAAATTCATTTTTTTTATGTTTTTTTAAAATAAACACCTGTGTTCGTGGGACTTTTAAAATGATAAGGTACCGCTGTTTTATTAATTTTTATTAATAAATTTGCAACATGTTAATAGAAGTTTTCAAGTCTAAAATCCACAGGGTGAGAGTAACAGCCTCTGACCTTAATTATATTGGGAGTATAACGATAGATGAAGATCTTATAGAAGCGGCCGGACTGGTAGTGGGAGAAAGAGTCTACATCGTCAATGTAAACAACGGAGAGCGTTTTGATACCTATGTTATCAAAGGAAAAAGAAAGTCAGGAGAAGTGTGTCTGAACGGACCTGCTGCAAGAAAAGTGCAGAGAGATGATATTATTATCATTATCGCCTATGCACAGATGACGCCGGAAGAAGCCAAAGACTTCCAGCCGAAAATAGTTTTCCCGGATGAAAAAACAAATCTTCTTACCTAATTCATGGAGAAAACATCAAAAAATTCTTTAAAATCAGTACTTACAATAGTAATATCGCTTGCTTTTGCAGGCTTTTTTTTATGGCTCGCCTTAAAAGGCCTGGATTTTAAAGTGATTCAAAAATCATTAGCCAAGGCTAATTACCTATGGGTATTGTTTGCTGCCGTGTTTGGGCTTCTTGCCTACTGGTTTAGAGCAATCCGATGGAATCTGATGCTGGAACCTATGGGACACCGGATTTCAAACTCCAATTCACTCTGGTCTATATCATTCGGATACCTGATGAACCTTACCATTCCAAGAAGTGGAGAACTTGCAAGGGCTACAGCCCTCTATGGTGTGGAAAAAGTACCGGTAGATAAATCTTTCGGAACCATCATCCTGGAAAGGGTAGTAGACCTGATATGTATGCTTGGTTTTCTTGGATTGACTTTATTGTTTAAATATGAAGCCATTTTATCCTTTTATGAAAATTCAGGAGTGAAGATTAACCCCAATAAGATCTTAGTCGTTCTTTTGATTCTGGCCGGTGGCACGGTTCTCTTTTTTGTTTTTAAAAAGAAACTGGCCGGAGTTCCGTTTCTGGGAAAGATTGTTGGTTTTATTGACGGAATTTTTCAGGGATTAACAACCATTTTTAAACTGAAACAAAAAGGAAAATTTATTCTGTATACACTAGGCATCTGGATTTCTTATTATTTTGCAGCCTATCTGGTATGTTTTGCACTTCCTGAAACATCAGGATTTACGATGGCGGACGGTTTCTTTATTATTGTAGTGGGAACATTAGGAATGATCATTCCTGCCAGTGGCGGAATCGGAGCTTATAACCTGGCCATGAAATTCGGATTTATGGCACTCTTTATTTCTGTGGGAAAAAGTGCAGACCTGGGTGGTGAAATGGGGCTTACCTATTCATTTATCTCTCTGCCGCTTCAGATTGTTATTATGCTGGTGATGGGGCTTATCTCTATTCCTATGTTGGCAAAGGCAAGAAATGCGGCTGTTTCCGAGAAAGATTTTTAAAAGATAACATATCTTCCCTTATACAAGTCCAATTGAAAAAATTGGACTTTTTTAATGAAATACCACAGCCCAAAGGTTGTGGCATGCAGATTAATTTTTATAAATAAATTTGGTCAATTCATAAATCAAATTTATCTTAATGCAAAAATAATTTAATATAGAATACTATGGCAATTAATTTACAGAAAGGACAGAAGATTGAAATAGGGCTGACTAAAATGACAATAGGATTAGGATGGGACCCGAATGAAGGTACAGGATATGATTTTGACCTGGATGCTTCTGCAATCATGATTGATTCCGATAGAAAATTAGTAAGCGAAGAATATTTTGTTTTTTATAATAATCTAAAGTCTCCTGATGGAGCTTTAACACATACCGGAGATGATCCGAATGGTAAAAACAGCGATGGAGACGATGATGAAGCAATTATTATCGATCTTGAAAAAGTAGATTCCAGAGTGGAGGAAATCCTTTTTGTAGTAACCATAGAAGATTTTGAAAGACGAAGACAGAACTTCGGACAGGTAAGAAATTCATATATCAGAGTAGTAGATAACAATACTCATCAGGAAATTGCTAAATATGAACTGGATGAAGATTTTTCCATTGAAACCGGAGTAGAGTTCGGAAGACTCTATAAAAGAAATGGCGGATGGAAATTCGAAGCTTCAGGAATAGGCTACAGGGCAGATCTTGGATTCTTTCTTGAAAAATATTATAAAGGACAGATCATTAAATAAATTATCAATTACACAAAATAATAGCTATGGCAATTAATTTACAGAAAGGTCAAACAATTGATTTAAGAAAGAATGACCGTGGAGAAAGTGTTTACGATCTTTCGAAAGTGACGATCGGATTGGGATGGGATGTAAGAAAACAGGGAAGTGGTTTCTTTGGGAAGCTATTCAGTAAGGAAGCGGAATATGATCTTGATGCCGTTGCATTTCTTTTGGACGGAAACGGGAAAGTAGCTAATCTCGGAAGAACAGTTCAGACCAATGACGGAAGGCAGATGGGACTTTATCAGGGAGATGTGGTGTTCTTCAATTCTATGCAGCACCCTAGCGGAAATGTCTGGCTTACGGGAGACAACAGAACCGGAGCCGGAGATGGTGATGATGAGCAGATCATTGTGAAACTGGATCAGCTGGATCAGACTTATCAGAAAATTGTTTTTCTTGTAACTATTTATCAGGGCAGAACAAATAATCAGCATTTCGGAATGATTGAAAATGCATTTATCCGTGCCGTAGATGCTTCCGGTAAAGAGATTACCAAATATAGTCTGTCAGGTGATTCAAGTATGAACGGTATGTGTGCTATGGTCTTTGCAGAAGCTTATCGTCATAACGGCGACTGGAAGTTCCGTGCTGTGGGAGAACCTCATCATACCGATAATTTTATAGATATTCTGAAACAGCAATACGCATACTCTAATTAAATTTATCTTATTGATTCATAGAAACGGGCTTTAGCCCGTTTTTGTTTCTGAGTCTGAATTTATTTTTTAAATTGCAGATCAGTCAAATACTTTAACATCATAAAATAACAGAGATGTTTCTACCTAAACCGGCGAAATTTCCATAAAATAAGAATGTTCATCTTCACTGATGATTTTGAACCCCAGACTGGAATAAAGGTGTTGTGCTTTGTTGGTTTTTAAAACACTTAATGACACTGTTCTACCGGTTGCTCCTGCTTTATCAAGAATAGCTGTCAGAATTTTTCTTCCAAGCCCGCGGCCTTGTAATTCCGGATCAATCTGAAGTTGAAGAACTTCTGTTTTTTCATCAGTCTGGTTTATTTTCAACAATCCGATAGGCTGATGATGTAAAAAAATAATGTTGGCTTTATCAAACTCATAAAGTACCCTCTGAAGAGTAGTTTTCTGATCGGTAGGAAGTTTAGATTCAGCGTAATGGGGATTCATCGTTTTCATTCTCAGGTTGAGAAGAAAATCAATATCAGTTTCGTCGGCTTTTCTGTAATGAAGGTCAGGATCCATATCTGAATTAAAAATAATGTATCTGTTATAATGCAATTTTCAGTCCCATTTCTCTTTTCATATGAAGCAAAACTTCAGCATTTCCTCTGGCATCGTCTACCGGATGGTGGGTATGCTGCGTTTGGCGTAGATGCTTCCATTGTGCAAAAGTATCCTTTTCCAGTCCGCAATAAAGATCAGATAATCTTCTTGATGAATATCCGAAAGGGTTTCTTCCTATGAAATGATGAAAATACCAGCATATGAACATCCAGTCAAAACCATTATTATCACTAATAAAAATAGGTCTTCCCTTAGAATTTTTTATGATCCATTCCTCAAAATCATACATGACTCTCTCAGGATCCTCAAAATCCAGGGTTTCTTCTCTGCTAAAACCAGAAACGGCTAATGCCTCCGTATTAAACTTTGCCGAAACAGGTTTTAGTTTTCCGTAGAAAGTAGTATCCAGTCTCTCATTCACCAGGACTGCTCCAAAACAAACCATAGAAAAATCTCCGGGAATAGGACCATCTGATTCTATATCAACCATGATGTAGCTCATTGGATAATCGTTTTAATGAAGCGAAGATATTGATTTCATCTGATTTAGAAATGAAAAAGTGATGTAGAACCTAAGAGAAAAACCGGAAGTACTATTCATATATTGTTTGTTGGGCAAGAATGTAGTATTTCCGGCCTTATTTCAAGGGTTATACCAATTCAAAAAATGTTCTTTTGCCAATTTTTATTTTAGTTTGTGGCAGGAGTTTTACTGTTTCATCCGGATCGATAACTTTAACAGCGTTAATCTGAATCCCTCCGCCTTCAATCAGCCTTTTTACTGCTGATTTACTGAGGTCATTTTTTAGCTGATGGCATAGCTCAAGCAATGTAACAGAGTCGCCGGTACTGAATAATGCATCTATTATAACAGGGGCAAATATTTTCTCCTCAGGATTTTTGCTCTGGAGCTGACTCATGAAAAACTGTCCCGCATTTTCAGCCAGTGCTTCATTATGGTATTGGGTGATGATGTTTTTTGCAATTGTTTTTTTGACATTCATCGGGTTTTCACCATTTTCTATTTTTGATTTTAAATTTATTTTTTCTTCGGATGAAAAATCTGTAGTCAGGTCTATGAATTCATCAATTAATGCATCGGGAATAGACATCGTTTTTCCGAACATTTCATTAGGTTCATCGGTCAGTCCTATGATATTGTTTAATGATTTACTCATTTTTTCTTTTCCGTCAAGACCTTTTAGCAGAGGCATGCACATTACAATCTGAGCCGGCATCTGGTGAGCTTCCTGAAGTTGTCTTCCCATCGTACAGTTAAAAAGCTGGTCTGTGCCCCCCATTTCAATATCACATTCAATTTTTACAGAATCAAAAGCCTGCAGAATAGGGTATACCAGTTCATGCATAGCAATAGGTGTATTTTCTGTAAACCTTTTACTGAAATCATTTCTGTGCATCAGCTGGGCTACCGTTACTTTTGATATCAGCTCAATCACCTCAGGAAACCCAAGACTGTCCAGCCAATCAGAATTGAACACAATTTTTGTTTTCTTCATGTCAATAATTTTAGACAACTGGTTGATGTAAGTTTGTGCATTATGCTCCACATCTTCTTTACTCAAAGGTTTTCTTGCTTTGTTCTTTCCGGTAGGATCACCTATTCTCGCTGTAAAACTTCCTACAACAATAATAATCTGATGCCCCAGATTCTGAAATTGTCTGAGTTTTTTGAGTACGACAGCATGGCCGAGATGAAGATCCGGTGCTGTAGGATCAAAACCGAGCTTGATCGTTAATTTTCGGTTGTCTTCGTGGGCTTTTTTTAGTTTTTCTACCAATCCGTTTTCCGGAAGAATAATAGCCACATTTTCCTGTAATGTATGAATCATATTGAATAATTTTAAAAATGAAAAAACCCGGACAGGGATTGTCCGGGCTCTATATATATGTTAGATTATTTTATTAAAGTACAGCTATAGAAAGTCTTCCCGAACAATAGGTCGGGTTGTAATATTCACTGAAAAACGGAAGACGCAATATGCTGTTTAAGTGTTTCATCTGAAGTATAAATATACTTAATCCTCTGAAGATCCAATATTTAAACCATTAAGACAGTCCGGGCTATAAGAAGATATTGTAACCCGTCCTAATGGTTTAAAATAATGGTTCAAAACAATTTTACTTATCGTTTTCGTAGCGAATACCATGCCATAGTCATATCGGTTTTCAGATGTTGGAAACAGACTGGCTATATGTATTCTGAATTTGTTCTTTCCATATTTCAAGATCTTCGGAAGTCGCTTTGTCTGCCTTATCAAAAAAGAAATGTCGGATAATCTCAAAACCGCAGTATGTAAAAATTCCATGATCGGAAGTAAGGGTGAGTGCTTTGTTCATTTCGATGTGTTTATACTCTTCATGAGACTTTCCATGGGTGTTGATAATTACTGTTTTTTTTCCTTTCAGAAGTCCTTTCTGTATCCCCTGATCATAGCGGTATGCAAACCCATAGCTGAAGACTCGGTCTATATAGCCTTTTATGATCGCCGGTAAACCAGTCCACCATATCGGATAAATAAAAGTAACCTGTTCGGCCCAGGAAATATAATCCTGCTCTTCTTTTACATCATCGGATACCTTTCCGCTGTATTGTTTCTGCATGTCGGCCAGAGATAAGACCGGATCGAAATTCAGGTGATAAAGATCCCGAATTTTTATGTCATGATTTTCGGATTGAAGTGTTTCTGTGACATGATTCAGAATACTTCGGTTTAAACTGTTTTCGTTCGGATGAGCGTAAATAATCAAATGTCTCATTGTTGTATTGTTTTAAATTCTTGAGACAAAATTAGAACAGCGGTATCTGTAAAAATTGTAAGAAAACGAAACAACGGTTATTTTGATTTCGGATTACAGATATCCTGCTGGAATTTCAGATATTGAGCAGGAGAAATGTTAATAAAATGTCTGAAATCATGAATGAGCTGACTCTGATCATAGTATCCGCATTCATCAATAATGGCAAACCATTGCACCGGATTTTGTTTTGAAGTTTCTTCCTCTATGATTTTTATAGCCTTTAAAAAACGTTGATAGCGGCTGATTTCTTTTAGTGAATATCCGAACTGTTCTTTCTGCTTCCGCTGGATATTTCTTTCAGTCTGTCGGGTTTCTTCAGCAATTACCTTTATGGCACTCAGATGTTCATTCTCAAAACTGCTTAAAAGCTGTCCGGTACTATCCTGTTCTTTCAGGTAGAGGCTGCAAAATTTTAAAATGTGATCTACCTGTGCTGTTGGAGAGGTAATTTCGCTCAGTTGTTGCCATACACTGGTGAAACAATTTTCTTCCAGAAGCTCATCCGGATGGGTGACAACCTTATTTTCCATTGAAAATTTCCCGAAAAATCTAAAGAAAGCATTGTCTTTAAAATTAGCAACAAGAATAGATGTCCGAGGGGGTAGGGTATATTCAAAAGCTTGTCTTACAGGACCGGATACCATGCATTTGTCCACGCTGATCTTCGTATTTTCACGTGTCGTCATGGAGGCACTTTCACCGAAACAAAATAAAAGTATGGTCTGATAAGTAGGAAGCAGCTTTTTGGTCACAGGATGATCAGAAATATTTTCTGCAAAATAGAAATGTGTGAATACGTTCGCAAATTTCTCTGGAACTGAAATTCTCAACTCATTATATTCCGGCTGTAACTCCTGCATAAGATATTACGGTTTAATTAGTCTATTTTTTTACTCATTTTATAGTTGATGAGGTCTGCACCTTTTATATTGACAGTTTGTTGACAGATCGTTTTAAAACCCATTTTTTCAAAAAAAGGTTTAGCGGTTATGCTCACATCAGCGGTTAGTTCAGTAGTATCTTGCCGTAGTGCTTCTTTCTCAATCTGAGTATACAATTTTAAGGCAACTCCCTGTTGCTGATATTGATGATGGATGAAGAGCAGATCAATATAACTTCCGTGATCAAGTGTACAGAAGCCTATAAGTTTATGGCCAGATTCAGCAACCAAAACCATTTGATTTTGCATAACTTTATGCCACCTGGTCTCGTTTTCCGTTCCCGATTTCCATGCCTCGATCTGCTCATTATTATAATCTTTTTGACAGACATAAGTAATGGTATCAGCAAACAGCTGCTTCATTGCCGATAAGTCATTTATATTTCCCTCCCTGATTATCATATTTTATTTTTAAATATATTGTTGTTCGTAGAGTTTTTGCTGTTTCTCAGTAAGAAAAGGATAGAAAAGATTCATCTGCAGCAGTGTATAATGGTGTACAGCTTTTGTTTCGTTCAGTTTTAAAATCATATAATTATGAGTGATCCAGTTATCTGCAATAATGAATATTTGCTGAATAAGACTATCCATAATAAAATCAGGAACATCCTTTTTTAAAATACCATTTTTTTGAAAACCTGAAAAGATCACCTGAAATTCTTCCTTTCTGCTGATATGTATTCCTTCATACTGCGATTTTATTTCAGGAATGTTTTTCAGAATATCCACGAAATTCACAAAAATAAACCGATACGAATAAAAAATCTTACTGGTTGAAAGGGTAAACTGATAAAGGTCTTCCAGTGTTGTATTTTCCATTTTTTTCATGGTATTCAGCAACCCATCCATTTTTAAACTAAGCTCTGTAAAAAGTATTTTAATAATATCTTCCGAATGCCTGAAATGGTAATGTAAATTTCCTGCACTGATATTGAGCTCTGCAGCAATATGCCGCGTAGTAATTGTATTGTATCCCTTTTCATTAAACAGTTCAAGTGCCTTAAATAAAATCTTATCCCTGGTTTTCATCTTTCAAAGATAAGAATATAAGAAGCTAATCGATATCATTTTTAAAAATTAGAACAATTGTTCTAATTTGATTTATCTTTGCAGTAGAAAATTCAAAAAAATGGAAGGGAAAAAAATATTTGATTACGAAGCTGCAGAAAAAAAAGAAAAGAAAAATGAAACGGATATGCAGGATATAGCTGCAAAAATACTACAGGTTATCATCGGTTTTATAATGGCTATATTACATATGTAATGGAAAAAAAGATTTCATACTGGTTTTTATCAGGACTGGTAATCTGGGCATTCATCATCGTATTAAGAGAGAATGATATTTACATTCCTGTGATCAATAATCATTTTACGGATCTTATTTCCGTTCCTATGTATTGTTACCTGATAGAGTATATTATGAATGGAATATTAGGCTATCATTGGAAACCTGACCTTAATTTTGTTTTGACTTCAGTTGTATACATATCTTTTTTATTTGAAGTAATTTGCCCTGGATTGTCAGACTTGTTCACCGGAGATATTTTTGATGTCCTGGCTTATTTTCTTGGCGGAATAGGATATTACATTCTACATATAATGAGTAAAAACAAAAAGACCAACAGATTCTGAGCTATCGGAAACTGCTGGTCGGAGTTATAGTTTTTATCCTGTCTGATCCTGGTTCTGCATTTTCTGTTAAAGAAATTTTATAGCTTCTTTGTAATGTTTCATATAAGACAATTGGACCGGAAAAGATATTACATAGGTTGATGAAAAAAGTTTTTTAAACGGGAAACTGCCGTTCGGTTTTCTTTTGAGTATTTTTGTGGAATATTCAGAAAATATTTACCCTCAATGCATGATAAACTCTTACAATATATTCAGTTAGAACATGATTTTACTCCCGAAGATATTGAGGCTGTTAAAAATTGTTTTGAACCTGTAAAGTTTTTAAAAAATACAGTGATAGAAAAAGAAGGAGAAGTTCCTGTATATCTGTATTATATTGTTTCAGGGTATCTCAGATTATTTTATCTGGATCAGAAGGGTAATCAGATAACCACCCATATCAATTGTCCGCCAGGTTTTTTTACTTCGTATACTCATTTTATCAACGGAACCCGATCGCAGGATCATGTAGAATGTATTACAGATTGTGAACTTCTTAGAATTTCTAAACTCAATCTGGATCATTTAATAGACATAAGCCAGGCCATGAAAAATTTCAGCATCTCTGTCTTCCGTCAATCTATTATTTACAATGAAAACCGCTCCAGAGAATTGTCTGCACTGACAGCAGAACAACGTTACCTCAAACTTCTGGAAGATTACCCCGGCATTATTCAGAATGTACCTATTCAGTATATTGCTTCTTTCTTAGGAATGAAACCCGAAAGCCTGAGCCGGATCAGAAGAAAAATAATTAACTAACAAAAGTCAAGCATTTCCCAATGTAAGACTAAGAACTTTGTCATATTAAAATCAATACAATGATAAAGCATAATCTAAGTCTGGTTTCAGGAGCAAACGGACATCTGGGAAATAATTTAGTAAGACTTTTAGTACAAAAAGGAATTCCTGTAAGGGCTACGGTACGAAATATTAAAAATAAAAAGCCTTTTGAGGGGCTGGATTGCGAGGTGATACAGGCTGATATTACTGATAAAGCGTCTTTTGTAAAAGCACTGCAGGGAGTGGAAACATTTTATGCAGTGGGAGCTTCTTTTACATTATGGGCAAAAGATCCCAAAAGAGAAATTTATGATGTCAATATCAACGGTACCCGAAATACCATTGAAGCTGCCGCTGAAGCGGGTGTAAAAAGAATTGTCTATGTAAGTTCAATTGCTGCTCTTGATTATACAAAGCTTCCGGCTAAAGAAAGCAACGGATATAATCCGGACAGGAGAGATATGTATTATAATTCCAAGAATGACGGGGAAAAACTGGCTCTTGAGCTTGCTGCAAATCTGGGGATAGATCTGGTTTCTGTAATGCCTTCTGCAATGATAGGAAGCGAAGCCTTTCTGCCTCTGAATGTTTCTTATAATGTATTGAGGCTGATCCTCAACAGACAGATTCCGGTAGATACAAAAATTACTCTGAACTGGGTGGATGTAAAAGATGTTGCCGAAGGGTGTTTTCTCGCCGCTCAAAAAGGTCGCTCCGGTGAACGTTATATTCTGGCTAATGAAAAATGTATGAGCATTACAGAAACTACTCTTTTAGCTGATATATTATATCCTGAGCTTCATTTGAAAATTCCCGGTTCCGTTCCTAAGGTACTCTTATTTGCCATAGCTGCCATCATGGAATTTACAGCTAAAATAAAAGGAAAAGCTCCGGTACTCACCAGAAAAGATATTGCAATGTTTTCAGGCTTACAACAGAATTTTGATATCTCCAAAGCCAGAAATGAATTGGGATTCAATCCTAAAAGCCCTGAGCTTGCAGTGAAAGAAGCATTGAAATACCTGATGAAAAATCCTGAAATTTTAAAAGAAGCTTAACCGCTTCTTTTTTATTGTAAAGAATTTTAAAGCTGAATAATAGACCCTTTATAAAATTTAGTTAAATCATATAAATCGTTGAAATAGAGATGAAGATTGGTGTCTGTTTTCTCCTCAGGTTTTTTTAAATAAAACTGATTTTCTGCTAAGGTGTACAAAGAAGAATGATCTGCTTTTAGGTAATCAGAAAGAATATTTTCCTCCTCATGTTCCTTATTCAATAAGGCGGTGAAAAAAATCCCGTAAATCAGAAACTGATTGAAATTCTGAGCATTCACAATATAATCAAAATGTTGTTGTGTGGATTTTTCATAATCCGCAAGAACCTGTAGAAAATGCTGTACATGATCAGGAGATGGAATTTCATAGAAAAGATCAATTCCATGAACGAAAAGTTGTGTTTTTATTTCTTCAGGATTTGAAGGATATAAATGGCTGAACCATGAAAAAATATGCAGAAGCTCCTTTTTGCTAAGCTCTTCTACGGAATCTTTTATTTTTTCTTTTATCTTTTCAAGGTCGGTTTGGGAATTTGCCGGTATAAATTTTGAGAGCTCTTCTTCTTCACGGCAAAGCTTATTGTACAAATTAATTTTGGCAATATTAGGATTGGTTTTGATGAAAAGAAGTGCTTCTTCCATGGTTTTTTACCAATAATTTATGAATATGGTTATTAAAGATACAAAATATGCAGATACTTGTGTTAAAAAATGTTATGCAATAAATCATATATCAGCTAATGAATTGTTTCATGCAGTGCGATGCTGTTTCTTTCCGGATTTTTACTTTTAAAAATCAAAATGGGTCCGGAGACAAGCTTGATAAGAAATTTCATACACCACATAAGCTATAGAAACCAAAATTAAAATAAAACTCATAAGAGGAGACATTTGTCACTTCAATGCAATATATGTGATGATAAATTTCATTATCTCTACCCAGAAGATCATGGCTGATAAATCCTACAATAATATTTTTTATTGAAGCCCGTCTTTTTGAAGTTGTTATTTTTATCAGGTCTTATTTTTTTACAGATGTCCGGGTGATTTTTGCAATATTTCTGGTGATTTCAGTCGGAGAATGACAATCGCAATTACTTAAACCAATGACATATAAATCTTCAGAAGGAATATAAACCCCCATACTTTTAAATCCAAAGACACTTCCCCCGTGCTCACGGTCAGGAGTTCCATTGATTTCTTTCAAATGCCATCCGTATCCATAGGTAAATTCTTCACCATTATTAAGCTTATATTTTTGAAATGCCTTTTGGGTTTCTTCTTTATTCAACAGTGTATTTTGTTGTAAAGCCTGTTGCCACTTCAGCATATCATCCGCTGTAGACATCAGTGATCCGGAAGAAAACGGGACACTAAAGCTAATGATTGTTTTATTCACAAAACTATTTTCTTTTTTATGATAGCCATATGCTCTTTTGGGGATAAGCTTCCTGTCGGAGGCATAATAAGAATGAGACATTCCTGCTTTGTCAAAAACATTTTCCTGAATAAAATGTTCATAGGTATCTCCCGAAACCAGTTCGATGATATGCCCAAGAATTACATATCCTGAATTGTTATAATCAAATTTTTCTCCCGGAGCAAAATCAACCGGTTCATTTTTGAAGAAATCGACCATAGCCTCTGGTTTCATTTCTTTTTGAGCGATGGATGGTAGAGATTTCATTTTGGTAAAATCTTTAATTCCTGAAGTATGAGTCAGAAGATGATGAATCGTAATATGATCTCCATTAGGATAATCTTTAATATAGGTTGAAATAGGATCAGTTACCTTCAGTTTACCCTGCTGTTCCAGTATCAAAATAGATACAGCAGTAAATTGTTTGGTCATAGATCCGATTTGGAAAACCTGATCTGGGTTGATATTTACATTGAGTTCCAGATTGGCTTTTCCAAAAGCTTTCCGATATAGCGTTTTTCCTTTTTTGTAGACGAGAAATACGCCGCCGGGTTCATTTTGGTTTCCAAATTCAGTAGAAATTAAGCTGTCAATTTTCTTCTCATAGTTTTTGATGGATTGTTGTGCATCCACATTATGGATAAAGAGAACAAATAGTACGATTTTGGCTATCAGTTTTTTAGTAATCATATTTTATACTTTGTTATGCAAAGATATGTATTATTTCAATTACTATGTAATACAATATAGTTATCTGATTTTTTAATTAAAATAATAATTGGACTATAAATTGGCTAATAGAAAAAATTCTCCACTGGCAGGTTCCAGACCATCAGTCCGGTGTGAAAAATAAAGATGTTTAATATCGGGGGTGGAAATGATTTCAGCATTTTTAAATCCTATGTCCTGAGCTATTTCTAACACTTCCTGAGGGGTAAAGAAACTTATAAAAGGGGTTCCGGCCCCGAGGGCTCCTTTCTCCGCAATTTCCTGCATAGGCTGATCCTCTTCATCGAGAAGCTGTATAGGTAAATAAAAAGCTATGGCTAGTTTTGATCCGGGAGCCAACCCGACGATATGCTGTAATGTAGAAATAATAGCTTCTCTGGTAAGGTACAAAGTAACTCCGGTACAGGCAATCACAGCAGGCCGGCTGTTGTCAAATCCTGCTTTCAGAACCTCATTCCACCATGATGAAACTTCAAAATCTACAGGGACGAAATGAAGGTTTTCCGGAAGATTCCAGCCGATTTCAGAAAGACGTTTTTGTTTCCATACCAGTGTTTCCGGCTGATCAATTTCAAAAATCTGAAGTTGGGGAGTGGTATCGTGTCTGCGTTGGGCAAAAGTATCAAGCCCGGCTCCAAGGATAATATATTGTTGGGTTCCTTTTTTATTTTCCCGGATAATGGTATCTTCAATAAAACGTGATCTGCCAACAATGGAGGCTCGCAAACGCTTGGTGTATTTCATATCGGGGCGTTCCTGCCATCCTTCTTGCGGGTTAATGAGCTGTAGTCCGGTTTCGTCTTCAAGAATGTGGGGGAGAGCATCTGCCTGTATATGTAAAGCTCTCCATAAAGCAGTTCTTATTGCTGTGTTATCCGGCTGTGGAAGGCTTTGATTTTCCATAGAAGTTATTTTTCAGCTGAGATCAGGAGCATCATAGGCCGGCGAAGCTCATCTTTCATTTCGGGAATTTCTTTCAGCATTTCCTGACCGGGCTGCGGTTCAACAACTTCGCGGATTTTGAATCCGTGCTTTAGTAATGTATTCACATAAGAAGTTAAAGTTCTGTGATATTTTATGACATTTTCTCCTAAAAATGTAGTGTTTCTTGTACCTTCAATAAAGTAACGATCAACCGGCCAGCAGGTTTTTTCACCGTTTTTATCATAGATCCAGTCCTGGCCTCCTTCTGCTGTAAAAATAGGGTGTTCCACGGAAAATATAAAGTACCCTCCGAAATTCAGCCATCGGTAAATATTCTGAACAATCGTCTCCAGCGACTCCACATAATGTAATGTGAGTGAGCTTAAGACAATATCAAAGCTTTGGTCAGGGTAGTCTGCATCTTCCAATGCTTTTTTTTCATATTGAATACCCTCAGGATTATTGATTTCCTTAGCTCTGGCCAACATTTTTTCAGAAAGATCAATTCCTATAACGGAGGTTGCACCATTTTCTATAGCATAACGGCAATGCCATCCGAATCCACAGCCCAGATCAAGAACAGTTTTTCCTTTAAAATCAGGAAGCATATTTTTCAGCGTATGCCATTCACCGGCTCCTTCCAGTCCTATCCGGGACCTGAGCATTTTTTCATACTGATCAAAAAAAGAGGGCTGATCATATTTATTTTCTTTCATGGGATAAAAGCGGATCTGTGTTCATTAATTTGGACTTTATTTCGTTAAAAAATATGTCAAACTTTGGAAGATCCTTGGGGTCAATCCGGGAGGCAACCACTTTTAAAGTTTTATCAGAAGTGCTAAAAGTGTAATTATTAGTATGGTAATCTGCCGATATTATTTCATCAAGATTGATATGTTTTTTAGGCAGTGTGTTTACCGTAATCTGCTGATGGGTAATAATGATATATTTATTGATATATTCATAAGCTGCCATTAGAAAATAAAGCAGACCCACTACACAGGTTAGAATAGGTTTCCATTGTGAATTTCGAGATTCAAAAAAGTAAGTTATTCCCAATATTGTCCATACGGTACCAATTATAAAATTGATAATAATTGTTTTGTTTTTATGTGCAATTTCCATAGCTGTCGATTGTTAGAATAAACTTGTTTCCATAATGTCTAATGTAAAGTTACGACAATTATTTCAATAGATTAGAAGTTTAAATACAACATTTACGATATGAATAGAAACGGGTTTTGCAGCTCGTTTTTAAAGGGAATTATCAGGGTTTTTGCCAGAACTTATGTATGTTAAAAAGATCCTTTAACTTAAGTAAAGGATCTTTTATTGGCTTCAAATAGCTGTTTTTATCTGGAAGGATATCAAAAAATGAATGGTAAAATACCCTGTTCTTATTGTTTCTATCCAAAAGCTCTCTTCAGTAAACTCTCTACTTTCGGCTCACTTCCTCTGAAATTTTTATACAGTTCCATAGGGTCTTTTGTTCCGCCTGAAGAAAGAAGAACCTTGTATTTCGCTGCGATTTCAGGATTGAAAATACCGTTTTCTTTAAAATACTGGAAAGCATCAGCATCCAGTACTTCTGCCCATTTGTAAGAATAATATCCTGATGAATATCCACCCTGGAAAATATGAGAAAAGCTTGGGCTCATTGCCGTTTCAGGATTAATGGGGTATAGAGCGGTAGCTGTGGTGTATTTGTCTTCAAAGTCTTTAATACTTTCGTTGTTAAGTTCCTCGGCTCTTGTATGGTAATTCATATCCAGCAATCCAAAACCAAGTTGTCTTAATGTCTGATATCCTTCCATGAAGTTTTTAGATTGTTCAATTTTTTCAATCTTCTCATCAGGAAGAACTTCTCCGGTTTTATAATGTTTTGCAAATGTCTTTAAAAATTCAGGCTCATAACAGAAATTTTCCAGAAACTGAGACGGAAGTTCTACAAAATCCCATTTTACAGATGTCCCTGAAAGAGAAGGGTATTGAGTGTCGGCCATCATTCCGTGAAGGGCATGCCCGAATTCATGGAATAAAGTTGTTACTTCCTGGAATGTTAATAAGCTTGGACTATCCTTTGCCGGCTTGCTGAAATTACAGACAATAGAAATATGAGGACGTGAATTTTCTCCGTTCTGTTTGTACTGATTTTTGTAGCTTGTCATCCATGCGCCGGCTCTTTTTCCTTTTCTCGGAAAATAATCCACATATAAGAGCGATTTATAAATGCCATTTTCTTTTACTTCATACACCTGTACATCTTCATGATATTTTGGAATATCGTTTCTTTCCTCAAAAGTTAATCCGAAAAGTTTTCCTGCCAGTCCGAAAACAGCATCCTGTACCTGATTTAGCGGGAAATAAGGTTTTAATTCTTCATCATTAAGGTCGAATTTTTGTTTACGAAGCTTTTCAGCATAAAAAGCATGGTCATAGCTTTGCATATCCTCAATTCCATCGGCTTTTGCCAAAGATTTTAATTCCTCAATTTCTTTTTCGGCATAAGGCTTGGCTTTCGTTAAAAGTTCATGCAAGAAATCAAAAACTTTGACCGGAGATTTGGCCATTCTTTCTTCAAGAACAAAATCCGCGTAATCTTTATAACCTAAAAGTTCAGCCTTTTGTTGTTTCAAATGCAGGAGTTCTTTAATGAGTTGCTGGTTATCAAATTCACCGCCATCAAATGATTTTTTACCATTAGCCAGAGCAAGCTCTTTCCTCAGCTCACGATTCTCGGCATAGGTCATGAAAGGAATATAACTTGGATATTGCAGTGTAACTACCCACCCTTCAAGATTTCTTTCTTTAGCTTCTTCTGCAAACTGATCAATGACAGCCTCTGGAATTCCTGCCAGTTCTTCTTTATTTGCAATATGTTTAAAATATGCATTCGTAGAAGCTAATACATTTTGTCCGAACTGAAGAGATTTTAAAGACAGATCCATGCTGATTTTCTTTAATTTTTCTTTATCTTCTTCGTTCAGTAAAGCGCCACTCCTTACAAAGCTTTTATATGTTTCATTCAAAAGCATCTGCTGTTCTTCATTCAGAAGTTTATGATCTTTTTGATCAGATAAACTTATTTCATCATATACCTTTTTGATTTTATTGAACAGGGCTTCATTTTGAGATATTTTTGAAGAATATTCAGTTAATATCGGAGAAATTTCCTGAGCCAGCTGTTGAAGTTCATCGTTTGTTTCAGCAGAGTTTAAATTGAAAAAAATATTGGAAGCTCTGTCCAGTTGTTCGCCGGAATATGCTAATGCCTCAATTACATTTTCAAAAGTAGGGGCGTCCGGATTGTTGACGATAGCATTGATTTCTTCTTCGGATTTCTGAATTAATTCCTTAAACGCAGGAAGGTAATCTTCATTTTTAATCGTATTGAATGGTGCGGAATGATATGGAGTGTTAAATTTCTCTGTTAAAATATTCATTTTTCGAATTTTATTATAAAGTAAATGTAATGATTCATCGGAGAACCACAGCTGAAACGGTCAAAAATAATGCCTTAATATCAACTTATGACAAAAATACTTATCTTTAATTAATCTTGTCATATGAAAAGGTGGAGTGATGTTGAAATATTTAATTTTGAGAACAGATTTATACATTTAAATAAATAACCCTTTACATATAAACTATGAAAACACTCTTAAAAATTATCGGTATCATCATCCTGTTGATTATTGTATACGCACTGGTTGCTGTCTTGGCTTTCAGTAAAGATTATCACTATGAAAAATCTGTTGTCATCAATGCTCCTAAAGAGAAAGTATGGCAGTATGTAGGTTCTTTGAAAGGATATAATGCCTGGGACCCTTTTTCAAAAGCAGATAAAAATATCGTAATTACCTATTCGGGAGAAGGAGATAAGGTAGGAGATTCCTATCATTGGAAAGGAGATAAAAATGTTGGCGAAGGAGAGCAGACGATTACTGAAATTGTTCCCGGAGAAAAGATGATGACTAAGCTTCATTTTATCCAGCCTTTTGAAGGGGATGCCAAAGCAGCTTTTGTAGTAACACCCGAAGGAAGCGGAACAAAAGTGACCTGGATGATTGATAATGAATTGAATGCCATGATGAAGATTATGAAACCCATGATGAACAGCAATATGGATAAAATGTTTGGCCAGGGACTTGAAGACCTGAAAAAATTGTCTGAAAAATAAAGGAATCTATTTTCCAATGATCACGATACAGCATTTTTATGATGCATTCGTGAATGAAAAAAGCTGTCTTGTTTCAAGATGGCTTTTTTGTACAAAAGAAATCAATAATGGTATTAATTATGTATTTCATATCAGGTAAGGGTGAATGTTTTTTTTCCTCTTATACTTCCTTTTCAGTGAAACACTAAATTATTATTTTAAAAATATTATCTTTATAATAAAGAATCGATTTATGGAGAAGATTGTATTTGAAAAAAGCGATATCAGAGACTTCGTAAAAATTACGATTGCAGAGAAAATTGAAAAATTGAAAAATTTCATTGAATTTACTCTGGAAGCAAGCCGTGACATTAAAAAGACACCGAAATATGACAGTATGCGGGAAGAAATGCAGGAGGAAATTTACCAGATGCAAAGGCAGCTCGGTGCATTAAATGATCTTAGACGGAATATGGCAAAAGTTCTGAATAACGCTACTGAAAGAGTTCAGCTGGGTTCTCTGGTAATTACTAATAAAGCCCGTTTTTATATTTCAGTGTCATTAGGAGAGTTCTTTTTTGAAGGAGATCGCTTTTATGCTATTTCGCCGGAAAGCCCGATGGCTAAGAAAATGATGGGAATGAAATCCGGAGACGAATTTACCTTAAATAAAATTCATCAGAAGATTGTAGAAGTATTATAGAAATCGTATTGATGCCGGAAAAGAGAAACGTTGAGAAGTATATTCTTTCAGATTTATAGTTGTTTGTAAGACGTAAATAAAAATGATAATTATAAACAACAAAATCCTGATTAAATTCTTGATCTCTGATCCCAAATATTAAGTTACATATTGTAATTTTGTATCTATGAATAAAGCAGAAGTTTTAAAAGAAATCATAGAACAAAGAAAAAGTATTTTCCCAAAAGATTATACCGATGCGGAAATTTCTAAGGAAATTCTTGACGAAATTTTAAACGCAGCAACGTGCGCTCCGAATCATAAACGTACAAAACCCTGGCGTTTTAAAGTATTCAAAGGAGAAGAAAAATCCAAGCTGGCTTTAGAAATGCAGGCCATTTATAAAGCAACTCAACCGGAACAGCTTTTCCTGGAGAAAAAATACAATGATATAGGATTTAAAATCAATAAAGCCGATGTTGTTGTTTCTATTGTCGTTAATTTCAGCGGGATGGTTCCAGATTGGGAAGAAATTGCTGCGACCTCCATGGCAGTACAGAATATGTACCTGACCTGCACAGCCAATGAAGTAGGATGCTACTGGAGTTCTCCGAAAATCGTAGACTATTTGAAAGAATCTCTGACCATTGAGGAAAACCAGAAATGTCTGGGACTTTTCTATATGGGAATGGTATAGGATGAAAAACATTTACAGAAATTATAATGAAGAAGATTTGCTGACTGCTTATCTCGATGTGATTGACCATACAGGGAAAATGAATGATGAAATGGAGGAGATGATCAGAAAGAAATTCTATTATAATGAATTTGTAAAAAAAGCAGAATATAAAAGAATTCTGATCAAGGAGAAAGCGAGAATCTCATTTGAGGTTTATAATAAAGTAGAAAAAGGAGAGTGCCTAGATGCCGTTTTAAAAGATACCTTCTCTGAAATTATCGAAAGCAAGGAGCTTGTTTTTTTAATTTCAGAGAAGTTTTATCAATTCTCTGTATATAAAAAAAACAATACAATCGATATTAAAACACTTTATAGCTGTCTTTTGGGAACTTTAGTATCTTCTGGTATTGGGGTTCTGTTTTTCGTAATGCTGATCAGTATACTCAATGAATTTTCATTTCTTTTGTTAATTCCACTTTATATTATCAATTATTTTATTATTAAATTGATAACAGGAAAAACAAGGGATAACCTGATTGTGTTTCTGGCTGTTTTTATTTCTGTTATTATTTCAACAATTTTATTTTTTGTTCTGAAAAAATAAAAAAATGAAAATATCTTATTTTCAAATCACCTAATTGAAAAAAAAAATCTATCTTTGCACTCTTAAATATTTAACTGGGACGAGTTCCCGTAAAATTCAAACATTATGTCAGTAAAAATCAGATTACAAAGACACGGTAAAAAAGGAAAACCTTTTTTCCACATCGTGGTTGCAGATTCTAGAGCTAGAAGAGATGGTAGATTCATCGAAAAACTAGGAACTTACAACCCAATTACTAACCCGGCAACTATCGAATTGAACGTTGATTCCGCTGTACAGTGGTTAAACAACGGTGCTCAGCCTACTGATACTGCTAGAGCTATCCTTTCTTACAAAGGTGCCCTTTACAAAAAACACTTACAAGGTGGTGTTGCTAAAGGTGCTTTTGATGAAGCTGAAGCTGAGAAGAGATTCAACGCTTGGTTAGAAGCTAAAGATTCTAAAGTGCAAGGTAAAGTAGAAGGTTTAGCTACAGCTAAAGCTGATGCTAAGAAAGCTGCTTTAGAAGCTGAAGTAAAAGTAAACGAAGCTAGAATTGCTGCAGCTGCACAAGCTGAAGCTGATGCTAAGGCTGCTGAAGAAGCTGCTAACGCACCTGCTGAAGAAGTTGCTGAAGCTACAGAAGGAGAAGCTCCTGCTGCTGAAACTGAAGAAAACACTGAAGCTTAAGAACAACTCCTGTTATGCGTAAAGAAGATTGCTATTTTTTAGGTAAAATTACACGCAGACACGGACTTGCGGGAAATGTTATCCTTAAACTGGATACCGACCAACCCGAGCTTTACAATAAATTGGAATCAATATTCGTTGAAATCAACGGATTATTGGTTCCATTTTTTATTGCTAAATCATCCTGGAGCAAACTCGATGCTCTGAACCTTGCTTTTAAAGGTTCTTCTGAAGCCATGATAGATCAGGTGTTGGGTAAAAGTGTTTACCTGCCGCTGGCAACATTGCCCAAACTTTCAGGAAAACAATTCTACTATCACGAAATCATCGGATTTGAAATTTTTGATCAAAATGATAACAACTGTGGAGTAATCAGATCTGTAAACGATCAGACAGCACAGGTATATTTTGTGACAAATCTGGACGGAAAAGAAGTGGTTATTCCTATGATCAAAGACTGGATTCTTGAAGTAGACAGAGAAGAAAGATCAATTAAAATGGAACTTCCTGAGGGCCTTATTGATGTTTTTCTGGTTCCTTCTAAAAAAGACGAATAATTTTTGCAATAAGCACTTATTTTTTCTTCCTCACTTTTAATATTTTTCATTACTGATTATTTATTACCCATTTTCAAAGCGGGTAAAATTTCTGTTTACAATAAATAGATGGAAATTAATATTCCTGTTTTTATAAGTATATATTCTAGTTGAACAGCTTTCTAAATTCTCCCGGTGACTGATTGGTTTTTTGTTTAAACAGCTTACTGAAAGACTGAGGATGTTCAAAGCCAAGTTCGTAAGCAATTTCACTCACGGATAAACTTGTTGTGCTTAAACGTTCTTTCGCAGAATCAATTAATTTATTCTGAATATGCTGCTGTGTGTTTTGCTGAGTATGAAGACGAAGTAGCGTTCCAAGGTAATTGGGTGAAATATTCATCTGTTCGGCAATACACTTCACAGAAGGAATACCATTTTCTATAAGATTTCCGTTTTCAAAATAACCGGAGAGGATTTCTTCAAATTTATGGAGCAGTTCATGACTTGATTTTTTTCGGGTAAAAAACTGACGTTCATAAAAACGATCGGAATAAATCAGCAATAATTCAATCTGTGCAATAATCAGCTCCTGTGTGAATTTATCAATGTTTGACTGATATTCACGCTCGATGTTTTTAAGAATTTCAACAATGATTTTTTCTTCTTTATCTGAAAGAAAAAGAGCTTCTTTTACCTGATAGCTGAAGAAATCATAAGATTTTATTTTTTTTGTTAATGATGTATTCCAAAGAAAATCAGGGTGAATCAGCAATAAAAAACCTGTAGGTTCTACCTGGATATCGTGTCTTATCTCCAGACTTAAAAACTGTTGTGGTGAAACAAAACATAAGACTCCTGAATCAAAATCATACTGCTGCTGTCCGTAGTTGAATTTTGGATTCACATTTCTCTTCAGTCCGATCGAATAAAAATTCTGAATCCATTTCAATTCTTCATCCTCCACAATATAATGAACCTTAGTGTAATCTATCAGGCTGATCAGTGGATGTTCAGGACCGGGAAGACTACAGAAAGTATGAAAATCTGCAATAGAGTTAAAACGAACAGGTGGTTTCATAATAGCTAAGTTAATTATTTTGGTGAAAAATATAAGGCATGGTTTCAGAAAGACTTCAACTCCGGTCGCACTGAACGGAGTTGAAGGATATCATGATGATATTAAATTGCTGTTGAAACAGTCAGGTTTTCCCATTTTTCAGCATCCTTCTTTAAGATATCAATTTTATTGTTTAGAAATTCCATCGTTCCCACCCCTAATAATAAATGGACGGGTGGGTTTTCCTCTTTGCTGATTCGGATCAGAATATCAGCTGCTTTCACTGGATCGTTAGGTTGGTTGCCGTTAATTTCATTAAGGTGAGCCTGCTCAGAATTTCTTGCGGCTTCATAGGCCTGAATAGGATTTGAAGGAGTCCTCACGGAATCTTTATGTAAGAAATCCGTACGGAAATATCCTGGATAAACAACTGTAGCATGAATGCCGAAATCCTTTACCTCTTCAGCCAGAGCCTCCGTAAATCCGGCAACGGCAAATTTTGTAGAGCAATAAATTCCCCAACCCGGAAAATTAGCAGAATATCCACCGACAGAAGAGATGTTGAAGATGTTTCCGGATCCTTGCTCACGAAGATAAGGCATCGCGTTTCTGATCACATTTAAGGTTCCGAAAACATTCACAGCATAATTCTCTCTGGCTTCTTCATCGGTAAGTTCCTCCAGAGTTCCGATTTGCCCGTAGCCTGCATTGTTGACAACCACATCAATTCGGCCGAAATGTTTCACGGTCTTGGCAATCGCAGATTTTATATCGTCGTTATCTTTGATATTGACGCTGAGCGGAAGAAATTTTTCCGAAGCTTCCCCGATTGTAGAAATGAGGGATTCAACAGTACGGCTGGTGGCCGCAACCTGAAATCCTTCAGATAGTAATTTTTTTACCAGCTCGAATCCTAAGCCTTTTGAAGCTCCTGTCACAAACCATACCTTTTTTGTTTCCATTTTTAAATATTTTTTCTTGTTTAAGTGATGGTACAAAGATGAAAACTTACAGCAGGGAAAATGTAGCCGAATCGGGGAATGATGTAGCCGAATCGTGAATGATAATTGATTCGAAAAAAATCAGTGAGTTGTTCGGAAATTTTTTCTAATCCGGAAACAGATTTTCACATCAACGACCAGATTAAAAAGGTTAAGTATTTTAAAAAAAGTAAGCATATAAGAGGTATTCTACCCCTGAAAACTAAGCTGAAAATGATAACATATTTTTTATTCTGACTTTCAGAACAGCAGTAAAAAAGAATAATAAAGATTCTTTTTATAAGGATGACAAACATTAAAAAAGAAAATAATAGAATTATAAATCCATTTGATTTTCAGTTATTTGTGTTTATTTTTTTTAGGTATTTACGTCTATGAATTTATAAATTTATATAACATTCACTTGTGTTGTCATCATTCTTTACTGCATCTTTGCTTCAAGGTAAAAACACAGCATTTATATTTTTGTATTGTGGGAAACAGAAATATGAAAACAGAATCAACGATCAGAAAATTCTATATCTGAGATTCTAATGAGAAGAACATTAATTGAACTGGTTATTTAAAATTTTGAATAATTAGAAAATTAAAAAAATGAATAATAGTGTAATTATTCATAAGTGTGATAAGTGATCATTTTTTTAAAATTTATTGGAGTAATTAAAAACAAAAAATTAAAATCATTAGTGTTGTCAGCATAGTGGGTTAAAATAAAAGTTGGAACAAAAAAACTAGTGATGTACCTGATTATTAAATGCAGACGGGTTTATGTGAAATTTCGAATAAAACAAAACTAATAACTATTTCTATACATCAGAAAATCTGATGAAAACCTAAGAATAATTCAATTTATTCTTTTTCGAAAGCCATATAATGAAATGAATGTGTTAAAATCAAGTCAGGACAAATTTTGATTGAAGGTTCAAGACAGTGTTAATTGAAACTATCCTTAAGAATGAGAAGCGGCAATAGCCGAAAAAGGTTGTTTTCTTGAACTGAAAGTTTAAATACTTGATAAATGATTTTTAAAGACAGCGTAACCATTAAGTTGCGCTGTTTTTTTGTAACTTTGCAAACATTAATTTTTATACAAAAATTTATCATCAACAAATGAAAAAGCAAACGATCAAAGAAATCCTGAAGGATTACAAGAAAGTATTACATCATGACATTACTGTTTACGGATGGGTAAGAGCATTCCGTTCTAATCGCTTTATTGCGCTTAATGATGGATCTACGATTAATAATTTGCAGGTAGTTGTTGATTTCGAAAATTTTGATGAAGCGGTTATCAAGAATATCAATACAGCTTCTTCCCTTAAAATAGTAGGAGAGGTTGTAGAGAGTCAGGGAGCAGGACAAAGCGTTGAAATTATTGCTAAGAAAATTATCGTTTTAGGAGATAACTTTACTGAAGAACTTCAAAATACGATTCTTCAGCCTAAAAAACATAGTCTGGAAAAACTTCGCGAGCAGGCACACTTAAGATTCAGAACCAACTTGTTCGGAGCTGTTTTCAGAGTACGCCATGCAGTCAGCTTTGCTGTTCACTCGTTCTTTAACCAGAATCAGTTCTTTTATATCAATACACCGGTTATTACGGGTGCCGATGCAGAAGGAGCAGGGGAAATGTTCGGGGTTACCAACTTTGACCTGAATAATATGCCTAAAACTGAAGAAGGGGAAATTGATTTCTCACAGGACTTCTTCGGGAAAAAGACCAACCTTACCGTTTCAGGACAGCTTGAAGGAGAAACTGCAGCAATGGGATTAGGAAGAATTTATACATTCGGGCCTACTTTCCGTGCTGAAAACTCAAATACGACAAGACACCTTGCAGAATTCTGGATGATTGAGCCGGAAGTTGCTTTCAATAACCTTGAAGACAACATCGATCTTGCAGAGGATTTTTTAAAATATGTGATCCAGTATGTATTAGACCACTGTAAAGACGATCTTGATTTCTTAGATAAACGTTTTGCAGAAGAGCAAAAAACAAAACCTGAGAAAGAAAGAGCTAAAGAAGGTCTTATTGAAAAGTTGCAGAATGTTGTGTCTAAACGTTTCAAACGTGTAAGCTACACGGAAGCGATTGAAATTTTACTGAATTCAAAAGAGAATAAAAAAGGAAAATTCGCATATCCTGTTGAAAAATGGGGGACAGATCTTCAGTCTGAACACGAAAGGTACCTTGTAGAGAAGCACTTTGAAAGTCCGGTTGTTTTATTTGACTATCCAAAAGAAATTAAGGCTTTCTATATGAAGCTAAACGATGATAATAAAACCGTTGCTGCTATGGATGTTCTGTTTCCTGGTATCGGTGAAATCATCGGCGGATCGGAAAGAGAAGCGAGACTTGATGTATTGAAGCAGAAAATGGCTGATATGCATGTAGATGAGCACGAGCTTTGGTGGTATCTGGATACCCGTAAATTCGGATCAGTTCCGCACGCAGGGTTTGGTTTAGGATTAGAAAGACTGGTTCTTTTCGTTACGGGAATGACGAATATCAGAGATGTGATTCCTTTCCCTAGAACGCCGAAAAGTGCTGAATTCTAGAACAATAAAAAAAGCCTTAATCATTTGATAAGGCTTTTTTTATTTCTTAATAGTTTATTATGTTGAGAAGTATAAAGCAAAAATCATGCTAAATGCGTTTATTATCAAATAAATTTATTAAATTCGTAGAATATGTTATGTTAAAACGCAAATATTAGTATGCTTAAACAACACTTACAACTCAAATTAGGACAGAAGCTGGCGCCTCAGCAGATCCAGTTGATGAAGCTTATTCAGCTTCATACTCTTGAATTTGAAGAGGAGTTGGAGAGAGAGCTAGAAGAGAACCCTGCTTTAGAAATAGCAAAAGAAGATTCTAAGGAAGATGAATATTCTTCTTTAGAAGATGCTTATCAAGATGAGGGTACTGAAAGCATTGAAACAGATTTCGACGTTAATGAATATATCTATGACGACGAACCCAGCTATAAAACTGCATCCAGCAACTATTCTCCGGACGATGAAGAATTTGATAACGAAAGTCTTTTAACCGAAGGGCAGTCACTCTATGATTATCTCATGGAGCAGATTCATTTGGTCAATATCAGTGATGAAGATTTAAAGATTGCAGAATACCTCATCGGAAACTTAGATACAGACGGCTATTTAAGAAGAGAGATTAAATCTATTGTTGATGACCTTGCATTCTCCCAGGGAATTTACACTACCAAAGAAAGAGTAGAAGATATTCTTGAAAACTATGTTCAGAAACTGGATCCGTCCGGTGTTGGCGCAAGGGGATTACAGGAATGTTTATTACTTCAGATAGAAAAGAAAGTAAGTTCAGATAAAGCAGTTTCTTTGGCAGCCAGTATTTTGAGACATCAGTTTGATGCTTTAACCAATAAGCATTATAATAAGATTATTCAAAAATATGATATTGAGGAAGATGATTTGAAAGATGCACTGGATGAAATTTCAAAATTATCACCTAAAGTAGGAGGTAACTTCGATACTCAAACCATTACGATCAACCAGGAAATTATCCCTGATTTTGTGATTCAGGTAAAAGATGGTCAGGTTATTCCCATGTTAAACAGTAAAAACGCACCCACTTTAAGAGTCTCTGAAGAGTATAAAGATATCCTTACGACGTATTCGCATGATAAGAACTCATCTGAACATAAGCAGGCTGCTTTGTTCATCAAACAGAAACTCGATGCTGCCAAATGGTATATTGATGCTATTAATCAGCGTCAGAATACTTTGTTGCAAACGATTACAGCCATTGTGAAATTCCAGAAGGATTATTTTATTACAGGAGATGAAAAATCACTGAAACCCATGATTCTAAAAGATGTAGCGGATATCACAGGATTTGATATTTCCACCATTTCCAGAGTCGTGAAAAGCAAATATGCAGATACTCCAAACGGAATTGTATATCTTAAAGACTTATTCTCTGATAGTTTAACGAATGATGATGGAGAGGAGGTTTCTACAAAAGAAATTAAAACTCATCTTCAGGAAGTCATCAATAAAGAAAATAAGAGAAAGCCGCTTACCGATGATGCGTTGGTGGTGATCCTGAAAGAACAGGGATATAATATTGCCAGACGAACGATTGCTAAATACCGTGAACAACTTAATATTCCGGTTGCCAGATTAAGAAAAGAACTTTAAAATATAATAAAAGCATTTCAATTTGAAATGCTTTTTTATGTTGATCAGTTTAAGCTTTATGACCTTCCAGCCCCAGCTCTTTCATAGAAATTTCCCTCATTTCCACTTTTCTTATTTTACCGGAAATAGTCATTGGAAATTCATCTACAAATTTCCAGTATTTAGGGACCTTATAATGAGCTATTTTTCCTTTGCAATATTCCTGTAATTCTTCTTCGGTAATGGTAAAGCCTTTTCTTACTTTTACCCATGCCATTACTTCTTCTCCGAATTTTTCACTGGGAACTCCTATAATCTGAACATCCAGAATGTTGGTGTATGTATATAAAAAGTCTTCAATTTCTTTTGGTGAAATATTTTCTCCACCCCGGATAATAAGGTCTTTTATTCTTCCGGAAATTGTAATATAACCGTCTTTATCCATGACCGCCATATCTCCGGTATGCATCCATCGGGCGTTATCCAGTACTTTTTGAGTGTTTTCAGGATCATTCCAGTATTTCAGCATTACGGAATAGCCTCTTGTACAAAGTTCGCCATGTTCCCCACGCTTCAGGATTCTTCCATTCTCATCCACAATTTTAATTTCCAGATGATCCTGAACCGTCCCTACTGTACTGACCTGTTTTTGTAACGATGTTCCGATCCGTGTCTGGGTAGAAACAGGAGAGGTTTCTGTCATTCCATAACAGATACTCATTTCTTTAATGTTCATCTTATTTTCGACTTTCTTCATGATTTCAGGCGGACAGACAGAACCTGCCATCACACCGGTTCTTAAACTGGAAAAATCATAAGAATCAAAATCTTTTACAGCCAGTTCTGCAATGAACATCGTCGGAACTCCATATAAAGAAGTACATTTCTCATCAGAAACTGTTTTTAAAGTAATATCGGGATCAAAGCTGTCATTAGGAATTACCATACAGGCTCCATGGGCAGTACAGCACATATTCCCGATAACCATACCGAAGCAATGATAAAAAGGAACGGGAATACAAACACGGTCTTTTTCCGTATACTTTAATCTTATCCCGATAAAATAGCCGTTATTTAAAATATTATGATGAGAGAGAGTCACCCCCTTTGGAAATCCTGTAGTTCCGGAAGTGTATTGAATATTAACGGGATCATCGAATTGTACATGCTCTTCAAAGCTGTGAAGAACTTCATCCGAAATATCCTGTCCGTTGTTGACAAAATCATCCCAGTCTTCATCAAAGAAAATTTCATGCTCAAGGCTAGGGCATACCTCTCTGGCATACGCTATCATTTCTTTATAATTGCTGGTTTTAAAATTTAAAGAAGAAAAGATAAAGCGTACTCCGGATTGGTTGAGTACATACGTGAGCTCATGGGTTCTGTAAGCAGGATTGATATTGACTAAAATAGTCCCGATTCTGGCCGTGGCATATTGAAGCAGTACCCATTCATACCGGTTGGCAGCCCAGATTCCGATCCGGTCTCCGGATTTCGCTCCTAAAAATAATAAGGCTTTGGCAACAGCAGTAGTCTGATTATAGAACTCCTGATATGTTGCCCTGTAATCCTGATGAACACAGATTAAAGCTTCCTGATGTGGAAATTTTTCAACAGTACTTTTAAGGTTTCCTCCGATAGTCTGACCTAATAATGGAATTTCAGAAGCTCCATACACATAAGATTGTGGCATAGTTTAAGATTTGGTGAAATAAAATTAACGAATAAATCTTAACTACATTCTATGTATCCTAATTTTCCTCAGAATCTATCTGTTTCAGCTGTTTCAGGTTTTTATCAAGTTTTTTAATAATACTCCCATACACGAGTCTGTAATAAAACCAGATCATGGATACTGTGAGTAAAGTACTGACAACAATTCCTACAATGATAATGGTAAGATTTGCCTGGGTGGGCTGTATATTTTGAGCATTTAACGTGTAAAATATAAAAGCAATCAATACAAATGTAAAAGCCAGCAGCAGTACAATACTGATCAGAATAAATGCATTGACAGTTCTTTTGAATTTAATGATTCTTGTAATGAGTCCCTTGAGGTTTTCTTCAATCTTGATTTTGCGGTAGTTCTGATAAAACTTCAATACAAAATAAGCCGTAATCAGTAAGCTTACAATTTTTATAGCTAAGTAAACATGGCTGAAATTATTCTCTACCTCGTAAGATTCCTGCGCACCCAATCTTTCCAGTACCTTACGGAAACTTTCAGATTCTTCTTCCTGGAAAAAATAAAAAAGTCCCAGAACAGAAAAAAATAGGAATTCAGCAACACTGATCCAGAAAATATACTTTACATAATTACGTGATTTTCTATTCAGCATCTGAAGAATCTCACTGTTGTCATATTTTGGCTGGACAGGTTGTTCCTGCCAGGTTTTCTTAAAGCTATCTAAATCAAATTCAGGCATATTTTTCCATCTGTTCTTTAAGGGTTTTCTTTAATCGGTTCATTTTTACACGTGCATTAACTTCGGTGATCCCGAGGTTTTCAGCAATATCCTTGTAAGGCAGATCGTCAAGATACATCATGACAATGGCTCTTTCTATATTAGGAAGAGTTTTGATTACGGTATACAAAAGCGATATTTGTTGTTGCTTTTCATCGTCGTCTTCCACAAAGTCCTTGTGATTGATATCCAGTTCATTGGTAGGAAGACTTTTGCTTTTTTTTCTGAAGAGTGTAATGGCTGTATTAAGCGCTACACGGTACATCCATGTTGAAATTTTAGAATTTCCTTTAAAAGAATCATAGCTTCTCCAAAGCTGGAGTACGATTTCCTGAAAAAGATCTTCTTCGTCTTCCAGTGAATTGGTATATAAGCGGGATACCTTAATAATCAGACCCTGATTATCCTTGATAAGCTGCGCAAATTCTTTTTCTCTGGAATCCATAGATATATAATGCCACGAAGATAATAATAATGTGGTAATTGAGGATCGTTATGCCTATAAATAATTAAGGATACATAAAAAATAAAAAACTTATCATTCAGGGAATAGGCTTTCTGCATATTGAGTTTTGGATGATTTTAGCCTTTCATCATTTAGTCTTCCTTAAATTTACGTATCTTTGCCTCCGCGAGAAGATCGGCTTGTTGATTTCCCGTTTTACGGGAGGTAGGAAAGTCCGGACACCATAGAGCAACAAAGCGGATAACATCCGTCACCCGTGAGGGTAGGACAAGTGCAACAGAAAGCAGGTACAGTTCGGCTGTAGTGAAACCAGGTAAACTCTTTGTGGTGCAATGGTAAGTATATCGGTTCTTTTCAGTAATGGAAATAGGGGCGGCTCGTCCTGAAAACCGAGGGGTAATCAGCTCAAGTCTTGCAGCAATGTAAGACGTAGATAAATAACAGGCACTTCTTTTGAAGTACAAAATCCGGCTTATAGATTTTCTCGTGATTTTTCATATAAGTTATCCCCTCGTTTTAATATTAAAATTCCAATCATAATTATTATTAATCCCAGAGTAATATAAATCAGGTTATAAGAATTATTTTGCATACTTTTTTCTGCGTAATAATAATTGATGGCATAGATAACGAAATTAGCAATAGAATGGAAAAGAATAGAATATTCGATTCTTTGGGTTTTCTGAAAAATGATTCCCAAAACTATTCCTAAAATGAAGATTTGAAAAGAGGAATTCAAATCTTTATGATACAACGTGAATAGAATACTTGCACTTATTAAAGCAAAGGCATTAGAGTAACGTTTTACCAAATTCCCCTGAATAAATTTTCTGAAAAACAATTCTTCAACTACTGGAGCAATTATACAATCTTTTACCAACCTTAATCCTAAATAAGAAAATGATATGTTTCTCCCATTTACATTATTCATTGTATTTGTTTTAAGTATAATGTCCAAGATATTATTAAAACCATATTGAAAAATAAAATCTCCCAAAATAAATAAAACAAATACAAGAGTAATAAAAAAATTGACTGGAACTTTCTTTAAAGAGATTTTTTCAGAAGAGAAAAATAATCTTTTTATTATAAGAAAAGAGCAAAATTGAGCTATTATATTAATAAATATTTGGTAAAAATGATATTGGTACTTGTTTAAGTTCAATAGTAGTTTTAAAATATCTAATACTGAATAAGTAAAAGAACTCAAAAGTATAAATATCAGCGATATTATAATTGCTTTCCAAATAGTCAATGTTATTCACTTTCAAGAGTATTTTTAGCATCAATAAGTCCCTGTTTTTCCTTTTCCGAGAGAACAGGATACTTAAGATTCATTTTTTCAAGAGTATCAATGATGATCTGAATAGCGGCTACCCTTGCAAACCATTTATTGTCGGCGGGAAGAACATACCAGGGCGCATGATCTTTTGAGGTCTCATTGATTGCTGTTTCATAAGCCTCCATATACTGATCAAATAATGCTCTTTCCGGAAGGTCCCCGGCAGAGAATTTCCAGTTTTTTTCCTGCTCATTGATTCTGTCTAAAAGCCTTTTCTTTTGCTCATCTTTAGATACGTGTAAAAAAATTTTGATAATAGTGGTTCCGTTTTGAGCAAGATGTTTTTCAAAATTACGGATGCTTTCATATCTGTTTTCCCAGAATGTGTTGTTAAAATCTTTTACTGAAGACCAGGTTTTTTCATTCAGATTATATTCAGGGTGAACTTTACAGACGAGTACATTTTCGTAATGGGAGCGGTTAAAAATCCCGATCATCCCTTTTTGAGGTAAAGCCACATAATGTCGCCATAGAAAATCATGGGAATATTCTTTAGAGCTTGGGGTTTTAAAGCTGGTTACATTACAGCCCTGTGGATTTACACCTCCGAAAACATGTTCTATCATACTGTCTTTTCCTGCTGCGTCCATCGCCTGCAATACAACCAAAAGAGACTGGCTTCCGTCTGCGTAGAGCTTTTCCTGTAATTCACGAAGTTTTTCCTTTTCCTGAATAAGCATTTGAGCTCCATCGTCTTTGGTGAGTTTTCCTTTATAAGAAGTGGATGTTTTTTTGATTGAAAATTTTCCGGTTATTTTAAAATCGTCTGAGAAATTGGTGTCCATATGTTTTTTTTAAGATTAAAAAATTAAAAGATTCTGACTGTCATTTCAGATGTTGACATAAAGTCTCTGATATCTAATTTCCAGCCGTTAATCTCTATGCTTACATAAATGTAATAAAAAAACCGCCTCCAGGGAGACGGTTTTTTTATTTTTTTAAGTAGAGCTTACTTCACAGCAGCCTTTTTAGCAACTTTTGCAGCTTTTTTCTCAGCTTTTGCAGCTTCTTTCTGCTCAGCAGGAGTCAATACTTTTGGCTCAGGAGCATTAGCATCTACATTACCTTTAATGTAAATTACGCTTCTGCTGTTGGCAGGGTCATTAGAAAAAACCTCAATCATTTTGTTGAACCCTCCGTTAAGAGCGGTGTTGTATCCAACTTTGATTTTAGCAGATTTTCCCGGCATGATCGGATCCTGGCTGAATTCCGGAGTGGTACATCCGCAAGAAGGCTTTACGTTTGAAATGATCAAAGGTTTGTCACCTGTGTTTGTTACTGTAAAGAACCTTGTACCATCAGCATTTGGTTTAATAGTACCATAGTCAAAAGTAGTTTTATCAAACGTAATAGTTTGTGCAGATGCAAGAGCAAATGTTCCGAATAATGCAATTCCTGCGATTAATTTCTTCATATTCTTGAATGTTAATATGTTTGTTAGATAAATTTTGTGAAACAAAGTTAAAAATTATTTTAATTCATGCTTAAAAATTTTTTTCTTTAGACTATTTTTGCAAATTGCAAGCCAAAGAAATAGAATTTATGCAGATTTCAGAAAAGTACAATCCACAGGAAACAGAACAGAAATGGTACAATTACTGGTTGGAAAACAAATATTTCCACTCAGAGCCTAATGATAAACCACCATATACCGTGGTCATTCCTCCACCAAACGTTACGGGAATATTACACATGGGACATATGTTGAACAATACCATTCAGGATGTGCTGGTCCGTCGTGCAAGAATGCGCGGGTTTAACGCTTGTTGGATTCCGGGAACAGATCACGCTTCAATTGCTACCGAAGCTAAAGTTGTTGCTAAATTGAAGTCTGAAGGAATTAATAAGTCAGATATCACCCGTGAACAGTTCCTTGAACATGCCTGGGAGTGGACGAATAAGTACGGGGGAACAATTCTTGAACAGCTGAAAAAATTAGGATGTTCATGTGATTGGGACAGAACCCGCTTTACAATGGAAGACAAACTTTCACAACAGGTGATCAAAAGTTTTGTAGATCTTTATAACAAAGGATTAATCTACAGAGGGTACAGAATGGTAAACTGGGATCCTGAAGCAAAGACCAATATTTCTGATGAAGAGGTAATCTTTAAAGAACAAAACGGAAAGCTTTATTTTCTTAAATATAAAATTGAAGGGTCAGAAGATTTCCTTTCAGTTGCTACCACACGTCCTGAAACGATTTTCGGAGATACTGCTGTATGTATCAATCCTAATGACGAAAGATATGCGCATCTGAGAGGTAAAAATGTAATCGTTCCGATTGTAAACAGAGTAATTCCTATTATTGAAGATGAATATGTAGATATTGAATTCGGAACAGGAGCATTGAAGATTACACCGGCTCACGATACGAATGATTATGAGATCGGACAGAAGCACCAGCTGAAAATGATTGATGCTCTGGATGATGACGGAAATCTAAACGAGCACGGTCTTCATTATGCAGGGCAAAACAGATTTGATGTAAGAAAACAGATTGCCAAAGAACTGGAAGAAAAAGATCTTTTGCTAAAAGCAGAGGATTATGTTAATAAAGTAGGAACATCTGAAAGAACAGGTGCGGTTATTGAGCCTAAAGTTTCTGTACAGTGGTTTCTTAAAATGTCTGAAATTGCTAAGCCTGCTCTGGATGTAGTAATGGAAGATGAAGTAAAATTCTATCCTGAAAAATTCAAAAATACATACAAATACTGGATGGAAAACATCCGTGACTGGAATATTTCCCGTCAGCTTTGGTGGGGGCAGCAGATTCCTGCGTATTATTATGGTGAAGGAGAGAATGATTTTGTAGTGGCTGAAACCGGGGAAGAAGCATTAGAACTTGCGAAACAAAAAACCGGTAATCAAGCATTAACAGCTGATAATCTGAAGCAGGATGAAGATGCTCTTGATACCTGGTTCTCTTCATGGTTGTGGCCAATGTCAGTATTTGACGGATTACTTGATCCTGAAAATAAAGATATCAGTTATTATTATCCTACATCAGACCTGGTTACAGGTCCGGATATTATTTTCTTCTGGGTAGCCAGAATGATTATGGCAGGACTGGAATACCGAAAAGAAGTTCCGTTCAAGAATGTGTATTTTACCGGGATTGTAAGGGATAAGCAGAGAAGGAAGATGTCAAAATCTTTAGGAAATTCTCCTGATCCGCTGGAATTAATGGATAAATACGGTGCAGACGGTGTTCGTGTAGGAATTTTATTGAGCTCCGCAGCAGGAAACGATCTTCTTTTTGATGAAGACTTAATGCTTCAGGGAAGAAACTTCATGACTAAGATCTGGAATGCTTTCCGTCTGATCAATATGTGGAATCATGAGGATAAAACAGCCAATGCAACGGAAACACAAACTATCGATTGGTTTGAAAATAAATTAAATAAAACAATTGCCGAGATCAATGACCAGTTTGAGAAATTCAGAATTTCCGACGCACTTCATCTGATTTATAAATTAATTTGGGATGATTTTTGCGGATGGTATCTTGAGGCCATTAAACCTAACTATGGAGAAGGAATCTCCAAGGAGGTATATCATAAAACAATATATTTCTTTGAAGAACTGATGAAGCTGCTTCATCCGTTCATGCCTTTCCTGACGGAAGAGTTGTGGCAGACGATCTCAGAAAGAAGTATTGAAGAGGCATTAGTGGTTGCCCAGCAGAAAGAAGCCGTAGCCTTTGATGAAGCAGTTATCAAAAATTTTGAAACTGCGGCAGAATTGATTTCGGGAGTTAGAAACTACCGTCAGACAAAAGGAATTTCACCGAGAGAGACAGCGGAAATATATACCAATGCTTCTGAATTTGCTAATGAAGCAGTGGTGAGAAAACTGGCGAATGTTTCTGAAATCCATTTCGGACAGAAAACAGATAAGCCAAGTTTCACATTCCTGGTAGGGGCTACAGAAGTTTCAATTCCTTTGAGCGAAAACCTGGATTTAGGAGAAGAAAAAGCTAAAACTGAAGAAGAATTAAAATACCTGAAAGGATTTCTGGTTTCAGTAGATAAAAAACTTTCCAACGAAAAGTTTGTGGCTAATGCAAAACCTGAGATTGTAGAGGTAGAGCGTAAGAAACAAAAAGATGCTCTTGACAAGATCGCTATTCTGGAAGAGAAGCTGAAAAGTTTATAATTTAAAATACAGACAATTTAAATTGTCGGGAAATCAGGCTGGGTACAGATGAACACTTGTGCCCAGCCTTATGATTTAAAGAAAAAGAACACATGACACACATAGAAAACATACAAAAACTATTTTCAAAAGACTTTGTTGAAAGCCCTTTGCTGGAAAGTTTTGAAGTGGGGAAAATTTATCTTTCCAGTGGAAAACTGGTTGCCTGTGATCCTTTGATCACCAATGATATGCTTCCTTTTTCTACAGAATTTCCAAAAGGAGATTTCTCTGTTATATTGCACAAAGAAAGAGAAAGTAATTGTGTAGCCTACGCTGAAATTATATTTAGTAATGCTGAAATTACAGATTGGAAAATGGCTACCACAGCCGGACAGAATGTAAAAGATCTGGAAGAGGAGGAGGTATTCGGATATCCTGTAGAAAGCGGAATGGGATGTTTTATGGATGTAGACACTCAAAGCAGCCTGAATGAGCTGGAACAAACACTATATCAGAAGAAAGGAGATGACTTTATGGGGATTTATGAAGAATTCTTTCATGAGCATTTTTTCGATGAAAATGGGGCTATAGATCAATATGCCTTTTTAAAACCGTCGGAAGAGCACCCTGGAACTATATTTGCTTTTGAAACCGGATATGGAGAAGGTTTTTATGCCAGTTATATAGGTTATGGTAAAGATAAGTCACCGGTAAAGATAATTACTGAATTTATTGAAATTAGTTAAGTAAAATTAGTTATTTTTGAACCTGCAAAGTTCACCAGATATAAATGTTAAAACTAATATAAAGCACAATGAAATTCTCCTCAGAACAACCTAAAATTATTGTTGTAGGAAGCTCATCAATAGATTTGGTTTTAGAAACCGAAAAACTTCCTCTGCCTAATGAAACGGTTTTAGCCGTTAATTCAGACAGTTATTTTGGAGGTAAAGGTGCTAATCAGGCAGTAGGTACAGCAAGACTTGGAGCGAGTGTTTATTTCATAGGCTGTGTAGGAATGGATCCTTTGGGACAGCAGATTATGAGAAATCTTGTGGGAGAAGGAGTGAATGTAGGCTTTGTTCATGAAACAGATCAGGAGTCTACCGGAACGGCTTATGTAACCACAAGTAACGGAAATGCTGCCATTGTAGTCGTACCAGCTGCTAATAAATATTTAAATAAAGATCATATAGACGAAGCAGACCGGTATTTCAATACAGCAGACCTTATTCTTATTCAGCTTGAGGTTTCTATGGATGTGGTGGAGTATACGGTGAAAAAAGCCAAAAAGCATGGTAAAAAAGTAGGTTTATATGCTTCTCCTGCTATGCGAATCAGCGATGAAATTATTGAAAATGTTGATTTTATTATAGCCAAAAGCAGTGAGCTTTATATTATTTTTGGCGAAGAAAAGAGAGAAGATGTTCTTAAAAAATATTTCAATAAAGTTTTTGTAAGAGATGACACCAATTCCACCATTTATTTTGACGGTACTGAAATGAAGTACTACAGAAATGATAGAGACAAAACAGTCTATAAAATGGGGATGGGTGATGCTTTTACTTCAGGTTTTGCTATTGCACTTTGCCATGGGAATACTATTGAAGACTGTGTGAAATTCGGAAATGAAGTATCCTCAAGGGTTTCAGGAGGTAAGGGTTCACAGAACGGGCTGCCGAGAATGGCGGATTTTGTTTCTTAAAACTATTTACGGCATATCAAAAGTCTGAAACTTAACATAAAAATATAACGAAAATGTCCACTTTTATAGTGGATTTTTTCTTTTATCCTATGGAAAAACTAATACTTACTACTGAAGATCATGCCTCTTTAACAGCGCACCTTTTTCGCCCTGAGAAGAGTAACGGAAAATTATTACTCATTAATTCTGCAACAGGAGTAAAACAACAGGTTTATTTTTCATTTGCTCAATATTTTTCAGAAAAAGGATTCACGGTCATTACTTATGATTATAGAGGAATAGGCCTCTCTAAGCCTAGGAGTATGAAAGGATTTAATGCTTCTATGAGACTTTGGGGAGCAAAAGATTATAAAGAACTGACCCGGTATATTAAGGTAAAATATTCCGAGTATAAAAAATATTGCCTGGGACATTCTGTAGGAGCCTTGATTTTGGGAATGAACAAAGATTCTGAAATGTTTGATGAATTCTTCTTTGTAGGAACCCAAAATGCTTTTGTGGGAAATCTTAGGTGGAAAACTAAGATAGAAGCTTATCTGGGTTTCGGAATTGTTCAGCCTCTAACTACTTCGTTGCTGGGATACTTTCCGGCCCATTGGTTCGGATTGGGAGAAAGTCTTCCAAAAAATTGTGCATATGACTGGAGAACCTTAATTTTAAACAGGAAATCTACCAACAGATTGTTGGAGAAAATTGATAATTATTCTAACAATTTAAAACAGAATGTATTGGTAATCCGTGCAGAAGATGATGTATGGCTGACTGAGAAAGGCGTATTAAGTCTTTTAAATACTACCTATCCTCATCTCTGCCCGACATACAGGCTGGTGAAAACCTCCGAATCTGAGAAAAATGAAATAGGACATGTTAATTTTTTTAGAAGTTACAACAAAAAACTCTGGGATATTATTTTAAATGAACTGAAAGATAAATGAAAAGTACGATTGACAACACCGTAGAATTTGTAAAAGAAAAACTGGAAGGAGCAGAAGCAGGCCATGATTGGTATCACATCGAAAGAGTCTGGAAACTGGCCGGAAAAATTGCAGAAACCGAAGAATGTAACCGTGAAGTTGTAGAACTGTCTGCGCTTCTTCACGATATTGCAGATCCTAAGTTTCATAATGGAGATGAAACCATAGCTCCGAAAATTTCGAGAGAATTTCTTGAAAAACAAAATGTTTCCCATGAAGTGATAGAGCAGGTCCTTTTTGTTATTGAAAATATTTCATTCAAAAACAGAAGCAATGCGCCTCAGAATCCTTCTGCTGAGCTCATGATTGTTCAGGATGCTGACCGTATTGATGCCATTGGAGCGATCGGGATTGCCAGAACTTTCAATTTCGGAGGCTTTAAAAATAACCCGATGTATGATCCTGAAATCAAGCCTAATCTGGGCATGTCTAAAGAAGAATATAAAAAATCAAACGGAACTACTATCAATCATTTTTATGAGAAATTGCTGCTGCTGAAAGATTTAATGAACACAGAAAGCGGAAGAAAACTGGCAGAAGAAAGACATGAGTATATGTTGAATTTTCTAGATCAGTTTTATAAAGAATGGAATGTAGACTAGAATTCTCCTGAAAAATCTGAAATCTGTATCTTTGCAATATGGAATTTATCATTTTTGTTATCTTTTGGGGCTGTCTGTTTTCTTTGATTTTCTATAAGATTAAATCAGGAAAGATCGCAAAGTGGGCAAAACTGTTCCGGATTCTGACTGTCGTTTTTTCGATTTCTTTTTTTGCATACTGGTTTATCAAAAAAAGCGCTGTAGCGTTTGTTGATAACTCAGTGGGGCTTCAGGTTGTAAATAAACTTCCGCAAACCTTAGACTTCTATCTTGTTAAAGTAAATAAAGTAGAGTCTAATACGGCATTAATCCCCAAACACATCGGAAAAATACGTCCCGATTATTACAGAGTTGAATATCTGAAGATGGATAAATCTGATGAATACTGGATTGTAGGATATTTAGGAAAAAAGAACCTGGTGTATTTTTCCCAGCATTCGGTTCCTAATAAAAATATAGATCAGATTGTTGAAGTACAGAATTATATCAATCAAAGTGTAAAGCTTTCTGATGCTGCCAAAAAACAGGTAGATGCCTATAATTATGAAAATACGAAGCTGGGTATCTGGATTACATTGGATTTTCTGCTTTTATTTCTTAATCTGGTATTACTCCTGAGAAAAAGTGAATAGCAATGGTAATGAGTAATAGAGGTTATAAAAATGTATTACTCATTACTTTTATTCACTATTTGTTTATTAAGGATAGTTCAGGATATGCATAATCCTCTCCTTAAGATCTTCCGGACAATTTTTAATAAGCTTGTCCTTATTTTGCTCACTTATTTGTTCGGGAGTTACCCATTCTGAAACATTAGAGCTCATACTGTGATTGTCATATATTCTTTTGATGGTATCATTTTCATAAAAGATATATTCATCGGTAAGCCAGTTACTGGCAATGCTTATTGTACAAATTTCTTTTTCCATATCATTGTTTTTTAAATTTACACTATTGTGTGAAATACGTATCCTCTAATGTATAAAATTTTATGATATGAAAAGACTTTATCCCCCAAATTTGTTATTAAGGAGATAAATTAAAATGAGTCTATTTAAACTTTTGAAAATGGATGAATTATTGTCTCAGAATGATCATTGAAATTAAAACAGTGTGCCTGTATTTTCAGTTGCCATTTGAGGAATGTGGATATCGGTTTTCCATTCCGCATTTAATTTCTTGATAAAGTAAGCTGACAATAACGGAGATGCTTTTTCGATATTTTGATGTACAAAGAAGTACAGGTTTTGCAGCCCTTCTTTCTTCCATTTTGTTAAATGCTGTACCCAGTCATCCAGTCTTTCATAATCACTTTCAGCATTAGCTCCTACATATCGGATAAAGGCATTCGGAGTAGTAAGACGCATATGAAGCATATCTCTTCTTCCGGCAGTATCTACAATAATGTTGGTGATATTGTGGGCTTCAAAAAGTTCACAGGTTGTATTGAGTATTTCTTCGTCTGTGAACCATTCGGTATTTCGCAGCTCAATGGCCAGAGGAACTTCTTTAGGCCACTCTTTTACAAATTTTTCCAGCCTGTCATAGTCTTTCGGTTTAAAATTATCATGAAGCTGAAGAAAGGCCATCCCTAATTTTTCATCAAAATTAATTACGGCTGAAGCAAAATGAGTGACCGGATCTGTAACATCTATAAGCCTCCTGAAATGAGAAACGGTGTTGGTAATTTTAGGAAAGAACTTAAATCCTTCCGGAGTTTTTTCCTTCCATGTTTTTACCTGATCAGGTGTCGGCATTCCGTAAAAAGTGGCATTCAGTTCTATAGAATTAAACTGAGTGGCATAATAGGTCAATTCGTCTTTCGTTCCTTTAGGATAGAATCCCTTAAGGTCGGTCTTATTCCATTTTGCACATCCGATAGATATATTGTTCAGCCCCTTTTTATTAAGGCTTAAAATTTCTTTGGTTCTGGAGTGATCTTTAGGAAGTGTAAAATCTATTTTTGAAGGGTCCTCTACTTGTCCGAATTTCATATTAAACTATTTTAATGGTTTAAAATTAAGTAATTTTTTTCAGTGATTTCTATAGTTGAGTGAAAAATTAAAGAGGTTACCGGAATGTAGATATTAAGTTTTTTTTAAGGAAATATTAAACTTTAGGTTACATAATGTTAATTTTATGTTACCATACTTCATATGAATGAATTTTAATTTTACAGCCGAGTTTGTATCAATAAAAATATGAAGAAAAAAATTATCTGTGCTTTTGCTTTATTGTCTTTTGGATTTGCATTTTCACAGGAAACCAGCTCTAAGATTTTTGGAAGATTAAAAGGAATTTCTTCCGAAGTTACGGTAAAGGTAGTGCATGTACCTACTAATAGTACCTTTGAAACAAAAAGTAACAGCAAAGGACAATTCAGTTTGGATAACCTTCAGCCGGGTGGTCCTTATAAAATTGAAATATTAGACGGTTCGCAGGTTATTTATGAAAATCCTAACCTTCAACTTTCCTTAGGAAACAACGATTTGCCTATAGTAGACGTTGGCAGCAAAGAAAAGACGATTGACGAGGTAAAAATTACTTCTAAGAGAACTATCGTAAAAAACGGGGTAGGGATCAGCCAGGCACAGATCTCCGGTCTTCCTAATATCAACAGAGGAATTCAGGATGTTACAAAATTGGTTCCACAGAGTGCTAACAACTCTTTTAACGGTACCAATTTCCGTTATAATAACGTTACGATTGACGGATCTATCAACAATGATGCTATCGGATTCAGCCCGTCTTTGGGAGGGCAGACAGGTACATCAGGAATGCCCGGAAGTAGTACCCGTTCCAATTCCATAAGCCTGGATGCTATTCAGGATGTACAGGTTTATATTGCTCCTTATGACGTGAAACTTGGGAACTTCCTGGGCGGAAGTATCAATGCTGTCACCCGAAGCGGAAGTAATGATGTGACAGGTTCTATGTATGTTTACGGAAGGAATGCTGCAATTACAGGGAATAACAGAGTAGGAGATAATTCTAAAATGCCAAAAGATTTTTCGGATTTCATTTATGGAGGAAGAGTAGGACTGCCAATCGTAAGAGATAAGGTGTTTTTATTTACCAATTTAGAATATACGAAAAGAACAGATCCGATCTTCTATAACGCCAATGATCCCAATGCCCTTATTAATGAAGAAGTTGCCCATAAGATCTCCGATTTTGTAAAAAATAGATACGGATTTAATGTAGGAAGTTTTAATCAGTACAATAACTTTTCAGAAAGCTCCAAGCTTTTTAATAAGTTAGACTGGAAAATTAATGATAAACACACATTATCCATTAAAAATAATACCGTATTTTCACAGGCTTCCAATCTTGAAAGAGATGGTGCCAACTTCAGGTTTTCCAGTATGGACTTCATCCAGAAGAATACCGCTTCCACCACTACTCTTGAACTCAAGAGCCGTTTTAATGATAAGTGGAGTAACAATTTAGTTTTAGGATATTCTTCAATTCATGATTACAGAGACCCTACTTCCGGTAATGCTATGTTTCCACAGGTTGAAATTACTTATAACGGAGGAACTATTTTGTTAGGAAACGACAGGGAAGCTACTGTTTTCAATATGAAACAGAAAACGTTTGAAATTACCGATAACCTTACCTATAAAAAAGGAAATCATACCTTCTTATTAGGAACCCATAATGAGCTTTATAATATTAATTATGGTTTCGTAAATGCTTTGAACGGAAGAATTTCGTATAAATCTCTTGATGATTTTTACAACTCCAATCCTGCGAGGATAAGAGGTACCTATCCTTTTAACGGAGAGAGCAGACAAACGCTTTTTGATAATCCTTATGCGCAGTATCAGGTAAACCTTCTTTCATTGTACCTCCAGGATGAAATCAACTGGGGAAGATTGAGATTGTCACCGGGTGTGAGAGTAGATTATACAGATTTACCTAACAAACCTCAGCTAAGCCCGCTGGTTACAAACTCTCCTCAGGATCCTAATTACGGGAAAACTTATACCTATACGCCTCTGAGCCAGCTAACCAATAACTATCTTAACAAACCAACGCTATCTCCAAGACTTGGATTTACCTATGATGTTACTGAAGACCGATCTGTAGTCTTAAGAGGAGGTTCAGGAATTTTCGTAGGTAGAATTCCGTTTGCATGGCTAGGATATGCATATTATAATGACGGGGTTGGATTTGGAAGTTACGATTATAACGCTCCGACAGCGGCGCAGCTTGCAGCCAACGGAGACCCTCTGGTAAGCGGCAACTTCCCAAAATGGCAAAACTCTTCAAAGGTACAGGTAGACCTTGTTGATAATAACTTTAAAATGCCAAGAGTCTGGAGAAGTTCATTAGCCGTTGATTATACCTTTAAAGGATATAAACTTACTTTAGAAGGTATTTATACCAAAGTGCTTTATGACCTGAAATTCCAGCAGGTGAATAAAACAGATAATGTGACGTATTACAGCTATGATGTGAATCATGAAATGCCAATTTATACAACGAACATCAATAGCAATTTCTCCAATGCTTATCTTCTTTCCAATACCAAAGAAGGATACCGTTACAATTTAACAGCGCAGCTTTCAAAATCATATGATTTCGGATTCAATTTCTTCGTAGCTTATACATACGGTGATGCTAAAGATATTACCAACGGAATCAGAAACTCTATGGAAAGTAACTGGCAGATGAACCAGTCGCTTACGCCTAACGATCCTAAGCTGACCACTTCCAACTTTGCGATTAAAAACAGGGTAGTGGCGAATCTGGGATATGCATTCAATATTTCTAATTCCAACAGGTTATATACGAATGTCTATTTCAATGCTCAATCCGGAAACCCTTATTCATGGGGATTTGTGAACAGTACTATTGCAAATACGGGACAGGCGGCAGGACTTGCTTATATTTTTAAAGATGCCAATGAAGCAGCCAAATATATTGTTCCTATAATGGGGAAAGATCAAAGTGGAGCGTCTGTTGTTTTGGTGTCTGCCCAGCAACAGGTTGCTGATTACGAAAACTTTATCAATAGCAATGACTATCTGAAATCAAGAAGAGGAAAGTTTACCGAAAGAAACGGAGACGTTACTCCTTGGAACATTCAGGCGGATATCAGAATTATGGATGAGATTAAACTGGGTAAAAAGAATAATATCCAGATTTCATTAAGTATTATCAATTTTACCAATTTGCTGAACAAAGACTGGGGGAAAGTATACTTTGTACCTAATACCTTCAACTCAACCGCAAGTGTAGGACTTACAAAAGTGGGGAATATTGCTACAGGTCAGCCTTCTGCAGGAGACCCTACTTATAACTTTAAAACACCGGGATTACCGTACACGATTGACCAGTTTGCGTCAAGATTCCAGGCACAGCTGGGAGTCAGATACAATTTCTAAGGTCAGTCTTTTATTTTACTTTATACAACTTTTTCATGGGTCCGGATTTTCTTTCCGGGCCTTTTTCTTTTATAGGACTGTAATGAATGAAGAATACCAAGGACTGATTTTTTTATAAAAGAAAATTATTTTAAACAGTTACAACCACCCGACTTTAATCCGCATATCCTCCAGTTATATTTTAAATTGCTTTTGCCTGATTTATTCTGCTAAAGCGAATCTGTGATAAAATATTAAAAGCACGCCATTGGCGTGCTTTCGTTGATATAGCGTGTTTATTATTTGGATTTATGCTTCACAAGCTGAGCATGTCACAAAATTCACCATCATTTCCTTTGAAACAGAAGAACTTCTTTGGTAGTAAAGTGTTTTTACCCCTTTCTTCCATGCCTCAATGTACAGATAGTTGACATCTTTTACAGGCATTGTAGAAGGAATCTGAAGATTCAGCGACTGAGCCTGATCGATATATTGTTGTCTCTGTGCCGCCTGAGAAATAATTTCCATCGGAGAAATTTCTTTGAACGTTTTGAATACTGCCTTTTCTTCAGGAGTAAGCTCATTAAGGTGTTGTACAGAACCGTGGTTCAGCATGATTGTTCTCCAGGTTTCTTCATTATCTAAACCTTTTTCTTCTAATAATTTTGCTAAATACTTGTTCTTACGCATAAAGTTTCCTTTAGCAAGCCCCGCTTTATAATAGTTTGAAGAGAAAGGTTCAATTCCGGGAGAAGTCTGCCCTAAAATAGCTGAACTTGAAGTGGTAGGAGCAATAGCCATAGTTGTGGTATTTCTTAATCCGTATCCTTTCAGTACTTCAGGTTCACCATAGATATTGGCTAGCTCTCTTGAAGCTTGTTCTGCCTGTTCTTTAATATGTCTGAAAGCTCTTGCATTGAATTGAGTAGCCTCAAAGCTTTCAAACGGGATCATATTTTTCTGTAAATAAGAGTGGTATCCTAAAACACCTAACCCAAGAGCTCTGTGACGCATAGCGAAATTTCTGGCTCCCTGTAAATAATAGTTACCTTCCGTTTTATCTATAAATTCAGATAAAACAGCATCAAGGAAGTAGATGGCTAATTTTACCGCATCCGTGTCCTTCCACTCATCGTACAATTCAAGATTCATGGAAGATAAGCAGCAGATAAAAGATTCATCTCTTGTAGAAGGCAGCATAATTTCAGAACAAAGGTTACTTGCATTGACTGCTAATCCTAGATCTTTATATACCTGTGGCTTATTTCTGTTAACATTATCTGTAAAGAAAATATAAGGCAGACCTTTTTGCTGACGGCTTTCCAGTACTCTTGCCCACACTTTACGTTTCTCCATGTCACCGTCAATCATATCCTGCATCCAGTAATCCGGAACACAAATTCCGGTGAAAAGATTCTGAATCGGGCTACCGATATCTTTAATGGATAAAAATTCTTCAATATCTCCGTGGTCAATATCTAAATAAGCTGCAAAAGCTCCTCTTCTTACTCCTCCCTGAGAAACAACATCCATTGCCGTATCAAATAACTTCATAAATGAAACGGCTCCTGAAGACTTACCATTGTCTGTTACAGCAGTACCTCTGTTTCTAAGTTCTCCGAAGTATCCTGAAGTACCACCACCAATCTTTGTCTGCATGATGACCTCACCCATTTTATGAGTAATCCCTTCAATACTGTCCGGAATGTGAACATTGAAACATGAAATAGGAAGACCTCTCTGTGTTCCCATATTTGCCCATACTGGAGATGAGAAACTGATCCATCCTTTTGTGATCATTTCTTTAAAAGCCGCTTGCAATTCAGGTTTGTATAACCTTTTTGCTGCTGCAGTGGTAATTCTGTCGATAGCTCCGTCTACCGTTTCACCTTTCAACAGATATCCTCTGTTCAACATCTGCTCAGACTCTTCGTTGAGCCACCATATATTTGAATTTTGCTCTTCCATAGATGTTATATTTTCAAACACCGGAGTGAGGGGATCACTCCGGTATTTTGTTTTTTATATTATTGATTCTAAAAATTCTACTTTGTGGGAACCTTTCAGCCCGCTTTCATCTCTTACCCGCTGAAACTCCTTAAAAGATGGGATATTCAAAACCTCATGCTGAACTTCTTCATTGAGGTAGTTCGAATAATGTAAAAATGTAACACCGTCTTCTTTTACATACACCTTATACTCAAACGCAGATGAATCCAAATTTTTAAAATCATCCAGAAATTTTTGAATATTTGCTTTATTTGCAGGAACAAATTCAGGTTTTACCGTGTAACTTACGATTACATTAATCATCTTTTATATTTGTGCTTGTGTTGTTGGATTAGAATAAATCGTTGGCCGTAATACTCTTATCGTGTTTCGTGTAATCAACAGGTCTTTTGGCAAAGAAATCATCCAATGAATTGGCAAATACTTCTTCCTCAAACCAGACCATTGGTCTGTATTGTTCCGGAGTAATATTATATCTTGTTTTCATATTGATTTTCTTCAAACTGTCATCCACACGATATTTCATGAAGTTTAACAGGTTTTCTTTAGACACATTGTCGATCTCACCCAATTCAAAAATCCAGCTCAGAATATCTCCTTCTCTTTCAATAGATTCATCCACAAGCGTGTAAATGTCTTCAATATCACTGTCTGATAACAGATCAGGTTGTTCTTCACGAATTTTGTTGATTAAATAGATTCCTGCATTAGCGTGAATCTGCTCATCTACAGAAGTCCATGCAATGATATTAGATACATTTTTCATGAATCCTTTGAATCTCGTGAAAGAAAGGATGATGGCAAACTGAGAAAATAGAGAAACGTTTTCTACCAGAATACTGAATAATAATAACGCTGAAACATACTCTTTAGGTGTTGCCGAGTTGGCATGTTTTAAAGCATTTCCAAGGAATTCAATTCTGCCTTTTACAGCCGGAATTTCTATCACATTAAGAAACTCGTCATTATATCCTAATACCTCTAGTAAACGGGAATATGCTTCAGAATGACGGAATTCGCATTCTGCAAAAGTAGATCCTAATCCATTGAATTCCGGTTTCGGAAGGTGATTGTATAAATTTCCCCAGAATGTCTTTACAGACACCTCAATCTGTGCAATGGCTAAAAGCGCATTTTTCACAGCATGCTTTTCATGTGGTTCCAACTGCGAATGAAAATCCTGAACATCTGCAGTAAAATCCACTTCCGAATGTACCCAGAACGATTTGTTGATCGCTTCTACAAATTGAAGAACCTCAGGGTATTCAAATGGCTTATAACTTACTCTTTTATCAAAAATTCCCATATTAATATCTTTATAATTAAAATAATTCAGATCTCTGTGGATAACGTTCAGAAAGTTTCTAACTTTTTGTTTTTCTGGTGGTTGTGAATGAAAGTTATTCACATTGTAAGTTTGTGTTTCTGATCAGAATCTAAATACAAAGTTCGAAAAAAAGAACTGATTTTGAAAGAGGTAAATACTAATTGACTGACTTTTAGCTGTAAAAGTTTTCCACATTTACATGAAACCGGCACGAATAATAGGCTGGAAGGGGATATTGTGGGTAAATAGATGGAAATCTTAAGTTACAACTAAACACTTTTGTGTAAAGTGTTATAAATAAAGATAAAATTAATTAAACAAAAAAAATATTGAATTAATTTTCATTCTTGTAACAATTTGAAAGTATCTTCTACTTATTGGGTATAAAACATAGACCACTTAATGTTAGTAATTCAGGATTTACATAAGTCATACGATACGGGGAAAAGCAAACTTCATGTTCTCAAGGGAATTAATCTGGATATATCAGAAGGTGAGTTTGTTTCTATTATGGGAAGTTCCGGTTCCGGAAAGTCTACACTTCTTAATATCATTGGAATTCTGGATGAAAAAGATTCAGGAACTTACGAGTTGGATGGCGTTCCGATCGAGCATTTGTCTGAGGTAAAGGCCGCAGAATACAGAAGCAAGTTTTTAGGATTTATTTTTCAGTCTTTTAACCTGATTAGTTATAAAACAGCGTTGGAAAATGTAGCACTGCCTCTCTATTATCAGAATGTTCCAAGAAAAGAACGTAATCAGAAAGCTTTGGAATACCTGGAAAAAGTGGGACTTTCGCAATGGGCTAATCACCTTCCAAGCGAACTTTCGGGAGGGCAGAAACAGAGAGTAGCCATTGCAAGAGCTCTGATCACAGATCCCAAAGTTGTACTGGCGGATGAACCTACCGGAGCACTGGATTCAAAAACAACCCATGATATTATGAAGCTGCTTCAGGATATTAACAATGAAGGAAAAACGATTATTGTGGTAACCCATGAACCCGATGTGGCTGCACAGACAAAAAGAAATGTGGTCCTGAAAGACGGGATTATTGAAAGCGATGAGTTCATTAAACAAATCGTTTTATAAATTAATTTGAGAATGAAATAACTTGAAAATTGATGGATCCTATTCTGTTCATCTTTAAATTTTTCAATCTTTTAATACTACTACAAAATGTTTGACCTAGATCGTTGGCAGGAAATATTCAGCTCTATCCGAAGTAATGTACTCCGGACAGTACTTTCCGGATTTACTGTGGCTTTGGGACTGTTTATTTTTATTGTGCTTTTTGGGATCGGAAAAGGGCTGCAGAATGCCTTCTCTGAAGGATTTGCCGGAGATGCCAAAAACCTGATTACCATTTATACAGGAAAAACTACTTTAGCCTATAAAGGACTGCAATCCGACCGGACTGTTACCATGAATAATTCTGACTATGATTTTCTGGTCAGTACCGATAAAGAAAAAGTAGGAGCATCCAGCCCCAGGTATGAAGTGAATTTAATGGTAAAATACGGAAAAGAAAGTGGCCTTTATCAGATTCACGGTGCAGAACCCGGAGAACAGATTATTGAAAACAGAAAGATTATTGACGGTCGCTATATCAGCCCCGGAGATCTGGCAAGAAAGCAAAATGTGGCCGTGATCGGAAGAATGGTACAAAGAGACTTGATTAAAAACGGAAGTTCTGTAGGAAAAGAACTGGATATCAACGGAACAATGTTTAAAGTAATCGGAGTGTTCTCTGATGACGGAGGAGACAGAGACGAAAGACATATTACCGTTCCGATTACGACTTTACAACAGATGAAAAAAGGATCTGATACCGTGAATACAGCCTATATCACATATAATGATAAACTAACACCGGATCAGGCAATTAAATACGGTGACGAACTGAGAGATAAGCTGAAAGCAAGAAAAAATGTTTCTCCTGATGATGAAAATGGTGTCCGTGTCTGGAATAATGCCAAGAATATGAACGATACGTTTACATTTATGGCTGTTCTTACGGCTATTGTAGGATTTATCGGACTGGGAACCTTATTGGCCGGAATTATAGGGATCAGTAACATCATGGTGTATATCGTGAAAGAAAGAACCAAAGAAATCGGGGTAAGAAAAGCAATTGGTGCAAAACCAAAAGGAATTGTAGCCCTGATTGTTCAGGAGAGTGTAGTGATTACGGTGGTTTCCGGATTTGTAGGAGTGGCTGTAGGGGTTTTAACATTAAACCTGTTAGGAGACAGCCTTGAAGAATTCTTTATTAAAAGTCCTAGCGTAGGATGGGGAACCATCTTTATGGCATTCATTGCTCTGGTCTTTTCCGGCTTAATTGCAGGATTCGTTCCGGCGTACAGAGCGTCAAGAATTAAACCAATTGAAGCACTAAGAACAGAATAAACAGCTTGTAAAACTTATAACTCATAATGTATAACTCATAATTCGAAAAGGTGAATATCATATTTAAAAAAGACACTTGGCAGGAGATCTATTATTCACTGAGGAATAATAAGCTTCGGACATTTCTTACCATGATTGGAGTAGGATGGGGGATGTTTTTGTATGTAAGCCTTCTTGGGGCTGCCAAAGGAATGGAAAATGGTTTTGATAAATTGTTTTCAGGATTTGCAACCAATTCAATTTTTTTATGGGCTCAAAAAACATCAATCCCCTATGAAGGATTTCCAAAAGGAAGAGATGTTCACCTTAATCTGTCTGATATGGATATGCTGAAGAGAAAGATTAATGAAATTGATTATATATCCCCGCAAAATGCAAGAGGAAGTTTTACCGGAACACCGGGAGAAACGATTTCAAGAAATGGAAAAAGCGGGACTTATTCTCTTACGGGAGATTATTCCGTAGGAAATAAAATTTCAGAGAAGAAGCTTATTTTCGGAAGATATATCAATGATGCGGATGTTTCGGGAAATAAAAACGTAGTAGTGATTGGAGAAGAAATCTATAAAAACTTTTTTGCTTCCAAGAAAAATGAAAATCCCATTGGCCAGTCTATCAATATAAAAGGAATATTCTTTAATGTAATCGGCGTTTTCAGAGTGAAAAAAGGAGGTGGTTTCGAAAACGACCGTACGGCATTTATCCCACTTTCTACCTATACGAAGATGTATAACGCAGGTGAACAGATCGATATGTTTGCTATTGTCAGTAAACCGAATGCTAATGTGAATGCTGTTGAAGAAAATGTGAAGCAGGTTCTGAAAAATAAAAATAAAGTTTCTCCTGAAGATACCAATGCTTTTGGAAGTTTCAATTTGGGAAAAGAGTTTAAAAAACTGACAGGCTTCCTTACGGGGATGCAGCTTTTGACCATTATTGTGGGAACGCTCACTATTCTTGCAGGGGTTATTGCGATTTCAAATATTTTGCTGATCACAGTAAAAGAAAGAACAAAAGAGATCGGAATCCGAAGAGCATTAGGAGCAAAGCCGGCGGAAGTGAGAAATCAGATTCTGTTGGAAAGTGTTGTGATTACTCTCTCTTCAGGGCTGCTGGGATTCATGTTTGGAATTTTTGTGCTGATGATTTTGAATGCCGTTACCCAGGGACAGGATTCGTTTCCTTTTTATAATCCAACGGTAAACTATGGAAATGTATTTGCCGCAATGGCAGTGATGGTGATTTTAGGATTAATTATCGGAATGATACCGGCACAAAGAGCCGTAAAAATTAGACCTATTGAAGCGTTAAGAACAGAATAATAATTTGATTAAAAAAATAAACTATACGTATGAAAAAGAAATTCACTTGGAAAAAAGCCATTTATATTTTTTTAGGGCTTTTATTTGCAGTGGCATTGTTCTCAGGGATTGGATATCTTATAAAATCTAACTCTAAAGAAGGGGAAGCCTTTCTGACCCGTCAGCCTAAAGTTCAAAATATGGATGATAAAGTAATGGCTACCGGAAAGATTACTCCAAAAGAAGAAATTGAGATCAAACCGAATATTACAGGTATTATCGATAAAATTTTAGTGAAAGAAGGAGATAGAGTAGAAGTAGGGCAATTGATTGCCACAATAAGAATTGTTCCCAGTATTTCTGAGGTAAATGCTGCGCAACAGGAGGTTCAGAATGCACAGCTTCAGATCAATAATTCCCAGATGAATGTCGGGAATATGCAAAAACAGTATGAAATGCAGGAACGATTATATAAGCAAGGTGTAATTTCCAAACAGGATTACCTGAATTCTCAACAACAGCTGTTTACACAACAACAGAATCTTAAAAATGCTCAACAACAGCTTAATACAGCACAAAAAAGACTGCAAATTGCAAAGACAGGTGCTACTCCCGAACTTCAGGGGCAAGGGCTTGCTACGACGCAAATCCGTTCTAAAGCTTCAGGTACTGTTCTTGAGGTTCCCGTAAAAGTAGGAAGTCAGGTAATTGAAGCCAATAACTTTAACGCGGGTACAACTATTTGTTCTGTTGCAGATCTAAATTCGTTGATCTTTAAAGGAGAAATTGATGAAGCACAGGCCGGAAAACTAAAGGAAGGTATGGATATGAATATTGTGATCGGAGCATTACAGAATAAAACATTTCCGGGAAGGCTGACGATGATTGCACCGAAAGGAAAAGATAATGCCGGAACCATTAAATTTCCGGTAGAAGGTGATGTTAATAACCCTAATAATGAATACATCAGAGCTGGTTTTTCAGCAAACGGAGAAATTGTCTTAAGTTCTCAGAAAAATGCATTGTTACTGGATGAATCATTGGTTCAGTATGAAAAGAAAGACGGAAAAGATATTCCTTTTGTTGAAGTGAAACAACAAGACGGAAAATTCAAGAAAGCTTATCTGAAACTGGGCGCAAGTGATGGTATTAACGTTCAGGTTCTTTCGGGATCCGGAATTACAAAAGATTCTCAGATTAAAGTCTGGAACCCGTCTGATAAAGACAAAGAAGAATTAAAGTCAAAGCAAAAATAATAAACTGACACTATAAGTTTTTTAAACTGTGAAATCCCGAGGAATCTCTTCGGGATTTTTTATTGTCATATCAGTATATTTCTATAGCAATTGTATGAATAATTGTATATTAGATGTAATAATAGGTTGAGGATAGATGTCTTATAGTTAATTCCGGTTTATTGTTATAATCATGAAAAAATATTATTGGGTTCTTGTTATTTTTATTCTTGCAAAATTTATTCTTCAATATTCTCTGGTCAGCCCGGAATACGACCTGCAGCGCGATGAATACCTGCATTTTGATCAGGGATATCATTTGGCGTGGGGATATCTTTCGGTGCCTCCTGTGACTTCATGGATTGCCTGGCTTATCAGAATGTTAGGCGGATCCGAATTTTGGATCCGGTTTTTTCCTGCCTTATTTGGGGCTTTAACGATCGTGGTGGTCTGGAAAATAATTGAAGAACTGAATGGAAGTCTGTTTGCTAAAATTCTTGCATCTGCCGGACTGCTTTTTTCTATATTACTCCGGTTGAATATGTTTTTTCAGCCCAATTCCATGGAAGTGTTGTTATGGACGTTGTTTTTTTATATTCTCATCAGATATGTCAGTACTGAAAAAGTAAAATGGCTGTATTGGGGAGGAATTGTCTTCGGAATCGGAATCCTGAATAAATACAATATTGCTTTTCTCGCCTTAGGGTTTATTCCGGCACTGCTCCTGAGCAGTCAGAGAAAGATCTTTCTGAATCCGCATCTTTACTTGAGCGGGCTTCTGACTCTTCTTATCGTTTTACCCAATTTGATCTGGCAATATGAACAGCATTTTCCGGTGATTCATCATATGAAGGAATTGTCAGAAAGACAGCTGGTGAATGTGAACAGATGGAATTTTATGAGAGCGCAGGCATTGTTTTTTATTGGAATTGGTTTTGCCATTATCGCTGCTTTTTATGCTTTGCTGTTTTATCCTCCTTTTAAAAAGTTCCGGTTTTTCTTTTGGGGGTATGTGATTACGATAGGATTATTTGTTTTTTTTAAAGCGAAGGATTACTATGCTATAGGACTTTATCCTGTTTATATTGCTTTTGGAACTACCTATTTAGGAACTATCCTCAGAGAGGGCTGGAAAAAGAAATGTATTCAGCCTGTTTGTCTTTTGCATCCTGTGATTTTGTTTTTTCCGTTGTACAGTCTTTTGTTTCCGAATAAAAGCCCGGAATTTATAGCTGCTCATCCGGAGTGGTACAAAAAATTTGGATTACTTCGCTGGGAAGATGGTGAAGACCATTCCTTACCTCAGGATTTTGCCGATATGCAGGGCTGGAAAGAACTTGCCCAAAAAGTGGATGAAAAATATTCCCGGTTATCAAAAACAGGAAATACATTGGTTTTATGTGACAATTACGGACAGGCAGGAGCTATCAATTTTTATTCAAAAAAAGGAATAAGAGCAGTTTCATTCAATGCCGATTATATCAATTGGTTCGACTTAAGTAAAGCCTATAAAAACCTGATCAGAGTCAAAGATTATTCAGAGAATCAGGATGAAATTAGAGAAACAGGTCCTTATTTTGACATTACGGAAAAGGTAGAGTATATCACCAAACCGTTTGCCAGAGAGAAAGGTACTGCCATATTCAGTTTTGAAGGAGCGAAAATAGATATTAACAATAGAGTTCAGAATGAGATCAGGGAAGTCAAACAAGAATATTAATACACTATTAACACTTGATACTGAGATGTAAGTGTGAAATAATCTCTACATTCGTTCTTGCTAAAACGGTTGGTCAGAAGAATTTCTTTGAATGCCGGAACTTAGTTGAAACAACTAAATTATATAAACCCGATCGGCTGTTTAGTAAAAGAGCTGATCAGAAACTGATTCTTGAATTTGTATCAACTCAGGAATCTTTTTTTTAATTTATAGTATAAAATATTATCGCAACAATATTGCGTTATCTGATTTTGTTTTACCTTTGCATGAACAGTTGTTATTTCTAACTGTCATCATATTATGGAAAATAAAAACTTTGATGCCATCATCATAGGAGGCAGTTATGCCGGATTATCAGCAGGAATGGCTTTAGGAAGATCCCTGAGAAATGTATTAATCATTGATAACGGGAACCCCTGCAATAAACAAACTCCGCATTCTCATAATTTTATTACTCAGGATGGGAAAACCCCGGGAGAAATTTCAGATCTTGCCAGAAAGCAGGTGAAAGCCTATCCTACCGTCCGGTTTTATGACGGAACCGTTTCAGTCATGAAAAAAGAAAGCTCAGGCTTTAAGATAGAAACTTCCTCCGGTGAATGTTTTAATGGTAAAAAGCTCATTCTGGCTTCGGGGATAAAAGATGCTATGCCGGATATTCCCGGATTTGCAGAATGCTGGGGAATATCAGTAATTCATTGCCCGTACTGTCATGGCTATGAAGTCAGAAATGAAGTAACAGGGGTTTTGTCTGATGGAGATCTGGGTTTTGAGTTTTCAAAACTGATCTATAATCTGACAAAAGAACTGACACTGTTTACCAACGGGAAAACGAAACTTAGTGCTGAGCAGCTTGGAAAGCTCAATCAGCATACAATACGGGTAAACGAAGATGAGATTGAAAAGATAGAACACGAAAAAGGATATATTCAAAAGATCATTTTTAAAAATGGAAAAGAAGCTCCGTTAAAGGCTTTGTATGCTAAAATAACTTTCACACAAAATCTTAATGTTTCAGCAGATTTAGGATGTGAGCTGACAGAGCAGGGATTTATAAAAGTTGATTTTATACAAAAGACAAGCGTTTCCGGAGTTTTTGCCTGTGGTGATAACGTTACTATGATGAGGTCTGTAGCCAATGCTGTTGCTCAGGGGAGTTTGGCAGGAGCAATGGTTAATAAGGAGTTGTCGGAAGAGGAATTTGAAATCAGTAGTTTTTAAATTTTATGACTGAAAAACATCCTTTTCCATATTAAAATCTTGCCGGAAATTCCGTACATTTGGGGTGAAAAATTTCAAAAACTAAAAGTAAAATGGATATTATTTTCGACCTGATTGAAAAGGAAAGACAAAGACAGGCCCATGGATTGGAGCTGATTGCATCAGAAAATTTTGTTTCTGAAAATGTGATGAAAGCAATGGGAAGTGTACTGACAAACAAATATGCTGAAGGATACCCCGGAAAAAGATATTACGGTGGATGCGAAGTAGTAGATGAGGTTGAAACATTAGCTATCAACAGAGCAAAAGAACTTTTCGGAGTGGATTATGTAAATGTACAGCCACATTCCGGTTCTCAGGCTAATGCCGCCATTTATCTTGCCGTTTTGAAACCCGGTGATAAAATTATGGGAATGGATCTTTCAATGGGAGGTCACCTTACCCATGGTTCTGCGGTAAATTTTTCAGGAATTCAATATGAAGTAGTTTCTTACGGAGTAGAAAAAGAGACGGGTCTTATTGATTATAATCAAATGAGAGAAGTAGCGCTAAGAGAAAGACCCAAAATGATGATTGCCGGTTTTTCTGCTTATTCAAGAGACCTTGATTATGCCAAATACAGAGAGATTGCTGATGAAATAGGTGCAACACTTTGGGCAGATATCGCTCACCCTGCAGGTTTAGTTGCCAAAGGATTATTAAATTCTCCGTTTGAGCACTGTCATGTAGTAACAACTACCACTCACAAAACGTTAAGAGGGCCAAGAGGAGGAATGATCATGATGGGGAAAGACTTTGAAAATACATACGGTCATAAAACTCCGAAAGGAGAGGTTAAAATGATGAGTCAGGTGTTAGACGGAGCTGTATTCCCTGGAATTCAGGGAGGACCTTTAGAGCATGTAATTGCCGGTAAAGCAATCGCTTTCGGAGAAGCTCTGGATGGGCAGTTCGAAACCTATGCAAAACAAGTGAGATCTAATGCTCAGGCGTTGTCAAAAGCCATGATCGAAAGAGGGTTTGACATTGTAAGCGGTGGTACGGATAATCACCTGATGTTGGTAGATCTTAGAAATAAAGGAGTAAATGGTAAGGAAACTGAAAAAGCATTAGTGCTTGCTGATATTACTTGTAATAAAAATATGGTACCTTTTGACGATAAGTCACCGTTTACAACATCTGGTATCAGATTAGGAACAGCTGCCATTACAACAAGAGGACTTAAAGAAAATGATATGGATACGATTGCAGGATTTATTTCTGAAGTCGTAGATAATATCAAAAATGAAGAGGTGCTTACTTCCGTAAGAAAGAAGGTTAATGAATTAATGGAAGGGAAAGCACTGTTCAACTATTAATATAACTGGAAATATAATATAAAGAATGGGCGCCTGCTCATTCTTTTTTTTTTACCTATGGAAAAGAAATCGTTTACTTTTGAAGAGATTAAGCAGAAGCTGGTTAACTATTGTGTTTATCAGGATCGCTGCCATGCGGAAGTGGAACAAAAAATGAGGGAATTCCTTCTTATTGATGAAGCGAAGGAAGAAATTCTGTTATATCTTTTAAAAGAAAACTATCTCAATGAAGAAAGATTTACCAGAAGTTATATTCGTGGGAAATTCTATATTAAGCATTGGGGGAAAAATAAGATCAAAATGAATCTGAAGCAGAAACAAATATCTGAAAAAATGATCAGTATATGCTTTGATGAAATTCATGAAGATGATTACAGAAAAACCATTATAAGAATCTATGAAGATTATTTCTCCAAACAAAAAGGGCTTCAGGAATACCAGAAAAAATCAAAGACGATCAAGTACTTAATGAGCCGGGGCTTTGAATATGAAAAAATAAATGATACATTTGATTAAATATAAAAAGTGAATATTAAAAACATAAGAAAAGATTGAAAGGAAATAAAAGGATAGATGCTGATATTTTAGAATCTGTAAAAACCATGAATTTTATCAGGAATAATTTTACGCTTTTGAAAGTGTCTGTCTTTTCGAAAAATATAATAAAGCTCTTTTTTCGAGGAATTGTTGAGCAACTGTCACTATATAAGGAAATAAATTCAAAATTAGAAAAGAAAAATTTTAAAAAAATATTTTCTGAAAATGGTATAGAAACCAGATGTTTATGACAGGTAGTATATTTTTCAAAATTATATAACAAATATAAATTCTTTAAAGAGAATCTTTGTGGTATACTTTTTGAAAGGGGTTTATGTTTATCGCCGGAACTAATCTTACTGCTAGTAATGAAAATAAAATCGAACAATTATTAAATAATATCAGAAACTAAATTTATTTTTTTAGATATAGTATATTGATGAGATTTTATTTTAATTTTGCATCAATGATTCAATGGGGGTTGAATTAATAATCATGACTTGTACCACACTTTAATAATATATGAACACAAATAAAGACAATGTATAATTCTTTCAGGAAAAAAATATTTGGAGGGGATAATGTTGTCAATCTCTCAGATGTAAGATATCTACCGAGATGGATAATACTAATCATAGATATTATAATTCTCGTAATATCCTTATTTCTTTCCACCTATATCATCGAAAAAATCACTAAAGGAGAATTTATTTATCATGATGATAAAAGTATTGTTTTTGCTTTTATTATTCTTATAAACACCTTCTTTATGTATGTTTTCAAGACATATGCAGGAATTATAAGACACTCTACTTTTATAGATTTATTCAAACTTTTTGTTTCGTGCTTCTGTACGATGTTTGTTGTAGCTACAATAAATATTTTTTACTTCTGGATTTTCGGAACAAAATTTATATTGACACCTTACCTTGTCCTGTATTTTGTCATATCTTTTATGGGATTGTTTCTCTTTAGATTATATGTCAAAGAGTTTTTTCACATTGTAAGAGAATACAGAAGAAGTGCGTTGAAAAAAAGGATTTTGGTGCTTGGGATTGATGAACAGTCAATTGCGATTGCAAGAGCGATTCTGGATAATCCCAATCTTCCCTATCAAGTGGTAGGCTTTTTGACGCAGAGAACAGATTCCAAAAGAGCCTCTCTTCTGGGTAAGCCTATTTATGCGAAAGAAAAAATCGAACACAGTACCAAAGATGATCTTGTTATTGACGGGATTATTATAGTAAAAGAAATGATGGCAAAAGATGAAATGAATTCCTGGGTGAATTTGTTTCTGGAAAAAGATTTAAATGTTTTTAAAGCGCCTTCAGTACAAAAGCTGAGAGATAGTGACCTGGGTGGATCCATCAGAAATCTTCAGATCGAAGATTTACTGAACAGAAAACCTATAAAAATTGAAAATGAAGAGGTTAAAAGCAGGCATTACGGAAAGAATGTACTGGTAACGGGTGGAGCAGGATCGATAGGCAGTGAGATCGTAAGGCAGGTTGCCCAGTTTACACCGTCTTTAATTGTCGTGTTGGATCAGGCTGAGACCCCTTTATATGATGTTGAACTTGAGATGAAGGAAAAATTTCCTCACATCAGATTTAAATTTGTACTGGCAGATGTTTCCAATATGCAGCGTATTGAACCCTTGTTTCAGATGTATAATTTTTCCATGGTGTATCATGCTGCTGCGTACAAACATGTACCGCTGGTAGAAGATAACCCTAATGAAGCCGTTCGTGTGAATGTACTGGGATCAAAGAATATTGCTGTTTTATCGAGTCGCTATAAAGTGAACCGATTTGTGATGATTTCTACTGATAAAGCGGTTAACCCAACCAATGTAATGGGGGCTTCAAAAAGATCTGCAGAACTTTTTGTACAGTCACTCCAGCATACAGCAGGAAATACCACCAAGTTTATCACAACCCGATTCGGAAATGTTTTAGGTTCTAATGGTTCGGTAATTCCTCACTTTAAAAAACAGATTGAAGCAGGTGGGCCTGTTACGATTACCCATCCGGATATCGTAAGGTATTTCATGACCATTCCTGAAGCCTGTGAGCTGGTTCTTCAGGCCGGGACAATGGGACATGGAGGAGAGATCTTTGTTTTTGACATGGGAGAACCGGTGAAGATTCTCGATCTGGCGAACAGAATGATTAAATTATCGGGCTTTGAACCCAATATAGATATTAAGATTATTTATACGGGGCTCAGACCAGGTGAAAAACTATACGAAGAATTATTAAGTGATAATGCCAAAACTCTTCCGACTCATCATGATAAAATTATGATTTCTAAGGATCCTGTGATGTCATTTTCGGAAATTGAGTATCTTGTTAATCTGATTACAGAAGCATCAGAAATGAAGGAAAAAGTAGAGGTAGTTAAGATTTTGAAATCAATCGTACCCGAATTTAGAAGTAATAATTCTATCTACGAGGTTTTGGATAAATAGGAGAAGCGGAAAGAAATATAAATGTATATATTTGTACAATTTTAAAATATGAAAAGTAAAATATTAGGGATATTTTTTGTATTCTTATTAGTATCATGTAAGGTCAAGGACAATGTTCAGAATGATCTCAATTATATGCAGAATATAGAAAATATTGCAATAGAATCTTCTGCAAAAAATTCTAGTTCTACCATACAGGCAGGAGATCAGCTGGTGATCTTGATTACAGCAAAAGATATGGATGTAGTAAAACCATTCAATCAGAATTATTCTTCTTCGGAAATCATCCAGACCAATAATTTTGCTGGCGGAAATACTCCTAATCAGGGGATGACTACTATTTCAGGTCCTACATACATCGTTGACAGTGATGGGAACATTGATTTCCCGATCATTGGCAAAATGAATACCAAGGATAAGTCTCTTGTAGAATTTAAAGATGAAATAAGGGAAAAAATTACCCAGTATGTTATCAACCCAACGGTAAATGTCCGTCTTGCTAATTTTAAAGTGACCATCTTAGGTGAAGTTAACCGACAGGGAGACTATACCATTGCTAACGGACAGGCCACTGTACTGAATGCATTAGGGCTTGCCGGAGATTTGACGATCTATGGAAAACGTACTGATATATTGGTAATCCGAACTGAAAATGGAAATGTTATACATGGAAAAATTAATCTACAGGATGCTAATCTTATTAACTCTCCATTTTTTAACTTAAAACAGGGCGATGCTATTATAGTCCAATCCAATAAAGTCCGGGAAATAACAGCAAGGCAGAATCCTAATACAGGACTTTATCTGACTGCTATTTCTATCGGAGTTACTGCCATTGCTGTAGTTATAAGTTTATTTAATAAGAAATAAAAAATTAATGGATAGCCAAAAACCTTCACAAATTTTTGAAGTAAAAAAAAACGATAATATTAATGAAATATTGAAGCCCTATCTTCAAAAATGGAAGTGGTTTATTATTTCAGCTTTTTTATGTGCAGCAATCACTTATTTTGTTCTAAAATTCAGTGTTCCTGTATATAATATTCAATCTACTGTTTTGATTAAGGATTCTAAAAATTCATCTTCCTCTGATAGTGATGTTTTGAAGGATCTTTCCGGATTCGGAGGAATGAAAACGAACAGTGTTGAAAATGAGATCCAGATATTTAGGTCGAAAAAAATGATGCGTAATGTTGTTGTAGAGCAGAATCTTCAAACAAATATTTACGGAAAAGGTAAGTTTCAAACCATTGAACTGTATAAATCGACTTCACCTATTGAGGTGAAAGTGATCAGTGAAAAACCAGATGCGAATTTTATAGTAAAATCTTTAAAATTCAGCTCACAGGGAAACAGGTTTGCGCTGTCATCCCCTGATCTTAAAAATACGATTACAGGTGAATATGGGAGAACAATAAGTTTACCGTATGCCAATATTATTGTCCTGAAAAATAAAAAATTCAACCCGGCTTTGGTCAAAGATGTTGATCTTAATAATCTTGATTTGGTGGTTGCTTCCACTGATTTCAGAACAACTCAGCTCCAGTCAATACTCGGAGTGGGATTAGTGGATAAAGATGTTACTGTAATACAGCTTTCCATGAATTATCCTCAGGTTGAAAAAGCTAAGGATATCTTAAACAGATTGGTGGTGGTATACAATAACGATGCTATTGTAGATAAATCCTCCGAATCAAGAAAAACCCTTGAGTTTATTGATGACAGAGTGAAAAAATTGGCTGTTGAACTGGGAGATGTTGAAAACCAGAAAGAAAGCTTTAAATCCCAAAATCAAATTACAGATCTTGAAACTGAAGCTAAGATAAGTTTGGAAACCTCAGCCACTGCAAGACAGAAGCAATTAGAAATAGATGCACAGCTTGAGCTTACGAATGCTCTTTTAAACTATGTAAACAAGCAGGGGCAATATCAGGTACTTCCTTCAAATGTTGGTCTCAACAGTACGGAAACAGCATCAAGTATCGATACCTACAATCAGTTGGTATTACAGAGAAAAAGACTTTTAGAATCGGCAACTCCTGAAAACCCTGTAGTAGCAGATATTACCAGACAGCTGGATCAGATGCGCTATTCTGTGGTACAGAATCTTCAACGAATCAAAGTTAATTCCGAACTTGCTAAAAATGAATATGTAGGCGAGCAGAACAAAGTTTCAGGAAAGATTTCCAAATTACCTTCCATCGAAAAGATTTTCAGAGGGATTGAAAGACAACAGCAAATTAAAGAAAACCTGTATCTGCTTTTACTGAAGAAACGGGAGGAAACTGCTATTGCAGAATCTATTATTGCTCCTAAAGCAAGAGTGGTGGATGAAGCTTATGCTTCAACGGCTCCGGTCTCTCCAAAGAAGCTGATCATATTATTTATCGCTTTAGTGGTTGGAGTGATGATTCCTGTTGTTTTAATTTATATCCGTGAATTATTTAATAATAAAATTAAATCAAGACATGATCTTGAAAAACTTTCTTCCACTGCCGTGGTAGGTGAAATACCAAGTCTGGCTAAAGGAGAAAATGATATTGTACAGGTGAATGATATCACTCCTATGGCTGAAGCCTTTAGAATTCTGATCACCAATATGAATTTTATGCTTGGTAAAAAGGAAAAGGGGAAAGGAAAGATTGTCTATGTGACTTCCACCGTTCAGGGTGAAGGAAAGACCTTCGTTTCCGTTAATCTTGTGCTTACCCTGGCCAATCCGAACCGAAGAGCTATTATCATTGGAGCCGATATCCGAAATCCTCAGTTACAGAGATATAATACTTCAAGAAAAGGCCTTGCCGGGCTTACAGAATATCTGTATTCTGATCAGACCCAGATCAACGATATTATTCACATGACTTCTTTTAATCCTAGCTGTGACGTGATTTATTCGGGAATGATACCACCGAATCCTACGGAATTACTTACCAACAACAGGTTCGAGGAACTTCTGGAAGAACTGAAGGGCAGATATGACTATATCATTGTAGATACTGCACCGTTGATGCTGGTTACCGATACATTCCTTATTGCTGATCATGCTGATGTTACCTTGTATGTGACAAGATCTAAATTTACCGAAAAGGAATTAATTGGTTTTGCTGATTCCAATATTGAAAACAATAAAATTAAAAACGTTGGTTTTGTACTTAACGATATCAGTAAAGAGTACTTCGGGTATGGTAATAAGTATGGATACGGATACAGTGCTAAGAAGAAAACATGGCTTGAAAAACTGAGAGATAAATTTTAAGAAAACAAAGAATGACATCAAATTATAAAGAGATTGTAGGAAAGAAAGTACTGGTAACAGGAGGAGCCGGATTTATAGGATCAAATCTGATTGAGAAATTATTAAGTCTTAAAGTAAAGATCACGTGTCTTGATAATTTCGCAACAGGAAAAAGAGAAAATATTGCTCCTTTTTTGGATCACCCGGATTTCACATTGATAGAAGGCGATATCCGTCATCTTGAAGACTGCAGAAAAGCCTGCGAAAATCAGGAGTATGTACTTCATCAGGCTGCTTTGGGTTCTGTACCAAGATCTATTAACGATCCGATTACCAGTAACGATGTAAATGTGGGCGGATTCCTCAATATGCTGATGGCAGCTAAAGACGCCGGAGTTAAAAGATTGGTGTATGCAGCATCGTCTTCCACCTATGGGGATTCAGAAGCGCTTCCTAAAGTGGAGGATAATATCGGAAAGCCGCTTTCTCCCTATGCCGTTACAAAATATGTAAACGAGCTCTATGCTGATGTATTCAAGAAAACCTATGATTTTGATACCATCGGATTAAGATATTTCAATGTATTCGGGAGAAGACAGGATCCTAACGGTCCTTATGCAGCAGTGATTCCTAAATTCGTACAGCTTTTGATCAAACATGAAGCGCCCGTTATCAACGGTGGCGGAGAATATTCAAGAGACTTTACGTATATTGATAATGTAGTGCAGATGAATCTCCTGGCCATGACGGGGGAAAATGAAAATGCAGTCAATCAGGTATACAATGTTGCGTGTGGAGACAGAACCACTCTTAATGATTTATTGGAATTCCTTAAAGAATATCTGTCAGATTTTGACGGAGAAATCAATAAGGTAGAAGCTATTTATGGACCTTATAGAAAAGGGGATGTTCCTCATTCTTTGGCGTCAATAGAAAAAGCAGAAAAATTACTAAACTATAAACCAACACATTCAGTGAAAGAAGGGCTTAAAGAAGCTGTGACATGGTATTGGGAAAATTTAAAATAACATGATGAATTACAAAATTTCAATTATTGGCTTAGGATATGTGGGGTTACCTTTAGCAAGGCTTTTTGCAACTAAATATCCGGTTGTGGGCTTTGATATTAATGATCAGAGAATTGAAGAATTAAGAGCCGGAAAAGATAGTACACTGGAAGTTGATGACGATATTCTGCAGTCGGTACTTATTAAGAATAATCCTGCCCGTGAAGAAAAAGGATTATACTGTTCGTCTGATCTCAATGACATTAAGGATTCCAATGTGTATGTGATCACTGTTCCTACACCGGTAGACAAAAATAATCGCCCTGACCTTACCCCTTTGATTAAAGCCAGTGAAACGGTAGGGAAAGTGATCAAAAAAGGAGATATTGTGATTTATGAGTCTACCGTATATCCTGGTGCTACAGAAGAAGATTGTATTCCGGTTGTAGAAAGAGTTTCAGGACTTGGGTACAATGTTGATTTTTACGGCGGATATTCACCGGAAAGAATTAATCCGGGTGATAAAGAACATACTGTTGAAAAAATTTTAAAAGTAACCTCGGGATCCACTCCTGAAATCGGGAAAATTGTGGATCAGCTTTATAATTCAATTATTATTGCCGGAACCCACCTTGCCCCAACCATAAAAGTGGCAGAAGCAGCTAAAGTAATTGAAAACTCTCAGAGAGATATCAATATAGCCTTTGTCAATGAGCTGGCGAAGATCTTTAACCTGATGGGAATTAATACCCATGATGTTTTGGAAGCTGCGGGAACGAAATGGAACTTTTTACCTTTCAAACCAGGACTGGTAGGAGGTCACTGTATTGGTGTGGATCCTTATTACCTGGCACAGAAAGCTCAGGAATACGGCTATCATCCAGAAATTATTTTAGCCGGCAGAAGGCTGAATGATTCGATGGGGAGATATGTAGCTGAACAGGTTGTAAAAACTATGATCAAAAATAATGTCAATGTGAATACAGCTAATATTCTGATGTTGGGATTCACCTTCAAAGAAAATTGTCCGGATGTCAGAAATACCAAAATTATCGATGTCGTGAAAGCGCTGGAAGATTTTGGAACAAAAGTTGAAATTTATGATCCTTGGGCAAATGTTGATGAAGTGAAACACGAATATAATATTAGTTGTACAAATACGTTGCCTCAAAAGAAGTACCATGCGATCATTCTCGGTGTAGCCCATAAAGAGTTTTTAGAGATCAGTATTGATGATCTTAAAGCTGAAAATGCCATAGTATATGATGTAAAAGGTATTTTAAAAGAATCAGATCAAAAATTATAATTGGCTTATGACTCCTAAAATAATAGAACTCCCGAAGATATTTGACAAAAGAGGAAATCTTTCCTTTTTTGAACATCCAAATCAGCTTCCTTTTGAAATAGCCAGAACTTACTGGATCTATGATGTTCCTGGGGGAGAAGTGAGGGGAAGCCACGCTTTTAAAGAACAGCAGGAGTTTATTATCGCATTATCCGGCAGTTTTGATGTTGTGATTCATGACGGTAAGGAAGAAAAAGTATTTTCACTGAACAGATCATATTACGGATTATACATTCCTAAGATGTACTGGAGAAGACTGGAAAACTTTTCTACCAATTCATTGGCACTTATTGTTTCTGATAAGCCATATAATGAAAACGACTATATAAGAGATTTTGAAGAATTTAAAAAACAGACTGATGAACAATAAGATTTCTGTATTTGACTGTAGTGTTATTGATCTGGGAAAAGTGGGTTTTGATGAGGGAAACCTTACGGTGGTGGAAAATTCAGTCTTCCCTTTTGAAGTTAAGAGGGTGTTCTATCTGTATGATATTGCGGGTGGAGAAAGCCGTGGCGCCCATTCTCATAAAGAATGCCATCAGTTTCTGATTGCTGCAGGGGGAAGCTTTGAAGTATCGCTGGATGATGGAAAGTTCAAAAGACAGGTTTTTCTGAACCGTCCGGATATAGGATTGCATATTCCTCCTGGAATATGGGCTTCTGAGATCAATTTCTCTTCAGGTGCCATTTGCCTGGTCTTAGCCTCTCATCACTATAATGAAAAAGATTATGTGAGAGATTACGAAGAATTTAAAAAGATCGTCAGTCAAAAATAAATGGACTTCCCGGATACATTCTGCAGGCCCGAAAGAAGATCATAGAATTTCTATGCTATAAGTTATAATTTGTAAACACATGAGATATGGTAATTGACTATAAGGGAATTAAACTTAGATTGGTAAATGAAGAAGATGCTTCATTTATTATTGTTTTAAGGAATGATGAGAAAAAATCAAAATTTATTTCAAAGACATCTACTGATATAGAGGCTCAGAAAAAATGGATTTCTGATTATAAAACCCGTGAAAAAGCAGGACAGGAATATTATTTTATCGCTACGGATGATAATGGTGAGGATTTTGCAACCTACAGACTTTATAAAATTGATTCAGGGCAGCCTGAAATTGGAAGTTGGGTGACCAAACCGGGATATTCGAATGTGAAAAATTCAATAAAAGTAGATGTTGCCGTTAAGAATTATGTGTTGAATGAAATGAATTTCGAAACCGCACAGTTTGAAGTCCGCAAACAGAATTTTTCAGTCAATAATTATCATAAACTTTTTCAGCCCGAATTGATAAGAAGTGATGATGATAATCATTACTATCTATTGAAGAAAGAAATATTTAACAATATTCTTCCAGGTATACTTAAAAAATTTAAAATATAATCACTAAACAAAAAATAAGCATATGTCAGTAAATGAATTTATCGAAAAATTTCAGTCGCAGTTAGAAAATCCAAATGTAGAGATAACTCCAGAAACAGAATACAGCAACGAAAGCTATTGGGACTCACTTACTGCTATGGTGGTAAAAGTAATGATTGAAGATGAATATGGGGTGGACATAGAGCCGGAACAGATTACATCTCTTAAAAACATAAATAGTCTTTATTCTTACGTTATTGAGAAAAAACAATAATAATGGCTTTTATAAAAAATATTTCGACTTACATTCCTGAGAATGTCATTTCCAATGAAGAGATTTCAATGAAATTTCCTGATTGGGACAGTGATAAGATTCTCGATAAAATTGGAATCAGAAACAGGAATATTACCGGAGAAAAGGAATTTACTTCGGATATTGCTGTTAAAGCTCTCAATAACCTTATTGAGGAGCACGGTATTGATAAAGCTGAAATAGATTATCTTATCCTTTGTACACAAAGTCCCGATTATTATCTGCCGGCAACGGCCTGTATCGTACAGTCCGAGGTGGGGTTAAATACCAATTGCGGTGCCATAGATATCAATCAGGGATGTTCAGGATATATTTACGGGCTTTCTCTTGCCAATGCTCTTGTGGATTCGAAGATGATGAAAAATGTGGTTTTAATAACCGCGGAAACGTATTCGAAACACATCCACGCTAATGATAAGGGAAATATCAGTCTTTTTGGTGATGCGGCCACAGCCACCCTTATCTCCGCTGACGGAAATTTTGAAATCCTGAAGTTCTCTCTGGGAACAGACGGGAAAGGAGCCAATAACCTTATTGTGAAAAACGGAGCTACAAGAAATAAAAAGACCGACAACCAGGAAGATATGGATAATTATCTTCATATGAACGGACCGAAAATTTTTGATTTTACCTCTAAGGCTATTCCAGGCCTGGTTGCAGAAAATCTTAAAATTAACGGATTTGAAAAAGCTGATATTGACACCTATATATTTCACCAGGCTAACACCTTCATGTTGGATTTCTTAAGAAAGAGAATTAATATTCCGACCGAAAACTTTGTAGTGGATATGTTAGACTATGGTAATACGGTGTCATCCACTATTCCTATTGCTTTAAAAAACTCATTAGAATCAAGACAGTTACAAAACATCATGTTAGTTGGCTTCGGAGTAGGCTATTCATGGGGAGCTGTTTGTCTGAGCAAAAAATAATATTACTATGATTAAATTTCTTGATCTTCAAAAGATCAATCTTCAGTATCAAAACGAAATTGAAGCAAAACTTCTGAATGTTTTCAGATCAGGCTGGTATCTTATGGGCACTGAACTTTCCAATTTCGAAAAAAACCTTTCTGATTATATTGGTTCAAAACATGCGATCGGAGTAGCCAACGGACTGGATGCGCTGCGTCTGATCCTCCGTGCTTATATCGAATTGGGAGTGATGAACGTTGGAGATGAAATTATTGTACCATCTAACACTTATATAGCGTCAATATTGGCGATATCAGATAACGGGCTTGTTCCTGTTCTCGTGGAACCGGAGATCAATACCTATAATATTGATATTTCAAAGATTGAAGAACATATAAGCCCCAAAACAAAGGGTGTTCTTATTGTACATCTACAGGGAAGAATCGTGTTTTCCAATGAACTTCAGGAACTGGCCCAAAAGCATAATCTTAAAATTATTGAAGATAATGCTCAAACCATCGGCGCAGAATGGAATGGAATCAAATCCGGAAATTTAGGGGATGCCGCAGGTTTTAGTTTCTACCCGGGAAAAAATCTCGGAGCATTGGGTGATGCGGGTGCTGTTACAACGAATGATGATGAGCTGGCTAAAGCGATTAGAGCATTGGCCAATTACGGATCCAACCAGAAATATGTTAATATTTATCAGGGATTGAATTCAAGACTGGATGAGATTCAGGCTGCTGTGCTGGATGTAAAACTGAAATATATTGACAGTGAAAATCATGTAAGAAGAGAGATCGCCAATAAATTAGTTAACGAAATTACCAATCCCAAAATTATATTACCTGAAATACCTGCCAACGGGAATGAACATGTTTGGCATGTTTTCGTAATAAGAACAGAAAAAAGAGATGAACTTCAGGCATATCTTACAGAAAACAGAATACAGACGATTATTCATTATCCAATCCCTCCTCATAAGCAGCAGGCCTATAAAGAATGGAATGACCTATCTTTTCCGATCAGTGAAAAGATCCACAATGAAGTTCTGAGTCTTCCTATTTCACCTGTAATGGAGGAAAAAGAGATTGAAGAAATTATAAGAATAATGAATGCATATTAATGTTTGGAGCAATTAAGAAAATAACCTCTAATGATCTGATAAAAGTTTTTTCTTTTACCAGCTTATCTACTATCATTAAACTTCTTACAGGGTATATCAGTGTTAAAATTGTAGCATCCATTATTGGTCCTGCCGGAATTGCCTTAATCGGACAGTTACAGAACTTTACCTCAATATTTACAACACTGGGAGCCGGAGGTATCAATAATGGAGTCGTTAAATACGTCTCTGAATTCAAAGATGATGATTCTGCACTGAAGAAATTTTTAAATAACGGATTTAAGATTACGCTTTCGCTGTCTCTCTTTTTTGGGATTCTGATACTACTGTTCTGTTATCCCCTGAGTCAATGGATTTTTCTTGATGCTAAATATTATTATGTTTTTATTTTTCTGGGCGTAAGTTTACTGATGCTATCCCTCAATAATTATTTTCTTTCCGTATTAAACGGATTCAAAGAATTCAGAAAGTTTGTTATTATCAATATTATAACAAGTGTCATTGGACTTATCTTTACTGTAGCACTGGTTTTAAAGTTTCATTTAGAGGGAGCCCTTATTGCCAATGTAACCTATCAAAGCGTGGTTTTATTTGCCACCGTTTTTTTTATCAGAAAGTATTTCTGGTTCAATAAAGAATATTTGTGGGGGAAATGGGATAAAAAGATTATCAGGAAATATTTTTCCTATTCTTTGATGGCCCTTGTAACCGCGGCCACAGTGCCGGTTTCGCAATTAGTGATCAGAGGCTATCTTATTAAGAAATTCTCTATTGATATTGCTGGCTACTGGGAAGGGATGAACCGGATTTCCAATTTATATCTTGTTTTTTTTACAACTACTTTTGGTGTATATTATCTGCCAAAACTGTCCGAAATCAGGGATAATTCTGTTTTAAGAAAAGAAGTAATCAAAACGTACAAAATAATAGCACCGGCCATATTTTTAAGCCTTGTGGTGGTTTATTTATGTAAAGACCTGGTCATTAGTGTTTTGTTTACCAAAGAGTTTTATTCGATGAAGAATCTGTTTTTCTGGCAGCTTTTCGGAGATTTCTTTAAAATAATGAGCTGGATTCTGGCCTTTATCATGGTGGCTAAATCAATGGCTAAAACGTATATAGCAACAGAAGTGATTTTTGCCACTAGTTTGGTTTTATTCTCTTACCTGTTCGTTAACTTTAACGGGGTTGTGGGAGCTACACAGGCGTACTGTCTTAATTATTTTTTATACTTCATTGTAATGCTTCTTATTTTTAGAAGTTTGATTTTCAACAAAAAATAACGATATGAAAATAATAATACCTTTATTGGGAGGATTTGGAAAAGCAGGCGGCTGGAGAGTACTTTCACAACTGGCTAATTATTGGATGAAAAGTGGAGCAGAAGTTGTTTTTTTGGCTCATAAAAGCACGGAAAAACCTTATTTTCCTACGGCTGCTGAAATCATCTACTATACTAATGACGGGGTATTGGATACCGTAAGTGAATCAGGATATCCATTTCCCAAATTGGGAGCACTGAGTCTGAGAAGATCTCTGAAAAAAGCACTGAACAGGATGGAAGCTGATGTTGTTCTGGCTACCCATAGTTTTACGGCGGGGCCTGTCAGAAAATCAGCGATCAGGGCAAAAAAGTTTTATTATGTCCAGGCGTATGAACCGGACTTTTACTACAAAAATTCTTTAAAAGAGAAAATATATAAGATCATCAGTAGAAAATCATACGGATTAGGACTGAAAACAATTGTGAATGCTCCTATGTATCTTGATTTCAATGAAATAAAAACAGATATGTATGTTTTTCCCGGTTTGGATCTGGATAATTTTAAAGGTTGGCCGAAAAAGAAAGGCACTAAGTTTATTTTAGGAACGATCGGAAGACTGGAAGAATATAAAGGAACTTCATATGTAGTGGAAGCTTTTAGAGAATTAAGAAAAGAATTCGGAGTTGATATAGAATTGCATATGGCATTTGGCGATCAGTCATTAGCGGGTGAAGAAGGAATTGTGCTGATAACACCTCAGGGAGATGCCGAGCTTGCAGAATATTATAACAGCCTGGATATTTATCTTTGTGCAGGGACGATTCAGCTGGAAGCCGTACATTATCCTGTCATTGAATCAATGGCATGTCAGGTTCCGGTGATCACAACCGGCTATTTACCGGCTGATCATACTAACGCGTGGATGGTGCCTGTTAAAAATTCTTCAGCAATTGCAGAAAAAGTAAGACAGGTCCTGAAAGAAGATGTGATCCCAAAAACGGAAAAGGCTCATGAAGATATTCAGATATTTAAATGGGAGAATGTATCATCTAAAATGTTAGAATATTTTAAAAATAGATAAGTGTATTATATTATATTTTTATCCATATTATCATTGTGTTTATTTGAAAGCATCTTCGAAAGAAACAAATTTAAAAATGTTTTTTTCATTATTACAGGATTGCTTTTATTTATAATACAGTCATTTAATACCTGGGCTCCGGATTTGGATGCCTATAAAATTCAGTTTAATTATATAGATAAAGATTTTGTAAGACAGCTTTTAGAACCCGTTCATGTATTTTTAATTGAAATAGTAAAAAATAACAGCGGACATTTTAATGACTTCATATTTTTATACGGAGTCTTGATAATGATTCCGTTTTTGTACTTCATTAAAAAGAGTTCTCCTCTTCCCGTCTTTGTTTTATCTGTTTTCTTTATTTTACCCTTTTTCCCAGATATTACCCAGATCAGAAACTTTCTGGCGTTTGCCGTATTTTTTCTGGCGTTGAGATTTTTTCACACCAATAAAATAATATTCTATTCTTTATATGTTCTTTCCATATTCTGTCACTATTCCCTGCTGGTAATGGCCGTCTTTTTCATATTTCGGAAGCTGCCATTCTATAACAATACCAGAAAGAATAATCTTATCATTTTAATTGGGGTTTTAATTTTAATAGTGACCCCTAAAAGTATTGCCAGTACTATTGTTGTATCGGTGAATGCAAAGTATGACAGCTATCTGGAGGGTACAAATACCTATATTGGAACGATCGTACTGTTTCTTCCATTTTTTATCCTCAATTCATTTGTACTGTACCATTATAGAAAGAATAAGGATTTCATTGAGAATGTGGTAAGTGACGAATATAAAAAATTCATTCCTCTGTACATTGAATTGATTACTTATGCCAATTATTTAATTCTTTTCCAGTACTTTATCCGTGATTTTTCCAGAATCACAATGAATTTATCGGTGTTAAGCTATATTTATTTATCCATCCTACTGTTTTATGGATATAGTAAAAATTCAACAAAATGGACTGGTCTTTGCTTACGTTACGGAATTTATACCTGGGCTCTGTTTACGTTTTATATTTTGTTTTTGCTCCTTAATAACGGGGAATACCTGAAGATAATTGAGAACACTTTTTCAAGTAATAGATTGTATGGATAATAAAATTAATGTTCTGTTTCTTACCAAGTATTCAGAAAAAGGGGCAAGTTCCAGATATCGTTTTTATAATTATAAACCTTATCTCAATAAAAATAATATTACAGCCACTTACCAGCCTTTGTTTGGGGATCGTTATCTGACTCACCTGTATAAGGGAAATCCTATCAGGAAAGCGTTGTTTGCTATTTATTATATTATAAAACGTTTTGTTTTTTTACTGCTCAACGCAAACAAATATAATCACGTGGTAATAGAAGCTGAACTATTTCCCCATTTTGATTTTAAACTGGATTATTTCTTTTTAAAAAGGCTCAAATCTTTCAGCCTGGATTTTGATGATAATATTTCTGCAAATTATCAAAACACGTCTCAAAAAGATAAAATTCCCAGAATGATGGAACTGGCAAAATTTGTTACGGTCGGAAACCATTGGTATTTTACTGAATTTAAAGGGAACCTGATTTATCTTCCTACTGTAATAGATATCGAAAAATATCCGCAGTATAATCTGGGATCAAAGCACGAAGATGATATCCCTACCATTGTCTGGATCGGATCTTTAAGTACTCAGAAATATATTTTATTAATCAGCGACGTTCTGGAAAAAATAGCCGTTCAGACCAGGTTTAAATTAAAGATAATCGGAGGAAATATCAGTGTACCTCCTGGCATTCATGTAGAATATGTAAAATGGGATAAAGAAACAGAAAATCAGGAATTGGCAATGTCTGATATTGGAATTATGCCGCTTGAAAAAACCTACTGGGAAATGGGTAAATGTGGATTTAAACTGATCCAGTATATGGCAAGCGGAATTTCTGTAATTGCAACCGGGCTTCCGGCCAATAAAGAGATCGTGCAGAATGGTATTTCCGGATTTATTGCAGACGATATGAAAGATTGGGAGGAAAAACTTGTCCGTTTGTTGACGGACAGAAAACAGAGAAATGGTATGGGAGCCCAGGGAAGATTGGAGATAGAAAAAAGATATACTTATCAGGTTTGGGGTGATAAATATTCAGATATTATTAAAAGCAATTTATGATTGAACAAAAAGTTTCAGTAGATATTCTACTTCCAACCTATAATGGAGAAAAATTTTTAAGCGAGCAGATCGAAAGTATCCTTAATCAGTCTTTTACTGATTTTAGACTCTTGATCCGTGATGACGGAAGTAAAGACCGTACCCGGGAAATGATTAAGGACTTTCAGTCAAAAGATCACAGAATTGTTGTTATAGAGGATGGAGAAGGAAACTTGGGCTTAGTGAGATCTATCGAAAAATTATTGAGGATCTCTGATGCTGATACTGTTTTTTTTGCCGATCAGGACGATTTTTGGTTAGAAGAGAAAATTGACCTGTTCTTAAAAAATTATAATGACCCTTCAGTTCCCACTCTTATTCATTCAAATTGCTACGTCACAGACGAAGACTTAAATATAAAAGGCCTTTTTCTGAATGCTGTTTCTCAAAGGGAAGGATTAAAAGATTCTTTTTTTCATTACTTCGTACAAGGAGCATCTGCCATGATCAACAGGAAGCTGAAAGAGTACCTTCTGCCATTTCCGGATGATATCTATATTCATGACCGCTATTTTCATATTATTTCGGAGATTGTAGGAAAAAGAACCTATCTTGAAGTACCCACCATGTATTACAGGCAACACGGCGGAAACCTCATCGGAAGCCAATCTCTTTTTCAAAAAATTAAAAGAAATTTTAAACTAAAAAAGTTTTATCTTAGAGAAGATAAGAAATTAATAAGCGCTATCAGTAAAAATTATACTGATAATGATTTATTGAAGGTCTATGAAATTCTGACCTCTGACACGGTTTCGAGACTGAAGAAAATTAAGCTTTTAACAAAACATCATATCCCTTTGAGGGTTAAAGAAAAACTCTTGTTATTATTAAAAAATTAACAGATGAATCTAAAAAAAATTTATTACTTAGTATTTTTGCCGTTATTATTTTCGTGCAATTCATTTGGGCAGAGCCCGGGATACAAATCCGTTCCCGAAATATACAATAGAATCGTTGCTGTAACTTCGAAGGAAAGAGACAGTATAAGAAAGACTATTCTGAAACCCTTCTTTATTGAAAGTGTTTTACCCAAAGGATATGTGAAAAACGGAAGTGTGGATTATACAAAAGAAATTCAAGAAGCTTTAAGAATCCACAGAAACGTGATTTTCCCTAATTTCCCTGTTTTGATTAATGAAAAAGGTTTAACAGTTTTCGCTGATTCCAATTTATTTTTTGATAGCAATTCAAAGATTGTTTTAAATCCAAATAGTCTGGCACAATATGAAATCTTAAGAATTCATGATGTTAAAAATGTAAAGGTTTTCTTTCCCAATATCAAAGGTGACAAATACAGACATATCGGAAAAAATGGAGAATGGGGCATGGGAATTTCTCTCAGAGGAACAGATAACGTTCTTATTTATTCGCCCGTGATTAGCGAATGCTGGGGAGACGGGATCTACCTGGGGATATCTCCCGTAACCAACAGTGGTATTAATAATAATATTAGGATCATCAAAGCAAAAATTGATGATAATCGAAGAAATGGAATGTCTATTATATCTGCGCAAAACATGACCGTTAATAAATTCGTTGTTTCAAATACCAACGGTGCTCCACCTAATGCAGGAATAGACATTGAACCGGATGCGAACACCGATATTATTAAAAACCTGAGCTTCAATAATATTGTTTCATTTAATAATGATGCTCACGGGTTTTTATTTGTCCTGGGACACTTATACGGAAAAGAAAGCGATCTCGGTAAAATTGAATTGAATAATTTCAAATCCATCAACGGAATGTATGGTATCAGCTTGAGAATTGGTTCCGATGCCAATATGAATCTTAAGCCTTCGGGAATAATTGAAATAGCCAACACCTCTTTTGAAAATGTAAGCCATCAGGATTATTTTTCCTATGATGAGAATGTACGGAACAACATCCAGGTAAAGATAAAGGCTAAAGATAATAAGGCTGTTACGAAATACAGACCTCTTTTTAAAAACTCTCAAAAAATAATAATTACTCAGTAATGTGCGGAATTAACGGTATTTTAGCAAAAAACAAAGACATTCAAAAGGTACAACGTGATTTGGAACTGATGAATCAAAAAATATTTCACAGAGGCCCGGATGAAGACGGTTTTTTTGTTGATGATATTGATGGGGTCACATTGGGATTTGCCATGAGAAGGCTTTCAATCATTGATCTTTCTTCAGGAAAACAACCTATTTTTTCTGATGACAAAACCAAATTAATCGTATTTAATGGTGAAATTTATAACTATCGTGAACTTAAGGAAGATTTAATTTCTTCAGGATATCAGTTTCATACCAAATCAGATACAGAGGTCATTCTTAAACTTTATGAAAAATATGGAGTGGAAGGGTTCAAAATGCTTGATGGAATGTTTGGGTTCAGTATCTTGGACAAAACCAAAGGAAAAGTCTATATCGCAAGAGATTTTTTCGGAGAAAAACCACTATATTATTTTTCAGATGAGAACAATTTTGTCTGGGGATCAGAATTAAAATCTTTAATCTCTGTACTTCCAGTTCGTCCTGAGATTTCAAATACCGGGTTGAATCTTTTTTTCCAGCTTACTTATATACCGGCACCTTATACGATTTATAAAAATATCCATAAGCTGGAAGCCAACCATTATATCGAGCTTGATATTAAGAATCTCAACTGCATTTCCCGTCAGATATCAGAGCGTCCGGAGAATCCTGCAAAAATCAATGTCGGATTTGATGAGGCCAAACTGAAAGTAAGAGAACTGGTTGAAAAAAGTGTCAACAGCAGAAGCGTATCTGATGTGCCTATTGGTACTTTCCTTTCCGGTGGGGTAGATTCTTCCATTGTAACCTGGAGTCTTGCAAAAACACTTGATCAGAAGATCAATACTTTTTCAATAGGATTTGAAAAAAAATCTTTTGATGAAACAGACCGGTCCCAGCTTATTGCTAAACTTATAAAAAGTGACCACCATGAATTCATAGTGGGTGAGAAAGACTTTTCAGATAATTTACACGAAATCCTTCTAAATTTTGATGAGCCTTTTGCGGACTCTTCAGCGTTACCGAGTTTCCTGGTTGCCCATAAAACCAGTCAGTACGTTAAAGTTGCCCTTACGGGTGACGGTGGAGATGAAGTTTTCGGTGGCTACAATAAATACCTGATCGGAAAAATCAATCAGAGATATACAGGCCTGGTTTCAGAGAAAATTCATCATGGTTTTCTAAAAATGTCAGATCGTCTCCTGGCACAGAAGGAAGATAACAGAGGCCTGAAGTTTAAAGTCAAAAAAGCACTGGATTCCATCAGTTATAAAGGTGATTTTTTCTACAATATCATCAAACTTGGATTTCAGAGAACCGATCTCAATAAAATATTAAAACCTGAATATGTGGAAAATTCAGGAATGGAATACTATAAAACCAAGCTGCCCTATCCGAAAAATCTTAGTGATTTTAGAGAAGTTGATAAAATAATGAGTCTGGAAGGTGATATGCTGGTCAAGGTGGATCGCACAAGCATGCTTACTTCATTGGAGTCCAGAGCTCCTTTTCTGAATAAAGAAATTTGGGATTATACCAAACAGCTTCCTGAAAATTTCCTGATTAAAGGAAATAGTAAAAAATATATCCTTAAAAAAGCTTTTGAAGAATTTTTTCCTGATGGCTTTTTAGAAAAAACAAAGAAAGGTTTCGGAGTTCCGGTAGGAGACTGGATGAAATCCGGGCTTAAGGAAGAATTGCTTTCTTATGCGGCAAAAGAAAAAATTGAAAGTCAGAATATTTTTGAATATCGTGAAATCGACAGGCTGATTAGTAATCACTTGAACGGTATTCAGGACAATGCATTCAAAGTTTGGACCTTTTACTGTTTCCAGAAATGGTATTTTATGACCTATTCTCAAAAATAATATGAATAGCAAAATCATAGAAAATATTATTTCCAGGAAAGGATTGCTGTTATTGGTATTTGTTGAACATCTGTTCTTCTTCTATTTTAACAATATTCTCCACAAAGACGCTTTGGTGGATTCATTATTCTATTATAAAGCAGCAGCCGGTATCCACAGCCTTGATTTATTTTTTGTCTATCTGGTACCGGGAACAGGAATCACTGTGCTTCTAGTCAGTCTTTTTGTGAAAATATTTAACAGTTTTCTGGCCGTCAGTCTTATATTTTCTGTGATTAGCTTCACTGCTTATTATTATTTTGTCAAAGACTATTATGAAAAGGTCATTTATAATTCTTTCTATACCATCACATTTTTAATGCTGCTTTTTTTGCCCAGCATGCATTGGTGGACGGCAGGAATTTATAAAGAAGCACTGATTTTACCTTTAATGTATTTTATATTGAGAAGAATAAACAGGCTGTTTACTTTCTGGACGATCTTTTTATTCAGTCTGTTAATCCTGATAAGACCTTATCTCGGACCTGTTATTCTAGCAGGAATTGTTTTAAGGTACCGGTCATTTATAAACAGGAAAATAATAATTTCAATAAGTATTGCAACGGTTCTATTGGTCCTCGTTTTCGTTACCGGTTTGAAATCTGTATTCGGAACCCTGAATATGGAGACCCAGTTTGAAGAATTATATAAATATTCACAAACCGGAGTCGCCATTATTGATATAAAGGAAACCACTTACTGGGAAAGACTGATTTATATGATGTTTAGGCCGCTTTTTTTTGATGCAGATACAAGCATGAAGTTTATATACTCTTTTGAGAATGCCATTTTTTTAGGATGGTTTTCTTTATTTTTGTATAAAATCGTAAGAAAAAAGATTAATCGGAGTTTTCTATTTAAAAATATATATTTTACTTCATCATTATTTATCTGGCTTTTTATAGGAATTTATATCTATAACTACGGGTTGGCTTCCCGTATGAAAGTAATGATAGTGCCATTTTTGTTGATCGGAGTATTAGAGACTATAAAAAAAACATTCAGTGAAAAAAATTGTTAGAATCACAACCGTACCGGTTTCATTAAGGATACTTTTAAAGGGGCAGTTAAAATTTATGTCTCAGTATTTTGAAGTCATTGGACTCTCTTCAGATTCTGATGAAATGAAAAAGATTTCTGAGGAAGAACAGATCAGGACATTCGCCGTAGACATGACCAGAACAATAAGTCCGGTCGCCGATATAAAAGCAGTAATCCAATTATACAAAATATTAAAAAAGGAAAAACCGGATATCGTCCATACCCATACCCCAAAAGCAGGAATTGTAGGGATGATGGCGGCTTATTTTGCAGGAGTACCGTTCAGGCTGCATACCGTAGCAGGGTTACCCCTGATGGAAGCCTCAGGAATAAAAAGAAAAGTCCTGAATATCGTTGAATATCTCACCTATGCAATGGCGACCAAAGTCTATCCAAATTCTTTTGGGTTGAGAGACTTTATTCTGGAAAATAAATTTACTAATTCTGAAAAGCTTAAAGTAATAGGAAACGGAAGTTCAAATGGAGTAGACGCTAATGTTTTCAACCCGGTGCTGTTTTCGGAAGAAGAAAAAAAGAAGCTGAAGCAAGAATTGAATATAACAAAGGATGACTTTATTTTTATTTTTGTCGGAAGAATTGTAGGGGATAAAGGAATGAACGAACTGATTGAAGCCTATTCCAAAATAAGACGTCCGGATACTAAACTTTTGTTGGTAGGTGGGTATGAGAATGAATTAGATCCATTACAAGAGAAAACCTTAGAACATATTAATCAGTCTGCGGATATTATTTCGGTAGGATTTCAGAAAGATGTAAGACCTTATTTTTCGATTTCAGATGCACTGGTATTTCCAAGCTATAGAGAAGGATTTCCCAATGTTGTCATGCAGGCGGGAGCCATGGGACTGGTAAGTATTGTTTCCAATATTAACGGATGTAATGAAATTATCATACCGGGAGAGAATGGTCTTATCGTAAGCCCTAAAAACAGTTCTGAACTTGCTCATGCAATGAAAATGGTTTCAGAACAAAAGAATGAATTTGAACAGATGCGCGGAAAAGCAAGGGAAATGATAACAAGCAGGTATGATCAGAAAGTGATCTGGGAAATGCTTTTGCAAGAATATAATCATCTCCTGCAAAATAAAAAATAAATGATGTACAAAGTTATTTTTAAAAGAATCTTTGATTTTTCTTTATCGCTTATTGGACTACTGTTGTTAAGTCCCATCTTTCTATTGGTAACGGCAGGCTTGTTATTTGCCAATCAGGGAAAACCTTTTTTCTTTCAAAAAAGGCCCGGAAAACAAGGACGGATTTTCAGTATTATTAAGTTTAAAACAATGAACGATAAAAAGGATAAAAATGGTCATCTTTTATCTGATTCTGAAAGACTGACAACCATTGGTTCATTTGTTCGTAAAACTTCGCTTGATGAAATTCCTCAGCTGATCAATGTTTTAAAAGGAGATATGTCATTGATAGGGCCAAGACCTCTATTGGTACAATATTTACCACTTTATGACAGCCATCAGGCAAGAAGACATGAAGTAAAACCAGGTATTACCGGGTGGGCACAAGTAAATGGCAGAAATGCTATTTCATGGAAAGAAAAGTTTAATTTAGATGTCTGGTATGTAGATCATATATCGCTGGGTTTGGATTTGAAAATTATATTTCTTACAGTTAAGAAAGTTTTTATCAGAGAAGGAATATCCGCAGATGGTCATGTTACTATTGAACCTTTTAAAGGAAATTGAAATAAAATGTATTTATTTGGAGCGAGTGGACACGGGAAAGTAATCGTTGATATAGCGGAAACACTTGGTATTAAAATTACCGGATTTATTGATCATGACATAAGTAAAACGGAATGTTATAATATTCCGGTATTAAGCACAATACCAAATCCTATGAATGAAGTAATTATTTCGATTGGAAATAATTCTGTAAGGAAAAAAATAGCCGAAGAAATAAATGAAGAAAATTTTGTTTCTTTAGTTCATTCAAAAGCGATCATTTCTGAATCAGCTAAAATTGGTGTTGGTACAGTAGTGATGGGAGGTGTGGTAATTAATGCCGAAAGCAATATCGGAAAACATTGTATCATTAATACCAGTGCTTCGGTTGATCATGAATGTATCATTGAAAACTTTGTACATATATCGCCCAATGCTGCACTTGCAGGTAATGTTAAAGTGGGAGAAGGGACACATATTGGAATTGGATCCGCAATAATACAGGGGATTACTATAGGGAAGTGGTGTATAATAGGAGCAGGAGCAGTAATCATTGAAGATATTCCAGATTACGCTGTTGTTGTTGGAAACCCGGGAAAAATTATTAAACAAAATATTATTAAATAAAAGACATGAGTAGTAAAATATGGCTTTCTTCTCCACATATGGGAGGAAACGAATTAAAATATATCAATGAAGCTTTTGAAGAGAATTGGGTAGCACCTTTGGGGCCAAATGTTAACGGATTTGAAGAAGATCTGGAAAGTTTTTTAGGTGAAAATGTAAAAGTAGCAGCCCTTTCTGCTGGTACTGCTGCACTTCATCTTGCCCTTATTGAATGTGGGGTACAACACGGGGATGAAGTAATCTGCCAGTCAATGACATTTTCTGCCTCTGCCAATCCTATTGCTTATTGCGGAGCAGAACCAGTATTTATAGATAGTGAACCTGATACATGGAATATGTGTCCGAAAGCTTTAAAAAAAGCCGTTGAAGACAGGATTCAGAAAGGCAAAAAACCTAAAGCAATCATTATTGTTCATTTATATGGAATGCCGGCTAAGATGGATGAAATTACAGCCATAGCAGAAGAATTTGGTATTCCGCTTATTGAAGATGCTGCTGAAGCATTGGGGTCTGCTTATAAAGGAAAGGCTTGCGGAACATTTGGCCGTTTTGGAATATTGAGCTTTAATGGTAATAAAATTATTACAACTTCAGGAGGAGGTGCTTTAGTTTGTCATACAAAGGAAGATAAAGATAAAGCCGTGTTCCTGTCTACTCAGGCAAGAGATAATGCTCCTCATTATCAGCATTCTCACATTGGATTCAATTATAGAATGAGTAACATTGTTGCAGGTATTGGAAGGGGACAAATGGAAGTTCTCAAAGACAGAGTGGAAGCTCGAAGAACAATGCATCAATTTTATGTAAAGGCTTTCAAAGATATTGAAGGAGTAACTGTATTCTCTGAACCTAGCAGTGATTTTTATTCTAATCACTGGCTATCAGCCATTATTGTAAATCCTGAAATTACAGGAAAAAACAGAGAAGGGCTACGTATGGCATTTTTAGAAGATAATATAGAGTCCAGACCGCTTTGGAAACCTATGCATTTACAACCTGTTTTTGAAGGGGCACCTTATTATGGCGGAAATGTCTCTGAAAAATTATTTGATGACGGATTATGTCTGCCTTCAGGTTCCAATTTGTCAGATGAAGACAGAAAGAGAATATTGGTGGTGATTGATACCTATTTCAGATCATAAAACTATTCTTGGAATAAATGAATCAGTATAAATATTGGAAAGTTATTCTTGATTTTATCTTTGCGATAATTCTTGCTGTTTTTCTGATGCCTTTACTGATCATTTTATTTATTATTGCAAGTGTAGATACTTCATCCAATGGATTTTTCTTTCAAAAAAGAATTGGGCAATATGGAAAAGTTTTTACTATTTTTAAGTTTAAAACCATTCATGGAAAAAAGAGAACCTGTTCAAAAATAGGCCGGCTTTTAAGAACGTTGAAACTGGATGAGCTTCCTCAGTTGTTTAATATCCTAAAAGGAGAGATGAGTTTTGTAGGTCCCAGACCTGATATTGAAGGATATTATGATCGACTTGAAGGAGATGACCGTAGAGTATTACAACTAAAACCAGGTTTAACCTGTGAAGCAAGTATTGTCTACCGAAACGAAGAAAGCCTTTTAAAAATGCAGCCCAATCCGTTGAAGTATAATGATGAAGTATTATTTCCGCATAAGATAAAAATGAATCTTAAGTATCTGGAACATTTATCCCTAAAAAATGATGCTAAGATTTTGTTTAAAACTTTACTAATTATATTAAAATAAAATTATATAGAATATCCCAATCATTATGAAAATTAAAGAAACCCCACTTAAAGATTGTTATATTATTGAACCTACCGTTTTTGAAGATGAGAGAGGTTATTTTTTCGAAAAGTTTAACGAAAAAAAATTTGAAGAACTTACTGGAATGAACGGACATTTTGTGCAGGATAATATTTCCAAATCTTCATACGGTGTATTAAGAGGACTGCATCTTCAGAAAGGTGAACATGCACAGGCAAAACTGGTATCATGTCTTGAGGGAAGTGTTTGGGATGTAGCGGTAGACCTTAGAGAAGATTCTCCCACTTTTGGAAAATGGTTCGGAATTGAACTTACTGCAGAAAATAAATTACAGTTGTATGTACCCAGAGGGTTTGGACATGGCTTTTCTGTTTTAAGTACTAATGCCGTTTTTTCTTATAAATGCGATAATTTTTACAACAAAGAATCCGAAGGAAGTGTAAGATTTAATGATTCAGATCTCGATATAGACTGGAAAATTGATGAAAAGGATGCTGTTCTCTCCGATAAAGACCAGAATGCCCCGGGTTTTAAAGAAAAAAACTTCTAAATAAAATATTGAAAACCACTTTTCTAAAGTGGTTTTTATTTTTTAATCCGTACTCTTTTAATATTTTGTATCTTTGCACACTCAAAATCAAAACGATGCGTACAAAATCTGTAGGGAAGAAGAAAATCAATGTAGTCACTCTTGGATGTTCCAAGAATGTATATGATTCTGAAGTATTAATGAGCCAGTTGAAGGCCAATGGCAAAGAAGTGGTTCACGAAGACCGCGGGGATATTGTAGTAATCAATACTTGCGGATTTATTGATAATGCTAAAGAAGAATCTATTAATACAATCCTTGATTACGTTGAAGCCAAAAACAGAGGTGAAGTAGAAAAAGTATTCGTTACAGGATGTCTTTCCGAAAGATATAAACCGGATTTGATAAGAGAAATTCCTGATGTAGACCAGTATTTCGGAACAAGAGATCTTCCTGTTCTGTTAAAACATCTTGGAGCAGATTATAAGCACGAATTGGTGGGGGAAAGACTGACCACTACACCTAAACATTATGCATACCTTAAAATTTCTGAAGGCTGTGACAGACCGTGTTCGTTCTGTGCCATTCCTTTGATGAGAGGCGGACACATGTCAACCCCGATTGAAAAGCTGGTAACTGAAGCTCAGAAATTAGCGAAAAAAGGGACTAAAGAATTAATTCTTATCGCACAGGATCTTACCTACTACGGATTGGATTTGTATAAAAAAAGAGCACTTGGCGATCTTTTAAAAGAGCTGGTAAAAGTAGAAGGAATAGAGTGGATCCGTCTTCATTATGCATTTCCAAGCGGATTCCCTGAAGATGTGCTGGATATCATCCGTGAGGAACCTAAGGTTTGTAATTATATTGATATTCCTCTTCAGCATATCAATTCAGATCTTTTAAAATCAATGAAGAGAGGTACGACCCATGAAAAAACGGATGCCCTCTTAGCAAAATTCAGAGAAAAAGTTCCTGACATGGCGATCAGAACGACTCTGATTGTTGGATATCCAGGTGAAACCGAAGAAAGATTCCAGGAACTTAAAGACTGGGTAAGAGAACAGAAATTTGACAGATTAGGCTGTTTTACTTATTCCCATGAAGAGAATACGACGGCTTATGTATTAGAGGATGATATTCCGCAGGAGGTGAAAGAAGCAAGGGTTGAAGAGATCATGGAATTGCAATCTCAAATTTCCTGGGAGAAAAACCAGGAAAAAGTCGGAAAAACATTTAAATGTGTCTTTGACCGTAAAGAAGGAAACTATTTTATAGGAAGAACAGAATATGATTCTCCGGATGTTGATAACACCGTGTTGGTTTCTGCAGAGGATACTTATATTTCTATTGGAGAATTCGCGGAAGTCAAGATTACTTCAGCAGAAGAATTTGACCTGTACGGTGAATTGGTATAATGAATTGCTAATCAGGAAGTCATATCCGGATATTTCACAAAAAACACATTTATATTAATGAAATTTAACACAAATGTATTTTTGTTGATTTATGTATTGTGTTGATTGTCATTCGGTTATATTTTTTAAATATTAAGATTTTTTAATTTTATGACATAAAGTACCTAAAATTAGAAAATTATGTCTTAAATTTGCGGCATTAGTAATATTTTTAATTCATATACTTTCAGTGAGTTATTGATTAAGAATACGCTAAAAGTATGAATATAATATAAAAATATTTGTTTATATTAGCTTCGGATGATAATCACAAGTTGGGATGCATCATTCCTTTTTGGAAATATTGATGAAAAATAATGTAATTAAAATCTTTAAAAACTTATGAAAAAATTTTTATTAACAGCAACTATGCTCGTTTGCCTTTCGGCACTTTCCAAGGCTCAGCAAGGACGCGTGGGGATAAACACGACCACACCTGCCGCAACGTTAGATGTTGTAGGAACTCCTACTGATGCTACAAAACCTGATGCCGTTTTAGTCCCTCGCTTAACAAGAGCTCAGCTAATCGCTAAAGACGCAGTATATGTTGCCGCTCAAAACGGAGCACTTGCCTTTGTAACAACTATTGATGGTACGGCAAGCGCTAAAACGACAAATGTAAACACTATTGGGTTCTATTACTATGACGCTACAAACTCAGTTTGGGTAGCGGTAGGTGGTGGAGGTGCTTCAACCCCTCAAAGGTATGAAGTGATCAGAGGAAATGTAGTGACTGTTAATGCTGCTACATATTCCGTTTTACCAACAGATAACGTTGTTGTAACAACTTTTAATAGCGGTGTACAGATTACATTGCCTACTCTGACGAATACAGCAGCTGATATTGGCCGTGTTGTTAAAATTATTAATAATAATACTGCTGCGTCTGGATTAACTTTTGCGGGTGCTCCTGCTTTAGGAAACTTGACTGTTAACCAAAATAGAGGAATTGAGTTCGTTTGGACTGGAACTGTTTGGTCATCTCCTCAAAAATAACCCCCTTTAAAAATCAAAATAAGATGAAAAACATATTTAGCCTTTTAGCTATTGCAGCTTTCGGTTCTCTTGTCAATGCTCAAGTAAATGTTAATAATGGTGTACAATCTACAACGATTAATAACTCAAACGTAGCAATCGACCTTAGTGGTTCTTTTAGTACCGAATCAGGTGCTGGTCCTTACCAAGGTAAAGGAGTCGTTATTCCAAGTGTTGATTTGGTTAACTTTCAATTCGATACTACTTTGGCTGACGGTACTACTTTCCCTACTTGGTTTGATGGGATGATTGTTTATAATAATGCTACAGGTACTACCTTAACTGCAGGACAGAGATCTTCAACTGCAACAGCTGTAACCCCTGGATTCTATTATTTTTCTAACCCAACCGGAGCCACAGCAAGCGCTGTACAGCCGGGAGTTTGGAAACCGCTTGGAAGCAATCCTAACGCAGGTAAAGTAAATATTCTTCCTGCTGAAACTATTACGAATACTTCCGTAAACGGAAATCAGGTATATGCTAAGAGAGGAACCTTTACAACTAACGGAACTTCTACAGCTCCTACAGCATATTCAAATCAAGCTGCAATTGCAAGTCCGGGAAGCCTTTATAGAATTACAATTTATCAGTCCGGAACAAATAATGTATACTCAAACAGTGTATATTCATATGCCGCTGACGGTTCTTTTGTAACCGGTTCACCTAGTATGTCTGTAGTTTATCCTGCAGGAACATACAACTATACTGTAGAGTATACGAAAACAAACAATTAATTTTTAATTAATTATAACTTATAATAACCGATGATTTAATTTTCATCGGTTTTTTATTGTATGCTGAAGATTGTTGTTGTCTGGATATATCTTAATTCGCAAGACTAAGTGTAAAAGGCATAACAATGTTTAATTACCCATTAAAAAATGATGAGTACATATCACCTCTTTTTTGTTTTTTATCCTGTAAACAGAAATAGGATGATAAAAAATAAATTGGAACCTACATTATATAAGTTAAAAAAAGCAGCATTCTAAAGAAGCTATATGATTAGTAAGAAATATTTTTATTATTAAAAGAGATGAATCCGGCTTTCTCCTCGGGGTTTTGAAATGATTTTAGTATCACCTAGGAATGAATAAGGAGCATGGAAAATCTTAACAAATAAATGGAAGAAATGATTTTGTATGAACTCTAAATTAATTTTTTTTGAATTTCATCAAAATGTAAAATACTGATATACAGTGATTTAAAAAATGTAATTTTAATAATTATGCAGTTATTAGTTAAATATATTAACATTTTAGCATTTTTTTTAACATTTTTTAACAGTATGCTTTAAAATGCCTATCCATAAGGGATGACAGAGGTTGTTAACATATATTTTAGATTTTATTAACGTTATTTAACATTTCAGCTATGGACTTTAGGAGATTCCTGATACTTTTGCTCCGTCAAACAAATAAAAGTTCAAAATGATGAAAAGATTCATTCTCGTAATCATAATGATGATTTCAACCTTGGGTGTTTATTCTTTTACGAGCAATGCCCTAGATGCGAAAAAAACAAGTTATGCATCGTACTACCACGATAAATTTAACGGTAGAAAAACCGCTAGCGGAGAAATCTTTGATAACTCAAAGTTTACTGCAGCAAACAGAACGCTTCCTTTTGGAACAAACGTTAAGGTAACAAACCTTAAAAATGGTAAAGAAGTAATAGTGAGAATTAATGACAGAGGACCTTACCATTCATCAAGATCTTTAGACATGTCTAAAGCAGCGTTCGATGAGATTGGAGATATCAGCCATGGTACTATTCCGGTCGAATATGAAATTGTCGATTAAATTTATGATTTAAATTAAAAAAGCCAGCTGATTCAGCTGGCTTTTTGTGTGTGCCGTTAGACTTTCATTTATACATCCAGTTCCAATAAAGCAGGACAATGGTCCGAGTGCACGGCTTCCTTTAATATTACAGCTCTGCTAAGCTTATCTTTTAAACTATAGGAAGTGAAATTATAATCCAGCCTCCAGCCTTTATTTTTGGCCCTTGAATTTTGTCGGTAGCTCCACCATGTATAATGGTCAGGGTCATTGTTGAATAACCTGAAACTGTCAATCAGTTCGCATTCGTTGATAAAATTTGTCATCCATTCTCTTTCCATAGGAAGAAACCCGGAAACATTTTTTAAACGTATAGGATCATGAATATCTATTGCTTCATGGCAGATGTTGAAATCACCGGAGATAATAAGGTTGGGAATTTCTTTTTTCAGATTTTTAATATAGGCTAAAAAGTCATGACAGAACTGCATTTTAAAATCCAGTCTTTCAATGTTGGACGCGGAAGGCACATACACGGAAATCGCTGAAAATCCATCAAAATCCGCACGGATGATTCTGCCTTCATTATCGTAACTTTCAATGCCGCAACCATACTCTACATGGTTAGGTTTGATTTTTGAGGCAATTCCGACCCCGCTATACCCTTTTCTTACGGCTGAATGCCAATAACTGTGATAACCTAATTTTTCGAGACTTTCGATATCTATCTGGTCGTTTCCTGCTTTGCTTTCCTGAATACAGATGATATCCGGATCAGCAGTTGTTAACCATCCTAAAAAATCTTTTGTAAATGCGGCTCTGATTCCGTTGACATTGTATGTAATTAATCTCATGCGTCTTTTATAAATAATTTAAAATTATCGTTATGTTTTGAAGGAATAAATTCGGTGATCATATAGTCTGCAATCTGATGAACATAAAACGGGTCTTCGGTGATCATTTGTTCTGCTTCATTTTTGGAGCTTGCATTCGCTATAATGATGCCTCCGGTTCTGGGGTCCTTCCTTCCGGATACAATAAAATGTCCGGATTTATAATATTTTTCAAGAAAATGATTATGTTCAGGAATATATTCTTCTACCTTATCAAGAGGAACTTTGTATGTAAGTGAAATAATGAACATGGATTTATTTTTTACGAAGATATAAACTCTTGAAGACTATAAAAAAAGAAGCGGAAAAAATCATCTGATTTTTTCCGCTTATACACGTAATATGTTTTGTAAATGAATTGATCTATTTTACATTTTTAAAAACAACCTTACCGTCTTTGGAAAGCTGAACATCATCTCCTTTTCCGCGAAGTTCATAATGATCGTTTTTATACCAGATTCCCGAAGCCGGTTTTTGACCTTTTAATTCTAGATTTTCCCCGTTAAAAACGAATGTCGCCATATCTTTGGTATTGTCAAAAGTTACCTCCAGAGATTTTCCTGTATTGTCCTTTAATGTACTTTTTACGATATCATCAGAAGCCGTCGCTGGAGTTACCGATTTAAAAACAACTTTACCGTCTTTGGAAAGCTGAACATCATCTCCTTTTCCGCGAAGCTCATAATGATCGTTTTTATACCAGATTCCCGAAGCCGGTTTTTGACCTTTTAATTCTAGATTTTCCCCGTTAAAAACGAATGTCGCCACATCTTTGGTATTATCAAAAGTGACCTCAAGGTTTTTTCCTGTAGCATCTTTTAATGTGCTTTTTACAATATCATTTGAAGATGCTGTTGTTATTGAATCTTTTGCAGATTCCTGAGAAATAGAGGAATCAGCAGTTGTTGAGGCTCCGGGAGTTGCCTTTTCCTGCTTACATGAAGTAAGTGCCAGTGCAGTAAGTACCGCGATGCCGAAAATGTTTTTTTTCATAATTATATCTTTTATGGGTTGTAAATCTACAAACTGTTGATTAATAAATCAATAGATGTGTGTTAATTAAGTTCTGTTTTACTTAAATTTAAATATTTGAGTTTAAAATTTAAATAGAAATGTTTATATGAAGGAAATTAAACAAGTTGTTGCAGGAATTTAATAAGTCCGGAAAAAAAGAAGCGGAAAAAATCAGATGATTTTTTCCGCTTTAAACCCAAAATTAAATAAACTATGAAAAAAACTACTTGGGTTCTAAAATACTGATCGGAATAATACACTCTTCCAGTGAAATTCCACCATGCTGATAAGTCTCTTTATAATAATTTACAAAGTGATTGTAATTCTTAGGATAAGCCAGAAAAATATTGTTTTTGGCAAAAATATATTTTGAACTTAAATTTCCTTTAGGAAGAAATAGTTTCTCAGGGTTGGTGATGGCCCAGACATCGCCGTCATCATACGTTAAACTTTTCCCCGTTTTATAACGAATATTGGTTGATGTTTCTCTGTCTCCCACCACTTTACTCGGTTTTTTTACGTATACGGTTCCGTGATCGGTAGTGATCACAAGTTTATAACCGTTTTCTGCAGCCGCTTTGATAATTTTCATCAAAGAAGAATTTTCAAACCAGTTAAATGTTAAAGAACGGAAGGTTTTATCATCACGGATGAGCTGATCTACAATATGATTGTCTGTTTTAGCATGTGACAGAATATCAATGAAATTATATACAATAACCAGAAGGTCATTGTTTTTATGCTGATTGAAGTCATCATAAATCTTTCTTTCAAAATCAGCATTTAATACTTTCAGGTATTTCATAGATTTGGATCCTATTCCGATTCTTTTCATCTGATCTTCCAGGAAGTCCCGCTCAAATTCATTTTTATTTCCTTCTTCATTATCATTAAACCATTTGTTGGGAAAACGTTTTTCAATTTCGGAAGGCATCAGACCCGCAAAAAAAGAATTCCTTGCATATTGGGTAGCTGTCGGAAGAATACTGTAATAATAATCTTCAGAAATTTTATTGTAGTATTTTGTAAACAAAGGTTCTACCACTTTCCATTGATCATAGCGAAGATTATCGATCATCAGAAGAAGTACTTTTTCTTTTTCTACTTCCGGTTTTACCTTCTCTTTGAAAAGAGTATGGCTCATCATTGGTTTATCGGAATCTGTAAGCCAGTTCTCATAATTTTTCTCAATAAATTTGGCAAACTGAATATTAGCTTCTTCTTTTTGGGATTGCAGCAGATCTGCAAATTCATTATCCGCTACTTTATCAAACTTAATTTCCCAGCTTAGAATTTTCTTATAATATTCTGCCCACTCCTGATAAGTCTTCAGGTAAGAAAGCTCCATAGAGAGGTTTCTGAATTCCTGCTGGTATTGTAAAATCGTTTTTTGCTCAACAAGATTATCCTGTTGAAGATTTTTCTTTAATGAAAGCAAAATCTGATTAGGATTCACAGGTTTCAGGATGTAATCGGCAATCTGGGAACCGATAGCCTCTTCCATAATATGCTCTTCCTCACTTTTAGTTACCATTACTATTTTCAGGGAATTGTCTTTTTCCTTAATCATAGGAATTGCTTCCAATCCGGAAATTCCGGGCATATTTTCATCAATTAATGTTAATGCGAATTTCTCTGAATCCATAAGTTCCAACGCCTCATTCACATTATTAACCGGGGTTACCTGGTAGCCCTTTTTTTCTAAAAATACGATATGAGGTTTAAGTAAATCTATTTCATCATCGATCCATAATATCTTTTCTGACATAATTTATTTTTTACATGATTATTGTATCAAAATTTTGACCAAATCCTTTTAAAATCTCACAAAATCGAAAGATTAAAAGTTAAATATTAGTTAAATGAAAATGGGAGGCCATTTTCTATGCTCCTGCTTTATTTATTCATGGGTCTTTATATAAAGCAAAGCTCTTTCCAGTACCTCATCGCGGTCATTTTTAATACCCTCCACGGTAGGCTTTACCATAATGTCGGGAATGATACCGATTCGCTGCGTTTCCCGGCCGTCGGGATAATAAGCGCCAAGCCCGGTAAAACAGGTTTCAATATTGGCAATCTTAAACAGAATAATATCTCCGTTGGCCCCCGAAGTATTACTTCCGATGACTTTTGCTTTCGGATGCTGTTTAAACATCATTGTGGTTGTTTCTGCCTGGCTTTGGGTATTTTCATCAACCAGAACTATTATATTTCCTTTATAATAATCTTTGTTTTTTCTTCCGATATAATTTGTCCTGCTATAAAACTTTCCGGGATAAGAGGTATCCGGAAAATTGAATTGATAGTAAGCGGTCGTTTTTGGAAGTATAAAATTACTCAGAGGCATTATAGTTTGTTTCGGATAGTTCCTGAGATCAAAAATAATGGATTCCGTAGACTGTAGATTTTTATACATCTCATCAAGATCTTCCTTTTCAATGATCCCCATATTAACGTAACCGATCTTTTTTTTAGTATCCAGAAATTTCCATTTGGATACAGGAAGGGAAGCTTCACGAAGAATATCTTTTACAAAATAGGTTTTGGAAGTAAAAGAAAGATTTTGCCCGTTCCTTTCCACCTTTACGGAAACCGAATCGTTATTGCTGAAAAGAAAAAGATTTTTCACCTTCTTTATCTTTCCCCAGGAATTGGATGCCGGGACATATTTACTGAAATTATTGACCATCTGCGGAATGGTTTTGCCATTAATATCATAGATGACATCTCCGATGGATAAAGGAACCTCCTCATTGAAACGATTTTTGTTCACTTTTGTAATAACCAGTTTTCCTTCTGCATAAACATATTCCACCGGAATTTTTTTATTCCCGTATTGATTAAGACTGATCAGATTTGAATATAAAAAAGCATGAGAGTCATCCGTTTTGGCAACCAGCTCAGCTAAAGTCAGCTGGTAATTTTCATCATTACTGACCGCAAGGAATTTTGGAATCATTTCTGATAAAACATCATTCCAATTCTGATCCGTTTCATATTTATACGGAAAAAAATATTCTACATAATTCCAGTATCTGAATAATTCAAATAAACTGACTGATCGGGACGTGAATGAAGAACCATAAGAATTTTCATTTTTAAAATAAACTTTTCTTCCGCTTTTTCCCAGGTAATAATGCCTTCCGGTATTCCTGTTATTTTGAATTTTATGAAGTTCCTGGGTTAGACTTTCTGTAAATATACCGGTGTCATTCATCCAGCTCAGGTCAAAGTTTTTTAAAAAATAGACTTGGTCACCTTCTTTTGAGCAGGACTTACATTCGTTGATTTTTCCAAGACTTTCAATCCAGTCAGCGTATAAAATATTTAATTCTGAGCGGGTATTCACTTTTTCAAGATCATTGATCTTCTGAAAAAGCTGCTGATCCCAGTTCATTGTTCCCTGAGCTACCTGAGGATGGTAATATTTCAAAAATCCCCAAACCCTGCACAGAGACTCCAATTTCTGATTTTCAGATAAAATCTGACCCGGGAAATGCAAACTTAAAAAGAAGATAAAGAAAGATAAGCATTTTCCCATGAAGATTACTGTGTTTTCTTTCAAAGATAAACCTTTCGGATTACCACTGCAATAGCAGGTTGGCTTTAAGTAAGATCTTTAAGGGGAAATTAATCAGACTTACAATTTAAAATCCCTAACTTTGTTTACTAATATTGACGTTTCAATGCAGAATAAGCTAAAAATCATCAACGATCCCGTTCACGGATTTATCAAAATACCACACGAAATTTTATTTGATATCATTGAACATCCTTATTTTCAGAGATTAAGAAGGATCGGGCAGACAGGACTTTTACATCTGATTTTTCCCGGAGCAACACATACCAGATTCCACCATGCTTTAGGAGCGATGCATCTGATGTTTACAGCATTGGAAACCCTGAAACAAAAAGGAGTTAAGATTTCAGAAGAAGAGGAAAAAGGAGCTATGCTGGCGATTTTAATGCATGATATCGGACACGGGCCGTTTTCGCATGCATTAGAAAGCATGCTGATGGATGACTGGCATCATGAAAATCTTTCTTTGTTGTTAATGAACGAGCTGAATGATGAATTTGACGGGCAGCTTTCCATGGCCATTGAAATGTTTCAGGGAAAATATCACAGAAAGTTTTTCAATCAGCTGATTTCATCCCAACTGGATGTTGACCGCCTCGACTATCTGAAAAGAGACAGCTTTTTTACAGGAGTGTCAGAGGGAAATATCAATACCCAGCGAATCATTTCCATGATGAACGTTTGTGAAGAAGGAGAGCTTGTGATTGATGCGAAAGGAATTTATTCTATTGAAAACTTTTTGACCGCCCGTATGTTTATGTACTGGCAGGTATATTACCATAAGACCTCTGCTTTGGCTGAATTTCTTTTGGTTAAAATTCTTGAAAGAGCAAAATATCTGGTATCTCAGGGTTTTGAGCTTCCGGCAACCGATAATCTGAAGTATTTTTTATACCGCGGAAAGAGTACGGCTACTGACGAAGATATAGAAAGATTTACAAAACTTGATGATAATGACGTGATTCAGGCGATGAAAGAATGGCAGAATTCTGATGATTTTATTTTGTCATATTGGTGTAAATGTGTGATTCAGAGAAATCTGCCGAAGACCATCATCTCCTCTCATCCATTTGAACCTAAAACCATTCAGGAAAAAATAAAGAATACCAATGAATTTTTCGAAATAGATAACGGAGAGCAGTTGGTGCATGAAATTAAAAGAAAACTCGTTCCATATAACACAGAAAAACAACCGATTTATCTGCTTCAGAAAAATGGGAAAAAAACAAGGCTTCATGAGTCAGAAGATCAGCTTTTATCGGGGTTGATGGTGAATAAGACCACAAGACATATTCTCATGTTTCCAAGAGATATTTCACAATTAGATTCTTAAAGGAATATTAAAATTTACGATCCGAAACTAAAACATGTTTGCAAATTATAGAATTTCTTATCTTTGCAGAATATGGAATTTACAGCTTCGCAAATTGCAAGTTTTATTGACGGAAAAATAATAGGTGACGAAAATGCGCTTATTACAGGGGTTTCACCAATTGAAAATGGGGAGTCAGGACATCTTTCTTTTATAGCACAAGATCGATTTTCTCATTTTTTAGATACCTCAAAATGTTCTGTTATCATCGTTTCTGAGAAACTTTTAGTTAAAGATAATTACATCCCTACCATCATTGTAGTAAAAGATGCCTATCTTTCTTTTCAAGTCCTGATGAATTTATATCAGGAAATGAGAGGAAGAAAAGAAGGTGTTGAAGACGGTTCTTCTATCCACGATACTGCTGTGATAGGAGATAAAGCTTATATCGGTGCATTTACTTATGTATCGGAGAAAGCTAAAATAGGAGAGGGATCACAAATCTATCCGCATGTTTACATTGGAAAAGGCGTGAAAATTGGTAAAAATTGTAAAATAGACAGTGGTGCCAGAATTTATGACTATTGTATCATTGGAGATAATTGTGTGATTCATTCCAATACTGTAGTAGGAGGAGACGGGTTTGGTTTCCAGCCGACTGCAGAAGGGTTTAAAAAAATTCCACAACTTGGAAATGTAATTATTGAAGATGATGTAGAAATAGGATCAAACTGTAGTATTGACAGGGCGACGATAGGGTCTACGATTATCGGAAAAGGAACGAAAATTGATAACCTGATCCAGATTGCACACAATGTGAAGATTGGTCAGAATAATGTCATTGCAGCACAGGCCGGTATCGCAGGTTCTACAACTATTGGTGACTGGAATCAGATTGGAGGTCAGGTAGGAATCGTAGGACACATCAAAATCGGAAATCAGGTGAAAATTCAGGCTCAGAGCGGCGTGAATTCAAGCGTTAATGATAAAGAAACATTGTATGGTTCACCAGCAATCAGTTACAATGACTATTTGAGAAATTATGTTCATTTCAGGAATTTTACTGAAATCGTAGGCAGAATAAATAATCTTGAGAATACCTCAAAAGATAATACTAATGAGTGATATGCAAAAAACACTTCAGCAAGAGGTAACTCTTTCTGGAATTGGTCTTCACACGGGTAAAGAAGTAAAACTTACCATTAAACCTGCTAAAGAAAATACAGGTTTTGTATTTGTAAGAACAGACTTGGAGGGGCATCCTCAGGTAGAAGCAGATGTAAATTATGTTGTTGCCACAGAAAGAGGAACAACATTAGAAAAATTAGGAGTAAAAATTACGACTTGCGAACATCTTTTAGCAGCTTTAGTAGGTTGTGATATCGATAACGCAGTGTTAGAAATGGATGCTTCCGAACCTCCGATCTTAGACGGATCTTCAAAATACTTTGTTGAAGCCATTGAAAGTGTAGGAGTGGTGGATCAAAATGTGGCCAGAGAATATCTGGTTGTAAAAGAAGTTCTTACGTATAGTGATCCGGCTACAGGTTCGGAAATCACAATCATTCCTTCAGACACATACGAAGTAACTACCATGGTAGATTTTGGAACAAAAGTATTAGGAACCCAAAATGCTACCCTTAAAAATATTTCCGAGTTTAAAGACGAAATTTCTTCAGCAAGAACATTCAGTTTCCTGCATGAATTGGAAATGCTTTTAGATCACGGACTGATCAAAGGTGGAGATATCTCAAACGCCATTGTTTATGTAGATAAAGATCTTACACCGGAAACAACAGAAAAACTTAAAAAGGCCTTTGGTAAAGATAATGTTTCTATCAGACCCAATGGAATCTTAGATAATCTGAACTTAAACTATCCTAACGAAGCTGCAAGACATAAATTACTGGATGTAATAGGTGATCTGGCTTTAGCAGGGGTGAAAATAAAAGGGAAAGTTATTGCTAATAAACCGGGACACTATGTAAATACCCAGTTTGCAAAAAAACTCAACCGTCAGTGGAAATTACAGAAAAAGAAAAACGTTCCGGATTTTGACCTGACGAAAGAACCTGTATTTGATATCAACGGAATCATGAAGCTTATGCCTCACAGACCACCGTTCTTATTGATAGATAAAGTTCTTGAGCTTTCAGATTCTCACGTGGTGGGATTGAAAAATGTTACTATGAACGAGCCTTTCTTTGTGGGACATTTCCCTAAAGAGCCTGTAATGCCTGGTGTACTTCAGGTGGAAGCATTAGCTCAGACAGGAGGTATTCTTGTATTGGCGAGCGTTCCGGATCCTGAAAACTATTCTACTTATTTCATTAAAATTGATAAAGTGAAATTCAAAAGAAAAGTAATTCCGGGAGATACCCTGATCTTTAAAATTGAATTAATAGAGCCTATAAGAAGAGGTATTGTTCATATGCAGGGGTACGGATATGTAGGAGATACAGTGGCAGTAGAAGCAGAGCTTATGGCTCAAGTTGCAAAAAATAAAGTTGATTAAATGATTCATCAATTAGCAGCCGTAGATAAACGCGCAAAAATCAGCAAAAACGTAATTGTAGAACCTTTTACTACAATTGCAGGGGACGTAGAAATTGGAGAAGGAACATGGATTGGGCCAAACGTTACCATCATGGAAGGAGCAAGAATCGGAAAAGACTGTAAAATATTTCCGGGTACTGTGATTTCTGCAATCCCTCAGGACTTGAAGTTCGATGGAGAGGATACACAAACCATTATCGGGGATAACACCACTTTAAGAGAATGTGTAACAGTAAATAGAGGGACCAAGGCACTAGGATATACAAAAATAGGCAGTAACTGCCTGATCATGGCTACTTCACACGTTGCTCATGACTGTATCATAGGAGATAATGTGATTATTGCAAATGGTTGCGGTATTGCAGGACATGTGGAAATCGGTGATTTTACCGTTATGGGAGGATTATCCGCGGTTCAGCAGTTTGGTAAAATCGGAAAACATACCATGATCTCCGGAGGATCTCTGATCAGAAAAGATATTCCCCCTTACGTAAAAGTAGCAAGAGACCCGATCTCTTATGCGGGAATCAACTCTGTTGGGTTAAGAAGAAGAGGCTTCTCTAATGAGAAGATCTTTGAAATTCAAAAGATTTACAGAGCTATTTTCCAAATGAAAATGAACGTTTCCCAGGCGTTGGCATATATTGAAAAAGAAATGCTTCCTACCGCTGAAAGAGATGAAATTCTACAATTTATCCAAAACTCACCAAGAGGTATTGTAAAAGGATACGGAACAAGCAAAGACAGCAATTAACAGAAGAAAATTGCAGTAGGATGAAAAACGGAATAGTGGAATCACCTATTGACCGGAAGTCCGATAAAAGAGTAAGTAAAAAAGATAATATATAAAATTAATGGCAACAAGTAACGATATCAGAAAAGGGCTTTGTATTGAGTACAGCAATGATATTTATAAAGTAATCGAGTTTCTTCACGTAAAACCAGGAAAAGGACCCGCTTTCGTAAGAACAAAATTAAAATCGGTGACTAACGGTAAAGTAATTGATAATACTTTCTCTGCAGGACACAAAATTGAAGAAGTAAAGGTAATCACCAGAAAATTCCAATATCTTTATGATGATGAGAACGGATTCCACTTCATGAATAATGATGACTTCTCTCAATTATATATCAATAAAGAAATGATTGAAAACTCTCAGTTTATGAAGGCTGGTGAAGAAGTAACCATCATTTTGAAAGAAGCAGATGAAACGCCTCTTTCTGCTGAACTTCCACAGTCTGTATTTCTGGATGTTATCGAAGCTGATCCGGGAGTAAAAGGAAACACAGCAACCAATGCTCTTAAAAACGCAATCGTTGAAACAGGAGCAAGAGTTATGGTTCCGTTATTTATTGAACCGGGAGACAGAATTAAAGTAAGTACTGAAGACGGTAGCTACTTAGAAAGAGTAAAAGAATAAATAAAATTTACATCAATTCGGTTTGCACTAGCATTCCGAATTTTGTTTTATAAGAAAATCTATATTGTTATGAGATTCCATTCTCCGCAAAAGCTTAAAACGATTGCTGATTTAATAGGCTCAAAATTTATTGGCCCGGAAGACTTCGAAGTATTGGGGTCCAACGAAATTCATATGGTAAAACCAGGTGAAATTGTTTTTGTCAATCATCCTAAATATTACGACAAAGCATTAAATTCTGCCGCTACCATTATTTTAATTGATAAAGAAGTGGAATGTCCGGAGGGAAAAGCACTTCTTGTTTCGGACGATCCCTTCAGGGATTTTAATAAGATCAATACTCATTTTACCAGAATTTACAACTTTACAGAAGAACTTCATGATGCTGAAATAGGAGAAGGGACTAAAATTCATCCTTCCGCAGTTATCGGAAATAATGTGAAAATCGGAAAGAACTGTCTTATCTTTCCCAATGTGGTTATTGGAGACAGAACTGAGATTGGAGACCATGTTATTATTCAGTCAGGAACAGTACTTGGAGGTGATGCATTCTATTACAGAAAACTGGACGGCAACTTTGACCGCTTAATTTCCGTTGGAAATGTTGTCATTGAAAACAATGTAGAAATTGGCAACAACTGTACAATCGACAGAGGAGTTACAGATTCTACCGTCATTGGTGAAGGATCTGTACTTGATAATCAGATCCAGATAGGACACGATACGGTAATAGGAAAAAAATGCCTTATCGCATCACAGGTGGGAATTGCAGGATGCTGTATTATTGAAGATGAGGTGACAATTTGGGGGCAGGCCGGTATCGCATCAGGTATCAGAATAGCTAAAGGAACTGTGCTTCTTGCAAAGGCCGGAGTCAACAGAGACCTTGAAAAAGGAACATACTTTGGACTTTTGGCCGAAGAGTTCAGAACTTATCTGAAAAAAGAAGTAAAACTGAGAAATCTCAAATAAACAATTCTAAAGGTTTTATCTGAAATCAAAGAAATTTAAGTAAATTTGTGAGCATCAAAAATTTGTAATAGGCATCAGTTAAATTAAAAATCTTAATTTTAGGCATTATTGAACTAAAAATGAAAAAATATTTACTATTGATTTTTATGACGGTTTTTTCTATGTCTTTTGGACAGAAAACACTGGATGCTAAAATTATTACAAAAGAAAATGATACCCTGAATGTAAAAATAAAGGTGTCAACAAATGCATTTGATCCTAATCTTTTATATGTTACCAGCTTTAATACCAAAGTAACGGTGATAGGCGAAGACGGTAAAAAAACAAAAATTGAGGCTCCGGAAATTAAAGAACTTTTTTTAACCGACTTTAATGGTAAAAAAAGAACTTTTATCAACAAATCCAGCGATCAGAAACTTCTCATGGAAAAATTATATGATGGCGAAAACTTAGAATGGTATCGCACATATAGCTCGACAATGGGAGGAGAAAATGCAAATGATTTTTTGTATAATAAAAAGACCAAGAAAGGATTCGGATTTATCTATTTTACAGGAATACCTAAAAAGAAACTTAAAGACTTTTTTAGTGATGAGCCTGAAATGATAAAGCTTCTGGAAAATACAGATAAAGGAGGCGGTTTTGCACATACTTCAGAATATGATAGCAGTATGTTAAGTATTCTTGAAAAATTTGAAGAATTAAAAAAAAATAATAAATAAATTAAAACAACAATAAAATGTCAATTTTAGTAAACAAAGATTCTAAAGTAATTGTACAAGGATTTACTGGAAACGAAGGTACTTTCCATGCAGGTCAGATGATTGAATACGGAACCAACGTAGTAGGTGGGGTGACTCCGGGAAAAGGAGGTAGCGAGCACTTAGGAAAGCCGGTATTTAATACAGTAGCTGATGCTGTTGAAAAAGCAGGTGCAAATGTAAGTATCATCTTCGTACCACCGGCATTTGCAGCAGACGCTATCATGGAAGCTGCTGAAGCAGGAATCAAAGTAATTGTATGTATTACAGAAGGTATTCCTGTAGCTGATATGGTAAAAGTAAAAGCTTATATCGCTGACAGAGACTGCAGATTAATCGGACCAAACTGCCCTGGAATCATTACTTCTGAAGAAGCTAAAATTGGTATTATGCCAGGTTTCGTTTTCAAAAAAGGTAAAGTAGGTATCGTTTCAAAATCAGGTACCCTTACTTATGAAGCAGCAGACCAGGTAGTAAGAGCAGGATACGGAATTTCTACAGCTATCGGTATCGGTGGTGACCCAATCATCGGAACTACTACAAGAGAAGCTTTAGAATTATTCATCAACGATCCTGAAACAGAAGCAGTAGTAATGATTGGTGAAATCGGTGGTGGACTGGAAGCTGAAGCAGCAAGATGGTACAAAGCAAGCGGATCTACTAAACCGGTTGTAGGATTTATCGCAGGACAAACAGCTCCAAAAGGAAGAACAATGGGACACGCAGGTGCTATTGTAGGCGGAGCAGAAGATACAGCACAGGCAAAGATGGAAATCATGAGAGAGAATGGTATCAACGTAGTTGACTCTCCTGCTGATATCGGTGCTACTGTTGCTAAAATCTTAGGATAATCTTTATAAAACCAAACATATGAAAAAACTTTTATTAGCCTCAGCTTTGACTCTTTCTGCTTTATCCTTTGGACAGGTTCAATGGAAAAATACAAGATTTGGTCTTACAGGAGGTGTAAACTACTCCCGAGTAGCAAATGCCCACAACCCCTCGGGCCCTAGATACACGGGTCAAGGTGGAGTTTTAGCTTTAATTCCGGTAGGAAAGGCTAACCAGTTCTTCATCCAGCCGGAAGTATCATACTACGGTGCAGGGGAAACAGGAAAGGATAAGGATGCCAAAGGAAGAGATGGTTATGATGCTGTATATGCTAATAACTATTTGAGTGTCCCGCTTTATTTTAAAGGATATTTCTCTGAAGCTGCTTCAGAATTCTTTGGATTGGCAGGGCCGAGATTCAACTTCTTATTAAATCAGAATGTTAAGAATGCTCCTTTGTCGAGACCTTATTACGATCCGGATGTTGTGGATCCTGCAAATCCTTCTGTCAATGGAAAAGCAAAGAGCTTTAATTGGGGAATAGGATTAGGAGTAGGGTATAGCTATAAGAGACAGCTGGAAGTAGCTGTTAAATATGATATCGGACTTTCAGATACCTATCCTGGTCTTGCAAAAGAAAAAGGAGGTACTGATAAGAAAAAATCTGAACAGGTATTAGCATTGACCTTAAGCTATATATTCAAATAAAAGTTATTGATCAGAATAAAAAAATCCCGGAAATTAATTTCCGGGATTTTTTTATTCTATTAATATAAAGTTTTATCAACTTTTCTTTTAACCTTTAACCCATTTCCAAAGCTCCTTTAATGTCGCTTTATTCCCATACATTAAAATACCTACACGGTAGATTTTTCCCGCTACAAAGATCATAAAAATGGTGGTTCCCAGCAATAATGCAATAGATAGCGCTATCTGCCACGCAGGAACTCCAAATGGTATTCTGGCAATCATTGCCACCGGTGAAGTAAAGGGAATAATAGATAGCCAGAAGCCCAATGGCCCGTCAGGATTATTCATTAATGAAAAGCTTCCGTACATTCCCAACATCAGCGGTAAAACAGCAAATAAGGTAAACTGCTGAGTTTCCGTTTCGTTATCTACTGCAGAACCGATAGCGGCATAAATAGAACTGTAGAAAATATATCCTAAAAGGAAGAAAATAATGAATACAAAAATAATCAACGGAAAATTCATCTCCAACAAGCTGTGTGATATCTGAGTTGCGAGTTGTGTGATATCCAGTTTATTCATTACCTGCTCATTTCCGCCGGGAATCTTAGTCTGAATAGAAGAAAACCCGGTGTTTAATACTACAGCTCCGATGACAGACATGGTAATCCAGATTACAAACTGAGTCAGGGCTACCAGTGTTACTCCGAGAATTTTTCCCATCATCAGTTCAAAAGGTTTTACCGAAGAGATAATGATTTCCACCACACGATTGTTTTTCTCTTCCAAAACGCTTCGCATAACTCTTACCCCGTAGATGATGATAAACATAAAGGTAACGTACATCAGGATCATGCTAAGTCCTGTTTTTACGCCAAAAGCAAGGTCGGAATCTTCTTTATTGTTATCGGCAACATTAATGGTTTTCAGACTGAAACTTTTATCCAGATCATTCAATTGAGCTTCCTGAATTCCTAATTGTTTGATTTTTTCCTTTTTAATAACATTGGAAATATCGGAAACAATTTTTTGTTTGGTATCAAGACCTATTTTACTGTTAACGACCAGTCGTGTTCCGGTTTCCAGGTCATCAAAATTTTGTCCTTTTAATTCGGGAAGTATAAGAATTCCGTCAATAGATTCATTTCCCTTTAAATTATTAATCTTTGCCTTTTCATCCGCAGCAGAAACAATTTCATAATTCAGTTTATCATCAGACTGGAGCTGATCTTTAAATAGTCCGCTTTTATCAACAACTTCTATGATGCTGTGAGATTCATTAGCCTTAAACATTAATCCTATGACAGCTCCAAAAGCAATAATCAGGATCGGAGCAAGCAATGTTAATATGATGAAAGATTTTTTCTTAACCTGTGTAAGAAATTCCCTTTTTGTAATTAAAAAAATATTATTCATAAGTTAAGAATGGTTGCTTACAGCATTAATAAACACTTCGTTCATACTAGGAATTCTTTCGTCAAATGATCTTACCTTACCTACATGTACAAGATCGAGCAAAATATTATTTTGATCAGCTTCATTTTTAAGGTCAAAAGACACCAGATTATTTTCGTTGGTAAAATTGAAAATTTCATATTTGTTCTTAAAGCCTTCAAGCTGCTCAGGATTAATCTCAGAGAGTGTAATTCCGAAAATATTTTTTTTGAATTTTTCCCTTACCTCAAAAACTCTTCCGTCAATTATTTTTTTGGAATTGTTTATCAGGGCTACATAGTTGCACATTTCTTCAACACTTTCCATTCTGTGGGTAGAAAGAATAATGGTAGTCCCGTTATTTTTAAGCTCAATGATCTGATCTTTTATTAAATTGGCATTTACTGGATCAAATCCGGAAAAGGGCTCATCCAGAATTAAAAGATGAGGCCTGTGTAATACTGTTACTACAAACTGAATCTTTTGTGCCATCCCTTTTGAAAGCTCAGAAAGCTTTTTTTTCCACCATTGATCAATATGAAGTTTTTCAAACCATTTCTTTGCTTCGTTCAGCGCATCATTTTTTTTCATTCCTTTAAGTTCTGCAAAATAAAGGATCTGATCACCTACAGTCATATTTTTATATAAGCCTCTTTCTTCGGGCATATATCCAATATCTTTAATATGATTGGGATTAAGCTTTTCTCCATTGATAAAGATATCTCCTGAGTCTGCCTGAGTAATTTGGTTAATGATTCGGATGAAAGATGTTTTTCCCGCTCCGTTAGGTCCTAAAAGCCCATAAATACTGCCTTTTGGAACATGGATGCTGAAATCATCCAATGCTACTTTTTTACCGGCATTATAGGTCTTTTTAATATGTTCAGCTTTAAGCATTAAATTGTTTTTTTACAATTAGTATAAAAAAGTTCTTAAAGTTACGGAAATATTAAAAAGAATTAATGTAAAAGAAAAAATCCTGATCATTATCAGGATTCTAATTTATTGCTTTACGATTTGAGTAACTTTTTGCGTATTATCACTTAAGATATAGCGAATCAGATATTTGCCCGGTTTCAGCTTTTCGATATTGATTTCTCCGGAGTTCATATTGACACTGTAATTCGCAACCTGCATACCCAAAATAGAATAGAATGTCACACTTTTGATTCTTAAGGAAGAATCTTTTGCCTTTACGATAAGGAAATCCCTTGCAGGATTTGGATAGGCAATCATCACTCCGTCGTCAGACTTCTGCGACATAGAGGTGGGCTCTTTTAGCTGAGCTTGTAAATTGTTGGAAAATCCAACAAAAGTGCCTACAAATAGAAATAAAAGTAAAAGTTTTTTCATCAAATTTATAATTTCTCGGATATATATAACAAATATAATAAATTCTACAATTTTATACAATAGTTTTTTTGTAGAACTTATACTAAATTTGTAAAAACTTATTCAAAAAGTATTCCAAAATGATACATTCAAGAAATAGAAGACTTAGAGTTAATGAATCTATCAGAAGTTTGGTAAGAGAAAATGTGCTTACAACTGATGATTTTGTAATGCCGATCTTCGTAATGGAGGGCGAAAATAAGCAGGAGGCGATCCCGTCGATGCCGGGAATTTTTAGGCGGAGTATAGATTTAACCGTGAAGGAATGTAAGGAATTATTTTCTTTAGGTGTAAAAGCGGTCAATCTGTATATGAAAGTATCTGATCATCTGAAAGACAATACAGGAAAAGAAGCGTGGAACAAAGACGGATTGATGCAAAATACAATCAAAGCGATAAAGGATGCTGTACCGGGGATGATTGTTATGCCGGATGTAGCATTAGATCCGTATTCAATCTATGGGCACGACGGAATTATTGAAAATGGTAAGATTCTAAATGATGCTACAAATGATGCACTGGCCAGAATGTCTGTATCCCATGCTGAAGCAGGAGCAGATTTAGTGGCACCAAGTGATATGATGGACGGCAGGGTACTGGTAATTCGTGAAGCATTGGAGCAAAGCGGATTTACAGATGTAGGGATTGTGAGCTATGCCGCAAAATATGCAAGTTCTTTCTACGGGCCTTTCAGAAGTGCTTTAGATAGTGCTCCAAAAGATGATATGGAAATTCCAAAAGATAAAAAAACATACCAGATGGATTTCCACAATTCCCGTGAAGCCCTGAACGAAGTATATAAAGATATTGAAGAAGGTGCTGATGTGATCATGATCAAACCCGGACTTCCATACCTGGATATCGTATCCAAGGTGCGTGAAGCGATTGATCTTCCGATTGCTGTTTATAATGTAAGCGGAGAGTATGCTATGGTAAAAGCTGCCGTTCAGAACGGATGGCTGGATAATGATAAAACGATCATCGAAAATCTTACGTGTTTTAAAAGAGCAGGAGCAGATATGATCTTCACTTATTTTGCTAAAGAAGCAGCTATGATTTTACATAAATAAGCATATATTAGTTATAAAAAACACCTCAATCTGAGGTGTTTTTTTATGATATCATCTATTGTTCTTTACTATTATAACCAGCCTTTTTTTCCATATACATAAGTGTCATCAAATTGTTTATCACTCATAAACAGATACAAAATACCCTCAATAAAAGGGATAATAGATGCAGCTCCTAATGTAACAATATTAAGAATAACCTGAATAACCCCTTCTTTGGTGTAGCCCAGATAAAATTTATTTAAAGCCAGCCAGCCTACAAGAATTCCCAGTAATGCAGCAGGAAGTCTCTTTTCTGAGCGATAAGGCATATTGCTTTGCTGGTTCTGAGTATTTTGGGGATTTTCCGTTTTTGTATAACCGTAATTTTCCATTTTTTAGTGTTTGTATTAAAAATTTCTTTTTCAATGGGTCGGATGAAAAGATAAATTGTTACAATGCATTATATGAACATCTGACACTGCGTTTAAAGGAATAAGAATAGGAGTGTCAGCATTTTCTAACCGGGAAAACTGATGGTAAAAAGAAACAGAAGGCGAAAAGTTTTTTATCCGTAAAAATTGTTTAAAGCCTGAATTTTAACACTTAGCCTGAGAATCGTTAAACTCAATATAAACAATGTCAGGGGATATATAAACTTGTTGGCATTTTTGATATATTTGCCCTATGATTTTACGAGGAGAAAACTTAATCAAAGAATACGGTCCTAAAAAAGTTGTAAAAGGCGTTTCTGTACAGGTTCAACAGGGAGAAATTGTGGGATTGCTGGGTCCGAACGGAGCTGGAAAAACCACATCGTTTTATATGATCGTAGGGTTGGTTAAGCCTACTTCAGGAAAAATTTTTCTGGATAAACAGGAGATTACTACTGATGCAATGTACCGCAGAGCCCAGAAGGGAATCGGATATCTGGCTCAGGAAGCTTCTGTATTCAGAAAACTTTCTGTAGAAGAAAATATTATGGGAGTACTGCAGCTGACCAAGCTTTCAAAGCGCGAACAGCAAATCAAATGTGATGAGCTGATTGAAGAGTTTTCTTTACAACATGTGCGTAAAAACAGAGGAGATCTTCTTTCCGGGGGAGAACGACGTAGAACGGAAATTGCACGCTGTCTCGCTACGAGTCCGAATTTTATCCTTCTGGATGAACCTTTTGCAGGAGTAGACCCGATTGCGGTAGAAGATATTCAGAAAATCGTAAGAAGTCTGGTGGATAAAAATATCGGAATCCTCATTACAGACCACAATGTACAACAGACGTTGGCCATTACCAACAAAACCTATATTATGTTTGAAGGGAAAATCCTGAAAGAAGGACTTCCGGAAGATCTTGCCAATGACCCTCAGGTAAGAGAGGCATATCTTGGAGAAAACTTCGTTTATCAGAGCATTCTGGATAAACCTAAAAAGAAGAAGCATGCCTACAACATCTGGGCTGGAAATTTCGATTCCAAAGCACATTTTCAGGGATTTGTAGATGAACACTTTAAACAATTTGATGATTTAAGACTGATGTATGGCTTTGAAGATATCAGTTTTGCTTCATTGGCTAATTCAGAAATCGAACATATTTTTAATGATGTGGTAGATAAAAATGCCAACAATTCATTTATTTTCCAGAAAAAAGAAATTAACTCCCAATATTCTTTAGAACAGGCGCAGACCGAATCTAAGGAAGCCAGCAGACAGGAGCTTCATTACCTGACAACCTATATGTATGAGGGATAAAATCTAAGACAATTTATTTGCTCAAAATAGTAATAAAAACGTACCTTTTCTCTCAGAAACGGTACGTTTTTCCATTTTAAATCAGATCCATGGCAAAACCTTTTAACAGAACAGTTACTTTATTCGGAATTTATAAACAGCTTGTCCCGTTTATAAGGCCTTATCGTCCTATGATTTACGGAACTCTGTTTCTTACTTTTCTGGGGGCCCTTGCTGCACAGGTTAACCCTATTGTTTTAAAATATACGGTAGACGAGGTAACCCAGCTTACCCATCTTCCGCATCCCATGACTGAAGGAATTCATATTCTGATCATCATTTCTGTCATTTTACTGGGGAAAGAACTGTTGAATATTTTTATCAATTTCGGACAAAAATTTTATGGAGAGAAAATAAGGATCAATGTGAGCTCTATTCTGGCTCAGTCTGCTATTGACAAGATCCTGACTTACAGGGTCGCATACTTTAATGACGAAAACCATGAATCCGGAAAATTACAAATCAGAATAGACAGGGGAATTGAGAGTCTTACCAAATTAGTTCAGAACTTTTTTATCGATATCCTGCCTCTTTTTTCTAATGCGATCATCGCTCTGATTATCATGTATATGCAGAATGTATATGTGGGAGCGGTCTCTACCATTATTGTCCCGATTTATTTTTACATAAGCTCCCTTCAGGCAAAAAAGCTAAGCGGAGTGCGGCGGCAGTTGAGAAATCAGAGAGAAAAGAAAACATCAGGTCTGTTGAATCTCATTAATTCTATTATGGTGATCAAAAGTTTTGTTCGTGAAAAGTTTGAAGGAAAAAAGCAATATGATTTGCAGATGCAATTGATGGAAAGCCAGATGTTCACGAGAAAAACTAACTTTATTTATGATGGTTTAAAAACCTTTATCGAACAGTTTGGTGTGGTTTTAATTATTATTCTTACCGTCTATCTCGTGCTTGATCAGCAAATGACTATTGGTGCTATTATGCTTCATATTATGCTTTTCAATAATGTTTCCGCGCCTATCCGCCAGTTGCACAGAATTTATGATGATATGAACGATGCTATGATCTATGCAGAAGGTTATTTTGATATTCTCAATGCGGATAACGAAACAGAACCCAACGGAGCTTTTGTGGAAAAGCAGATTAAAGGAACTTTTGAACTGAAAAATGTAGATTTTACCTATCCTAACGGGACTAAAGCACTTCATGATGTTTCCATGAAAATTGAAAACGGAAAAACAACGGCATTGGTAGGATTGAGTGGGGCCGGGAAATCAACGGTCATCAACCTTTTATGCAAATTTTATCTTCCGGATTCAGGAGAAATTCTCTTAGATGATGTTAATCTGAACGAATATGATAATACTTTTCTCAGAAGTGATCTTGGACTGGTACTTCAGAAAAACCACATCTTTCAGGGAAGCATTGAAGACAATATCCGTTATGGAGATATGAATGCCGATTTAGCGGAAATTCAGGAGGCTGCCAAAAAAGCATATCTGCATGATCAGATTATGGATCTTCCCGATCAGTATCAGCATGATGCAACTCAGCTTTCCGGAGGACAGCAACAGAGGATTGCCATTGCAAGATTGTTCCTGAAAAATCCGCCGATTATCTTTCTGGATGAGCCTACTGCAAGTCTGGACGCCATTGCTACAGAGCAGATCAAAAACTCTCTTGATGCCATAAAAGAAGGCAGAACAGTCATTATTATTTCCCATTCATTGTCCCAGATTTTAGATTCTGATACGATTTATGTTATGAAAAAGGGAAGGGTTGTTGAAAACGGAACACATGATGAGTTGTACAGTAAAGACGGAACTTATCGTGAAATTTTTGATGCTTCAGCCCGAAGTTTAAATCTGGATAAATTAGTCAATACACTGAAAGAAAATTAAAAAAAGAATTTTAGCTTTGTCTGAGAAATATGAATGACCATTATCTTAAAAAATTAGATCGGGTAACAGCGATTCTTACTCAGTTACAGTCGAAGCCTGTCGTAAGAGCACAGGATCTGGCTGAGAAATTTGACGTGAGTATCAGAACCATTTACCGGGATGTAAAAACATTGGAGAATGCAGGAATTCCCATTGTGGGTGAAGCCGGGAACGGATATTCTCTGATGGACGGCTATAAGCTGCCTCCGGTGATGTTTACCAAAGAAGAAGTGCTGAGTTTTATTACTGCTGAAAAATTAATGCAGAAATTTTCTCATCAGAGTTTAGGAAACCACTATCAGAAGGCTATGGAAAAAGTACGTTCTGTATTGAGGCATTCAGATAAAAGTCTGATTCAGAATATTGAAAAACAGATTGATGTTTTTAATTTTCATGCACATCCTGAAGATTCTCTTAAAAATGTCATCCCCATTATTTTAGAAAGTATTGCCGAAAAGACCCAGCTGATTATAGAATATAAAACGGTAGATTCCAGAGTGACCAGCCGGACGATTGAAACAGTGGGTGTCTTTTTTGAATTTAATTTCTGGTATATTATGGCCTATTGTACGTTGAGAAATGATTTCAGACAATTCCGGGTGGACAGAATTTTACAGATCCTGAAGACTCAGACTCCTTTTTTACAGGAATACGGACAGGTAAATGATTACCGTAAAAAATCGAACGGAAATAAAGTCATCGCCAAACTTTTAGTAGATAAAATGATAATGTCTCATTTGGTGAATTCTAAAAAATATTACGGGCTGATTGAAGAAAAGGAAACCGAAGAAGGAGTGGAGCTTACTTTTGAAACGGAATGGATCAATGACGGGTTTCCGCGCTGGCTTATTACTTTTGCAGATTATGCTACCGTTCTGGAGCCCGAGAGTCTTCGTACAAGATTAAACGAGCTTCTGACAAAAATGACAGAAAGACATCAGTGAAAAACCTCAGCATTATGCTGAGGTTTCAATTTATTTGACAAAAAGATGAAATGGTTTTCAAGCAAAAAAAATCAGAAAAGCCAAAAAAATGTATTTGTATTTTTAGCCTCTGGGCTTGTTAGAATCTCTCCCAGAAGAAAGGAGGCTCAATTCCTAACGCTCTTAAATACACATATCCTTGGGCACGGTGATGGATCTCATTATCGATAAAATAAAGAATGTTCTGATATACAGGGAATTCATATTCTCCGAACAGATTAAACGTCTCCTGGAAACGTTCTTCCGAAATCATCTGGAAATAATGATGGATTACTTCTGTTTCTTCATCCCATTTTTTTAAGAGCTCCGCTTTAGTTTTTGGATTGAATTTTTCTTCGCTGTAAGCTTCCACATTGTTTTCAATGATTCCTTTTAAAGCTGGTCCTCCAATACTAATAAGCTCTGTAGCCATTTTAGCAAAAGGTCTCATACCTGCAATTGAAAATTCAAATAAATCTTTTTCAGGGAAAGATTCAATCACTCTTCTTGTAAGGTTTCTGTGGCCTTGCCAATCTTCTAATAATTGATCCGATGTCATGAATTGTTTTGTGGCAGTTGATGTAGTTGTCATAATTGTATGGTTTTTGTTTATTATTGTTGATACAAAGGTAAGAGCAGGTTGTGACAACAGTTTGTCAGCAGGATTTTAATAATGAAAAATATTTTTTTGTTAAAATATCAGGGCCTGTTTTTCCGTTAAAGAAAAGTATAGTAATAAAAAATTATTTATTATTCAGCATTATGAAGAAGTATATTTTGCCGGGTATGACCGCTCTTTTATTGGTGTCATGTAATAAAATTGAAGAAAAAATTGACCAGACGGTTCAGAAAACAACTGAAACGGTTCAGCAAAAGGCACAGCAGGCGGTAGAGGAGACCGTCAAAAAAACAGTGAGTGAATCCATCAGTTCTCTCACCAACTCCCAGAATGTCAAATTTAATGATGTTTTTCCTGGTAACGGTGCTTCTGTAGTATCGGATGATAAAGGGAAAAAATTTAAATTTCCAAACGGATCAGAAGGATATATCTTTAAATATAAAGCAGATATTGCTGTAGTATTGCCATTTTTAGAAGGACAGGCTACAACTGATGAAGAAAAATCTGATAAAACAGCCCGTAAAATTGACGGACAAAATATAGTGGATAAAATAAGTTTTGTTTCGAAATTTCTTCCTGAAAATACTTTTGATACAAGTTTTTTAGACAATATTAAAACAGATAAAAATATCAGGTACTATAAACTCAAAAGACTTCCGAATATCAGTACGATTATCTATAATCCGAAAAACCAGACCATCATACAATATGTAGAGGTAAATAAATAATTTGTGAATGGCCGGTTTTTACCGGTCATTTTTTTATAAGGTTCCTATCAGAGGGTATTTGTTACGGCAAATTTTAAGCGGAATAAGGAATCATTCAGGACACATTTTACTTTGTACATTATACAAATTAAAGTATTTTAGTAGTATGAAAATTTATACAAAAACAGGCGATAAAGGTCAGACAGCATTATATGGCGGAACGAGAGTCTCGAAAGCCAGTGCAAGAGTAGACAGTTATGGAAATATAGACGAACTCAATTCATTTATCGGAATTGCCAAAAGCCATATTGAAGATGAAGAAGTTCTGAAGCAGCTAAAGAAAATACAGTTTGATTTATTTACTGTAGGTTCAGAAGCCGCAACACCCGTAGATAAACTTATGTTAGCTAATGGAAAATCACGTCTGCCGATTATTATTTCAGAAACTGAAATCGAGGAACTGGAGCAATGGATGGATGCTTTTGATGAAAAATTGGACCCCCTTCAGTATTTTATTCTTCCGGGAGGCGGAAAACCGGCTACTTTTTTACATGCTGCAAGAACAATTTGCAGAAGAGCAGAACGTTCATTGGTATTTTTAAATGAGTCCGAAGAAGTGCGTCCTGAACTTATTAAATATTTAAACAGACTTTCGGATTATCTTTTTGTATTAGCAAGATATATTTCAAAACTGAATAACGAACCGGAAGAATACTGGAATCCGAATGAAAGATAGAGTATTACTTTTCATCAACGGAGATGCCCCGGAATCTTTTCCGAATTTTGATAACTACGGATTGATCGCCTGTACAGACGGTGCTTTTCATTATTTAAAGAGATTTGGATTTCCTTTGGATAAACTGGATTTTATTTCCGGTGATTTTGATTCACACTCCGGTTCTGATGAAAATATTTATGAAGAAAGGTTTATCTATACGCCGGATCAGAATAAAACTGATTTTCATAAGGCATTAGATATTATTGTTGAAAAAGGATTTAAAAAAATAGATGTTCTTGGAGGTAGTGGAGGAGAACAGGACCATTTTCTAGGAAATTTAACAGTTGCCTATGCCTTTAAAGACAAAATGGATTTGAAATTTTATGATGAGTTTTCAGAATATTATTTCATTCCAAAAAAAATTACGATAAAAGGGATAAAAGATAAGATGGTTTCTCTGTATCCTTTTCCTGCAGCCGAAAATATTACAACAAAAGGATTGAACTGGCCTTTAGATCATGGAAGTCTAAACGTTATATCAAGAATAGGAACCCGTAATTTTGCAGTTGACGATGAGGTTTCTATTGAATATGAAAAAGGAGATTTGCTGATTTTTATTGGTAAAAATTATGTATGATCTGATATAAGCTTCCGGTACAAATATAGTATCAAGAGAAACGGGCTTTAGCCCGTTTCATCAAACATAAAATAAATTCCGCTGGCTTTAGCCGCAACGTAGTATTACTAAAATTTTTATGCCTAAACAAAAAAACTCTTGAATATATTAATCAAAATACCGGTAATCACTGTTTCATTATTCTGTGTTTTCTCATGCAGAACACAGCATTTTGAAACTCCTGAATATGGTAAAAATGGAACTGATGAAGTGATTAGCTTAAGAAAAGTAAATAATTTCCGTACGGTAGGAAATATTAAAAATGCAGACGGAAGAATTTTAAAGGCAGCCATCTTTTACAGAAGCGGTCATCTTCATCAGCTTAAAAAAAAGTCTTTCGGACAGTTTGAAAAGCTCGGAATCAAAGAAGTGATCGATCTCAGAAACTCAAAAGAGATCGCTCAGAAACCCGATGACCTTCCTCAGAAAATGATATACAAGAATTATTCAGCCTTTGAAGATGAAGGAGATCAGCTGGATCAGGCTAAAAAACTGGTGTTAAAAGGAAAAGTGAATGGTTCAGATGCCGATAAAAGAATGGTGGATTTCTATCGTGAGTATGTGACGGAAAATCCCCAAATAATAAAAACCATTATAACAGAAATTCTGGAATCCAAAGAACCTGTGCTCTACCATTGTACAGCCGGTAAAGACAGAACCGGCATTATTACCGCTTTAATCCTGACGATCCTGAAGTTTGATAAAGAAACTATTTATAATGATTACTTGCTGTCCAATAATTATAGAAAGGATCTTGTTCAGAAAAGACTCCGTCTGGCAAACACCCTGCATTTTCTGTATCCGAAGATGGATATACAGGTGCTGGAAAAACTGAGCTGGGTAGAAAAAAGGTACCTCGATACCGCTTTTCAGGAGATTAATAAAAAGTATGGTTCTACAGATCTTTATATTCAACAGGCTTTAGGAATCTCCGAGGGCAAAAGAGAAGAATATATTCAAAAGTTTACGTATTGATTATCAGAAAGAAAAATCTGCAGAAGGTGATATCAGATGATTATAGAAAATTATAATAATTTTAACACCTAAAAATCAAACTTTTTTAGCAATTTTGCATTTCTTAATTCACTTGTTTAGAAATGAAAATAAAGTACTCGGAACTTATTGATCAGACATTATATTTTCCTACAGAAGAATTTAATGTTTCTGAGAACAATTTGTTGTTTCACGATGTCCCATTGATGGATGTAGTTGAACAATTTGGCACTCCGCTAAAGATTAGCTATCTGCCGAGAATTTCTCAAAATATTCAGAAAGCCAAAAGCTGGTTTAAAGAGGCTTTTGAGAAAACCGAATATAAAAAGAATTATACCTACTGTTATTGTACAAAATCCAGTCATTTTAATTTTGTACTGGAAGAAGCCCTAAAGAATGATATTTCAATAGAAACTTCTTCCGCTTATGATATGGATATTGTAAAATCCCTTTATCAAAACGGAAAGGTAGATAAAAACATTGAGGTAATCTGTAATGGATTCAAAACGGATGATTATCTGACAAAAATTTCAGATATGATCAATAATGGTTTTGAAAATATTACTCCGATTCTGGATAATTACCGTGAACTGGACAAACTTACGGAAAGCATAGATTCCACTTTTAATATCGGGATCAGAATCGCTTCTGAAGAAGAACCTAAGTTCGAATTTTATACCTCAAGATTAGGAATCGGGTATAAAGATATTATTCCGTATTACAGCCAGAAAATTGCCGAACACCCTAATGCAAGATTGAAAATGCTTCATTTCTTCATTAATACAGGGATTAAAGACACTTCTTACTACTGGAACGAATTATACAAATGTCTTCGCGTATATGCACGTCTGAAGAAAATTGCTCCGGAAGTAGATTCCTTAAATATCGGTGGAGGCTTCCCAATTAAAACTTCTCTGAACTTTGATTACGACTATCAGTATATGGTGGAAGAAATTGTTTCTCAAATCAAAAAATTCTGTGAAGAAGAAGGGGTAGAAGAACCTAATATTTATACTGAGTTTGGGAGCTTTACCGTTGGGGAAAGCGGAGCTAATCTGTATAAAATTATTTCTCAGAAACGTCAGAATGACAGAGAGAAGTGGAATATGATCGACTCTTCTTTCATGACAACACTTCCCGATACATGGGCAATTTCAAGACACTTTATCATGCTTCCGCTGAACCGTTGGGAAGATACTTACGAAAGAGTATTTTTAGGAGGTTTAACGTGTGATTCAGATGATTATTATAACTCTGAACAGCATACAAATGCCATTTATCTGCCGGTTTTCAGTGATACGAAGCCCTTGTATATCGGTTTCTTTCATACAGGAGCCTATCAGGAAACCATCGGAGGATATGGTGGAGTACACCACTGCCTGATGCCTCAGCCAAGACACGTCCTGATTCAGAAAGATGAAAACGGCGAACTACAGTATGAAATTTTCAGGGAAAAACAGGAACCTGAAGATGTGTTGAAACTTCTTGGGTATAAATAATTTTGCAAAGGGAATGGGCTTTAGCCCGTTTAATCAAAATTAAAAGTTGGCTTTAGCCAAAATCTATACAAAATAAAAGCTCTCAGATTTCCTGAGAGCTTTTTTATTTAAAAATAGGTTGAAATTTTATCCAGTTCAAGGTCTTCATAATCCGAAACAACAGTATCTGCTAACGTATAATCCTGATTTTTTGAATGAGGACTTCTGTAAGCTGCACAGAAGATTTTCGCTCTGTGGGCTGCCAAAATTCCATTGGTGGAATCTTCAATGACCATACAGTTTTCTACCGGTTCCCCGGCCATTTCAGCAGCTAACAGGAAGACTTCAGGGTGAGGTTTGGATTCTTTTAAATCGGCCCCGCTGATCTTTCCGCTGAAATATTTCTCAAGTCCGAATTTTCCAAAAACCATATTAATGGTAGTCATTGTTGCTGAAGAAGCCAGAATGAGTTTGATATCATTTTCATAATAATGTTCAATCAGTTTTCTAACCCCCGGAATTAAATCAAATTCTTCATCATTATCGAAATAATTTTTAAAATGAGATCTTTTGATATCAGCCATCGTTTCATAAGTCCGGTTTAAATTGTATTTCTCAATTAATGTTTCAAAGACTCTCTTGGTGGAAGCTCCTGTAAAAGAAGTGTATAGATCTTCGGAAACTGTAATCTCCAACTCATCAAACGTTTTGAAATAGGCTTTTCTATGTAATGGTTCCGTATCTACAATGACTCCGTCCATATCGAAAAGTACAGCTTTTAAAGACATAAAATTAAATTTAAACAAAAATAACTTTTAAAATTCAAAGATTAAACGATTTAAAAAATTAAAAAATCAGAAAGGGAATAAAAAATCATAACGTGTATTGAGCATTTTTACTCAGTTGCTATTTTGTATCTTTGTGAAATATTTTAGTCTTTCAATCATTTAATTTTTTAATTAATAATTATATATGAAAACATACGCAGGAATTCCAGAAGAGAACGCCACGTTAGAGAATTCGAAAGTAATGTTGGTAACTGTTCCTTATGATGGAACTTCAACATGGGGAAAAGGAGCTGATAAGGGCCCTGAATTATTCTTAAATGCTTCTGAAAACATGGAGCTTTATGATATTGAAACACAGACAGAGCCTTACCTTCAGGGAGTTTATTTAGCAGGAGAAGTTTCTGAAAATTCTAGTCCGGAAGCAATGACAGAAGCTGTTTATCAGAAAACCAAAGAGCTTTTGAATAATGAAGGGAAAGTATTTACTTTATTCGGAGGAGAGCATTCTGTTTCTATCGGTTCTATCCGTGCAGTGGGTGAGAAATTTGAAAACCTTACCGTTCTTCAGTTAGATGCTCACACAGATTTACGTCCTGAGTTCCACGGTTCTACTTCTAACCACGCTTGTGCTGTGTTTGAAGCTAACCAGAAGCATAACTTAGTTCAGGTGGGAATCCGTTCTATGGATGCTGAAGAAGCTCAATATTTACCGGAAGGAAGAGTATTCTTTGCTCATGAGATTGCTAACAATGAGAACTGGGTGAATGATGTATTGGAGAAAGTTTCAGGAAACGTATATATTACAATTGACCTTGATGCTTTTGATCCTTCTATTGCTCCATCTACAGGAACTCCTGAGCCAGGTGGATTACAATGGTATCCAACATTAGAACTATTAAGAAAAGTATTCGAAAAATGTAACGTAGTAGCATTTGATATTGTAGAATTAATGGATTCTCCAATGGCTAAGCCTACAGCTTTCCTTGCTGCTAAACTATATTACAAAATGCTTGCTTATAACGATATTTATAACAACAACTAATATTCCGCAAGAATCGGATTTTTTCTGCCGTATATTCTTAGGAAATTTGTGAGGTAAAAACAGAATACAATGTCCACACAAAATCAAATAGATTATAACAGAATTGCTAAAGCGATAGCATATATCCAGAGCAATTTCAGGCTTCAGCCAAGTTTGGAGGAAGTGGCAGAAAATATTCACCTGAGTCCGGCTCATTTTCAGAAGATATTCACGGATTGGGCAGGAACAAGTCCGAAAAAATTTTTGCAGTTCATCAGTCTTGAACATGCAAAGAATTTATTGAAGGAAGAAAAAGCAAGTCTTTTCGATACGGCTTATGAAACAGGGTTTTCCAGTACAAGCAGACTTCATGATCTGTTTGTAAAAATAGAAGGAATGTCTCCTGCAGAATATAAAAACGGAGGAAAGAATCTTGTCATTAATTATAGTTTTTCAGAAAGTCCGTTTGGAAATGTAGTGGTTGCTTCCACAGAAAAAGGAATCTGCTATATGGCTTTTGAAAACGATAAAGAAACAGCATTGGGAGATTTGAAACATAAGTTTCCCAATGCTTCTTTTTTTGAAAAACAGGATGTACTTCAGAAAAATGCATTATCTATATTCGATAAAGACTGGACGAAGCTCAATACCATCAAACTTCATTTAAAAGGAACCGATTTTCAATTGAAAGTATGGGAAAGTTTACTGACAATTCCTATGGGAAAATTGTCTACTTACGGAACGCTGGCAGAAAAAATAGGAAATCCTAAAGCTTCAAGAGCAGTGGGAACTGCCATCGGGAATAATCCTGTAGCTTTTCTGATTCCTTGTCATCGTGTTATTCAGTCCACAGGACACCTCGGAGGATATCGTTGGGGAAGTGAAAGAAAGCAGCTTATTATGGGTTGGGAAAGTTCACAGATGTATTCGTAATACAATCCTTTGTGGTTTAAACTTGATAGAACGAAGAATGTATGAAGCAGTATGTATCAGTCTTCATATACATTATACATCCGATATTATACTTGTACAAAATTATGGAAAGCTTATTCGAAGAAATATCAGATGATCCAATCAATATACTTCCGCATGATGGAACAGCTCATTATTACGGGAAAGTTTTTTTAAAAGAGAAATCTGATTTTTACTATCATTATCTGTTGAATCAGATTCCGTGGGAACATGACGAAGCTGTGATCTTCGGGAAGCTTATTCTCACAAAACGAAAAGTTGCCTGGTTCGGAGAAAAAGCTTTTGAATATACCTATTCAAACCGGACTAAGTATGCTAAATTCTGGACTCCCGAACTGCTGGAATTAAAGCAGAAATGTGAAGAAGTTACCGGGGAAACCTATAATTCCTGCCTGCTTAATCTGTACCATGACGGTAATGAAGGAATGGCTTATCACAGTGACGGGGAAACTGACCTTAAAAAACACGGAGCTATTGCTTCGCTTACATTCGGAGCAGAAAGGAAGTTTCTGTTCAAACATAAAACAACGAAAGAAAAAGTGGAAATCTTTCTGGAAAACGGAAGTTTATTAGTAATGAAGGGAACGACACAGGATCATTGGCTTCACAGGCTTCCACCGACGACAAAGGTAAAAACGCCAAGAGTAAATCTTACTTTTAGAACGATTGAAGAATAAAATGCCTGTTTTATCAATAGATGTAGACTAAAACCCTCTTAAATATCTTTAGGCAAAATATAAGAAAGATTCAAAAAAAAAGCTGCTCACCTGAACAGCTTTTTTTAGTTTATTTTAGAATGTCAGCTTCAATAGAACTGTCACCGTATACTTTAATAAATGCTTTGGTATAATCTTCCTTGGAAGCAAAGTTTGGGTTATCCATAAATTTCTGCGGATTGATCGCAAAAAGCGGAAACCAGGTGCTGCTGATCTGAATCTGGATCTTATGTCCTTTTTTAAAAGTGTGAACAACATCCTGAAGTCGGAAATTAACTGCCGTTTTTTGATTAGCAACCAATGCTTCTCCCTTTTCTCTTGAGTTCCTGAATCTTGCAGGCATTATTTCACTTCTTACCATCTGGTGATAGTTTCCGTAAATCACACCGTCTTTCTTTTCCAGAGGTTTGAAATCTTCAGGATATACATCGATCAGTTTTACTGCAAAGTCAGCATCAGTAGAGGAAGACGAAATATTAAGTTTTGCCATAATTTCTCCTGCAAAAGCAATATCTTCCGTTAGCACATCTGTAGTAAACGTAAGCACATCAGGTCTTCCCTCTGCGAATCTCTGATCTTCAGACATATAATTTTTGGGAGTAAAACCATTAAAATCCTTTAAATGATCGGAACTTAAGACCGGATTTTCCGGATCACTGTAATATTCGGAATATCCTTGTCCTGAAGTTTTTTTCAGGGTCTTATCTGCTAAATAAAAATTAACCTTTTGTGCATTCTTAGGAGGATAAGAAGCAAATTCTTTCCATTCTTTAGCACCGGTGTCATACATCAGAGCTTCAGGAAGCCCGGCGTCTTCTTTGGTATTCCCCTTCAGATAATGGTTAAAGAATTTGGTTTCAACATTTTTCTGATAATACGTAGCAATACTGTCCCCAAAATAGGTTTCACTATGGAAGTGTTTCCCTTGTTCCTGAGACCAGCCACCATGAGAGAAAGGTCCCATTACGATTGTGTTTTTGGCTTTAGGGCTTGTCTTTTCAATCGTTTTATAAATATTCAATGGTCCTGAAAGGTCTTCTGCATCAAACCATCCGCCCACTGTCATTACCGCATGGCTGATGTTCTTCAGATGAGGAAGAAGACTTCTTTTTTGCCAGAATTCATCATAATTGGGATGATTCATAATTTCAGTCATAAAGAAATTATTTTTGTAATATTTCTCATAACCCTCTTTAAGGGTTCCCAGTTCTCTGTAGAATTTCAGGCCGTCCTCGGAAGTCTGCTTAATGAAAGAATCCATATACCACGCCTGATTTTCCGGTTTTGTTTTCTGAACTCCGAAAACAGGAAGGGTTCTGAAGTATCCCAGCATAAATCTTCCGTTATGAAGAAAGTCGTCATTCCAGAAATCAGAAATCGGAGCCTGAGGAGAAGAGGCTACTAAAGCGGGATGCTGAGCCAAAGTTCCTACAGCAGTATAGAATCCAGGGTATGAAGTTCCGAATTGTCCTACTTTGCCATTGTTGTCTTTCACGTTTTTCAAAAGCCATTCGATGGTATCGTACGTATCTGTGCTCTCATCCACATCTTTTTTTGTTTTGCGCTCCACTTGTGGAGTCATATTGGTAAAAGTCCCTTCACTCATGTATCTTCCGCGTACATCCTGATACACAAATATGTATTTGTCTTTCATCAGATAAGCATTCGGACCTACTTTGGTTTTGTATTCATTTTCACCATAAGGTGCAACACTGTAGCAGGTTCTCTGCATCAGAAAAGGATATTTGTTCTTATTCGAAATATCTTTCGGGATATATACGGAAGTGAAAAGTTTTATTCCGTCACGCATCGGAATGTAAAATTCTTTCTTGGTGAAATTATCCTTAACGAAACTGTCTTTCTGTTCCGTTTTCTGGGCTTTCCCGAGAAGGAAAAAAAGCGTAAACAAAATTGAAAAATGGATTTTCATAAATAAAATTTACGGCTAATTTAAACATAATAATGCTGCTGTAATGCTTTATGGTGTTAATCTTCCTTCAAAAAGTGAAATAGGTTTGTATTTTATTAAATATATTTAATCGGGTAGAAAATTTGTCACAATTGGATTTCAAAAACTTATGACAATTATTTACTTGTTTTTCATTTTTTTACCGGCAAATTTATTGAGTTTCATACTCAGTGAAAACATAATGTATCGTTTCAGGATCAGATCTTCACGATCTTCAAAATAAGAATCTGTAATGGTTCTTTTCACACTTTGATTTTGGTTCAGTACATCATAAATTTTCACTTTTGCCGTAAGTTGCTTTTTAAAGAATGAATATCCGACACTGGTGTTCCAGAAATAAAAATCCTTTTTGAATCCCGGAGCAATATTAGAATTGGTATTGTATTCAAAGTCATTTCCAAAAACAAATCTGCTTTGGAAAAGATAATTAGTGAGTTCCAGTCTTAAAGACTGATTGGCTGTATTGACCCTGTCAACACTGTAATTGGAATAATTTGAGAAACTGTATCCTAGTCTGTAGGATGGTTTTACGGTAAACTTATCTTTGATTTCATAACCCAGATTCAATCCCGGATTAAGATTGTATGAATTGCTTTTAAATGGCTGTCCATTGATAAAACCATTATTGTATGCATAGCTCATATTAAATCTCGGGCTGATGGTCAGTTTGTTGTTATTCCATTTATAAGTTTTACTGAGACCGGTACCCACATTTAAGCTTTTGTTACCACTTATATTATCGTAAGTAATAATCTGTTTCCCCGAATTATCATATTTGGTATAATTGATCACATCATTATTTCTGTACACAAAGCCTATATTGATGTAATAATTAAAATTTTTCACCATATTAAAGCTACTGAAAGTAGCGCCGCTACTGGTTGTCCATGTATTTTTTAAATCAGGATTCCCCGTGAAGGTAGAGAGCGGATTGGATTCATCTTTATAAGGAATCAGCTGTTCTGCACCGGGAATATTAAAACTGGAATAATTGTAAAGATTTAATCTTTTACCCTCCGAGAAAGCATATTGAAAATTTATGGTGTAACGCGGAAGTACAAAATTCTTTTGAAGATCATATTGCTGGCCTTTAAAGACGGAGCCCACCTTCATATCTGAAATGTCAAGTGCTACAGAACTCCAGAGGTTAAGTTTCTTTTTATTAAGAGAATAAGAAAGCTCAGGAGAAAGCTGATTGATCCTTTGGTCCATACTGTTTGAAAGAAGTATATTGTATTTTGAATATTGTCCGGTAGCAGGATCAAAATCACTGAAGTTTCTTGCATCTCTTGAGAGTTTTGAACTGTATTGTAATTCAAGACTTACTGTTGCAGAATCTGAAACCGGTTCCGTATAGCCTGCACTGAAAGTGTAATTATTGCTTTGGTTTTTGTTTTTCTGAAGCTGATCACGATTGTCTGTAGTCGTGCCGGATTCATCATAAAATGTATTCAGTGACTGATTGATTGTATTGCTTTTGGATTCGGAGATGGTACCGTTCATTGTTGCAGAAATCAGGCGGCCTTTTTTCTTGAAATTTTTAGAAAAATAGATATTGGGACTGAAAGTATTTCCTTCAGAATTTGTATTAGTGTTCGATTCGCTTTCATTCAGGAGTTTTCCGTCTCTTAAAGTGGAAGACAGTGACCGGCTGAAGCTGTTATTTTCTGATCTTGAAAAGGAAGGGGAGATATAGATATTGGTCAGAGAATCCAGTTTTATTCTGGCTGAACTGTCAAAACTATAGTCTTTGGATTCATTTTCTCCGCTACTTTCAGAATTGGTTTTGAGCGTGTAATCGGGAAGAAGGGTCGTTCTGGAAACTTTTGAACGGCTTTCCATATTGGAATTCGAGTACTTTAAACTCAGGTTGTCAAGATCTGCATCTTCACCGAATTTGTCATTATAGTTTAGCCCAATCGTACCGGATCTTTGAATTCCCGTACTGTTATTCTGCATCCCGGAGCCTCTGCCGTGTCCCATATTATCAAATACATCATCAGCAGAAATACTTTTCGAATTGATATTGTTGGAGGAAGCTAGAAGGCTGATCTTTGTATTTCCTTTGAAATAACTCAGCAGTCCGCTTCCTTCATACCGTTTATCTGAGCCGTATCCGACAGTAATTCTTGAAAGAAGACCCTTGTTTTTCTTTTCATCAATATTGAAATTAATGGTTGTATTCTGAGATTTCGGTGACCTTCCGCTAAGTTCTTCTTCCTTGGTTTTCGTGGTTGTAAACTGGATATTTTTAATAATATCTGCGGGTAGATTCTGAAGAGCAATTTTTCCGTCTTTATCAAAGAAAGGTTTTCCATTAACCATTACCTGATCCACTTCTTTACCGTTGGCGGTAATTTTCCCGTCATTACTGATTTCTACTCCGGGAATTTGCTTCAAAAGTTCCTCTACTTTACTATCTGGACGTACTTTAATAGCTGATGCGTTGAATTCAATCGTATCGTTTTTTATTTTTACCGGTGCCACGCTAATTTTTACCTCATCAATGGCAATAATCGTTTTTTTCTCAAGTTCTATGTTTCCTAAAGCCAGTGACTGATCAATTTTTTCAAATTTCCTGGAATATGAAAGTTTTTCAGCATCAATTTTCAGAAATGAAGGTTCTTTTACTTCATCTGTTTTTAATGAAAATCTGCCTTCTTTATTGGTGGAAGTATAATTGATAATAGAGGAATCTTTCGCTTTCAGTAAATATATGGTGGCATTTTCAACCGGTTTTTTTCCTAAATCAGATACAGTTCCGTCAATATGTAATTTTTGAGCAGGTACCAACAGAACATTGCATACTAAAATCAGTATCGGTAAGATTTTCTTCATCGGGTCTTTTTCAAAGTGGTAAAAATAAAAAAACATCCCAATATTTAGGTACTTATCATGATGTTTATAAACTTCTTTTCAAAATATTTGTTTTTTTATAAGATCTGACAAGAAATTGATTGAAGTAAGAATTTACAAGATTATTTTTTTTCTGCAAATTTGTTCAGTGACATACTCAGGGAAAACATAATGTATCGTTTCAGGATCAGATCTTCACGATCTTCAAAATAAGAATTGGTAATTGTTCTTTTCACACTTTGATTTTGGTTCAGTACATCATAAATTTTCACCTTTGCTGTGAATTGTTTTTTATAAAATGAATATCCGAGACTGGTATTCCAGAAATAAAAATCTCTCTTGAAACCTGAGGCAATAGTAGAGTTGGTGTTGTATTCAAAATCGTTTCCGAATAAGAGATTGCTTTTGAAAAGGTAATTTGTAAGCTCTAGTTGTAGAGATTGGCTGGTTGCACTCACTTTATCTATACTATAATTGTTATATTTTGAGAAATTATATCCAATTTTGTAAGAGGGTTTGACAGTTATTTTATCTTTAAGTTCATAAGTAAGACTCAATTCGGAGTTAAAGGTATATGAATGAGTTGTGAAAAGCTGCCCATTGATAAATCCCTTATTGTAGTAGTATTGCATAATGAAACGGGGATTGATCATAAGTTTATTTTCTTTCCACTTAAAATTTTTACTATAACTTCCTCGTAACCCAATACTCTTATTACCACTTATATTGTTATAAGTAACAAGCTGTTTTCCCGAATTATCATATCGGGAATAATTGGCAATATCATTATTTCTATAACCGAAATCAATATTAAAAAAGTAGTTTGTGTTTTTTATAAAATTGTAATTATAGAAATAGAGAGAACTGTTGTTTGTCCAAGTGTTTTTAAGGTTGGGATTTCCGGTGTACGTTATGAAAGGATTAGAGGTATCCAGATAAGGCGTCAGCTGTTCCATTCCCGGAATGGTTAGCATGGAAGAGTTATAAAAACGTAAACTATTATTTTCGGATAGAGAATATTGAGCATTTACCACATAGCCAGGAAGTACAAAATTTTTCTGAAGGGCATATGATGTATTATTATACACGGAATTAATTTTCATATCTGAAATATTCAGATGGGCTGTAGCTGAAATATAGAGTTTATGTTTAATAAGGTTAAACGAAACTTCCGGAGTGACCTGATTAATTTTTTGTTCCATACTATTGGATAATGCTACACTCTGAACAGAATATGTTTCTGTAGTGGGATCAAAATCATAAACATCTCTTAAATTACCATTCTGTTTAGCACTATAACGTATATTGATGCCTATTTTGACAGAATCTGAAACAGCTCTGCTATATCCTGCAGAAAATTGATATTCATTGCCTTTTATCTTATTTTTTGAAAGTTGGTTTCTGTCATCATTAGCATCCGTCCCCTGATAAAATCTATTTTGTGAAGTATTGATACTGTTTCTTTTGGATTCCGTAATAGTACTATTCATTTCAAAAGAAAGCATGTTGCCTTTTTTTTTCAGTTTTCTGTAAATCTGGATACTGGGAGTGAAGGTATTGTCTTCAGAACCAGTTGTGTTATAAGAGTTGCTGTCATTAAGAAGTATACCGTCTCTCAATGTTGAGGAGCTTGATCTGCTAATACTAAAACTTTCTGTTCTTGTAAAAGTGGGAGAAAAATAGATATGGGTTAAAGAATCAATTTTAATATCAGCTGTTGTTTCAAAATTATATTGTTTGAATTCATTTTTGCCATTACTTTCAGAGTTATTCTTCAGTGTGTACCCAGGGAGAAGGGTACTTCTTGATCCTTTAGATTGGCTTTCAGTATCAGAGTTGGAATATATAAGGCTAAGCGTATTCAGATCCGTGTCCTTACTTAGCTTATCACTATAATTGAAGCCTATGGTTGTAGATTTCTGGATACCCGGACTATCATTACCCGATGATAGTATCGAGGAGTTTCTTGCATATCCCATACTGTCAAAGACCTCATCATTTGAGAAGCCCTGAGAGTTTATATTATTGGACGAAGCAAGAAGACTGATTTTGGTATCCTTTTTAAAGTAGTTCACAAATCCACTGCCTTCGTAACGATTATCGGATCCATATCCCAATGTAAGTCTGGATAAAAGACCTTTATTCTTTTTTTCATCAATATTAAAATTAACCGTTACTTTGTTGGATTGCGGAGCATTTCCACTCAGTTCTTCTTCTTTTGTTTTGCTGGTGGTAAACTGAATATTTCTAATAATATCAGCAGGAAGATTTTGAAGAGCTATTTTACCGGTTTTATCAAAAAAAGGCTTTCCATTAATCATAACCTGATCTACCTCCTTTCCGTTTACTGTGATTTTCTTATCATTACTTATTTCTACCCCCGGAATCTGCTTCAGTAATTCATCTATTTTGCTGTCTGGGCGTACCTTGAGGAATGATGCGTTGAATTCTATCGTATCTTTTTTTATTTTTATCGGAGCTACAGATATTTTTATTTCATCAATATTAACAACCTGGTTTTTCTTAAGTTCAATATCTCCTAATGATACAGGGCTACTGATTTTTTCAAATTTTTTGAAATAAGAAGTTAATTTTTCTGCATCTATCTTCAGAATTGAATGTTCCTTTAGCTCATCAGTTTTTAATGAAAATTTACCTTCTTTATTGGTTGCGGTATAATTGATAATAGATGAATCTTTTTCTTTGAGTAAATATACTGTAGCATGTTCTACAGCTTTTTTTTCAGAGCTGTATACTTTGCCTTCAATATATAAATGTTGGGCACGTATGAACATGAGATTGCCCATCAGCATCAATAGCCACAGAATTTTTTTCATCGGTTTTTTTTGGAAGATACAAATAAAAAAAAACATTCCTATGTAGGAATGTTTCTATAATTTTTGTAGAAAAATATTATTTTTTACATAAAGATTATGCTCTCAGATATCTGGAATACGCATATCCTTCCTGGCCATCGGCAGTTTTTACTTTCCACCAGTCGTCAGAAGTCTGCTCAATTAAAGTTACTGAAGATCCTTTTGCAGCTTTTCCTACCACAGCAGCTTCCGTAGAAGGCTCCTGTCTGATGTTAAGGTTCGATTCTTCAGTTGCTACTGTTAAAGCAGCTCCTGAAGCCAAACCGGCTACCTGTACATCGATATTGATATCTGAAGCAGAATAAGTAGAATCAATAGCTCCTAAAGCATTCCATACTGCATCTTTTGCCGCAGTGTTAGATGCATTTCCGGAAACATATAAAATTCCGTCCTGCTCCTGAACCTGAAGGTTTGAAATTCCTGCAGACTGTGCTGCTGAAACTACGCTTGAATATTTATCTTGTAATTCGCTCATCTTAAATTATTTTACAATTAGGTTATTGTTATACTTCCCGATTTTCAAAGCATCCACAGATTCTTTGATTTTTCTTGCCTGTAAGCTGGAAACGTTCCCGGTAAGGGTAAGTTCTCCGTTTACTACTTCTACTTTTACAGACGGGAAATCTTTTACAGCATCCTGTACTTTTTTCTGAACAGCAGGATCTACAGCAGATTTAGTTTCAACCGGTGTCGCTGTAGGCGCAGCAGCTGCTATAGTAGACATATCCATTACGTCTTTTACTCCGCTGATCGCTTTTAATTTTGCAATCATCGCATCTTTAGACTGTTGGTCAGCGAAAGTTCCGCTTAAGTGAGCTACACCTTCTTTTACTTCAACAGAAGCATTGGGATTAGAAGTTACTACTGTGGTAGCCTGAGTCTGAAGATCGGCATCAGAAACTTTCTTTTTGCAAGAAACTGCTCCGAAAGATACAGCTACAGCTAATGCAGCCATTGCGATAGTTTTTTTCATATTGTATATTTATTAATGTTGTTATACAATCAAATGTAATAATAAAATTTATACCAAAGGAATAAAAATTCAATAAATGTTTCTTAAATTTTTTGCAATATTTTCTAAACCAATGAATTAATTTTTATGTTTCAAAAGCTTAATGCGACATTGAACTCAATTTGAATAAAATCTTCTGCCAATTCAAAAACCATTATATTTGCGCAAATTGAACTATATATATGAAAGGACAAAATAAACTTTTTGTAGCGATTGTCATTGCCCTTATTCTGGGAGTCGGAATCGGAGGCATAGTACACGTGAAATATCCGGAAAGTGCAGAACCTTTTTCCAAGAACATCAAATTGTTAGGAACTGTTTTCATCAGACTGGTACAAATGATTATTGCGCCATTGGTATTTACGACTCTTGTTGTGGGAATTGCCAAAATGAGTGATATCAAAATGATCGGAAGAGTAGGAACAAAAGCAATGCTTTGGTTTATTTCCGCCTCTCTGGTTTCCCTTTTTATAGGATTGATGCTGGTGAACTGGCTGGAGCCGGGACATGTAACCAAGCTGCCGGTACAGGATGTTGCATCTGCTGATGAACTTCTTAAAAGCAGTAAAAGTTTTTCCATGGAAGACTTCGTAAAGCACATGATCCCTAAAAGTTTATTTGAAGCCTTCGCTACCAATGAAGTATTGCAGATCGTAGTATTTGCCATTATGTTTGGGGTTGCCCTGGCTAATTTGGGTGAAGAATACTCAAAACCGGTAGTCAAGCTTTTTGACATTATAGCCCATGGAATCCTTAAAATGGTGGGGTATATCATGTGGTTTGCTCCACTTGGTGTATTGGGAGCCATTGCAGCGGTAGTAGCCACCAATGGTTTTGAAATATTTAAAGTATATGCAATTTACCTTAGAGACTTCTTTTTTGCATTAGGAGTACTTTGGCTGGTTCTTTTACTGGTAGGCTATTTCATTTTAGGTAATCGTCTTTTCGATTTATTGAAGAGAATTAAAGAACCATTATTAATCGCCTTTTCTACAACGAGTTCAGAAGCCGTATTTCCTAAACTGGTGGAAGAACTTGAGAAATTCGGGTGTAACAGCAGAGTGGTATCCTTTATTTTACCTTTAGGATATTCTTTCAATCTTGACGGAAGTATGATGTATATGACATTTGCTTCCATTTTTATCGCACAGATCTACGGGATTGAAATGACCCTTGGACAGCAGATTACAATGCTTCTCGTACTTATGCTTACCTCAAAAGGAATTGCCGGGGTACCGAGAGCTTCTTTGGTTATTATCGTAGCCACATGCTCCATGTTCGGTATTCCGCCGGAAGGAATTGCACTGATTCTTCCAATCGACCATTTCTGTGATATGGGAAGAAGTATGACCAACGTGTTAGGAAATACACTGGCTACTTCTGCAGTATCAAAATGGGAAGGGCAGCTGACAGAACCTTTGGATAAAATTTAAACAGAGATGAGTTTAAAAAACTTGGAATTATACAAAAGCCATATTCTTGAATATGGCTTTTCCATTATCAATGCGGTCTTTTCCAATGAAGAAACTGAAGAGATTATCCGTGTTTTAGACAGTATAGATACTTCTCGTGAAAACTTCAGGAAGTCTGAAGATCTTTTTGCCATAAGACAGTTTTTAAAAGAAGTTCCGGAAATTAAGGACCTCATCTTTAATGAAAATATAAAAAGAATAGTAAGAGAGATTTTCGGAGAAAAATATTTTGTGGTAAAAAGCATTTATTTTGACAAGCCGGAAACCTCCAACTGGTATGTGGCTTATCATCAGGATCTGACCATTTCGGTAGATAAAAAACTGGAATTACCGGATTTCGGGCCTTGGACAACTAAACAAAATCAGTTTGCCGTTCAGCCTCCGTTACCTGTTCTGGAAAATATCTATACCATCAGAATTCATCTGGATGATACCGATGGTCACAACGGAGCATTAAAAGTGATACCCAAATCTCATGCGAAAGGAATTTACAGACCGGAAAACATAGACTGGAATGTAGAGACTGAAATCATCTGTGAAGTAGAAAAGGGGGGGGTGATGATCATGAAGCCTCTTAGTCTTCACGGGTCCAACAGAACAACCAACGCGAAGAAAAGAAGAGTAATTCATATTGAATTTTCAGATAAAGAGCTGCCGGAAGTACTGAGGTGGTCTGAAAGAATAAATTAAGTCTTATCAAAAAACATCCCTCTTCAGAAATTATGAAGAGGGATGTTTTTTCATTTAACCGTAATCGTTTTAGTTTGCAGAAATCTCATCGATAAAGATATAAGCATTACCATCTGCTCCCTGATGCCATTCAGGAAGTTTACCAAAATAATATGCTTTTACTTTGATATATCTGGCCTCAGTCGGAAGAATATCCGCAGTGAAATCTTTAATCCGGACTTTCTCATCTTTCGGATCAACCGTATTGTCAACTGTTTTTAAAAGAATGAAATCTTTACCGTTCATCGAAGCATAATATTCCACTTTTTTAGGCATCAGAATCCATGCTTTACTGTCCTGAAGATAAGTGGAGGATATAGTTGTAATCTGTTGAGATGATTTAAAATCAATAATTGCTTCAAAATTCTGCCCCTGATATCCCTGCCATTCTCCTTTTCTCCAGTTGAGATCTCCCCGGATTCCGTCAATAAGAGCCAGCTTTCCGTTAGCCGTATACTGAGGAGTGGCTTTTGAAAGAATATTGATATCCCAGTAATTCGGTCTTCTGCTGAAATTAGCGACCGTAACAGAACTTTTCTCTCCGCTTTTTTCCGAGTAGGCGAGAACCTGAGTTGTTTTTATCACAGAAAACGGACCTTTATAAGGAATGAAAGTTTTTCTTTTATTGGCATCGCTTTCATCCATGGTCATATAATAGATCTTGTCTCCCGGGTTTAAAGGGGTGATTTCAACTTTGGTGGAAAAGTCAAAGATACGGTCCGCTGCAATCACCGGTGAAGCGGTGAGTTGGGGGTATTTAAAATCCTTGAAAGACCTTATATTTTCAAACCCCAGTGTCTTCAGTTCTGTTTTACCGGTATTTTTAGTGATGGTTTTTGTACTGCCGTCTTCAAGATGAATCTTAATCTCATCAAAATAAGGGGTAGTTGTTTCCCATTCCGGTAATCCGGGACTCACAGAATAGATTCCCATAGAACTTAAAACATACCAGGCGCTCATCTGGCCGCAGTCTTCATTTCCGATCAGGCCATCCGGTGTGTTTTTGTAAAAATGGTCCAGAATATGTTTGATTTTAGCATCGGTTTTCTCAGGTTTTCCTACAAAATTGTAAAGATAAGCGATATGATGGCTGGGTTCATTCCCCTGAGCATACTGACCCATAAGCCCTGTAATATCTACCTGTTCTCTTCCGGTGGTTGTATCGGGAGCTGCAAAAATCGCATCAATGAACTGCTCAAATTTTTCTTTTCCTCCATGAGCTGCAATAAGCCCCGGAATGTCCTGTTGTACGGAATAAGAATAATGCCATGAATTTCCTTCTGTATAATTGTTGTTGACTTCCTGCGGATCGAAAGGTTCGTACCAGTTTCCGTTTTTTCTCGGCTGCATAAAGCCATTTTTAGGATTATAAAGGTTTTTCCAGTTCTGGGAACGTTTCATGAAATACTGATAATCTTCCTTCTTTCCTAGAATTTTAGCCATTTGGGCAATGCACCAGTCATCATAAGCATATTCTACTGTCTTGGAAACACTTTCAGACTCATCATCCATGCTGATGTAGTTATTTTGTTTATAAGCATTTAAACCGAAAATATCCAGCATGGCAGAATGTTTGGAAGCCTGAAACGCCTTTTCATAATCAAAGCCATTAATTCCTTTGGCCATGGCATCTGCAATTACAGAAACAGCGTGATAGCCGATCATACATTCTGTTTCATTAGAGGCCAGTTCCCAAACCGGAAGTTTTCCGCCCTGTTCATACTGTCTGATAAATGTATTGATAAAATCTGCCGTTCTTTTTCTGTCGATTAAAGTCATTAAAGGATGGGCACCTCTGAAGGTATCCCAAAGTGAAAAAACGGTGTAATAATTGAAATCTTTAGCAGTATAAAGTCGGTTGTCCCTTCCGCGATATTTTCCGTCCACATCCATATTGATATTAGGTTGTGTAAATACGTGATATAAGGCCGTATAAAAAACAGCTAATTTATTTTGATCATCAGATCTGACTTCTATTTTTGAAAGCTCTTTGTTCCAGTCATTTTCAGCCTGTTTTTTGATCGTTTCAAAATCTTTGGATAGCCCTTCAGCTAACATATTTTTTCCGGCTCCTTCATAGCCCGTCGGTGAAAGGGCAACTTTTATATTGATTTTTTCTCCTTTCTTAACATCTGTAGAAAATGCCAGAGCCAGCTTAGTGCCGCTAAAGAGATTGTTTTCCTGTTTTCCGTTAACTTCTTTCTTTGAAATCTTCATGGGCTTTGAAAATTCGATTCTGGTATAGATGTACTGATTGGTCGCCCATGCTTCACTTCTTCTGAATACTTCAATGGTCTTATCATCAATGATTTTTACTTCCCCTTCAAGAAGTTTATCCCTGTGATTGAGATCCAGAATAATATTGGCATTTCCTGCATTGTTGAAGGTATATTCATGATAGCCAACCCTTTTTGTGGCCGTAAGCCGGACATTAATATTGTTTTTGTCTAATTTGACCGAATAGAAGCCGGCTGTTGCTTTTTCGTTTTTATGAGAAAATTTTGAAGAATACTCTTTACTGTCCAGACTTGGATTCCCCATTGTGGGCATCAGCATAATATCGCCGTAATCAGACACTCCGGTTCCGTTCAGATGGGTATGGGAAAAGCCATAGATTACAGAATCCGAATAATGATAACCACTGCATCCGTCCCAGCTTCCATCAATTCTGGTATCAGGAGAAAGCTGCACCATGCCGAAAGGAACAGTGGCTCCCGGAAAGGTATGACCGTGACCGCCTGTTCCTATAAAAGGATTGACATGTTGTGAATAATTTTGAGCATATATGATCTGAGTGATGAATAAAGAAAATACAATCAGCCTTTTTTTCATATTTAAATTTTATGATAACGAATATATCGAAAAACAATAAGATACAAAGTAGTGATGTAATAAAGAGGAGAAACAGATTGTCTTATTAAAAACTATTAGAATCAATGAAAAAGATATTACTTGCTGTGGGCCTGCTGTTGCCGCTATTTATATTTTCCCAGACTATAAAAGGAAAAATTTCTCAATCCGGAAATGCCGTTTCTTATGTTGAAGTTATAGCTGTAAAAAATGAGAAAAAACAGACTGCCATTTCTGATGAAAAAGGAAATTATTCTCTTAATCTTACCGAAAACGGAAATTACAATATCAGACTTATCCAGGATGGAGAAGAGATTTCCCAGGCTGAGATAAACGTACAGGGAGATGTACAACAGGATTTTTTCATTGATCGTAAAAAAGAAAAACAACTTGAGGGCGTTACTCTAACGGCAAAAAAAAAGCTGATTGAAAGAAAGGCTGATCGGTTGATTTTTAATGTCGCCCAATCTGTAGCTTCTCAGGGAATGGATGGTGCCGATGCGCTTGCTACAACTCCTCTTATCAAGGTTGATGATAATTCAGGAGTATCTATTGCAGGGAAAAGCGGAGTCGCTATCATGATCAATGAGAGGATACTGAATCTTTCCGGAAGTGAGCTTGTTACTTACCTCAAAAGTCTCCGGTCAGAAAATATTGAAAAAATAGAAGTCATTACGACCCCTCCTGCAAAGTATGAAGCTCAGGGAAACAGTGGTCTTATTAATATTGTCTTAAAGAAAAATCAGAATCTCGGATGGAGCGGAAGTCTTACCTCAACGCTTCAGCAGCAGACATATACAGGATTTTCAAATAGTACAACCATTAATTATCAAAATGAAAAACTGCGTTCTTCATTAAAATTAAGACAATATAAGTACGAAAAACATTCTTATGAAAATTATAGAATTGAAGGAGCCGACGGGCTTAAAAGCTCAGATGACAGAAGGGATTTCGGAGACGGATTAGGCGCTAATCTAAGTATTGACTATCTGCTGACCCCAAAATCTAATATCGGATTCATCTACGATTACGGGGATGGGCATTCCAATATGAACGTCATGAATACTTCGGATTATTTTCAAAATGACAGTTATACCAGTACATTGTCTACCTATGCAGAGCACAGAGGGAAAAGCACTCAGCAGACAATCAGTGCTTACTATGATGTGAAATTTGGAAAACAGGATAACAAGCTGAGCATTACCGGAAATTATTTCTCAAATATTCCTAAAACAACTATTGATTTTATTACCACCGCTACTTCAGGAGGTCCGTCTACCGTAAAATCACCTTCCACTGTTGACTATAAAATTTATTCCGGACAGGCAGATCTTACATTACCTTTTCAGTGGGTAAAAACAGAAGCAGGAGTGAAGTTTACCAATTTTGATAATAATTCAGATATATTTTATCAGAATCTTAAGGGTGGAAGCTACATCACTGATCCCATAAAAAGCAATGAATTTAAATATAATGAGAAAAACTATGCTGCCTATATCAGTTTTGAAAAAGCGTTCAATGAAAAGTGGTCCGCAAAAGCCGGACTGCGTTATGAATATTCCACGGTAACCGGAAACTCTCTGACTTCCGGACAGCAGACAGAAAACAAATATGGGCAATTTTTTCCTACCGCATATATTTCCTATAAGAGCAATGAGAATCATACCTTCAGTCTTAATTATTCAAAAAGAATCAACAGACCGGATTTCCGTGCAATTAATCCGTATCGCTGGTATATCAACATCAATTCCTATTCTACCGGAAATCCGTTTTTAAAGCCTTCTTTTAATCATAATATTGAATTCTCTTATGTTTACAAAGGGAAGTTATCCGCTTCAGCTTATTTCCAGAGAACCCTGAACGGTTTTGCTCAGATTGTTAATCTTGACGGGGAAAACAGGATCAGCACTTTTGCTAATTTCTATAATCAGAACAGCACGGGAATTACGTTGAATTATTCAGACACTTTCTTTAAACGCTGGGAAGCCAATTATTCGGCTGATCTTTCTTATATGGAAACAAAAGTTTTTGCTACCGATGCAGCTTCCAGAAAAGGCCAGGGATATGATTTCAATTTTCAGAATAATGTGTCACTGAATAAAAGCAAAACCATTCAGCTGGTGCTCAACTACTGGTTCCGTCTGCCCTCAAATTTTGGAATAATTCATTGGGATTATACAGGAAATGTTACTTCCGGATTAAAGCTGAGTCTTATGGAAAAAAATCTTCAGATCAATCTGCTGGTTTCAGATATTTTTAAACAATCCAGAAGCAGGGGGCAGATATTCTATACTACCGGAACTCATTATTTTAATAATTATTACGATGCCAGAAGGCTTACTCTGTCGGCAACTTATACTTTTGGAAATAAAAAAGTAAAAGGTACCGAACGTAATATTAAATTTGACGAAAAGAACAGGGCAAATTAATAATTTCATTCCCTGTTATTTTAGACTTCTCCTTCAAAGAAATTATCGAGATAATCCTTTTTATCACTTTCTTCCCTAAAGGTACCCAGATGTTTTTTCCATGCCTGAGATTCATGATAAACAATCCCCATTTCCCATACACAATATGTAGGAAGATGGGTTTTGTTTCTATCCCAGATTTCAAATGTTCCTGAACCGTTGTAGTAAACACTTTCCCATAATTCATTTTCACTGCGCCATGTACAGACCAAAAGGAGGTAATGCTCGCCGCATTGGTGTAAAATCACAAATCCAAGATCGTCCGTATCCTGAAAATTTTCGGCGGAATTCTCTATGCAGATTTTAGCAGACTGAATGTCCTGTAATAAGACTTCTGCAGGGTCTTCTGCAAGATTATACCATTTGAATCTGGTCTTTCCGACAGTGTAAAGACCTATTGGGGCAGCATATTTGGAAGGATAGGCATTGGTTTTCATTAGCTTTGCTTTTAGCGGTTTAAAATCTTACTAAAGTAAGAAACAATGAAATAAAATTTTTAGTGATCTTATTTATCACCTGATGTTATAGATTTTATTGATTCTAAATTATCAAAAAAAAGCGTAAATTTGTGAACAATTTATATTTAGTATGTTGACGAAAGAAAAGGTTCAAGATTTCCTTAAAGAAATAGAAGTAGACGACTTGGTGAATAATCTTCAGATTATGGGTGATGATGTTTATATTGACATGACCGCTCATTCGCCTGCAATGCACGAAAAGAAAAAACTGGAAGCTGCAATGAAACAAGCTTTTGCCAGTGAGTTTGGAGAAAATGTTCATTTAAAACTTAAAATCGTTTCTCCGGAACCTAGTGAAATTCAGCAAAGCCAGATCAAAGGAAAACAAATTCCGGGAATTCAAAATATTATCGCTATCGCTTCCGGAAAAGGAGGAGTAGGAAAATCTACAGTTTCTGCAAATATGGCAGTGACATTAGCTAAAATGGGCTTTAAAGTAGGATTATTAGATGCTGATATTTACGGCCCGTCAGTACCTACAATGTTTGACACAGAAGGCGCAAAACCGATTTCTGTAGAAGTAAATGGTAAAAACATGATGAAGCCTGTAGAAAATTATGGGGTGAAAATGCTTTCTATCGGATATTTCTCAGGAGCCAACCAGGCTGTAGTATGGAGAGGACCAATGGCCTCAAAGGCTTTAAATCAAATGATCAGAGACGCTGCATGGGGAGAATTGGATTTCTTATTAATTGACCTTCCTCCAGGAACAGGTGATATCCATTTATCCATCATTCAGGAAGTTCCTGTGACAGGAGCTGTCATTGTAAGTACTCCTCAGCATGTTGCCTTGGCAGATGTAAGAAAAGGAATCGCTATGTTCCAGATGGAAAGTATTAATATTCCGGTTCTTGGATTAATCGAAAATATGGCGTATTTTACACCGGAAGAACTTCCTGAAAATAAATATTATATTTTTGGAAATCAGGGCGCTCAGTATCTTGCTGAAGATCTTGGTATTCCGGTACTTGGAGAAATTCCTTTGATCCAGAGTATCAGAGAAGCAGGAGATGTCGGTAGACCGGCTGCTCTTCAGGAGAACTCTAAAATTGCAGATATCTATACAGAAACAGCAAGAAAAATGGTTGAAAGCTTAGTGGAAAGAAATAAAAATCTTCCGCCTACTGAAGCCGTAAAGATCTCTACAATGGCAGGTTGCTCCCCGAAAGCAAAATAATATCAACTTTCAATCAAATTTGAAAAAACCGAATTGAACTGAAAAAAATATGGAAACAAATATAACGCACGAAGATACAGTAACAAGAGTAATGGAAGCTCTGGAAAGCATCAGACCGTTTTTAAATAAAGACGGTGGTGATATCGAGCTTATTGACGTGAAAGATAATCAGGTTTTTGTGAAACTTTTGGGTAACTGTTCCGGATGTTCATTAAATTTTTCAACCCTTAAATTAGGTGTTGAAAATACAATTAAACAACATGCTCCGGAAATTGAAAAAGTAATCAACGTAGAGTAAAAATTATATCTGAGATATTTTTAAAAAGACAGGCTTTATTGGATAGAGCCTGTCTTTTTTATATAAAAATCATAACGAAATCAATCTGTATTCCGTCTAATTAAAATGGTTTCTCAGAGAAATATTAGAGTTGGTACTGACACTTATATTACTGTTTGTGGTATCACGCATTCTGTACTGAACCTGAACCTGGGTTCCCGCCGTAAGATTTCCCATCCAAAATAGCGGCATACTTCCTCCGCTTCCTCCACCACCGGTCCCAAAGTAAGAGGTTGCCAATACCGTGGAAGTCGTGGTATTGATGATCCGTGCGCCAAAAGTTTTGGTTGTTCCGCTGGAGGTTGAAATACTTACCTGGACAATTCCGGAAAATGAATAGAGCCCGGTAGTGGGTATTGTAAATGTACCGGCATTATGTACGTTGCTGATATCTATACGTTCGGTCGAAAAATCCATAGTGGTCCACGGGGAATAAGCTGATGCGGTATAAGCGGTCGTAGAGGTAGGAGGGCTGCCGGCAAACATCAGTTCCGTAATATTACGGTTGTCAATTTCAGTACGGGTATCGGTTACCCTTGCAATAGATTCCCATTGCGTTCCTGTCCATATATAAAACGTATCCTGAAAAACATTGTTTGGTGAAGTTCCTGCATTTAAAAGATTATACACGAGCATTCCCTGATCAGGAGAGCTGACGGATGAAGCAACCGGAACGGTGGTAATATCATTAATGCCGGATAACTGAACCCGGGGAATCAGCAATCCCTTGTTGGCACTTGCAAGATCCAGAATGGTGGCCGGATCCGGATTGGTTGTTCCTATACCAACTTGCGCTTTTGCAATGCAATAAATAAAGAGCAAAAGAAATCCTGTTAATTTATATTTTGAGTTCATATTTTAATATTTATAGATGTTAACGGTTCCTGACTCTATTCTGTAATTCCCTGCTGTAAAAGAGTATTGAAATGCCAGGATATCATTTACATTGAGGTTTTGAGTACTGATTAAGGTCGTATACATTCTGTTGAGAACGAATCTTCCTGAAATAAAACTGATATTGCTGCCGTTCCTTGAGAGTCTGTTTGTACTTGTCCCCCCTGAGTTGGCCGCATTGGACATGATGGATACAAACTCTATGGCATATATTCCTGTAGAAGGTACAGTATATTGGTTGGTGGAAAAATTCCAGCCCCAGTATTTATCGACAAGAACTTCCTGAGAAGTTAAGGTAAGGGGAGTAGCTCCTCCTCCTCCTGCAGTACCGAGTACCGTATATGGCTTTTGCGTTACTGCGGCCGTGAAGATCAATAACGGAACGTGAGTGGAACTGATGATACTTTCCGTTGCCGTTGAGGTAGCCTCGGAATGATATTGATTATCACTGGCCCAATAGGTAATAGAAGGGGTGAGATCATTGGTAATATCCATTGTGGTGTTATAAAGCATGACTCCCAATGCAGGTGATGGTATGGGAGCAACTGTACTGGCTTTATTGCTAATGGTCAGATTAGGAATTCTAAGCGCTTTATTATTTGCGTCTAATTTTAAAACGGCTCCTGTTGAAACATTAGTAGATCCTATGACTAATTGTCCAAAATAGAATGGAGTAAACAACAGAAAAGTAAATAGATAAAAAAGAGTTGCTTTCATAATTAGTTGTTTAATATTTTAGAAATAGAAACATTTGTATTGGCGATCTGGTAGTCTGCTCCATTGGACTGAATACTGAATGTAATCTGGTCTCCGGCTACCAATCCTAATGTACAGGTACTTGAGAGCCCCGCAAACTGATAATCTCTTTCCATGGCATAAGTACATACCATAGCTCCATTTTTTTGTACAAAAAAAGCAGAGCTTCCATTGGCATCTCCCGTTGTATTTCTGGTATCAGCAGTATAAGAGATTACATATCTTCCGTTTTCCTGGATTGTATAGCCGGTATAATTACTGGCGGGGCCTTGTGCGCCTACCGGCAAATTCTGATAAAGTGTATTAAACGTAAGATTTGTTGTCGTTCCTGCAGTAATACTGGAGCTGGTTGCAATATTACTCGCTGCAAAAACAGGAGTGATAAAAGGAATTTTTTCAACTTCTGTTATTACATTAGCTTTAGTAAACATTTTTTCCCAGACACTTCCGGTAAAAGCATATATTCCTTTATCAACACTTGTCATGCCGGAGCCTGCTACAGCAGTGTTGTAGATGATAAAGCCTGTTTTAGGGCTCGGAATGGTGGACGCATCGGTGGTAGAGGTTAAAGAGACGACAGGAAGCTGAAGTCCTTTATTCGTGGCTGTTACATCAAGAATGGCAGACGGGTCGGGTGATGTGTTCCCAATCCCTACTCCGCCTTGTTGTGCCTTGAAAAAGAAGAAAAGGAACATCGCAAGGAGAGTGAAATTTTTCTTTTGCATTTTTTTTTGGTTTTTTTAAATTTAAGAATAATTAACCTTATTTTTTGTTAAATTATTGTTATATAGTTAAATATATTCTTTTTTTATCCATTATTTTTTGACCAAAAAAATGACTTTTTGTGTTAAAAAAATATTTTATATTTCAAAATTCTCCCTGTTTTAAAGACTTACAGCTTTTATTCAGAAATTTGGAAAAATTTATGATAAAAGTTGAGTTATACTATAATTTTTTTTTATGATTATTATTTTTAATAATGAATGGAACTGATAAAGTTATTGGTAAATAAGAATGGTTGATGGCAATAATTTTTTCTATTGAAATATTAAAAAAAAATTTTATTTAAAAGGTCTGCCTTTTGTGAAGCATGTTTTCTGGTGTTTATTTATGATTTCCGGAAGACAGGAAAAGCTTCGGAGGACCGAAGCTTTGAAATTAAATAATGAATATTTATTTTACTTTATAATGATTCGTTTAAGATGCCCTTCTGATGTTTTCACAAGGTAAACTCCGGTAGAAAGAGCGGATGTACTTATCGTTAAGGCGTTTTTTTCTTTTCCGATCAGTTTTCCGGACATATCATACAGCTCATAATCCTGTTTTCTGTTGAAGAAAAGTGTATTTCCTTTACTGACAGGATTGGGGAATACATTGAAAGTCGCTGTTTCAGGTTTTATTTCTCCGGTTCCCAGAGTGGGTGCCATGGCAACTTCATACATGGATAAAGTTCCGCTTATTTCATTGGCAATAATAACATAACCTTTGTTGGTTGTCGTATTTTCCGGAGCAATATAAATAATTCCTTCCGGGCCATTATCTCCGCCGTATGCCGAGGTAGAGCGGGAATGTTTATAGTCTGTAAAAACAGGATGATTAGGATCTGTGATATTGTATACCATTACTCCTCCGGTTCTTTCCAGGGTAATAAATGCATAAGTCTGTCCGCTGATGGTTCCTAATGCCACACCTTCCGGCTCAGGACCTTTTGCACGGCTTCTGCTTTTGATGGTATTGGATTCATTATCTGCATTAAAAATTAACGGATGGTAGGCTGCTATGTACCTTTCAAACTGATCACCGCTGTCATAAACTCTCTGTCTGGTATCTGCGTTGAAAATAGAGAATGAACGTGCTCCTAAAGCGGCAATCTCTTCAAAATCAGTATCGGCATCCGTATTTCCTGTTGCTGTAGATACCCTGAATCGTCCAAGGTTGTGTGAAGCTTTTAATATTGAAGACTGAGGAAAAATAGCGGGATCTAAAGTATAAGTACTTGCACCTACGGTTGTTCTTTCACTGTATCCGGGAAGATCTTTTTCATCTCCTTCGTTGGCCGTTACAATATAGTGGGTATTTCCAACTTTATAGTTTTGTACAGCATCCGGAATATAATATGCTTTTACCGGCCAGTTGGCGATCAATATTTCTCCATTGTTGTCTGAGGCATCAAAGCCGTTCCCCGGAAGGCTCATATCTTTTTTACCCAGGCCCCAGATTCCCGTGATGGCTTTTGTGATAAGATCTACCTCGGCAATGGCATTGTTCTCCTGTAAGGTCACCCATGCTTTCTGGCTGTCTGCACTTATGGTAATGTATTCGGGTTCCAGATCCTGAGAAAGGCTGTTGTTGGTTCTTACTTTTCTCAATCCTGTTGCAGTAAGTGCGGCAACCTGAGAATCAAAACTGTTGAAATTAAGAGTAGTGACATTACTTTGTGTAAGGGCTCCAATTCCTCCTGAAATATCGATAATGCTGATTGTTCCTTCAGGATCTATGGTATAAGCATCATTGGGTTCCCCCTCATTGGCAGTGAGTACTTTTGTCCCGTCAGGAGAGAAAGTGATCATATCCGGTAACGCTCCCACAGTAACCTGCTTCAGGAAATTTCCGTTAATATCAAAGAATACTACGGAACCATTTTGTTGAGGATTGGCATTAGGCGACGCGGCGGCAATAATTCCGTTTTTTACGGCAATACTTGTGATGCCTCCATACGCAGCCATATTCACAGTCCTGATCACAGATGGTGTTGTAGGAATACTGAAATCAATAATATCAAAAACATCTGTTAGAGAGCTGATGGTAAATAGTCGTTGGGTAGATGGATCATGAACTACGATCTCCGTTGAGCTGTTGTTGTTTCCTGAAGGGTCAAAACTACCGATGTAGTTCAATACGATTTGACTGGACGGAGCAGGAGCAGGCTTATCATTATCTATAATGTAAACCGTGGCAGCATTGTCTCCTGAAATAGTCGCACCAACCGGATTCTCCAGACTTACCACAAAATATTCAGCCTGTTGTTCTTCTATCGTATCATCAATAATGGGAATATTGATGGTATAATCTGTTGTGGAGGGCGTAATATGAATTGTCTGATTCACTAAACTAAAGTCATTAGTGTCTGCTGTACTGAAGGGTGTAGGCTTTACAACAAGGTTTACGGTTGCTGCTGAAGGATTGGAGACCTTAATTTTAAAGGCCAGGTTTCCTGCATTTTCATTAACTTTTATAAAGTTTTTCTCCAATGAAAGGGTAGTGCCCGCTGTAGTAAATGTACTGGCGGTTATGGCTGATACTCCATTATCACTGAAATCTTCTACCATATCCGGTTTAAGGGCGAGATAATAGGTTTGTCCCGGAATTAAACCGGAAGTAGGAATAATGGTGATCGTGTTGTTATTGTTATTGAAAGTGGCTGTAAAGGGAACTTGTGTACCTGCAGAACTTCCTAAACGGAATTCTACAAGATTTTGTGCATTAGAATCGTTGATCGCCGAGTTGTCTGTTAACCTTACATTTTCATTAAAAGAAATGGTAGGATTTGCAGCTGTAGAAGCGTTATTTGTGTTGTTGGCCGGGAGATAGGTAACAATAGGCGGGGTAGTGTCTGTATTTCCTGCAGAAACAGCATCTACCGTAAAGTTATCAAAGCGGTTGTTTCCTCCTGTGCCTCCTCCTGTTGCCGAAAATTCAACTTTTAATTTAAAGTTCGGGTTATCGGATACTCCCGGAACTGTGGAAAAATCAAAATTTACCAGTTGTGGGTCTGCATCCTGTGGGGTAATTGTCTGATAAGGGATGAAAGTACTTCCATCCGTTGTATAAGACCATGTCTGGGTTCCTGCACCCTGTGCAGATCTTCTTGTCGTAAATTTTATAATAACATTATTGTATCCTGTTGTCGGTAAACTGAACTGTAATGCACCGCCAATCGGATTATTGAATCTTAAATGAGTTCCGGATCCGTCGCCGTTTCTGGCATTGAGGTTGGCAATATTGAAATTCTGTCCGGTCCCGTTGGCAAAATCTATGACACTGGTACCCCCTGCAATGGCGGTAAGAGAACCGTTGGCCAGAGTGGAAGAAGGGGTGGTAATGGAGGCTGAAGAAGTATTATTATTAAAATTCCAGTAATGTATAAGGGTTTGCCCGAAAAGACCGCTCTGAAAAAAGAATGCGGCAATAACAGACCCTTTAAGGAGGTAGTTGTTGATCATTTTTTGTTTTAATTAGATAAATACAAAAATGAACTTTATGTTTGGTAACTATTTTAATAGAATTTTAAGAAATGTTTAAAAAATAAGGTATAAAATTAAAATAACGGAAATGGATGGGAAGTCAGACATTTAACAGTGGAGACACAAAAGGACAGCACTATTTTTTTTGTTCTCCCGAGAAATTCAAAATACTTTGTGATTTTTCCAACGGATGTTTCTGCATATAGAAAAATCCTGAAATGGCAGTCAGGAGTAAGAGTACAAAAATAACCAGAACAATTCTTTTTAGCATGTCTCTCATATCGCTAAGTTTTTAATATCTCTAATTTCTAAAGTGGATGTAGGGTAACCTTTTTGTACGGCATTGATCATTGCTCTTCCTACTTCGTGTAAAGTTAATGATTTTGACGGTAAAAAAACAGGAAAAAACCAAATAAAAGGTTTGAAAAACCATTTTACATTCAATTGGCCTTCAACCGGTTTCATAAATCCGGGGCGAAAATTGTATGCTCCTTTAAAATTCATTTTTTTTAAAGTATTTTCAGTTCTGCCTTTTACTCTTGCCCACATTACTTTACCACTTTCTGTTTTGTCGGTATGAGCTCCTGAGACATAGTTGAAAATGATTTCAGGATTCTGATGTAAAACGGCCTCTGCAAAATGAAGTGTGGTATCGTAAGTGATTTTGGTGTATTCTTCTTCATTCATACCTACACTACTGATTCCGGCACAAAAGAAACAGGCATCGTATCCTTTCAGATTTTCATCATGGATGTCAAGGGATAAAAAATCGGGGATGAGGTATTCTTTTAGTTTAGGATGTGTTTTTCCTGAGGGTTTTCTGCTGATGCTTAAGATGTGAGATATATTCGGATTTTCGAGGCATTCCATCAGAACGCCTTCGCCTACCATTCCTGTAGCTCCTGTAAGAATTATTTTAATTGGGGTCATTGTTTTGCTATTGATAATTGTATGACGGATGACGGATTGAGTTTACTTTAAAGTTAGGAAAAAAATATTCTTTTAGATAATTTTTTTATGTTCTGCCCGACAAAAAAACAAAGTATTCGTCGGTTTGGGATCAGGATATAAAATATTTCAATTCTGATGAAACAGACTTTTCATAGCCCCGATTGCAGCGGCATCCTTTTTCCGGATTGGATTTCTGATGCTGTTGGCGAAAAAGATACAGCGGAAAGCGGGAAAAAGCTCCCAAAAAAACCGGACTGTGAGAGCCCGGTTTTGAATTTTATGTGGTCAGTAATTATTTTTTATGTTGTAACTGGCTGTAAATATTCTGGATCAGTCCGTCTGCTACGGAAATTTTAGGAACAAATATTCTGTTGATATCCGACCAGGACATGACATTGTTGAAAATACCCAAAGCATGAACCAAAACGTCGGCTCTGTCTTCTCTGAGACTATATTTTGTCATTCTTTCATCTACTGAAAGTTCATTGAATTCTTTGTAAACTTTTTTAAGATGGGAAAGAGACATCGGTTTTCCGTCCTTGGTTTTACTCATGGAGAATACTTTATTGATGTTTCCTCCTGAGCCGATGGCTACAATCGGTTTTTTACTGACAATGTGTTTCCTGATCTCTTCTTTCATCTCTTTCCAGTTGTCTGAAGTAACCAGATTATTGAGAAGTCGGATGGTGCCGATATTAAAGGATCTTTCATATACCATTTTTCCGTTTTCATAGAAGGTAAGTTCTGTGGACCCCCCGCCTACATCGATATATAAATAGGCGAATTCTTTATCAAGGCCTTCTGCTACGTGGTTTTCATAGATCAGGGTAGCTTCTTCGTCTCCTGAAATAATTTCTATATTAATTCCGGAAGTCTCCTGAACCTGTCTGATAATTTCATTTCCGTTGGCTGCATCACGCATGGCGCTGGTAGCACAGGCTCTGTAGTGATCTACCTTATAAATTTTCATCAGGTCACTGAAGATTTTCATAGAATCAATGACCATTTTTTCTCTTTCGGAGCCTATTTTTCCCAGGGTAAAAACATCCATTCCCAGTCTTAGAGGAATCCTCAAAAGATTGAGTTTAATGAATTCAGGTTTTCTGTTGTTTATTTTTACTTCATTAATAAGGAGGCGGGCTGCATTACTTCCTATGTCTATCGCTGCTATCTTCATTTTTTACTGGTTTTAGCTTTTAAATATTTATAGGTTTCTATCTGGGAACGACATTCTTTTTTGTCATTTCTTACGTATTCATTGCTCAGTCTTTTATCTAAAATTCTTGCTTTTACATTATCTCTGAGCTGAATATCGAGGATATCTTTCAATTCTTTTTTAAGGTCTTTATCTGTAATTTTTGCTGCAGCTTCTATTCTGTAATCCAGATTTCTGGTCATCCAGTCAGCAGATGAAATATACATATCTTCGGCACCTTTATTGTAGAAATACATCACTCTGGCATGTTCCAGATATTCGTCTACAATACTTATTGCTTTTATTTTTTCTTTAAATTCTTTTTGGTTGACCGCACAGTAGATTCCTCTTACGATGAGCTTTATTACTACTCCTACTGTGGCTGCGTCATATAATTTTTCAATCAGAGATCTGTCACTGAGTGAGTTGGCTTTGACAATGATTTCTGCTTTTCTTCCTGCTTTTGCTTCTTCAATTTCTTTTTCGATATGATGAACAATTTTTTCACGCATGAATTGTGGGCAAACTAATAAATTTTTGCAAGTTTTCAAAATAGGAAGGTAATCTTCTTTTGGTTTTTTCAACACATTAAAAACTTTATTGATATCTGCCATAATGCCACGGTCGGAAGTCAGCAGCAAATGATCTCCGTAAATTCTTGCTGTTTTTTCATTAAAGTTACCGGTACTTACGAATCCGTATTGGATGGTTTTGTTGTGCGCTCTTTTTTTGATTACGCAAAGTTTAGCGTGAACTTTTTTGTTGGGGATTCCTACTAAAACGGTAATTCCTTCCGGCTCAAGCATATTTTTCCATTCCAAATTGGATTCTTCATCGAATCTTGCCTGAAGTTCCAGCATGACAGTAACTTCTTTACCATTTCTTGCCGCATAAATGAGCGCATTGATGATTTTTGAGTTGCTTGCCAGACGGTAGGCCGTAATCTGTATGGATTTTACATCCGGATCCATAGCAGCCTCACGAAGAAGATCAATCACCGGATTGTATTTATGATAAGGGAAGGTGAGCAGTACATCATCTTTTAAAATAACGTCGGTTACTCTCTCTCCGTGTTCAAAAGCCGGATGAGTAAAAGATGTTCTTTCTACAGGTCTTTCGTAGGCTTCAAATACATCAGGAAAATCCATGAAATGTTTGAAGTTATGAATTTTCCCTCCCGGAATTATACTGTCTTTTTTCGTCAGATTGAGTTTTCTGATAAGGAGTTCGAGCAGGGCTTTATCCATATCTTTATCAAAAACAAAACGGGTAGGTTTTCCTTTTCTTCTGTTCTTAAGTCCTTTTTCTATTTTTTCGGCGAAGTTGGTACGGATGTCATTATCCAGATCCAGTTCGGCATCTTTAGTTACCTTGAAGGCATTGGCTGAAAATTCATCATATCCGAAATAGGAAAAAATATGCGGAAGGTTGAAGGTAATGACATCTTCCAGTAACATCACATTTTTTTCTTCAGGATCCTCCGTAGGGAGCAATACAAACCTGCCTACAAAACGTGACGGAATTTCAATAATGGCATAATTGCTTGAATATTGCCAGTCTTTTTTTCTCATGGCTACTCCAAGATAAAGACTCTTGTCTCTCAGATAAGGCATGGGTGTATTTTCATGAAGAAGGATAGGAATAACGTTGGATTCTACTACTTCATCAAAATAGTTTCTGACAAATTCTTTCTGTCTGATGGTCAGATTTTTGGAGTTTTTAATAAATACCTTATGATCAGCCATTTCTGTCTGGATTTTCTTCCATGTCTTATCGAAATTCAGCTGTTGTCTCATGACGACCTCATTGATCCGCTGAAGAATTTTGGATGGCGGCTGATAGAAAGATTCAGCAATTACTTTTTCCTTAAAATCCATGGCGCGCTTTAATCCGGCAACACGTACTCTGAAAAACTCATCTAAATTGTTGGAGAAAATTCCGAGGAAACGTATTCTTAAATGCAAAGGAACTTTTTCATCCATAGCTTCCTGTAAAACTCTTTCATTGAAGGCAAGCCATGTAATATCTCGTGGATTAAAGTGTAATGACATTATATAGGTATATATTTTATCAAAAATAATAATAAACAGAGTTTCAATCCCTATTTCTTAGGTTAAACTTTGATTAATTTTGTGGCAGTCGTTAACCTGCTTCTTTTACCCGGGAATAATTCATCTTTATGGGACTGAATTTCAGAACTTTTTTATATTTTTATTCTATTAATAACTAAAATACCATGAAAAAAACAATTCTATTGGGTTTATTGGTCTCTGCGGGGCTGATGAATGCTCAGCATACGCCTAAATACGGTCTTTTTGCCGGAGTCAGTTTCAGCCGTTTTTCCGGGTCTGATGCGGGTGGATTTACTTCCAGAACCGGATTTCATGCAGGAGGTTTTATATGGAATTATCTTTCCGATAAGATCTCTATAGATGTAGAATTGGCATATTCACAGATGGGATCAGATTTTAATGCCAGTATTCCGTACCGGATTAACGAAATGGATGGCCCGAAATCATTCACATTAAATGGCCACCTGAAAACGGATTATTTAAGATTACCGGTATTATTCAGCTATCACCCTATTGATGACCTTTCTGTTTCATTAGGACCCGAAATCGGAATTTTACTTCGCAAAGAACTTGAGTATGATCAGAGTATCAATGGTTCAACAAAGCAAAAGCCGGATAATTTACAACAGTTTGATGCAGGAGTAAGGGTTAAAGCACAATATATTTTTGCAAAACACTACCTGGCTTCAGCCGGCTATTATTTGGGGATGACAAAAGTATATAAGAATACGGAAGTTTATAGTTTTAATTCGCTGACTCTTCAGGATGCCCCTAAAATATATAATTCCGGTTTTGGAATATCAGTGGGCTATGTTTTTTAATACGAATAATGAATACTCAATGGCAGTCTGATCTGATATATCTGAAAAAATTTCCATATTAATACTTGTAAAACCCCGATTTTATCGGGGTTTTAATTTTGTTGTGTCATTTTGTCACTATTTTTTGAATGGTACAGATGTTGTGAAATAGAGAGTGTAAATTAAACTTAAAAATTAGAAAAAATAAAATATTATGAGTAAAATAATTGGAATTGACTTAGGAACGACCAACTCTTGTGTTGCTGTAATGGAGGGTAAAGACCCTGTTGTGATCCCAAATGCAGAAGGTAAAAGAACAACACCTTCAATTGTAGCGTTTACAGAAGATGGAGAAAGAAAAGTAGGTGATCCTGCAAAAAGACAGGCTGTAACGAATCCAAAGAAAACCGTATACTCTATCAAGAGATTTATCGGTACTCACTTTAAAGAAGATGCTAAAGAAATCTCAAGAGTACCTTATGAGGTGGTAAGCGGACCTAATGATACTGTAAAAGTAAAAATCGACGACAGAGAATATACGCCACAGGAAATTTCTGCAATGACCCTTCAGAAAATGAAGAAAACTGCTGAAGATTATCTTGGACAAGAGGTAACAAGAGCGGTAATCACTGTTCCGGCTTACTTCAACGACGCTCAGAGACAAGCTACTAAAGAAGCTGGTGAAATTGCCGGTCTTAAAGTGGAAAGAATTATCAACGAACCTACTGCTGCTGCGTTAGCTTACGGTCTTGATAAAAACCATAAAGATCAAAAAATCGCTGTATATGACCTTGGAGGGGGTACTTTCGATATTTCTATCCTTGACTTAGGAGACGGTGTATTCGAAGTATTGTCTACGAATGGTGATACTCACTTAGGAGGTGATGACTTTGATGATGTGATCATCAACTGGATGGCTGATGAATTCAAAGCTGAAGAAGGTGTAGATTTAAAAGCTGATGCTATTGCTCTTCAGAGACTGAAAGAAGCTGCTGAAAAAGCAAAAATCGAATTATCTTCTTCTCCACAGACTGAAATCAACTTACCTTATATCACAGCTACAGCTACAGGTCCTAAACACTTAGTAAAGACTTTAACTAAAGCTAAATTCGAGCAATTATCTGCTGATCTTGTAAGAAGATCTATGGAGCCGGTGGCTAAAGCGTTAAAAGATGCTGGTTTATCAACTTCTGATATCGATGAAGTAATCTTGGTAGGAGGTTCTACAAGAATCCCGATCATTCAGGAAGAAGTAGAAAAATTCTTTGGTAAAAAACCATCTAAAGGAGTAAACCCGGATGAGGTTGTAGCAGTAGGTGCAGCTATTCAGGGAGGTGTATTGACAGGAGACGTAAAAGACGTATTACTTCTTGATGTTACCCCACTTTCTTTAGGTATCGAAACAATGGGTTCTGTATTCACGAAATTAATTGAAGCGAACACTACGATCCCAACTAAAAAATCTGAGGTATTCTCTACAGCTTCTGACAACCAGCCGGCTGTAAGCATCAGAGTAGGACAGGGTGAAAGATCAATGTTCAATGATAACAAAGAAATCGGTAGATTTGATCTTCAGGATATTCCACCGGCACCAAGAGGAGTACCTCAAATTGAAGTAACTTTTGATATTGATGCGAACGGTATTCTAAGTGTATCTGCTAAAGATAAAGGTACCGGTAAAGAGCAGTCTATCAAAATCCAAGCTTCTTCAGGTCTTTCTGACGAAGAAATCGAAAGAATGAAAAAAGAAGCTCAGGAAAACTCTGCAGCTGATGCTAAGAGAAAAGAAGAAGTTGAGATCTTCAACAAAGCTGACGGATTGATCTTCCAGACTGAAAAACAATTAAAAGAATTCGGTGAAAAACTTTCTGCTGACAAAAAAGCAGCGATTGAAGCAGCTCACGCAGAATTAAAAACAGCTTTCGAAGCTAAAAATGCAGATGATGTAAAAGCTAAAACTGAAGCATTAGATGCAGCATGGATGGCCGCTTCTGAAGAATTATATGCAGCAGGACAACAGCCTGGTGCTGATGCAGCCGGAGCTCAGAACGCTGGTGGTAACAATGCCGGAGCTGAAGATGTACAGGACGCAGACTTCGAAGAAGTAAAATAATAAATGTAAACACTAACATTTAATTATAAATTAACCCCGCAGTAAACAAAGTTTACTGCGGGGTTTTTATTTGGAAACCTGTTTTTTTGTTATCTGAATATGGGTTTAGGATACAGAATATAAAATAGGATTACAGAATTTCTACCTCTTCCGGAATGATAAAAAGAATCAGACAGCCATTCTCAGATTTTACAGAATGTTTAAAGCCGGGAGGTGTATATAAATAATCTCCTTTTTCCATATGAGCTCCTGCTATAAAGGCATCACCTTCCATGATGAAGAGCTCTTCTCCTGCAGGATGGTTGTGGTAAGGATAGCTTGCTCCCGGTTCAAATTTCAGAAGAATGGTCGTGGAACGGTTTTTTTCAGGATCAAATTTTAAGGATTTTACAAAGATTCCTTCATAATGAATTCCTTTTTCAATTAAAGGTTGCCACTCTTTTTGTTCTGTTTTTACGATATAATCGTGAATTTTTGTGTTCATTGTACTATTTTTTTAAATAATTATTGATGTAAAAGTTGTTCTAAAGTCCATTTGTAACGTGGAAAAGTACTGAGTAAAAAAGCGCCGGCACTGAAGACAAAAACAGAATAATCCAGAGGTTCTTTCAGGCTGTAGGATATGCTCATGGCAATAGCAAATATAAGGGTTAAGAAAGCAGCACATACAGCTGATTTACTGACCTGATAACCTACTAGAAGTAAGAGCCCAAGGCTTATTTCAGCTACCGTTGATGCTGTTGCGATAGCTGGTGCTACTGATGCAGGGAAAAATGAATTGGTCTGTGCAGTATACTGCACGAAATTTTTCCAGCCTGAAGAATGAGTTCCCCAAAGATTCAGTCTGCTTGCCGTTGCAGATAAAAATCCGGCGGCTAATGTTATTCTTAATAGAAAAACGGCGAAGTCCTGTTTCGTTTTCATACCTATATTTTAAGTCTTAATTACAGGTACAAAGTTCAGAGAAAGGACGTGTCTAAAGAATAGACAATTTCAGGAAAAACATGTAATATTCTGAAATGAAAGTCTGGAATTTAAATCTTAAAGGGGGTGAACGATTTAATTTTTTACTGCCTTCTGATAATCTTTAGGAGACAGAGAGGTATGTTTTTTAAAGAAATTGGAAAAATAAAAAGGGTCATTGAAGCCCAGCTGGTAAGCGATTTCTTTAATGTTCAGTTTTTCATACAGCAGTAGCCTTTTGGCTTCCGAAACAGTAAGACTGTAAATTACATTTTGCGCTGTTTTATTGGTATGCAGCTTTGAAACTTCATTCAGTTTTGCTTCCGTAGTTCCCAGTATATCTGCAAAACGGGAGACCGGATAATTGTCGGGAAAATGCGTCCGGACACTTTCCAGAAATTTTAGAAACAGGGCATCCGGTTTCCAGATTTCATCACCATTGGCTATTTTATTACGGTTGATTTCTATCAATAATAATTCAACCAGAGAATGGATGGAAATCAGATATTGATAAGGTTTTTCACGAATTTCTTTTTCGATAATACTGAGTGTTTCCGTAAAAAAATCAGGGTTACGGACTGTGATGATTTCATTCATTCCGAAGTGGCAGAAAAGACCGTTATGAAAAATAAGCTCAATGTCATTATCACTTTTACTGAAAAAATCTAAAGTAAATTCTAAAACACTTAGTTCTCCTTCTACATGCATTAATTGATGAAACTGGCCGGAAGTAATGGTAATCACCTGATTGGTATTCAGAACAAACATATTTTCATCTATCAGTACTTCAGCATTTCCGTTACAGCACCAGAATAGGGTATATTTAATTACCCGTCTCGGTTCAGGATGTCCTGACTGATGAGAATATTTTTTTATTTCTATCATAATCTGCTCGTTAGAATTTAAATGAAGTTGAGTGGGAAATAAACTAATCTAAATTACAAAAAAAATCATATAAATGACTTGTTATGTGACTGAGGGTAAGATACACCGGAGAATAACGTATGCAAAGTCTGTTTAACAACCGAGGTTTTGATAACACCAGAAAATTTGTAAACTAAAATCAGAATATATATTTAAAATCTGTACATTTGTTTTTATTTAGAATCAATAAAAATTATAAACAAAATAAAATTAATACCTAAAGTTTACCTTTTGTAACTCGGCATTATGAATACGGAATGCAATACAATGGATAATCCAAAAACTAAAAAATTATGGAACACCAAAACAAAAGAATTTTAGCACTTGACCTGATAAAAGGAATGAGTGTTATCGGAATGATCATCATTCATACCTTACTGATATTTGCGAATGTAAAATCTCAGTCAGAAACACTAATAGGCAGCTTTATTGTCTTTCTGGGAAGAGGCACTTCTATTTTTCTTATCTGTATGGGAATTACATTTATGACTTCGAGTCATCAAAGTCTGAAAAGCTCTCTGAAACGTGGCGGACTGCTTTTATTAGCAGGTTTTTTTATGAATTTCATGAAGTTTATTGTTCCTGCAGTTTTAGGATTTGCTCCTGAACATTTTATTGAAAAATACGGATGGCACGGCCCGATAGAACAGCAGTACATGTATCTGGAATTGTTGGGAGATATTTTACAACTGGCAGGAATGTCTTTATTATTTGTAGGTTTTATCAGAAAATACATAAAGAATAAATACGGAATTCTGGCTATAGGCCTTCTGGTAGCAGTTATATCCAGAGAAGTAAGCGGAATTAATATAGATTTTCCTGTTGTTAATTATGTGCTGGATCTGCTTTTTAATAATGATTTTCCTGCCTATGTCTATTTTCCTGTTTTTCCATGGATGTCTTTTATTATCATAGGAATGTTTTTTGGCCAATGGTTTCTGGAACTTAATCATAACAGCCGGCAGCTGTTTAAGAATATGCTGTATACAGGTCTTATATTTATTGCTATAGGAGCCCCTTTGGTTTTTATATACGGGGAATATAATTATAATGGTTTTTACCACATGGGACCGGGAGGTGTCATTTACTTTGCCGGATGGACACTTATCTTTCTCTGGATGATTTTTAAGATTACTTTAAAAGCTAAAGAAAATACCATGATAAGAATCTTAAAATATTGCAGCAGAAATCTTACCTCCATGTATATGATACAATGGATATTAATTTCCTGGGGCAAAAGCGTGTTTGGATACAGACAACACGGAATTACAGTTGTACTCATGCTCATCCTGATGTATATTATTCTCACATTCCTCGTTCAGAATCTGTTGGATATTATTAGAAAAAAACAACCGTTAATTGTGTTCAGGCGTATTCCGGCAGACGGTACCGTACTGAAATAGTCTACAACGGAAAAGCTAGCATAAATTATGATTTATCATCTGTTTTCATCGTTGTCTTTATCAGAAACCCCGCTCAGAATAAGAAGAAAAATAATTATATTCGTTGAGTTTTAATTGTAAATAAAAAACTCCAATGAAATATTCTAAAATTATTGTCGTAGTTGCTTTATTTCTGTTTCAATTCGGAATGGCACAGGAAAAGGCTAATATAGTATTAAATAAAGCACTTGTCGAGGCTAAGACTCATAACAAAAATGTACTTTTGATGTTTCATGCTTCATGGTGCAAATGGTGTAAGATGATGGAAAAAAATATGAATCTTCCTGAAGCCAAACCTATTTTTGATAAGAAATTTGTTATAGCTTATATTGATGTTCAGGAAAGGCCGGAAAAAAAGTCGCTTGAAAATCCGGGCGGGCAGGAACTGATGAATAAGTACAAAGGTGAAAAAGCCGGACTTCCGTTCTGGCTGATATTAAACTCAAAAGGGGAAGTGCTGGCCAATTCTTTTGATGAAAAGGGAGAAAATTTAGGCTCTCCGTCAACGCCTCAGGAAATCACATCCTTTACGGAAAAACTAAAGAAAACCTCGAAACTGAATAAAGAAGAACTTCAGATCATTGGTAATGTATTTGCGAAAAAAGATTAATAATAAAATCCCGGGTGATGACCCGGGATTTATTTTTTTATATTCTCACAAGATGATTTTAGGGAGCCTGATAATAATAATCCACATTACTCCAAAGAACTTCGTCTCCTGATTTTGTCATTTGCGAAGGATTGGTAAAAACTGTTCCGAAAATAGTATCATATTGAGTGGTTCCGAAAAGAGTGTTTTGAGTAATCAGTAATCCTTCAGTTTCTCTTGAAGCTTTTTTAATATATCTGAAAGTCCTTTTTAAAGTAAAAGAAGATTCCTTTTTATTGTAATTCCCTACATAATTCGGTTTAATCGTTTTATCATCAATTAAGACAGAGTCATTGACCATTTTAATAGCATAAGTAATATCTGCAGAAGTTCCGGCTACCAGACGGATTGTATTATTGTGAAGATCAAGATCTATCTTTTTCCATGCCGGTTCTTTATACAGACTCCAGTAATTATTCAGATAAGCTTCATCCGGAGCAGATTTCTGACCTTTGGACCCTTTGTATGATGTAGTACTGATGACGCTGTATCCTTTGAATTCGAAACTGTGAAGCTCCTTATCAATGGGTCTGGGATCTTCAATCATATTATCATTATTCCCGCATGAAATCAATGATAAAAGAGTGAAGGCCGTACAAAATGAATACTTCATCATAGCTTTTTTTGCAAAAATAGTTTTTTTGAATGTATTGACGAAGGGCATAGATTGAAAATTACAGTGCAGAGACAAAAATTAAAATATAACTCCCCAAACAAATGAATTGCCCGGGGAGTTTTTCAAATTAAACTATTTTTATTTACCAAAGTAGATTTGATCCTGTTTTTGCTGTTCATTATAGATGATCTGGAAGCTTACAGGCATATACTGATACAGAAGTTTCCAATGCTGGATCTTAGCATGTTTTTTAAAGCTTTCGAAGGACCTTACGAAAATATTCTCGATCATCGTTCTTACATAGGTATTTCCATTCCTGTAAAGACCATCCATTAATTTGATGTGATGAGCTATAATGTTGATCTTCGACTCCTGCAACAGGCCTTTCAGGTAATTAACGGTAGCCTGCATAATTCCGGCAAAGTTGTCCTGGACAGATAACTGTGTGATTTCGTTACGAAGTCTTGGATAGAAAAATTTTAAGTAGTCAACAGCTATTTTTTGATTAATAGTTTGCATTTGTACTTTCATCATAATTAAGAATTTTTCAAACACTTTTTATTGCAGCGAAATGTATACCAAAATTTAAAGACAGGCTGCAAAAATAAAAACGCCTACAATCACGGCAATGTGAGTGAGTAATATCTCTGAATTGTGTCTGTTAGTCGTGGTTTTCCAGGTTTTCCAGTCTGAAATTTTTCTGATTTTATTTTTCATAATCTATTGATTGTGAGTTATTTTTAATTTTGTTTAATTTAAACACTTTGTAATGAAACGGATAAAAAATGTAATAAAACATTTATATACCGTGGCTGTAAATCTGTCTCGAATAAATTTGCTGTAAGCTGGAAGAAATATGACTAAATATCACTTTTCTGTATTCATCGCTGCAAAAAGCTGTAGAATTGTCCAGAGAATAAATAAAAGTAGTTTCAATTGCATTTTTTAATACCGTATCACCGTCAGTATAAATTTTGTCCATCTTTTGTAAACTTCTGAAAAGCAGATTTCTGTCATTCTGGCGGATCATACTTTTAATACGCTCCGTAAAAGTCCGGATGATACTGTATGAGTTCTGAATTTTAATTTCTTTCACTTCATTTTCAAAATCGGGAACCACCTCTGTGATTTCCTGTACGGCTTGTAAATAATTCATAGTATATTATTAAATGTGGTTTTGTTCCAACAGTTTGATGAACGCACCAAACATGAAAATAATTATAAAGGCGATAAAGAGAAGATGATAAGGTTTCAGCCATTTCGGGGTTTGTGGACCTCTGCTTTTTAGTCTTCTTAATTTATCTATTCGGTTTAATGTTTTCAAGTCCATTTTCTTATGTTTTGAAAATCATGATGCCAAAGATGTTCCTTTTAAAATGATAAATAATTAAGTATATGAAAATCAATATTTTGTGTTTATTCTGTTGAAATTTTTAGATGAAAAAGCATTTCAAACTGAGAAGGAATTTATCAAAATGGAAAACAATCAATGCCTTTTATTACAATGAAATATTATTTTTTACAAGTTGAAAGATGGTATTGGTTTCTTCTATAAATGGCGGAACTTCAAAATATTGTATCAGACAGATCTTACTATATTCTATAGCCAGTTGTTTTATAATAATTTTTAAACAGATCATTTTAAATTTTTCTGAAAAAGTATCTTCAGACCGGAGTTTCAGAAAGGACATATATTCAAGACTGTAATTTTATGATAATCAGTGTTTTATTTATTTTTTTTAAAAAATATTTAATTAGGTTAATTTGTATGTATCTGATTATTATGCTATTGTGTTTTTGAAAACTATTTTTTTGAGCTTTTTTTGAGACCTTTTTACACAGACTTATTTGTTGTGATGAAAAGAATAGAATGAATATCTTTGCAGTCCAAATATTCAGAAGATGTTTTCAAAAATTATAGTACACAGAGTCGGAAATAAAATCAACGGAGATTCCTTAACACTTTCCCAGGAGGAACTGAAGCTAGAGGAAGGAATGGCAGAATTGCTTGAAGATTACTTTTTAGGATCATTCAAATCAGAGGAAACTTTTCATTTTTACAGTGATTCTTACTTGGTAAATAATCCGGTATATAGTGCTGTATCGGAAATTTTTGATGATAAGTCCAAATTTATATGGGAGTCTGAAAATATTGCAAAACACCTTTTCGAAGCTGCTGAAAACCCTAGGGTTCAGAGTGGGGAATTGTTTATTGTACTTTTTGAAGATGAAAGTGATCGCCCGGACAGAGTGGATAAGATAGGAATCTTTAAAACTGAAAAAAGAGAGTCTTTCCTTAAAATTAATCCTAATGAGGAAACCTTTGATATTGAAAAAGATCAGGGAATCGGCTTGTCTAAAATTGATAAAGCAGCTTTAATCTATAATAATGATAAAGAGACCGGCTATGTACTTTCTGTCGTTGACAACAATAAAAACGGAGATATGTACTACTGGTTCGAAGATTTCCTAAAAGTAAAACAGCGTGATGATGAATATTTCCACACGCAGGAAGCCTTAATGGTATATAAAGATTATATTACGAAACAATTGCCACAGGAATTTGAAGTTTCTAAAGCTGATCAGGCAGATTTCCTGAATAAGTCTATCAATTTCTTCAAAGAAAAAGAAGAATTTAAACTGGATGATTTCGCTAATGAAGTATTAGGAGATGAACACGTCATTGAAAGTTTTGTTAACTTTAAAACCGATTATGAACAGGATATGCAGGTGAATATTGCTGAAGAATTTCCAATCAGTGAGGCTGCGGTAAAGAAAACGCAAAGACATTTCAAAAGCATCATTAAACTGGATAAAAATTTTCACATTTACATCCACGGAGATCGACAGAAGATTGAAACAGGCGAGGATGATAAAGGGAAATATTACAGACTTTATTTCGATAAAGAAGTATAAGCGGGAAAAGTGCCGGAAGAGAGACTACGTTACTTTCAGTTATGATTACTGACAGTAGGTATATTATTACTTTTACCCTAAAAAGTAAAAAAAGAAAATAATTATTCTTTATGACGTTCATAACTTCTCTCTTCCGGCTTCAAACCTTTCAAAGCTCAGTTAAATAATAATATCATAACTTTATTGCTGATTACAAAACAGGAGTTATGAAGTTTATGATATTTTTCTGGGGAGCTCTCCTCTTCTTTTTCTGCGTTCCTTTTCCGGTTTTCATTTACATGATAACTGAAGAAGTCATAACAGAACCGAGAAATTCATTTGCCGTTAGCTATGGATATCTCGGTTTTTCGTTACTGATCTGGATATATATCATTATTTTCTTTATCAATAACCTTTTTGTTAAAACATTTAAACAGAGAAATACCATTTATTCCATTCTTAGAAACGGAATTCCGAGAGAGGCCAGAGTCACCCGTTTTACGCTGATCAAATATTTTCCTAAAACCAATATGAATGCCATTCAGATTGAGCTTTCATTTCCTAATCTCAGGAATACCATGATTGAGCACGAAATGATGTTTCATGATTCCAGACCTCAGGAAAAAAGATATGATGCGGGAAAGACGGTAAAGATACTGCTGAACCCCAATGTTTCACAGGAGCCTTATTGTATTTTAAGCAATCAGAAAGTGAAGGTGAATGCATCAGCAATATTACTCAGAGGAGTTTTTGTCATCTTACTTATTGCTTATGTAATAGGGTTATATTATTATTTCTACACAAGAGAATCTTTTGATTTTGGGTGGCGATTTCTCACCTTTATGCACCCGATTATTTTCAGCGGCATGATGATGATTATTTATATACTGGTATTTCAGCTGATTATCGGGAAATTTTTTAAGAATACGAAAGAAGAGCGGATTCTGTTTTCCGGAAGAAATGCCCGGGCTGAAATTATAGGTATAAGTGAGACCGGCGTAAGCGTTAACGATCAGCCTCAAATTATGTTTCAGGTCAGCTTTAAAGATTTCAGAGGAAAGGAACATTTTGCAGTGTATAAAAAAATAGTCAGCCATCTGAATCTTTCTTCTGTACCTAAACAAGGCAGCATAGAAATTCTGTATGATGAAAATAACCCTGAGAAAATTATAATTCCGAAAATTTTTTAGAATATAAAACAGAGGTATCAGATGTTCCTTTGTGATTTCCGGCTTTTTTCCTTCCTTTGTCAAATCAAACAGAGTACATGAAAACAACCATCGTCGATTTATCCAAACCTATTCAGTACAATGCAGGTGACCCATGGTTCATGCGGGTAAAGATCAAGCATAAATCTCACAAAAAATCCCATTGGCTGATTCGTCTGGCTCTGAACCTTCCATTCAGGCTTTTCCCGAAAAACTGGACGGGATGGGCAGATGATACGATCAAAAATATGGGACTTCATGCGACTACTCATATTGATGCCCCATGGCATTATGGGCCTGTTGTAGAAGGGAAACCCGCTAAAACCATAGACCAGATTCCTCTGGAATGGTGTTATGGGGACGGAATTGTAATTGACTGTACTCATAAAGAAGATTTTGTGGCTATCACAATAGATGATCTTAAAAAGGATCTTGATAAAAACGGTATTGTGATTCAGGAAGGTAATATCGTGTTGATCAGAACTGACCGTGATGAAATGATGGGAACTTCCGATTTTGTGGAAAAAGGAACAGGAATGAGCCGTGAAGCTACGGAATGGCTGATCGATCAGGGGGTGAAAGTAATGGGTATCGATCAGTGGGGATGGGATTTGCCATTGAAATTTATGGCCAAAAGGGCAAAAGAACTGAATGATCCGGAATATTTCTGGGAAGGACACCGTGTAGGTATTGAAAAAGAATATTTGCATATCGAACAGCTTACCAATCTTAAATCGTTGCCGCCATCAGGATTTAAGGTCTGTGTATTTCCTCTTAAAATTGTAGGCGGATCTGCAGCACCGGCAAGGGTAGTAGCCATGATGAATGAATAGAATATCAATAAAAAAAACAAAAGAGCGGATTTGTAGGGTTAACAAATCCGCTCTTTTTATTATATACTTAGTTTCTGTTATTTCTTTTTAAAGAATAAAGATCTGTTATATTCAAAATTCATTCTGGCGATATTCAGTACTGAAATTCCTTGTGGGCACTCTACTTCACAGGCTTCAGTATTGGAGCAATGTCCGAATAATTCGGTGTCCATCTGGGCTACCATATCCAATACACGTTTGCTTCTTTCTTCTTTTCCTTGCGGAAGTAAAACCATATGAGTGATTTTTGCCGAGGTAAATAATGCGGCACTTCCGTTTTTGCAGGTTGCTACACAGGCACCACATCCGATGCAGGCTGCAGAATCAAAAGATTCTTCGGCAGTCTGATGAGTAACAGGAATGGCTGTCGCATCGGGCGCCTGCCCTGTATTGACAGATACAAAACCTCCTGATGAGATGATCCTGTCAAAAGCGGAACGGTCTACCTTCAGGTCTTTTTTTACCGGAAAAGCTTCTGCCCGGAATGGTTCTATCAGAATGGTTTCACCATCTTTAAAAGAACGTAGGTGAAGTTGGCAGGTTGTTGTATGTTTTAAGGGACCATGGGCAATCCCGTTAATCATCATTCCGCACTGGCCGCAGATTCCTTCGCGGCAGTCATGATCAAATTCTACAGGTTCATCTCCTTCAATGATCAGTTTCTCATTCAGTGTGTCCAGCATTTCAAGGAAAGACATGTCGGGATTCAGTCCTTTAAGGTCATAGCTGACCAGTTTTCCCTCACTTTTTCTGTCTTTCTGTCTCCATATCTTAAGGTGTAAATCCATAATTTTTGTTTTTTATTTGTAACTTCTTACCGTTGGCTGCATTTCTTCGAAGACCAGTGGTTCCCTGATCAGTTCGGGTTCGCTGTTTGTCCCGGTCCAGCCCCAGGCGGAAATAAACTGGTACTCTGCATCATTTCTCATCGCTTCTCCATCCGGAGTCTGGAACTCTTCACGGAAATGGGCACCACAGGATTCATTACGGGTTAAGGCATCGTAGCACATCAGTTCACCAATTTCGAAATAATCGGCAACACGGCCGGCTTTTTCAAGTTCAGTATTCATGGTATCACCTTGTCCGGAGACCTTCACATCTCGGTAAAATTCCTGTTTTAATTTTCTGATCTCCTGAATAGCGTATTTTAGCCCCTCTTCATTTCTGGCAAGTCCGCAATAATCGTAAAGCAGTTTTCCCAATGTTTTATGAAAGTGGTCAACGGTCTGGGTTCCCTGGATATTCATCAGGTCCTGAATCTGCTGTTTCACGGCTTTTTCAGTCTGTTCAAATTCCGGCGTATCCGATGAGATTTTGCCGGTATGAATTTCATCCGCCAGATAATTGGCAATGGTGTAAGGAGCGATAAAATAACCGTCTACGGAAGCCTGCAAAAGAGAATTGGCTCCTAAGCGGTTAGCTCCGTGATCTGCAAAGTTGGCTTCTCCCAAAGCGAAAAGTCCCGGAACGGTGGTCATTAATTCATAATCTACCCAAAGTCCACCCATGGAAAAATGCGCGGAAGGAGAAATCATCATGGGTTCCTTATAAGCATCATATCCTGTTATTTTAAGATACATATCAAATAAGTTTCCATATTTTTCTTTGATCTTATCTTTTCCCTGTTCTTTGATAGCTTTTGAAAAATCAAGGTAAACGGCATTTTTTAACGGTCCGATTCCATAGCCGGCATCAATTCTTTCTTTTGCGGCACGGGAGGAAATATCTCTCGGAGCAAGGTTTCCGAAAGCCGGATATCTTCTTTCAAGATAATAATCTCTTTCATTTTCAGGAATATCATTGGGTTTTCTGTTTTCACCCGGTTGTGCAGGAACCCAGATACGTCCGTCATTACGTAATGACTCAGACATCAAAGTCAGTTTAGACTGATAGTCACCGGACTGAGGAAGAGAAGTCGGGTGTACCTGAATCCAGCTCGGAGAAGCCATTAAAGCTCCTTTTTTATGAGCTCTCCAGATGGCGGAGCCGTTACATCCCATGGCTAGTGTAGAAAGGTAATAGATTTTTCCGTAACCGCCTGTAGCCAATACTACTGCATGAGCAGCATGTCTTTCAATTTCTCCGGTATCTAAATTCCTTACAATAATTCCTCTTGCCTTTCCGTCAATGACAACCAGATCAAGCATTTCGTGTCTTGAAAATAACTGAACAGAGCCTTTTCCGACTTGTCTCATTAAAGCCTGATAAGCTCCAAGAAGCAGCTGTTGTCCGGTTTGTCCTCTTGCATAGAAAGTACGGCTTACCTGAACACCTCCGAAAGAACGGTTGTTAAGGTAACCACCATATTCACGACCAAACGGAACACCTTGTGCTACAGCCTGATCGATGAGGTTTAAAGAACATTCGGCCATACGGTAAACATTGGCTTCGCGTGCTCTGAAGTCACCCCCTTTGAGAGTATCTACAAACATTCTGTATACACTGTCTCCATCGTTTTTATAATTTTTGGCAGCATTTACCCCTCCTTGTGCAGCGACAGAATGGGCTCTTCTGGGGCTGTCCTGGAAACAGAATGATTTAACATTATATCCCATTTCGCCCAGTGAAGCAGCTATGGAGCTTCCAGCCAGTCCTGTTCCCACGACAATGACATCCAGCTTTTTACGGTTAGCCGGATTGACGAGTTTTGCTTTCTTTTTATAGTTGTCCCATTTTTGTTCCAAAGGGCCTTGTGGTATTTTTGAATCTAAAATCATGATAAGTCTTTTAATGGTAAGTAAAGAACACATACACCGGCATCAGGGCAAAACCCAGGCTGATGATGATGGAATAGGCGATTCCAATGGTTTTAAACCATTTTACAAATTTAGGATGGTAAAGCCCCAAGGTCCTTACGGCACTGTGTATTCCATGGATCATATGGTAACATAAAGCAATCATGGACAGGACATAGATGATCACATACCACCATTCTTTGAAAACGGTTACCACAAGAATATACAGATCTTTATTGCCATTTTCATCCAAAGGAGGATTTCCGAATTTATAGATGTACCAGAAGTTTTGAAAATGAATGACCAGAAAAATAAGAATTAATGTTCCTAATATTCCCATATTCCGGGATGCCCACTGACTTGCCCTTCCACGTTTGTCATTCCGGTAGTTTCCTCCCGTTTTTTTATTTTTTAAAGTGATCACTAATCCGTCAGCAGCATGCACAATGATACTGGCATACAAAACATAAGAAACTATTTTGATAATGATATTTCCTGATAAAAAATGAGAGTACGCATTAAACTGAAGATGCGCCTGCTCCTGCGGAAGAAACAACTGGAGATTTCCCAGAAAGTGAATCAGCAGAAAGAACCCCAGAAAGAGCCCGGTAAGACACATCAGCATTTTTCTTGACAATGTTGATAACATAGAGTTGATTTAATAATTAATAATATCCTAAAACTTTCATCCACAATCCTCCTACAACCATGTAGATAATTAATAATACAATACCTATTTCGAGACCTCTGAGCCACCATGCTTTAAGATCTACATATCCGCTTCCGAAGAATACCGGTGCCGGACCGTGTCCATAATGGGTAAGCACTCCATAAATTGAGCCCATAAAACCAAGCATCATGGCCAATAACATAGGAGGAATTCCTAAAGAAACCCCTACACCCAAAAGAGCGGCATACATGGCTGCTACGTGGGCAGTGGCACTTGCAAAAATATAGTGACTGAAGAAATAAACTACAATAATAACCGGGAAGGCTACCTGCCAGCTCAGACCTCCGATTTGTACCTTGATAAGGTTGCTGAACCAGCCAATAAAGCCTAATTCATTTAAAGAACTGGCCATCATAACCAGTACGGCAAACCAGACAATAGTATCCCAGGCTCCTTTTTCTCCTTTTACATCTTCCCAGGTCAATACGGAAGTTAACAGAAGTAAAGTTAACCCGATGAACGCTGTAGTAGTAGCATCAATAGAAAGCGCTCCTCCAAAAATCCATAAGACTAAAAGAATGAAAAAAGCCAGTAACATCAGCCATTCGTTTCTGGAGATAGGCCCCATTTCTTTTAATTTCTGTGCTGCCATTTTCGGTGCATCTCCTGTTTTTTTCAATTCAGGCGGGTACAATTTGTATAAAACCAAAGGAACTACAAAGAAGGCAACAGCTCCGGGAATAAAACCGGCAGCGGCCCATGACATCCACGTAATATTTATTCCGAGATTGGCTGCAAATTTCTGACACATCGGGTTACTTGCAGTCCCTGTAAGAAACATAGATGAGGCGATAAGGTTCATATAATAACTGTTCAATGTTAAAAATGAACCTAGTTTTCTGTGAGTTTCCGGCTTTTCCGGAACGGAATCAAAACTCATGGCCATAGACTTCATGATCGGATAAATAATTCCTCCGCCTCTTGCTGTATTACTCGGAATAGCAGGAGCCAGACATACATCAGCAAGTCCTAAACCGTAAGCAAGTCCTAATGAACTTTTACCGAAAATTCGGATGAATAAAAAGGCAATACGGTTTCCAAGTCCGGTTTTGATAAATCCCCGGGCAATAAAAAATGAGATCCCGATCAGCCAGATGACTTTATCTCCGAAGCCTGAAAGTGCCTTTGTAATTGATTTTCCCGGATCACCAGGAGCTACCACTTCGGTAAGTGCTGTAAATCCAATGGCCATCATACACATCGTTCCCATGGGAGCCGCTTTTAAGATAATCCCTAAAATGGTTGCTGCAAAGATGGCAAACAAATGCCAGGCATTCTCAGCAACTCCCTCCGGAGCAGGAATGAACCATATGATTAATGCAACGGCAAATGTAATTGCTACGTTTTTGATATTAATTTCTTTCATGATAATCACTATTTAAGGGTTAAAATCTACTCTGTACCTGAACGATGAATAGATTGTTGTTGTATTGGGAGGTATTTTCCACCTGATATTTATAGCGGTCAAACTGAACACCCAGCTGAATTCTTGCACCGTAATTTTTCAGAAACTCGAGTCCGAACATCGGGGTAACAGTTTGTCTTGGATTAGAATCCATCCGAAAATTGGTATCCAGATATTCATACCGGCATGAAACTTCAAAAGCACTCAGGTTTTTGTGGTTGATCTCATACCTTAGATTAGGAAGGAAATAAATTCCACGAACGAGATACTGATCCGGATTGGCAGGTCTTATTTCAGGATCAATAGAGTTGTATAAAACATGATTGGTTGCCTGTTTTGCTTCCAGCTGCATATCAAGGCTCCATCTCGGATCGAATTTTACCAAAGAACTCAGATCCACCCCCAAAGCATATACTTTTTTACTGAATACTTCTCCGATACCTCCGTTTAGGCCTACATTGAAATTGTACTTTTTAGATAAGCCAAAAACCAGACGGGTAGAATACTGCTTTCCGTTATCATTATCATTGATTTGATTTTTTCCGTTTCCATTGACTACAGAAACGGCATATTGAAATGGAATTTCTCCGAGCTGAAGCTGCCCTGTGGCAGACATTCCGATTTGAAAACTTGTCCAGCCCAGCTTTCCGAATTCAGTATATTGATTAGACCAGTCTAAAGATTTAATAATATCGATCGGGTACGTTTCCTCAATTCCGAACCAGGGTCTGAATTGTCCTACGGTAATGGCCAGTTTAGGATTGAAAGTATATTTCAGGTAAGCATTTTCCAGAACTCTGCTTTTAGGATCATTCTTGAAATCGGCAAGGTTTGCCAAGACTACCACTTCTGTACGTTTACTGATTTGTGCCCGTACCTGAACCCTCATGTATTTCAGCATGAAATTATTGCTGGTTCCGGAACCGTCCGAATGATGAAGTCCGTTTACATCAACATCTTTGCTCATTCCTACCAGATAACGTGCCTGAAAAAGGCCTTTAATCTGAAGCTGCGGATATTTCACATGTTCATCTTCGGGTTGAGGTTGGGTTTGTAAAGAATCCTGTATTTGTGCATTTGCTGAAAACCAACAGGCCAGCATGCACAGCAACAGGCTTTTCTTTTTGATTGAAAAAAAGGCCATATCTTTTTATTTGTTTTTATTTTTATTAAAGCCGGAAAGTACTAAAATGCTTTCGTGGCTTTCCGGTCAGTTTTTTGATTGATCATCACTATCTTTTCAGGGAACATTAATCATTGTAATCGTACTTATCTTCATCATTCAAAGGGTAAACAATGAGGCGTATTTTTTGCACGCTGAACAGGGCACTTAATCATTTAAGTGTTACTCCTGTTGGATTTGTGATGTGATTTTAGTTTAATCCCAAAAATTTGAATGGCGTTGATTCTTTAAAATCTGTATTTGATTTACCGTTGTAAGTATGGTAGCCGCTTAAATCAAGCTTCATTACTTTTCCTTTCGGGCCCAGATCAAAATCTTTAAGATCTACCCAGAAAGTATTAGGTGTGAATACCGTTTCAAAATAATAGACAAGATTTTTTTGATCTGAAACAGAACGCCATCTTGTAGAAGAAATATTGGGTTCCGTTGCCGAAGTGATTCCATAAGGTACAGAACAGTTTCTGATTACGCTGAAAACACTGGCAACGGCAGTACGGGTATCTGAGGTTCTCGGAATAGCATTGATGTAGTAGGATGCTCTTACAAACCGGTCTGCTGCGCGGTTGGTTCCCGGAAGCATAACTGTTCCCGGAATACCTTTCCAGTAATTGTTAAGAGCTAATTGTTCTTCGAAAACCGGAGAATTGGTCATTACCGTGTAAGAAGGATCATGATGGATCACCAGCTTACCGTTGATATACTCAAAGACGGCATTATCACCGGTAGCATCGGAAATGGAAAGGTGTACTGTTGTAAATCTTTCAGTTCCTGGAATATAATCACTTACAATAACAAATGGCTCTTTTCTTGAGAATTCTACGGCTTCTTTTACAGTGGCAAAATTATCCAGATAATATTGTGCCCATAGCGAAATGGCCAGTCCCTTTTTATTTCCTTTCGGATCGAACTTCGGATATTGGGACTCACCAAGCCAGAGCAGATTGGCAACCAGTCCTTTTTCGTTCATTCCGTCTGCAGAAGCAATATCCCAGCTGGAACTGATGATACTGCCGTATTTGGAAGTCCATTTTACAGATTTAGGACCTGCTTCTCCGGTATGGTCTATTCCTTTTGGGAAAACCCAGAGATTGGCCGGGATTTCATCACGCCAGTCCATAGAACGGGCTGTAAGAATGGTATTTTCCGGACCTTTGTAGACAACACGGGTGCAGGCTTCTGACGGATTCCATAATCCTATTGAAAGGACCAGTGAAAATAAAATTAATGGGAACTTTTTCATAATAGTATTATTTGAATTTAAATTTTATATTGAATTTATTGTGAATAATTCAATGAATTTTTAATCATATTCATTATTTAGTGATATAAATTTAGCCAAATTTGTTTAAATAACATAATTATTTTGACTCCTAATATGCAATTCCTGCGATGAATCATGAATAAAGGGAGGAAGGCTGCATAAATGGATTTTTTTTTGTATATTTTAGAGATATCTCATTAAAATATGGGTAAAATAAAGAATGTTTCAAAGTAATTTTAAACCGATCGGAAAGCAAACCCGGCAGAAATCATTTCAGGAAGCAGTCTGAAAAAAAAATTAAATACCACACCAATAAGGCTGTGGAAAAAAAGACCTATCTTTGATAGATTGACTGACATACTTATATGAATTTTGTAGAGTGCCATGAAGAACCCATCCATATTCCAGGCTATATACAAAGTTTTGGTTATCTCATTGGCATCAATGCAGAATCGCACTCCATTACTTTTTTCAGCAGGAATATTCCGGATCTATTTAAAATCGGAAGCTCAGATGAGCTTTTTGACAGGAAACTTACGGACTTTCCGGAAATTTTTCAGACGATTATAGCTTCGGATATCTATACTTCACTGAATAAACTTACCAGAAGAGAAAACGAAACCTATTTTGATAAGGTTTTCATTGGTGATAAAGAATATCATTTTTCTATTCACCGAAGCGGAGAATATATCTTTTTGGAATTTGAGGAAGTACTGATCAATCCTGATAAAAGGATTTCAAATAAGTATGATAATTTTTATGGGATAGATAATACGGAGGAACTCTGGAACCATTTGCTGGAAACACTTGCCAAAGTTGTGAATTATGACCGGATGATGGTATATAAATTTATGATGGACGGCTCAGGGAAAGTCATTGCAGAAAAAAAGGGGGATGATATGGAAAGTTTCCTTGGTCTTCATTATCCTGAATCCGATATTCCCAAACAGGCAAGGGCACTTTATCTTAAAAAAAGAAAAAGAATATTCAGTAATGTGTATGCAGACACCGTCCCGATTCTAAGTAAAACGGTGGAGAATATTGATCTGAGTTTTTCTGCATCAAGAGGAATGTCGCCTATTCACGGACAGTATCTAAAGAATTCAGGCGTTTCTTCAAGTTTCAGTGTTTCTATTATTCTTGATGATCATCTTTGGGGGCTTGTAACCTGCCAAAATGTAGAACCCAGACATATTGATCTTGAAGACAGGGTTCAGGCAGGTATTTTTACGGCACTTGCAGCCAATGCCTATTCATCATTTAAATCCAAAAATGAATTGAATTATCGTTTGGAAGTGAATGAAAAATTAGCTGAGCTTAAAACCGATTTTTTAAAGCATAATCATTTATTTGATTCGCTGGTCGATAATAAAACAGAAATTAAAAATTTGCCTGAAGCAGATGGTCTTGCCATTATTTCAGATGAACATATGGTGACGGAAGGGCTCACTCCTACATCGGAAGTGATCAGTCATATTGTGCAGTGGGCACTGGAAAATACAGAGGAAAAAATCTATGTCAGCCGGGATTTTCTGAAAAGTTACGGACAAGAACTGGGACTTCCGGAAAGTGCAGCGGGAATCATTATTTACTTTATTGCAAGGGATAAAAACGAAATGCTGATCTGGTTCCGAAAGGAATTTGATGAGCATATCAAATGGGCCGGAAATCCTGAAAAAAATATAGGGGTCTTCTCTCAAAACGGAGAAGAGAAACAAATTGTATCGCCCAGAACATCCTTCCACATTTTTACAGAAAATATTAAAGGTTATTCTAAAAGATGGAATTCCAGAAATATCAGTGCTGTACATGCAGTTCGTGATCTGATCCTGGAAACCTCCCATAAAAATTATAATACCATTAAAAGGCTGAATGATGAGCTTAAAAAAGTGAATGAAGAACTGGACAGCTTTTCGTACACGATTTCTCATGATCTGGGAACTCCTCTGACAGTCATGAAACTCAATGCACAAATGCTTTTGGGAAATCTTGCCGGTGATGCTGACAAAAGTAAAAATAAAATCAATACGATCATTGAGGAGATTGATAATATGGCCGAAATGATGCAGGACGTTCTGCAGCTCAGCCGTGCAAAACACAGCGAGATCCAGCTTGAAAGCCTGAAAACCAATGGAACCATTCGTAAAATTTCTGAGAATGCAAAGATGACCTATGGCAATTCTAAAAGTGAGATTGTGATTAAAGAATGTCCGGATGTACTGGCGGATAAAACCATGCTTCATCAGGTATTCTTAAACATTATCAATAATGCAGTGAAATATTCGTCCCATAAAGATCTGCCGAAGGTAGAAATTGAAGGTACGGCAGATGGGCAGACGATTGTGTACCGGATTTCGGATAATGGAATCGGAATTCCCGAAGAAGAAAAACATAAGATGTTTAAAATTTTCAACAGGATGGATAATGCGAAAAAATTTAAAGGAAACGGGGTAGGTTTATCCATTGTTCATCGTATTATGAAAAGAATTGGCGGAAATGTTGATTACGAGAGCAATAAAGAGGGGACTTCTTTCATTTTAACGTTTAAAAAGCCTTACATTTGAGAAACTTTTAAAACGTTATTATGGTATCAGAATATCTAAAACAAAACACCGCAGATTATCACGATGCAGCCGAAAAGCTTTTTAATTCTGAAAAAATTTTTAATAAGACTTTCACTTTAGAAGATTATAAAAAGATCATCCATACCAATTACCTGATGCTGCTTCACAGCGAAGATCAGATTTTCAGCAGCCTTTCGGATAAATACTCACAAAAACTTCAGCTTAATGAAAGAAAAAAGCTCTACCTGATTGAAAAAGATCTGAAGAGCCTTTCTCTGGACAATCAGGAAATTACAAACCCCCTGGAATTGAATAATGAACATGAAGCTTTTGGGGCGATGTATGTGATTGAAGGTTCAACACTGGGAGGAAATGTAATTGCCAAACAGCTTTCCAAAACGGAAGGCTTTGATGAGGTTACTTTTAATTTTTTCGGATGCTATCAGGAGAATACAGGGCCGATGTGGAAGAGCTTTAAGGAGGTGCTGGATACTGAAATTAAAGAAGAAAACTATGATGAAGTGCTTTCCGGAGCGAAAAAACTGTACTCGTTTTTACTGAATGTCAACTAATTCCCGTTAATGCTAATAAAATTCCTGAAAAATTGCGCATATTTTCAGGAATTGTTAAATTTGGGGAGTTTCAAATTTAGACTTAACTAAAAAAAATAATTTAAAAAGTATACAATATGAAAGTAACTGTAGTAGGTGCAGGCGCTGTAGGAGCAAGCTGTGCGGAATACATCGCAATGAAGAACTTCTGTTCAGAAGTAGTTTTAGTAGACATTAAAGAAGGATTTGCTGAAGGTAAAGCAATGGACTTGATGCAAACGGCGTCACTTAACGGATTCGATACAAAAATTACCGGAACAACAGGAGATTACAGTAAAACGGCAGGTTCTCATGTAGCAGTGATCACTTCAGGGATTCCAAGAAAACCTGGAATGACAAGAGAAGAATTAATCGGTATCAATGCCGGTATCGTAAAAGAAGTTACTGAAAATTTAGTAAAACATTCTCCGGAAGTAATCATCATCGTAGTTTCCAATCCAATGGATACGATGGCTTATTTAGTTCACAAAACTTCAGGTCTTCCTAAGCACAAAATCATCGGAATGGGTGGTGCATTGGATTCTGCAAGATTCAAATACAGATTGGCTGAGGCATTAGAAGCTCCGATTTCTGATGTTGACGGAATGGTAATCGCTGCCCACAGTGATACAGGAATGCTTCCATTATTGAGCAAAGCGACAAGAAACGGAGTTCCGGTAACGGAATTTTTAAACGACGATCAGCAAAAATATGTGATCGAAGAAACAAAAGTAGGAGGAGCTACTCTTACTAAATTATTAGGAACATCCGCTTGGTATGCACCGGGTGCAGCTGTTTCTGTAATGGTTCAGGCGATTGCTTGTGATCAAAAGAAAATGATCCCTTGTTCGTTAATGCTTGAAGGGGAGTACGGTCAAAATGATATCTGCTTAGGAGTTCCGGCTATCATCGGAGCCAACGGAGTAGAGAAAATTGTAAACGTAACTCTTACTGCTGAAGAGCAATTGAAATTCGCTGAAGCAGCTAACGCTGTAAGAGAGGTAAACGGAGATTTGAAATTCTAATTTCTGACCGGATTTATAATATAAAAACAGACTGTTTCCATTGAGACAGTCTGTTTTTTATTTAGTATTTGATAAATTAAATTACCTGAATTTCGTAAAGCAGACCATTCAGGAATTTTATGAATACGATCACTTTTTAACGGAAGCTTTGGTGGTCTGTGTGATGATATTCAGGATTTCCGACTGTATTCTTTCAGTAATCCATTCGTGGTCTTCCGGGGAGAGATCATGAAGTAAATTCCCATTGTTTTCATTAAAATCTGTGAACACATCCTGTAAAAATTCAGATCGAATTTCAGAAAGGCGGATCGTATTATCTGTATCGAGTGCTCCGACTTTGGAGATTACACTTTCCAGTCGGTTTGGAGTTACATAAGTTCTCAGCTCATCTGTGATAAAAGACAGATTTTCCGTCTTGGAAGAAATATCGGGGATGAAAGACCATTTTTCAGCCTGATGAAATTTTTCCTCCTCATCAAATTCAGGGTTTTTAAGCTTAATGATCGGACGATGGGAAAGCAGCTGATGATCTTTTAGGTTATAGGGTTTGATAACTACGCCTTCAATAAGATTATAGGGCAGCTCCGGAAGAGCCAGCTGTTGGGGAATAGGAGACATAATCCTTGTGTTGAAACTCAACGCTTCATTGAATTTTCCGATCAGCAAAGGTGTTGCATAAGGGATGTTGAATTGATTAAAATAGGAAACTGCCGTTTCATAATCGAGGTATTGTTTATTTCCGGATTCATCAACGATGGCAATATCAAAAGCATAGAAATGGATATCAGCAGCGTAGTAAACTCCGGTTTGTATTGCCTGTAAATTTTCTGTTGCTTTAACATCAGGGTGAGGATAATGACCTCCGAACAATTCTCCATAAAGAACATATGTTTGACCCGGGATGTGTGTTTTTAATTTTTCGAAAAATCCGGTGATGTTATTTTCTAAACGGTTAACAACCAGCTGGAAACCAAAGAAGTCATCTCCCCAGCTGAGGTATCCTCTTCTTTTAGCAAATCTGAGATGATCATTTTCGTAGGAAAAACTAAAGTTAGCCCCATGAATTTTTTCAGTGACCACCCATTTCAGTTTTTCCATCCTGGATAAATCTTTTTCATTAAGCCCGAGTTTTTTTAATGAATCAGGCATTTTCTCATATCCGGAAAATTCACTCATATCAGTTTGCTTTTATAGGAGTCACTTGTTATTATGGACAAATATATTATTTTCAGGCAAAACAAACAGGAGGTTTTCATGTAAGCGATCAATGAATTTAATAGAAAGGTACAGACTAAATCCCGGATTTTAGTTTCTTCATATTCGTATAAGGCAGCTATTAAAATAGAAAATACAGGGGACGAAATGTACTTTTACTTCTATTTTGATCTAATCATATTCAGCGATTTTTTTAAAAAGCTGGGGGTAATTTTCTATTAATCCGCTTTCATTTACTGTAATATCGGCTTTAAAATCTGTCCGGATATTTTCATAAAGATAAGTGTTGACCGATGTTCGGGTGTATCTTTGTCCGGCAGGCTTAATCTGATTGTTTAAAATATCAATATAGATCGCTTCAATTTCCTGGGAGCCGTTTTCCGGCAATTGTAAATGGTTTACTGGTAAGGTATTGGTAAAAGGAGTGAGGGAAATATCTATGAATGTAAAGCCTTTGAGATGTGTGTTGATGGTATCATTGATCTTCCATTCATTTTGTATTTTTCTTCCCCTAATCAGGTTTTTCTTTGTATTGATTTCAGATTCAATTGTAAATTCCAGGATATTCCAGCTTTTGTCGATGCTGATTGTATAATTCACATGATAGATTTTGTTCTCATAGCAACCGATTATTTTCGATGTTGCCGTATATCCGGTCTGATTTTCTCTGATATTGAAATATTCAAGAGATTCATAACAGATGCCTTTCCAGATTAATGTTTTCATCGTATATTTTGTTATTGGGATATTCTTCTTTTCCTTATTCTGCTTAAAGTTTCCCTTGCGACTCCCAGAAATGAGGCCAGTTGTATAAGAGGAATGCGTTGTATCATTTCAGGATATTTATTTTCAAGAAATTCTAATCTTTCCTGTGCTGAATAGAGTTTGAAAAGATTGGAAAATTCTTCCTGACGGGAAGCAAACTTTCGGAGGCAATGACGTCCCAAGGTTTCTATTTCAGAAGATTTCTTAGCAGCTTCAAATAATTTTTCTTTGTTAAAAATAATTGTATAAACTTCTTCACAAGCTGCAATATTGAATTCGGAAGGCTGGTTGTTTCCAAAACTGCTGAGGTTGGTGGCTATTTCATTTTCGAAGAAAAAACCTGTGTTTTTAGCCACTCCGTCTATCTCATAATACGTTTTACAAAATCCTTTACTGATGAAGAATAATGATTGACAGATTTTACCTTCCTGCAGCATCAGTTCATTTTTCTTAAAGGTTCTTTCAGAGAGGGCGGGCTGAAGCAAGTTCCAGCTTTCTTCTGAAAAAGGAGTGAGAGATTGGATGTACTGGAATAGATGGTTCATACGAATTGTATTTTCTATTGTTTTTGACAGAGAATTGGCTATTCAAAGATGAGTATTTTTTATTAAACCTGTCTGTTCGTGATTCATTTATTATAAGTAAATTGCAGTCATTGATTGTATTTGTACTATGAAAAAACTGATCTTTACTCTGCTTTTTATTCCTTTTGTATATAATGCCCAGCAAATTGTTCAGCAGGATCCTGAAATTACCCGTTACGTTTCACAGGTAAATGCAGATTCATTAAAGGGGCATATTAATAAACTGGTAAGTTTTGGAACCAGGCATACGATGAGTTCTACAACGGATCCCAAACGAGGAATCGGAGCGGCCAGAAACTGGGTTATGAAAAAGTTTAAAGATTATGGTAAAAATACGGCGGGAAGAATGGAGGTTTTTATTCAGAATCAAACAATCCAGCCGGATGGGAAAAGAATAGACCGGCCTACGGATTTAGGGAATGTAGTTGCGATACTTCACGGTACAAATCCCAATGATAAAAGGGTATTCATGATCAGCGGACATCTGGATTCAAGGGTAAGTGATGTCATGAATTCAAAAGATAATGCTCCCGGTGCTAATGATGACGGAAGCGGAGTAGGCGCGCTTATTGAAAGTGCAAGAATTCTTAGCGCATCTAAATTCCCTGCCAGTATTGTTTTTGTGGCATTTTCTGGAGAAGAACAGGGACTGCTGGGCTCAAAGATGCTTGCTGAAAAAGCTAAAAATGAAAACTGGCAACTGGAAGCTCTGCTGAATAATGATATGATTTCCAATACTTCCAGCAGTGAAACCAATCTGACCAATACATATCAATTAAGGGTTTTTTCCGAAGGTCTTCCTCAATATGAACTGGATAAAAGGGCCCAAGGCATCAGAATGCTCGGCATGGAAAATGATGGCGAGGCCAGACAGCTGGCCCGGTATATTAAAGAAATCGGGGAACGTTATGTGGATAATTTTCAGGTGAAGCTCATCTATAGAAACGACAGGTTCTTGAGAGGCGGAGATCATACTCCGTTTGTTGATAAAGGATTCCCGGCGGTAAGACTCACCGAATTCAATGAAAATTTCAACCATCAGCATCAGGATATCAGAAAAGAAAACGGAATTCAGTACGGAGATTTATCCGAGTTTATGGATTTTGAGTATTATAAAAAAAATGTAGGCGTTAATATTTCTGTATTGGCCAGTTTAGCCAAATCTCCATCGAAACCTGAAAATGTAAAAATAGAAGTGGATAAGCTTACCAATTTTACAACCCTGACATGGGAGAAACCACTATCTGGAGATCAAATCACCGGATACTATCTTTTAATGCGTGATACCGATGCATCTGTATGGCAGAAAAAGTTTTTCACCAAAGACCAGTCGATAAAGCTTCCTTATTCCAAGGATAATTATTTCTTTGGTGTACAGGCGGTAAATGCTTCGGGAAATGAAAGTCTCATTGTGATTCCTAAGGTTGGGAAATAATTGATTGGGCTGAAAAATTTCAGTCTATATCCAACGTCATAAAAACAGCAATCTCATCGGGTGAATCATAGAGTCTTGTATTGAGTCCGGTAATATTGAATCCCATTCTTCTGTAAAACTGAATAGCGGGATAATTGGTGTTCTGCGTTTCAAGTTCAATGACTCTGCAGCGTAGCCTTCTGGCTTCCCTGATACTGTTTTTAATCAGCTGTATTCCGATCCCCTGACGTCTGTATTTTTCATGAATCAGAATATTTTCAATATAGAAACTGTTGTTCCATGTTCTGTGTTCACCAATGATCCAGCCGATCAGTTCATCCTGAATGTAGGCTCCGAAAGAACAGCCTTTTTCGATAACTTCATTCAGGTCGTTCAGTTCATCGGAAGAAGTTTTCCAGATTTTGGTATACGAGAAAGATTTTTCCTTCAGGGTAAATTCAAAAAGGCGATTATATTCAATGGAAGAAACTGAATAGATCATATCCGTGGAATAGCCATTGTGTCCCCATTTCATAGAAGGATCGGTCTTTAATGTTTCCAGCTTTTTTATTTCCATGGCTCAGATTTATTGGATTTCAGTACAGATTTCCACCAGATAATGATCGGGATCAGTGATGTATGCCGTCTTTTGTCCCCAAGGTTTTACAGCGATTTCTTGGTAGAGAGCGGCACCGTTTTTCAGGGCTTTGTCCACTAATGTTTCCACGTCATCGGTTACGAAGCCCAATTCTATTCCGAAAGGCTTGCTGTTGACTTTGGAAGCTAAGAAACCCTTTTTCAGATTTGAGCCTGCCAAAGCAATGGATGCAAAAGAAATCCCGGTTTCTCCGGTGATTAATTCTCCGTAATCTTTTTCCGGAGTGATGAATTTAATTTCAGTATCAAAAGTATCTTTGTAGAAATTCATGGATTTTTCCACATCTTCCACATATAGGATAACATATTTAAATTTGATCATAATTTTGAATTTGATGAATTTATATTGTGTTTAGAATCTGGTCTCTGTCAGTCATTAATTCCACGTGAGGTCCGTGAATCGGGTAGTATTTCATGCCTCCGAAATGTCCGAAGTGGAGTGGATATTTTTGAGAAAGATCCCTTACTTTCTTTCCGAATGAATTGATGTCAACCTTCTGAATTTGATTTTTATATTGTCTTCCGTTGGTAAAAAGCAGCATCAGGTTAGACTGGTCACTGAAGTCGCAATCTTTATAATAGAATACATGGAGATTTTCTTCTTTACAGACAGAAACTAAATCACTGATGAAATCTTTTTTACAGGCTAAAGGCAGGTTGCAGTCAATCCGTATGGAATAATTTTCGGCATTATTCTGTTTGAAATCAGAACCCACCATTTGGATAAACCGGTGCTCTATGGTTTCATAGGCTGCCCTTTCAGGAGGATAGCTTTTATTGGAATCTGCTGTAAAAGGAATAGTATCATCCGATTTCACTGCATTTTCCTCAAGAAGGATATTCTCTATTTCGGCTGCAAACTGGAAGTGATAATCAAAAAGCTGATGATCGCCCGTTGTAATAAGCAACTGCTGATCCTGAATACTCAGAAAAAGATAGATTTGGGGAAAGTCTTTTTTCAGTATTTCCAGCTTTTCAATGAGGCGCTCTATATTCCCGGCCTGAACTCTTGTGCCAAGTTCGGCTGCATTATCAGCATGACCGCCGTAGCCTTCAAAAAACCTGAAAAACTTGAATTGATATAAATTCTCTGGAAATTTAAAATACCAGTATATTCCTAAAATCATAGTCGGATTGAATAGTGATCAAAAGTAAGTAAAATTCTGCATGTAAGTCCGCGGCAATAAAAAAACGCATCAGATGATGCGTTATATTGATAAAAACTAGAACTGATATAATTCTTTCCATTGGAATACAGGTCTGAAAGTATCAACCCAATGATAGCTTTTGGCAATACCGATATCATATCCGGAACTAATGGTAACATTTAAAACATCATGATCTGTTTTGTATATATGGCTGTTAATAAATGTTTTGACAGCTTGCTGTGCCTCCTTATTCTGAATAATATAAGATGTCGGGTTGTCTATTTTGGGAAGATCTGTTTTTAACTGTACGGTGATAAAATAAACAGTACTGTTATTATTCAGAGGATACGTTTTGATAGAAACACCTGCATTGGCTACATTTTCCTGCTTTAGAATACTTTCATATACCGGAATAAGTTTTTTTACGTCAGAATTACCCATGAAATTGTAGATCGATACACAAAATATAACAATTACTAATCCGGCTGTTATATAAAATGGTTTTTTAGTGATCTGAGGCATTTTCGTAAGCTTGATATCCCGGTAATCCTGAACAACAAGAGTTTTCACTATAACATCATGAACGGATTGTCTGGTTTCTTTATTTACAATATAGAATACAACCAGCCCGATACCTATGGCAAAAATGATCATAGACTGAAATACGGTCAATATTGAAAAAGGGGAGACTCCGGGAATTTTATAGCCGTTTAAAAAGAAGGGGAGCGTTAATATCAAAGCTCTGATCAGAGAGGTTTTTATATCAATAAACTGTCCGTTGATATCAATAACCCGGATACCCATTATTCTTTTGCCGGGAGTCTGGCCTTTATTTAATTTTGAATTGAAGACCGAGAAATAAACCAAGCTGATGAACCATCCGATACATTTGGCATTCCCTCCTAATGCGATAAAAAAGTTTTTGAATAAAAAGCCCAGAATTAAGCCAAAGATTCCAAGGATAATCGAGTCGATTAAAAAGGCCATAATTCTTTTCCAGAACCCGGATAAAAGTAAATTCGTTTCCATTGTATTAGTTTTTTAATCGGGCAAAAGTAGTGAAAAATTTATCTTCTTATCATTGAAAAATAATTTGTCTTTAATAAAAACAACGGAGTTTTCAAATTTGAATAAAATTTCATACGCTAAAACTTTCAAAACATGTAAATTTGTGATCAATAAAAATTTACTTGGATGCTTAGGAAAATTTCAATTGCGGCAGCTACTTTTTTGTCCGTAGTTACAATTAATGCTCAGAAGAATAAAAATACCCAGCTGGAAAGGCCTAAATTGGTGGTTGGTCTGGTAGTAGACCAAATGCGTTGGGATTATTTATACCGTTTTTATGGTAAATATGGAAATGATGGTTTCAAAAGACTTTTGAATACCGGATATTCTTTAAATAATGTACATATTCCTTATGTTCCTACCATTACAGCATTAGGACATACATGTATCTATACCGGATCTGTACCCGCAATTCATGGTATTGCCGGAAATGACTGGACAGACAAGGAAACAGGAAAAGGAGTATATTGTACGGCAGACGAAAGCGTACAACCGGTAGGAACTACCAATGTGAAAATCGGAAGCCATTCTCCGAAAAACCTATGGTCTACAACTGTGACTGATGAATTGAGACTGGCTACAAACTTCCAGGGTAAAGTAATCGGTGTTTCTTTGAAAGATCGTGCTTCTATTCTTCCGGCAGGGCACAATCCCAACGGAGCATTCTGGTTTGATGACAGCACAGGAAATTTTATAACAAGTACATGGTATATGAAAGAGCTCCCGCAATGGATCAAATCTTTCAATGCTCAGAATTTGCCTGAAAAATTAGTGGCCAACGGTTGGAATACCTTACTTCCGATCAATCAGTATACAGAAAGTTCACCGGATAATTCTGCATGGGAAGGTCTGTTAGGAAGTGCAAAAACACCTACATTCCCTTACACTAATCTGGCAAAGGATTATAAGGAGAAAAAAGATAACATCCGTTATACCCCTTTCGGGAATACGCTGACTTTAAAATTAGCCGAAGCTTCTGTAGAGGGAGAACAGCTGGGAGGAGATAATATTACAGATTTTCTGGCCATCAACTTAGCATCTACGGATTATGCAGGTCACAAATACGGACCGAATTCTATTGAGGTTGAAGATGTTTATATCAGACTTGATCAGGATTTAGCAGAATTTTTCAACTATCTGGATTCAAAAGTAGGAAAAGGGCAGTATACTGTTTTCCTTTCTGCTGATCATGGTGGTGCCCATTCCGTAGGATTCCTTAAAGAGCACAATCTTCCTACCGGTTTCTTCGGAGAAGGAATGGAAAAGAATCTGAATCAAAAGCTGAAGGAAAAATTCGGAGCTGATAAACTAATCAATGCGATTGATAACTATCAGATTTATTTTGACAGAAAAGTTTTGGCAGACAGCAAACTTGAGCTGGATGATGTAAGAAATTTTGCGGTTAAAGAACTTGAAAAAGATCCTACCGTTTTATATGCTGTTTCTGTAGACAGAGTTCAGGAATCCAGTATTCCGGAACCTATTAAACAAAGAATCATCAACGGAATCAACAGACAGAGAAGCGGAGATATTCAGCTTATTTCTCATGATTCTATGCTTCCGCCTTATTCTAAAACAGGAACTACGCACAGTGTATGGAATTCTTATGACTCTCATATTCCATTAATATTTATGGGATGGGGTGTTCAGCATGGAGAGAGTAATAAAGCTTATCATATGACAGATATTGCGCCTACTGTTTCATCTTTACTGAAAATCCAGTTCCCGAGCGGAAGTGTCGGAAATCCAATCACAGAAGTTATGGGTAAATAATTTAACACAACTATTATTACATACAAGGGCTGCCTCAGATACTGAAGGCGGCTTTTTATTTTTTTATCTTTGATTCTGAGGAAGTCCTGCTATTGTCTGAAATCTTAGTTTTTTGTCCAATACATTTAAAAAGCTATCTTTGCAAAAATTTTGGTTTCCAATATATTGGAATGAAAAGGGAATCGGGTGAAACTCCCGGACTGTCCCCGCAACTGTAAATCGCGATACAAATTTCTGTAATAAACCACTGTGTAAAAACGGGAAGGTACAGAAAGCGAAAGTCAGGAGACCTGCCGGAATGATAATCAAAAAAACATATTGCTTTCGGAGGAAAAGTAGAATAGTATGGATATAAAAAGATCTTTAGCACTGCTTCTTTCGTCTTATGGTTGTTTTCTTTTTGGACAAGAGAAATCCATTGATACGATTTACATATTCGACAACCAGATGAACAGAGTGAAACTCTTTCATCCTGTTACAACCATTACACCGGAAGATGTTGAAAAAAACTCTTCCAACCTTTCCGATTTATTGAGATTTCAATCCCAGATTTATATCAAAGAAAATGGCCGCGGAGCCGTTTCTTCCCCTTCTTTCAGAGGAACGACTGCTCAGCAGACAGCTTTCGTATGGAATGGGATTAATATCAATTCCAGTTTTTTAGGACAGGGAGATATCAATAATATTCCGGCATTCGGATATGATCAGATAGGAGTGAAGTCCGGCGGCGGAAGTGTGATCTATGGAAGTGGCGCTATCGGCGGAAGTATCCATTTAAATAATACCCTGGATTTTAATAAAGGTTTCCATGCTTCTTTATTCTCAGAAGCAGCTTCTTTTAATACCTATAATAATTTTGTTAAAGGTTCTTACAGTAACGAAAAGTTCAGCTTTAAAGTTTCCGGAAATTATATAACGAGTGAAAATAATTATGAGGTACCTGAATTCGTGGTAGGGAGTACAAGCTTTATCAATACTAACGGGAGATATTACAATACCTCCGTCAATATCGGTGCTTCTTATAAAATTGCTGCTCACCAGACTATTTCATGGCAGAATCAGACTTTTGACGCTTCACAACATTATCCTGTTTTTGAAGCCAACGGAAATAAAACGAAATATAAGGCACAGACCTTACGAAGCCTGATTTCGTGGGATATCAATAAAACTAATATTTCAAATAGCCTGAAAGCCGCTTATACGGAAGATAACTTCCAGTATTTTTCTGATATTACTTTACCTAAATCCAGTGGAGCGACAGGTAAGAATTATATTTTTAAAAACGATTTTAATTATTTCATCACTCCAAAAATTAATGTCAATGCGATTGGTGAGTTTCAGGTCAACAAAGGAGAAGGGTATCAGACAGGATTCGGAACGATCAGTAGAAATATTGGATCTTTAGCCGGATTAATCAGGTATTTTGCTACCACGGATATTCGTCTGGAAGCCGGAATCAAAAAAGACTTTATAGAGAATGTTTCATCACCGGTTTTATATTCCTTTTCGGGGAAATGGAAGGCTTTAGCATGGTATCAGGTGGGCATTAATTTTTCGAAAAACTTCAGATATCCTTCTTTTAATGACCTTTACTGGCAACCCGGAGGAAATCTGGATTTAAGACCGGAAGCCTCCAACAATATCGATATGAATCATGAGTTTAGTTTTGGAAATCTGAAGATTATACTCAGTCCGTATTATATGAATACCAAAGATCTGATCAGCTGGCTTCCAACCTCAAACGGGTACTGGGCTCCTTTTAATATAGCAAGAACAGAATCTTACGGATTGGAATCTCAGGCAATGTGGGCCAAAAGTTTTGGAAAACATATCCTGAAACTGAATGCCGGATATACCTATTCAAAATCAATTGATAAAGACACCCAAAAACAGAGAATGTATGTTCCGCTTCATAAAGCGGTCGGAAATATAGAGTATCAGTATGATTTCCTTACACTATATGCTCAGGGACTTTTTAACGGCCTTACCTATACCACATCGGACGAGAGAAGGGCGACTGCGATTGATCCCTATTTTATTCTAAATACAGGAATCTCTGCTGATATATTAAAAAAATATACTTTAGGATTTAAAATAAACAATATTACCAATACTGTATATCAGACGGTTATGGATTACCCTATGCCTAAAAGAAATTACAGTATCTATGCATCTATTAACTTTTAAACTGAAAATAAATGAAACTAAACAAATTTTTACACCTTCTTTTTGCTTTTACACTTCTTCTGGGAATTGCATCTTGTAGCAGTGACAATAATGTTGATGACAATACTGTATTTTACGGAAACGGATTCCTGATTGCCAATGAAGGTAAATACGGGACTCCAAGTGCCGAGGTAACTTTTGTAACTCCGGATCTTGCTCTTAAACAGGATAATATTTTTTCATTTAATAACGGAGGCGCTAAATTAGGAGATGTTTTACAGTCTATCTCTGTTTATGGAGATAAGGCTTATTTATTGCTAAACAATTCCAATAAAATCCAGATTGTTAACCGTGGTGATTTTAAAGCAAATGGGGAAATTACGGCACAACTTAACAATCCCCGTTATATGGCTTTTGCCAATAACAATATCTATGTAACCAATGATAAATATCAGGGTGACAAATATGTAAGTATCTATAAAGTATCGGACCGTTCTTTTGTTAAAAAAATCACATTCACAGATGCTGTTGAAAGAATTGTAGAAGCGCAGGGTAATATCTTTGTGCAGAATGCATCATTTGGTTTTGGTAATAAAATTACGATGATCAATACCTCTACAAATGATATTCAGACTACGATTACATTGCCAAACGGAAATATTAACAAGATTATTGCTAATAACCAGAATGTATATGCAGTGGCAGCAGGAACTACAGATTCTTATATCTATCAGATCTCAGGCACAGGAAATATCACAAAGACAACTACATTAACAGGTATTGCCAATGCTAAAAACCTTGAAATTTCAAATGGTAAATATTATTTTACTTCAGGGAAAAATGTATACAAAATGGATATGACAGCTACTGCAGCGCCAACTTCTCCATTGTTTACTGTAGCCAACGGTGTTGACCAGTATTCTCCTCTTTATGGATTCAGTGTAGTGAATGATATGATCTTCACATCCGATTCAAACGGGTTTACTCAGGCAAGTACAATTGTTGTGTATAACACTTTGGGATCAGCTATTAAAACATTCTCTGCGGGGATTGGTGCAAACGGTGTGTACTGGAACTAAAAAAAATAATACTTTGGTATTATAAATAATTTTTTATTTTTCATCATTTGTGTTTTTTTTCCGGCCGGTTCTTTGAACCGGCCGGGTTTGTTTTTTTATAAACCGCATGTATCAATAAAATAATCGGCCGGATCATGAAATATCCGGCCGATTATTTTATTGTATAATGTTTTGAATTTATAGCGTTAACCCAAGTTTTTCTGCTTCAGCAATAACAAACTTTGTTGCTTCTTCTTTTTCATTGGGAATTTCTCCCTCAAGAATTGCTTCTTTTACTTTTTCTTTTAAAATACCAATTTCACGACCCGGCTTAAGCTGAAACATTTCCATAATTTCTTCTCCCGTAATAGGAGGCTGGAAGTTTCTTACCTGATCTTTTTCTTCCACTTCCTTGATTTTTACCGCTACATATTCGAAATTCTTTTTAAATTTTTCCTGTTTTTTAGAATTCTTAGTAGTGATATCTGCTTTGCAAAGAATGAAGAGATCTTCCAGATTTTCACCGGCATCAAACAATAGTCTTCTCAGTGCAGAATCGGAAGCATCATCTGTAATCAAAGCAATAGGACGGGAAGAAAGTTTAACCATCTTCTGAACATATTTCATATCACTTCCCAATGGCAGTTTTAATCTCTGGAAAAGAGTCTTTACCATTTTTGAACCAAGGAATTCATGACCATGAAAAGTCCATCCTGTTCCCTCAACAAACTTTTTAGTAGGAGCTTTTCCAACATCATGAAGTAATGCAGCCCAGCGTAACCATAGATTGTCCGTATTCAATGAGATGTTATCAACAACCTCCAGGGTATGGTAAAAATTGTCTTTATGAGTTTGTCCTTCTACTTCTTCCACCCCTTTCAGTTCTATTAATTCAGGGATAATAAGCTTTAAAAGACCGGTCTGTTCCATTAGCCTTAATCCTATGGAAGGTTTTGCAGACATCATAATTTTGTTGAACTCTACCATGATTCTTTCCATCGAGACAATTTCAATTCTTTTGGCTTCCTGTGCGATCGCATTCAGTGAGTTTTCTTGAATGGTAAAATTTAAAGTAGAAGCAAACCTTACTGCTCTCATCATTCGTAAGGGATCATCAGAATACGTCTGAGCAGGCTCAAGGGGTGTTCTTAAAATCTCTTTTTCCAGATCTTCAATTCCGTTGAAAGGATCAATCAGTTCTCCGAAATTATCTTTATTTAAAGAAATAGCCATCGCATTGATGGTGAAATCTCTTCGTTTCTGGTCGTCTTCCAGTGTTCCTCCTTCGACTTCCGGTTTTCGGCTGTTTTCCGTATAGCTTTCCTTTCTGGCGCCTACAAATTCAAGTTCAAGCTCTTTGTATTTGATCATAGCAGTACCATAGGTTTTAAAAACAGAAACCTTTAGTTTTGGGTCAATATCGTGGGCAACATTCTGAGCAAGCTCAATGCCGCTTTGTTCGGTCACAAAATCTATATCCGTAGATGCATTTCTTTTCATCAGAAGATCACGAACATAGCCACCAACAATATAGACGGACTGATGATTCCTCTCTGCGGCCTCAGAAATTATTTTAAAAAGTTTTAAATTTTTATTTTGGTTAAGATTAATTTTCATCGTTAGTAAATAGCGTCAATTTCTAGCCATGCAGCCCATTAATTATAATGAGCATACATTTTATTAATTTTTCCTTCTTCATTAAAAAACATGACTTCAACGGCATGCTTATCCATAATAGATTTATAAAATAATGCGACAGAATTTACTCCGGCAGTAGATTGTATCAGTTCAAAGTGAAGATCCGGAAATTTTTCCAGTGCATTTCTCCAATAGCCACGAACAGCATCTTTTCCCATTAATGAATTTTCTTTACCTCCTGTAGCCATAACAATCATGGGTGTGGTAATTTCAATATCATCAGAATAATGCGAAAGAATATTTTCTAAATCATGAGAATTCCAGACGTTAATCCATTCCTGGGCAAAATCTTTATGGTCCATATTAAATTTTTATGAGTTGAGGTTGTGCAAAGATAAAACTAAAAAAAGAAATCCTGCCGATATGAATTGACAAGACTCTAAAAAATAAATGAATTACCACAGAATTTTTATTCTCTAAGAACTTTTATTCTGTTATCGCTCCATATTTTAATCACTGAAGATCCTGAGTATTTAGACACTTTTTCTCTGTCTTCTTCTACCGCGTAATCTACAAGCTTTATCATTTCATCTGAAATATCCGAAAATTTTAACGGACTTTTTTCACCACTAAAATTAGCAGAAGTAGAAACCAAAGGTCTGTTCAGCTTAGTGATCAGTTTTTTACAAAAATCATTTTTTACAAGTCTTATACCAATACTTCCGTCCTCAGCAAGCAGTTCTTTAGGAAGTCCTCTGGGATTTTCATACACAATGGTAACGGGCTTTTCACTAAGATCAATAATTTCCCAAGCCATTTCAGGAACATCCACTAAATCCTGAAGCCTTTTTTCAGACTCCACTAAAATGATCATGGATTTATTTTTTTCACGTTTCTTAATGTCAAAAATTTTATTGACAGCCTCTATGTTTGTTGCGTCACAACCAATTCCCCAGATTGTATCAGTAGGATAAAGAATGGTTCCGCCGGATTTTAATATTTCGATAATATGCTCCATAATTGTATTGAATTCAAAACAGTGGATAAAGGTAAAAATTCTGCCAGCTAAAGACAAAAAAATGAAGGATAAATGATGAATGTTTTAAGTTTCGGCTAAAGCCAACGGATATTATATTACATTGAAAACGGGCTTAAGCCCGTTCCTATTGATGGTTGTATGCGTTTTATTGTAATGATATGATGATATTGAATGTTTCAAAGAATATTGACGGAATCGGCGAAATATTTTGAAACATCCGGTTAAAGATCAATAGAAATGGGCTTTAGCCCATTTAATAAAAATAAATCTTTTATTGGCTTTAGCCGAAACGTATGTATACAAATAAATTACCTCAAAATTCTTTTTAAATCTCTTCTTTTACCGTATTGAGCAAATAAAACCGGTGTATTAAATCTTGATGTTTCTTTGATTACTGTAAATAGAACTTGATTCTCATTAATAAAAATAAGAGTGGTCTGATCGTACCCGTCAAATCCAATATAAGTGGGTTCATTAAGGAATATGGTGTCGTCAGAATTTTCTGAAATTCTGAAGTTTTTCTTTTGGGCATATTGAAAAATTCTGTCTTTTATTTCACTTTTTTTAAGATGAGTAGTGATTCTCATTAATCTTTTTTCTGTGATCTGACAATAAAGTCCATGCAGTCCAAAACAGAACAACAAAAATGGAGGAATAAAAAATAAAGGCGGCTCATATTCTGTTACAAAATCAATGATCATAAGTAAAGGCAGTATGACAAAGCCTGCAAATAATATATAGCTAAGTAATTGATTAGCCTCATCTGATTGACTTTCTTCAAAAATCAGTTTTTGAGCATGAATACTTTCTGTGATTTTTAGTTTTTTTAATGATCTCATGAAGGTGTTTTTAATTAAAAGAAACGGGTTAAAACCCGTTTGCATTGTTTCCTTACATCCATCCTAATTTCGATAAATATCTTTCCTCAATAATATTCAGGTGGTGATAATTGTGGCCTACAATAAGCTTTCCGATCGTTTCTACTGTAATTTCGTTATTGTTGGCAATTCCTTTGCTTTGTAATGCAGTGGGGTGAATGGTTTCTAAGAAGATCTGAGAAGATTTTCTTACCAGTTTGTATTCATCCAGAAGAGATTCCAGGGATCTTTCGTGGGCATAAGATTTATCTGCATATTCATTTTCATCAAATCCCGGAAGGTTATTTTTATCACCTCTTGCAATAGCGACCATTCTGTACTGGAAAACTCTTTCGCAGTCTGATAAATGGAGTAGAAGGGCTTTTAAAGTCCATTTTCCTTCCGCATAAGCAAATTTGGATTGTTCTTCAGTTAGATTGGAGTAAATTCCGATGGTTTTCTCTCCTGATTTATTTAATTCGGCCAGCCAGTCTTTGGATGGGATTAAATCTAAATATCGTTGAATATATTTTTGAAAATCGGTCATGGTTTTAAAATTTAAGAATTTAACGGTTCCCTTTATTCATTATTGTTCAGGGGTCCATTCATAGAAATTAACAGTGTTATACAGCTTAAATCCACAAGCCGGATACAGCTGGTTGCCGATATCGTTGCTTTTTCCTGTTTCAAGCAGAATACCACAGGCATTGGATGATGTACATAATTTTTTAGCTTGATCAATAAGTTCTTTGGAGTAGCCTTTTCCCCGGTGTCCGGCATTTACATATAAATCGTTTAACAGCCAGTAGCGCTGCATTCTTGTTGATGAAAAAATAGGGTAGAGCTGTACAAAACCTGTCAGTACACCATTTTCCTCGGCAACAAAAATTTCAGCATCTTTGTTTTCAATTCTTTCACGGAGGAAGTTTTCTGCTGAAGAAATATCAGATTCTTTGTGATAGAAAATCCTGTATTGATCAAATAACTCAGCCAGTTGGGTCAGATCCTGAAGGATCGCTTTTCTTGTGTTTTTCATAAGAATATAGAGTGATCATCGGTTAATGAGAAGGAGCTGCTTTTGGTGATTGCAGCTCCTTTTCAGTGATTTTTATGTTAAGAAAAAGCTTTTTCTAAATCTGCAATCAGATCTTCAGCATCTTCAATACCTACACTTAAACGAACCAGATCATCAGTAATTCCAAGTTCAGCACGTTTTTCAGCCGGAATAGAAGCGTGAGTCATTAAAGCAGGGTGGTTGGCTAAAGATTCCACACCTCCTAAAGATTCAGCTAATGTAAATACTCTTACTTTCTCTAAAAATTTGATAGCATCTTCTTTTTTTCCTGATTTGAAAGTGAAGGAAACCATTCCTCCCGATTCTTTCATCTGAGATTTTGCCAGTGCATGCTGAGGGTGAGATTCTAATCCCGGATAAATTACTTTATCTACAGCAGGATGAGTTTCAAGATATTTTGCTACAGCAAGACCATTGTCGGAATGTCTTTGCATTCTTAATGCTAATGTTTTAATGCCTCTCAGGACAAGGTAAGAATCGTGTGGTCCTAAAATACCACCGCTTGCAAATTGAATGAAATGGAGTTTTTCTCCAAGTTCAGCATCCTTAGCAATAAGAGCTCCTGCAATCACGTCAGAATGTCCGCCTAAGTATTTGGTAGCAGAGTGCATTACGATATCTGCTCCCAGATCAATAGGTCTCTGAATATAAGGTGTAGCGAAAGTATTATCTACGGCTACTAAAATATCTTTTCCCTTAGCGATATCTACTACAGCTTTGATATCTACTAATTTCATCAACGGGTTTGTTGGAGTTTCTACCCAGATCAGTTTTGTTTTATCAGTAATAACATCTGCAATTTTAGAAACATCATCAAAATTGACGAAAGTAAACTTCAGTTGATATTTTTCAAAAAGTCTGGTAAACATTCTGTAAGTACCACCATAAAGATCATCTACGGCAATTACTTCATCACCGGGGTTAAGGAGTTTCAGAACACAGTCGATTGCGGCAAGGCCTGAACCGAAAGCCAAACCTCTTGCTCCGTTCTCAATACTGGCTAATGAATCTTCCAATGCCTGTCTGGTAGGGTTTGCTGCTCTTGAATATTCGTATCCGGAATGTACACCCGGACTCTTTTGTGCAAATGTAGAGGTTAAAAATACAGGTACATTTACAGAACCTGTAGCAGACTCATGATGCTGCCCTCCGTGAATAACTTTTGTATTAAAGTTCATAATATTTTATAATTTATCAATCCAACAGTGTACCCATTTATTTTTGTTGTATAAATTTTGCAGGACTCAATCGGTACACTATTATATTGATGAGGTTACATTTTTATTTGATAGCAGATTTCACTGCGAATTCTTCTGCAATTTCTTCCATCCATTGTGCTACATCTTCCTCACCGGTTGCTCTCTGATAAGTACTTCCTAAAGAGATTAAAATCTGGTGGATAAACATCTTCATCTGATCTACCGGCATTTCTTTTGTCCAAAGATCAATTCTTAAAGCTTCCATCGTTTTATCATCCCATACAGAGATCATGGTTGCTTTAGTTTCTTCTTTTTCAACACCGCCGTCCTGTGCGTTCCATGTTATATTTTCAGGGATGTGGTTTTCATCCAGTTCTACATCTATCGTAATCTGAGTTTTTCTCATATCAATCTAAAATTTTTGGCAAAGTTAATACTTCTTGAGCTTATCTAAAATTTCTACGAAATTATCTTCATCAGGAAATGGGCTGTTAAGGTTAAAAACTTTTCCATTAGGGTCAATAATAAGAAACCTCGGGATAGACTGAACTTTGTATTTATTCATAAATTCACTGGCCTCAGCAAGCCAGAATTGCGGAACTTTGGACGGTTTTGTTTTTAAATAATTTAACCATTTAGACTGATCTTCATCCAGGCTGATTGAAATAAACTGAATATTGCCCGCATAACGGTACTGATTACTTCTTGCATCAAAAATAGGACGAATCTGTTTACAAGGTCCGCACCAGGTAGCCCATAAGTCGATCACTACATATTTTCCCCTGTATTCCGAAAGTAAATGAGACTTTCCGTTACTGTCAAGAAATGTCAAATCTGAAAACTGAGCTCCCTTTTGTGAAACATTGAGCTGTTCAAGCCTGGATGCTGCAAGTTTTTTATAATTGCTATTTTCTACTAATGGAATTTCCTTCATAAAAAGCTGTTGTCTTGAAATACTGTCTGATTTCAGTTCCATACTTTTTATAAGATGTCTGGTTAATAAACGGTCTCTGTTGATACCATTAGGCAATGCATTTAATTTTATAAAAAGAAGACTGTCAGCATTGGAGAGTTTTTCTTTATCACTAAGCATCTGATCAAGCTTGTACTGAATATAATCATCATTTTTACTTAATAATACAGTCGGGGTTTTGATTTTTGCATTCAGTTCTTCTAAAAATGCTCCCGGAGCCTCAAATTTAGGATCATTCCAAGAGGTCATTTTTCTGTAATTGCTGATCTCATTCAAATATTGGATTGCCAAGAGTTGTTTTCGGTAAGCGAGATAGTCATCAGAAAGTGCATTATTTTCACTGTCGGTGTAATGAGATAGTTTTTTTATATTTTTTTTCCAGTCATTCTGGGCCAGTTCATAAAACTTCGAAGGATTATCATTATACTTTTGTTCATCAACAGCATAGGAAAACTCATATCCGAATCCGTCCTCCTGATTTTTATAGGATTGTTCTGCTGACCGGTTGGAAGTAAGGAAATACTTCATTTTTAAAGCATTGCACCGGATCTTGAAATCAAAATGATCCCCATTTCCCATCATGAAATCAATTTTTTTCGTGCCAAACTCAAGACTGTACTGATCAAATGGTAATTGCCGTCCGGTTTTCCAAAAAAACACTCCGTTTTTGACAGCCGCGCTTCCGATTTTTTTATGAAAATCTTTAGCATAGATTTTAACAGAATCAATTTTAAGACCGGTATCGAGTTTTCCTTTGATTACAATACCTTCTCCGTCGCTTTGATAAGCTTTGGGTTTTTGTAAAATATAAAAGATTCCCGCGGCAGCCAGAACAAAAGCAGATGATGAAATAATTTGTTTTTTGCTTTTTAAAAATGCCGTTTTAAAGCCTTTTCCACGATACCAGAAATATCCGATAATAAGAAATATCATAGCCCAGAATATACTTAAATACTCACTATAGGTAATATAATGATTCAGGCTTCTGATATCAGGAGATTTACATAAAATATATAAGGAGTTATACGGGCAAAATGGAAAATCTACCCTTTGGGTCATAGAATACATATTGACAATAAGCCCAAGAATTCCAATTAAAAACGGCCAGATAAAACCGGGAAATGCAACGGAAATACATAACTGAACCGCTGTAATTCCTAAAACAGCAACACATAGCCTTATCAATGTTTTTAACATCCAGACTACATCAATGGTCAGTAATTTCGCTTCACCCGGATGGATATAATAATCCATAAGGGAAAACAAAATGTTAAACCCGATATAGGAAGCAATGCATATAAAACTGAGAATTAATAAAACCAGGTATTTCGACAGGTAAAGCTGGAATTTGCTGATAGGTTGAGTTTCCATCAGCTGCCATCCATTGTTTTTATGATCGGTCTGTGCAATTCTGTTAGCCGCAATAACCACGTAAAGCAATAGCAGAAATACGGCAAAAGCCTTGAAACTTCCGGTGATCGCTTCCTCAAAAACAGAATAGGGCAGATCTTCGGGAGTCAGAAAGTTCGGGTTAAAGGCCTGAGTTAAAAAACGTAGGACCGGGAGTAAAATACCTAATGCCAGTGCTAAGTAAACCAGCCCCAAACCTTTTATTTTCAGCCATTCTGTACTGACCAGTGTGAATATTTTTTTCATTTGTGCTGATTTTAATTTTTGGTAATTTCCATAAACCAGTCTTCCAGTCCCGCACTGTTTTTGATCTCAAAAATTTCGGCATCTTTTTGTACCAGAAGTTTAGTCAGTTTAATAATATCTTCTTTAGATTGTACGGTTATCCCGATAGAGCTGTCATCAATGATTTCTGCTGAATAATTCTCCGGAATATACCGTACAAAATCTGCAGATTGATGTAAACCTATCCTGATCCGGTTGTGCCGGTACTGGGTGTTCAGTTCTTCTACACTTCCTGAAAATTTAATAGAACCGTTTGAAATAATAGCGAGATGGGTGACCATTTTTTCAATCTCCTGTAAGAGGTGGCTTGAAATAAATATTGTAATTCCCTGTTCTTTATTAAGTTTTAATAGAAGCTCACGGACTTCAAGCATTCCGTTCGGATCAAGACCATTCACTGGTTCATCAAGAATTAAAAGCTCGGGAGAGCCAAGGAGCGTCATAGCAATGGCCAGTCTCTGTTTCATTCCCAGAGAATACTTTTTCATCTTAAGATTCCTGTGGTCCCACAGATCTACGAGGTGTAAAACCCTTTCACATTCCGAATCAGGCAGGTTTCTTAATCTGGAAAGAATGATAAGATTATCCCAGCCGGACAGGTGATCATAAAAAGCCGGACTGTCTATGAGGCTTCCTATTTTCTGAAACCCTTCAGGATAAAGCGATGTAAGATTCTTACTGAAAATTTCTACGGCTTTATTTTCGTCAGGAAGATTTCCCAAAAGTACTTTCATGGTTGTAGATTTTCCGGCACCATTGGCTCCCAGAAATCCGAAAACACTGCCTTTAGGTACCGAAAGACTTACATCTTTAAGAATAAGCCTGTTGTGAGTGAATCCGTAATTTAAATTTCGAATACTAATTAAGTTTTCCATAATTCATTGTGTTGGTGAGAATAAAAAAAGAAAAAAGACCTTCTGTACTTTACAAAAGGTCTTTTATAGGTATGTGATATTGTCTATTTTGTTACAGGTTTATACCCCGACTGATTAAAAATTGTGGTAGCATCCATCTTCAGGAAATCTGTTAATTTTGTTTCCGGTTTTTCTTTAAGATAAGCTTTACAGATCTGCCATCCTGTAAAAATTCCGATTTGAGGGGAAGATTCATTGTCAATTTCTGTATAGAATTTTGAGAAAGGTCCCGGAGCAATAAATCGCTCTCCCAGTCGCGGATCATCACCAAAAATCAAATCGCTTTCTACAAAATAGTTCCAGATATTGGCTTCATTAGCCTTAGCCCAGTCATATTGTTTCTGGGTATAATTCATTTTCAGATAATCAGGGAAATCAGGCAAAAAAGCGTCCTGAAGAATCATGACTTTTCCGTTGAGAATAATCTGGTCAATGAATTTCTGATGATCAGGTGATTCTGTGACAATATTTTCAGCGAAAAGGCGGGAGACTTTCGGAACAATATTCTGCGGATTCATCGACTTTTGGAAATAAAGTTCCAATCCTTTATAATGAGCATTTCCATCTCCCATGAAACCTGTAATGTCAATAAAAAGAAGATTCTTTTTCTCATCGTAAAAAATAGGATCCTGAACCATTTGTAGTGCAGATGAAAACAGGTATACTTTAGGACTTTTAAATTGCGGAAAATAATATTTCATATGTGAAAATAAATCCTGCAGTTCTGTCTGAAGTTTTACCCTATCTATTTTCCCGACAGCCTCTTTATAGATTTTTATTTCCTCCGCATCTGCTCTTCTCTTCTCATAATCTGTGTCAGAAACCGTTCCCTGGAACCAGGGGAATTTTGCCTTAAACTGATCCAGTGGAATCCCCTGATTGTAGAATTCTTTGGAAATATCCGTTATTTCTACTTTTTCAGCAGTATTCTTTACTTCTATTTTCCAGGGATTGTCAGATTCTTTTTTACAGGAATCTAAAGCCAGAACTAACACAGAAGAAAGCACAATAAATCTAAAAATCTTCATTATTTTTACATGAAATTTAAGGCTACAAAAGTAAGAATTAAAAATACAAGTCATGATGAAAATTAAAATATTTACCGTACTATGCCTTATTTTGGGACTTTCTTTTTTTTATAGTCAGAAGCTTGAATTTAAAGATAAAAACTTTGAGAAAGCAGTACTTGAAAACTTTGATCTGAATAAGAACGGTAGCATAGAGCCATTAGAAGCCGGAATGGTAACCAATTTATTTTTGGTTCAGAAAAATATTTCCTCCGCCGATGATCTGCATTTTTTTAACAACGTAAAAATGATTATTCTCGATGATAATGCCATTCCGGATATTGTCCTGAGCAATTTGAATCATCTGGAATTATTTTCCTGTACGGGATGTAAAATTTCCTCTTTTACAGTAGAAAATCTGAAAAACCTGACTTCGTTGTATCTGGATCATAATCTCTTGGAAACAATTTCATTAAAAGGAATTCCAAGAATTGATCAATTAACATTATCTTTAAATCAATTAAAAGCAATTGACCTTTCTCAGTTTAAAAATTTAAGGAAATTAAATCTTGAGCATAACAATATTCATAGCCTGGATATTTCAGGGAATCCTGTTTTACAGACGGTCAATATTGGTGAAAATGCCATGAAAGAAAGGAATATTACAAAAGGCACAAAAACGGACATAACGATTTTTGGAGCTGAAGAATAAAATGAAACATCATGAAAATAGAAACTGAAAGACTGATTTTAAGAAAATTTGAGGATCCGGATTATGAGCGCATGTTTCTTATGGATTCTGATCCGGAAGTCATGAAATATCTGGGAATTCCCGTTACCAGTGCTGACGAATCAAAAAAAATGATTCAGATGATTCAGAAACAATATGAAGAAAACGGAGTAGGAAGGCTTGCCGTCATTGAAAAGGAAAGCGGTTTGATGATAGGATGGAGCGGCTTAAAATTATTAACTCAGCCGGTCAATGGTTATATCCATACACTGGATCTGGGATATCGTTTCATTCCTGCATTCTGGGGAAAGGGGTATGCAATGGAAGCAGCGAAAGCTTCTCTTGATTATGGTTTTAAAGAAATGAATGCCGAAATGATCTATGCCTACGCAGATTCCGGAAATGCAGGATCCAATTATATCCTGAAAAAATTAGGTTTTGAGAAGACAGGAGCATTTGAAGATTCAGGAGCAGACTGCTTCTGGTATGAACTAAAACGAGAAAAATACCTCTGAAATCCCATGATTATACGACAGGAAGAAGAAAAAGATTTTAAAAAAGTTTTTCAGCTCATTGAAGAAGCTTTTGAACAGATGGAATACAGTGATCATCAGGAACAGATTCTTGTAGAAAAACTGAGAACATCGGAGGCTTTTATTCCGGAGCTTTCACTGGTGGCAGAAGATGAAAACGGTGAGATTACAGGTCATATTCTTTTTACAAAAATTAAAATAGAAAATGGTTCGGAAGCCTATGAATCATTAGCACTGGCTCCTGTTTCTGTACGGCCCGGATTTCAAAATCAGGGAATTGGAAAAGAACTTATCCTTCATGGTCATTCCATTGCAAAGGAATTGGGATATGATTCCGTTATACTTATCGGGCATGAAAATTATTATCCTAAGTTTGGTTACGAAAAAACCAGTAATTTTGGAATTTCTTTTCCGTTTGAAATTCCGGAAGAAAATGGAATGGCTATAGAATTGGTGAAAAACGGATTGAAAAATAAACAGGGGCTTGTAAAATACCCTAAAGAATTTGGAATAGAATAAAAATATAAACGATGCAGACACAAAAAGTGATAGATCATATTGTAAGCTGGTTAAAAGATTATGCTACAAAAGCCAGAGTAAATGGTTATGTAATTGGAGTTTCAGGAGGAGTGGATTCAGGAGTGGTTTCTACCCTGGCCGCAATGACGGGCATGAAAACACTACTGATTGAGATGCCAATTCGTCAGAAAGCAGATCAGGTAGACCGGGCCTTAGACCATATGAACGACCTGAAATCAAGATTTCCAAATGTAGAAATAATGTCTGTAGATCTTACCCCTGCATTCGAAGAGCTTTATAAGACTTTTGATGTGAAGGACGATCTGTATCCGAATGAAAAACTAGCTTTTGCCAATACAAGATCCCGTTTAAGAATGCTTACACTTTATTACTACGGGCAATTGAACGGACTTCTCGTATGTGGTACGGGAAATAAAGTGGAAGACTTCGGTATCGGATTTTATACAAAATACGGTGACGGAGGAGTAGATGTTTCCCCTATTGCTGACCTTTATAAAACGGAAGTCTACACGCTGGCCAAAGGACTGAATCTGATTAAAAGCATTCAGGAAGCCATTCCGACTGACGGTCTCTGGGATGTAGACAGAACTGATGAACAACAGATTGGTGCTACTTATCCCGAATTGGAGAAAATTCAGAAAGAATACGGAATCAAGACGGCCGAAGATTATGAGGGCAGAGATAAAGAAGTCTTTCTCATTTTTGACAGAATGCATAAAGCAGCAAAACATAAAATGGAACCTATTCCGATCTGTGATATTCCGGAAGAATGGAGAAATTAATCAATATACATGATGTACCGGCTTATCAATCATTAAAGAATCATTGTTAAATTAATAAAATCTTGTTATGAATACCAAAATAAGAGCAGTACTTTTTATGTGCCTCGGGCTTCTTTTCGGGATGTCCGTGATGTATGTTTACAAAAATTATATTAGAGATAAAAAGGACCGGTCATATGCCGGAAAAACGGAAGCGGTAAACTATGGAAGTACAGCGGCTGAAAATCAGTATACTTCTGGAAATACAGACCAGGTTTCTATTGAAAAACTTACAGAAGAAAAAACAGTGATCAGTTATGTGAAACAAAATCACAGACTGCCGGATTATTATATCACTAAAAATGAAGCCAGAAAACAAGGCTGGAACCCTTCACAGGGAAATCTTTGTGAGGCGCTTCCCGGAAAAGCTATCGGTGGAGATAAATTCGGTAACAGAGAAGGAAGACTTCCGGACGGAGAAAAGTATTTTGAAGCCGATGTCAATTATCATTGCGGAAGCCGACAGACAGATCGGATTATTTTTACCCGAAACGGAGAGGTTTATCTTACCAAAAACCATTACAAAAGTTTTGAAAAGCAGTAAGGCGGTGCTTAGTTAGTCTATTCCCTGTAACGACAGGTGAATTATTATTATTAGAATTAAATTAAAAATATGAAGACAGTATATATAGATTTTACAGACATAGGTGACTATGAAGATTTTTATGCCCAGTTAAAGGAGAAAATTAAGCTTCCTGAGCATTTTGGGGATAATCTTGATGCACTTTATGATACCATCACAGGAGACCTGGAAATGCCACTTCACATCGAATTTGTCAATATGACCGTTGATCAGCTCGAAATGTTTGAAGATTTACTGACCACTTTGGAAGATGCTGAAGAAGAGGTAGAAGATTTCACTTTCAGCTACTATCTGGAGCAGTACGAAGACGATGAGAATGGTGAAGAAACTGAAGGTTAATTCTGTAATGTAAAAAGTAAAGAGGTTGTTTTAGAAATAGAACAACCTCTCTTTTTTATAGTGCCCATTGAAATTTACTGTAAAATACAACAATACAGGCAGGATAAGCCGGTGTTTTTCACCATTTGGAAACCTTATTTTTAAACCGTATCATGCTTTGTTTTATCCGCGTATTCGTGGCAAATAATCAACGCCATAAATGATTATAGATTTTACAATGCACTTTTCCGTGATCTTATAAAAACGTTGAATCAAAATAAAAAGGCAGCAAATCTTTCACTGCATGTACTTTTACCACTTCTTCATTCATACTTGAAAAATAAAGGTCAATATTTTCGTTCTGTTTGGTTTCATATTCAATTAAGCTTTGGCGGCAGGCTCCGCAAGGCGGAATCGGCGGATTGCTTTCGTGGAATTGCTTAGGACCTCCAACAACAAAAATCTTTTTTATTTTCACATCCGGAAAATTGGCTGCTACCCAGAACAGAGTAGTTCTCTCGGCACAGAGGCCCGAAGGATAAGCCGCATTTTCCTGGTTGTTTCCGGAATAGATTTCTCCGTTTTCCAATAATACGGAACACCCCACTAAAAATTGTGAATAAGGTGCATAAGCATTTTCGCGCGCCTCTTTGGCCCTTGCGAATAATTGAGTTTCTATGTCGCTCAGTTCGCTGCTATTTTTAAAATATTCGTAACTGATCTGAATGTCTTTTTTCATATATTGTAGACTAAAAAAGGGGGGTAAAATTAGTTCTTTTTAATGAGTTGGGCAATATTTTATTTCTCTGGAATTTAAGTTGAATTTTTTTATAAGATCAAATGTTATACACACCAATAAAATTCAGAAATGTAGTTTTACAAAACAGATGGGTAATGTCACCTATGTGTATGTATTCATGTGAAAACGGAATGGCAAATGATTTTCATTTTGTTCATTACGGAAGCAGAGCGCAGGGAGGAACAGGGCTCATTATGGTAGAAGCAACAGGAGTGGAGCCGAGAGGCAGAATTACCAATCACTGTATGGGAATCTGGAATGATGAGCAGGCTGAAAAATTGCAGAGAATTGTAGATTTTGTTCACAATAATTCAGATAGTAAGATAGGAATCCAGCTGGCTCATGCCGGAAGAAAAGGTTCCACATGGAATAATCATCAGATTTCTGTCGAAGAAGGCTGGGAAACGATAGCACCAAGTCCTATTCCTTATCATCCTACAGAAAGAATTCCGCATGTATTGAGTACGGTTGAGATAAAAGAGCTTGTGCAAAATTTTAAAGATGCCGCAAAAAGAGCCGTAACAGCAGGGTTTGATATGATTGAAATTCACGGAGCTCACGGATACCTTATCCATCAGTTTCTGTCTCCGCTTTCTAATATCAGAACAGATGAATATGGCGGAAGCTTTGAAAACAGGATCCGGTTTTTGATTGAAATCGTAGATGCAGTGAACAAAGAGTTAAATGAAAATACAGCGCTTTTTGTGCGCATTTCAGGAACGGAGTATGCTGAAAACGGATGGGACCTTGAGAGCAGCGTTGCACTTGCAAAAGTGCTTAAAGAACATGCCGTAGATCTGGTAGATGTTTCAAGCGGGGGAAATATTCACGGGGCTAAAATTTCTGTCTTTGACGGATATCAGGTACCTTTTTCCTCTCAGGTAAGAAATAAAGCTTCTGTGAAAACAGGTGCTGTAGGTTTAATTACCCAGATTGATCAGGCAGAAGAAATTCTTCAAAACGGGGATGCAGATCTTATTTTTATTGCAAGAGAGATTTTAAGAAATCCCTACATTGCCGTTCAGGGTTCGTTTGAAATGAAAGAAGACTGCTTTTTTCCGCATCAATATACCAGGGCGAAAATCTCCTCATAAAAATAATAGAATATATAATACTGCAGAATGAATATTGAAGACTTCATGCTGACCTGTCCCAGTAAAAAGTTTTTGGGAGTAGAATGCCTTGGATGTGGTGCTCAGAGGGCCGTCGTGCTGGTTTTTGAAGGGAAATTTTATGAAGCTTTTCAGATGTATCCTGCCGTATATACTTTATTATTGTTTTTCTTTACTCTTGGTCTCAGTTATATAGACAGGAAAAGAAAGTATAGTAATATACTGATGATAATGGCGGGGGTTAATCTTGTTATTATTGTGGTATCTTATATTTACAAACATTATTGTGCGCATCCTTAAGGCGATTATTAATCTTTTATCTGAAAAGTCGTAGAATTACTACAATTTCCGAAACTGTTGGCTAAAAACTTTTCAGATTAGAGCATGAAGTCTATCTTTGTTAGACAATTCCTATACACGGGAAGAATCATTAAGGACAAAATTTAAGAATATGGCAGGAAATTCAAGAGGAATCTTAAAATTCAATGGAGGTGAAGGTCAAAAGCTGTTAAAGCTTAATTACAGTGTATCCAGATCTACAGACGTTTCAGGACGTGTGGCTTCAGATCCGTCAAATGCTCTTATTAAAGTAACTATTGAAGCAACAGAGAAATCTGATGTTCTTGAAAGTCTACTCAACAGCAAGTATAAGCCTACAAACGGAGAAATTACATTCAACAAGTCCCATGAAGAAGGAACATTGATTTCTTTACATTGGGAAAACGGATATGTAATCCAGCATGAAGTAGACTTTGATGCTTTAGACAGCAATAATATGCTGGTAAGCTTTGTAATAAGTGCAGAAAGCATTACTTACGGAAACTCATCTTATGACGGACTTTGGCCAAGCTAAGTCTTCAGTATTAAGATATGAAAAGACTGTCCTTTAAGACGGTCTTTTTTTACCTGGTGTAAATCCAGATTCTAGGAATTATTAAGGTTCGAAATCAACAATAATTCAAAGAATAATTAAAAAAAAATAACAAATCACTACAAAATATGTCAAACACACCTGGAAAAAATGCGGGCTCTTTTAGACCCACACAAAATGCTGACGGTGTATCCGAAAATCATCATACCGGAATTAATCGTTTGGTAAAACTTTCTTTGGTTATAGAAGGAAAGATGATTAAATATTATAAACATTTCAATCTTAAGCAAAGTACAAGACGACATCATGAATTCAGCCTTACTCTGGCTCATGATACCTTAGGAGAAAGGCAGACCCATACGCTGGAGGATGCCAATAAATTCTTAGGAAAGCGTCTTACCGCCATTATTTCATATAAAGATATCGATAACAGCCCTGAAAGAACTTTTGTTGGGGTAATTACCGGTGTAGGATTCAGTCAGGAAAAAATGAGTCTGGGAAATATCGTACTTACCGGCTACAGTCCGACTATTCTTCTGGACGGTGCTCCGCACATTCAGAGTTTTGGGGGCGCACAGCCTGTAAATATGGGGATTATTGCAGATGAGGTAATTAAACAGGGAATAGATAAAGGACGTTTTGATATCAGAGTAGACGCCCATAATTTTTCTCAGATTATCTACAGCAGCCAATATGACGAAACGCATTATAATTATTTAGCAAGAATGGCTGAGGCTTATGGAGAACAGTTTTATTATGACGGTGAAGTACTGCATTTTGGGAAACTTCCGCCTCAGAACAAACCTATTGTACTCACCTACGGAAGTAATGCCAATGATATCAATGTAGAGCTTAAGGCTGTTCATACCAGACCTCAGTTCTACGGCTACAACAGTAATAAAGATGAAAAACTGACTTCAGGAACAACCCCCATTAAACATGTCGGGGATCTGGCTAAAACAGCATACAGCCATAATGATACCATCTTTAAAACACCTGCATTGCAGATGGCTCCTATTAAAGCATCCACACATTTAGATGTTGAATATTCACAAAAAAGCGCATCGGGAAGTGAAGCGGTAAATGTTTTTTCTGTTTCAGGAAATACAACCGTTCCTTTTCTGCATCCGGGTTGCGTAGTAGATATGCAGATGCGAAAACCTGATTCCAACGAAACTTCTTATTTCACAAGAATCATGATCACCGAAGCCGAACATGATATTGATACGAAAGGCCATTATCAGGGGAAGTTTGTAGGAATTGCAGCAGATACAGGATTTCTTCCAAAACCGGAATTTACCATTCCCAAAGCAGAACCACAGACCGCTACCGTAATTTCCAATACCGACCCTGAAGGACAAGGGAGAATTCAGGTGAGATTCGATTGGCAAACCAATGATACAACTCATTTTATAAGAATGATGAGCCCCGATGCCGGAGGAACAGATCAGATTACTCAAAACAGGGGCTATGTGGCTATTCCTGAAGTAGGGGATCAGGTAATGGTAAATTTCGTCCACAGCCATCCGGACAGACCTTTCGTGATGGGAGGAATGTTCCATGGAGGAGTAGCTTTAGGCGGTGGCGTAAACAACCGTTTGAAATCTATTCAGACCAGAAGCGGAATCAGAATCTTAATGAATGATGAAGAAGGAAGTGTTACCATCCTTGATCCGAGTGGGAATACCTATTTTATGGATGGTAAAGGCAGTATCAGTATGAAAGCTCCTAAAAACTTTACTTTAAATGCCGGTGAGAATATCAATATCACTGCCGGAAAAGAGATCTCAGTAAGTGCCGGAGCAAGCATTACAAGCTCTGCCAATGAAGATATTATTTCTACGGCCGGAAAAGATATGAGACTTACTGCATCGGGAGATATCAGAGAATCCTCAGATACCAGAACAGAAATGGTAGAAAAAGAATTTAAGAGACAGTCTGAAACATCTCATGAAATAGCAGGAGAAATATCCATGTTCAGTGAAGCCGAGAATATGACGATGCAGAGTGGAAAAATCGTTGAATTCAACAGTGCTGAAAAATCAAAATTATTCTGATATGGCGATTATCAAAACAGCAACCAATATATCGATAACAGTTAAAGACTCTTATCACCTGAGTGTAGGTAAAAAGGTTGAAAAAATTGCAAAGAAAATCAATGTAGAAGCACAGAAGGAAAACCTTGTACTGGCAAGCAATAAGAAAATAATGTCTCATGGAAACAGGTAGATTAAAAGCTCTTGTACTTTTGGTTTTATGCGGTTTTTCATTAATAAACTGTCAAAAGAAAAAAATGGAAGAAAAATACAGCTGGCTGGGAAGTATTTCCGCACCACAGGAATATCCGATGGAAATTTATAAAGGCGCTATTGTAGCTAATGATTTTACCTATGGTTTTGATGCAATCTGGGGAACACAGAACACAGGATGGGGAAATGACGGAGGAACAATGAGTGTAGATACCGAAAAAATGGATCTTCCCCACCACCTTGAATTTACCTGGTACTCTTTAGTAGAAAAAAAATTCTATACCGGAAAATGGGAACTGGATCATAAGAAAATTAAAAGCCTTTTTGATGAAGGATTTGTAGATCAGGATACCCGTAAAAGAACCACCTATTCATCTTTTGTAGTAGGATTAGCTCCGAAAGGAAAAGTTGTTTTATGGGCTAAAGGGCCAGGTAACCAGAAAGAAGTCGGTGCTTTTCAGGCTCATGATACTTTAATTGTTCAGGAAAAAGCGTATTCCAATGCCCGGTATATGCTAAAAGAAGGTTTTGCAGACAGGATGTTAAATGATCCGGAATATAAAACCTTCAAACCGGAGATCCGTGAAAAAATAAAAACAGAAGGGTATCCGGCTCCGGATATCTATGAAACTTATAGGGAAAAGTACAGCTGGAAACCTGTTGTTGTTCTACCGGAAGGAGGTGTGTGGATTGATTTTGGGTTTACCAATTATAACGGAGAACAGGAAAATCTTTTTGCCAAAAGTTTACAGGATAATACTTATAAAAACAGAGCAATTCCGAAATTTTGCGGCTTTTACTGGAGAGATAAAAATAAAAACAGATATGCTGTATGGATAGATGCTTTTGATGAACAGGAAATTTTTGGCTTGTTTCAAAAGCTGGGTAATGATGAAGATATTGATTTTACTATTAAAGTAAATGAAGACAATACCAAAGTATTTTTGTCTCTGGTTACTGAAAAAGAAGAGCTTTCCATCACAAAAGCAAAGATCAGGCTATCCCATAAGATAGAATAATAAATGACTGTCGATTAGTCTTAAAAGAAGAAGAATGCACAACAATCAATTTGGAGGTTATTCCCCTTCGATATCCAAAGAAGAAGTATTGGATATTACCATCGGAATTTTTTTTGACGGAACTTTAAATAATAAAACGAATACCACCGCAAAGAAGGAGAATAATGAAGCCTATAAAAAATATGGGGGAGTACCGGAGGATAATAACAGTTACAATAACGACTGGAGCAATGTAGCCCGTATGTGGGATAACTATGATAAAAGTTTCGGAATCTATATAGAAGGTATCGGAACTGAAGATTCTAAAGGGGATGCAACACTGGGATATGCTTTCGGAACAGGAGAAACCGGTATCAGAAGTAAAGTAAGAAAAGGCTGTGAAGAGATTGTAAAAAAAGTGAAAAATATCAAAAGCTCAAAAAAAGCAGATAAAATTGCAGTGCTTACTTTTGATGTATTCGGTTTCAGCCGTGGAGCTGCCGCTGCCCGTAATTTTGTACACGAAATAGGAAAAACAAAATATAAAGCAAGATCTTATACCGCTTCAGGCGAGGGAATGAGTGCAACCTCTTATACTGATGAAGACGGTAAAAGTGTTTCTTCGGAAGATCTTCCGAAATGGGGACATTTAGGATTAAAATTAGAAGAAGCCGGAATTACTGTAGATGTTTTAAAAATAAGGTTTCTGGGAATTTATGATACCGTTTCTTCTTATTCAAAATACCCGTCGCCGCTTCCTAATTTCAATAATGATGTAGAAGAACTCAGTCTTAATGATATCGGAAAGGCTCAGACTGTGATCCACTTTATCGCTGAAAATGAGCATCGGGAAAACTTTGATCTTACTCAGGTACATATCGGGACTGAAAAGACATTTCCGGGCGTACACTGTGATGTGGGAGGAGCTTATGAAAACGGAACGGAAATCTGGGAAGAAGTAGAAACTTCCTGGACGACGAGTACCAAGCTTAAAGCCCTGAGATTACAACTTATTGCAGAAGGATGGTATGAAGAAAAACAGCTTACGATTACACCAGGTTTTTATCTTTCTCTGAGAGGAGAAAGGGATCTGCTGAAAACATACAGTTATATTCCTTTACATTTTATGGCAGAATATGGAATTGATAAAAGTCTTCCTATTACCATAAAAAAACTTACAGACGAAACATACTCCATTGCAGATGATCAGTTGTTACTGAGGGTTAAAGACAGGCTGAGACCCTATGTAATGGGAGAAGGAAAACCCTATATTTTCAAAAGGGCAAAAGAATTACGGGATGCGTACGGCGGTGCAGAAATTCCGGAACAGAATTATGAGGCCTATCAGAAAGAAGTTAAAGAACAAAAGGATCTGGCCGATCTTCGGAACAAATACCTGCACTGGTCTGCAAGAAGAGAAGGTATTGGTATGGATCCGAGATCAGACAGAAAAAGAGTTATTCATTAAAATAATAAAAACAGAATTTACCCGTAGAAATACTCCATGACGAAGGATTATCATATGCAGAAATTTAACAGACATATCGTTCAGGAAAATGAAACTTTAAAAAGTATCGCTGCAGTTTACAATATAGATGCAGATGCTTTAAAAGTATTTCATAACAATCATTGTGAAGTAAAAGATATGATACTGATCGGGATCACCGGACAAAAAGAAATCTTCATTCCGAGAACTGCTGTAACGGATAAAAGCAGGCTGGTGAGATTTGAAAGGGGAAATACACTGATCTTTCGGCCTGAAAACTCATTTCACAGATATGGAGCTGTCATTACTATTGAATCCGGAAGTAGCAAAAATGAACTAAAATATGAAACTTCCGTACGCTGGCTCAAAAAAGAAAATAAATTACACTTTTTTGAAATAGACAGAACTTCTGCTCTGTATCTGAATAAGGAAGAAGTGAATGAAATAGCCGATACACTCGCCTACAAAACTTCTAAAGTATTATATCCTTTACAGATCAGTACAGATGAAAACGGAAAGTTCTATGCGGTGGAAAACCTTTCTGTATTTAAACAGAGATGGGCCGCAATAAAAGAAGAGGTGTATAAGGAATTTGAAGGAGAAACAGTAGACCGCTACTGTAAAAAAATAGAACAGCTGATCTTTAATCCCGAGATTATTGATCTGTATCTGAAAAATGATTATTTCATCAGGACTTTATTTTTCGGGATTTATCAGAGATTTGGTGCAGAATATCAGATAGAAAGCACGGAGGAGTTTCCCGTCATCAACAATCCCATTGAACCTCAGTATGAAATTAGATTTGAAATTGATCCGTTGAAAGATGATTACAATCTGGTAAATATAGAAGGAGAAGGAAGGCTTAACGATGAAAGAACAATCTATGATTTTGTAAACGGATCACCATTTACAATGATTATTGAAGAGGATCCGGAAATGAATCATGGAGGGAACTTCAGAATGCAATATTATCTGAACGGAGAAACTCAGCTTTCTGAGGCATTATATCTCGAATGCAGCATCATGCTGAAAGAAGAAAAGAAAATATCAGTAGCGATTGCTACGGTACCAGAATAAAAACAATACAAAATGGAAATGAAATTAAATGATGACCTTTTCGGATTGCTCATTGTGAATAAAGAATTTTAGCTATGGCAGAGAAACATATTGTAGTACAGGGCGCGATGTGCAAATGTCAGTTCGGACAGGCTCCGGATAAGCTTAAAGTACTTACCCACCAGAAAGAATATGCTAACGATAAAGATGCTTCCAAAAAACTGATCGTTACTACGAAAGAAATAGGAGGAGCTACCTTTGAAAAAAATACCTTTGGAAACTGTACTAAAAACGGAGGCCCGCCACCACCATGTAAAATTATGGTAACAGAATGGCAGAACTTTTATGACAAAGTGCAGCTTAGCAACGGCGGATTTATTATCGTAGAAGACAGCAAAGCCATTTGTGCAGTGGCAGGAACACCCTGTATAGAGATCATAGACCATGGCCAGAGAACCGAAGCCGGTGCGCAAAATTTTAAAAATGCTGATAAAGATGTACAACAGCAGATCAATCCTCTGGTAAGTTCTGAAGAAATGTATAAAGAACAGCCTGAATATGGCAGACAGGATGATGTAATCTAAATAATAAAGAAATGGCGAAAGGAGTTAAGACAATACAAATGACAAAAGGGCTTTATTATCCTGATAAATCAGTAAAAGGCAAGAGGATTACCATAAAACCGGACCAGAATGTACATTTTGAAGTAGAAGACTGGTTGCCCGGTACCACGGCTGAAGATAAAAAGAAAGAACTGATCTGGATGCAACAAACGAGCAGCAGACAGAGAATTCTCGTTCAGAGGCCTTCTAAGACAGGATATGATTTTTTAATTGAAAAGCAATATTGTGGCAGTTATCACTATTATATTGAAGCCAGTCTCTCCGGTAAAAGAGATAAAAATATAACAGGTCTTTTTGTAAGAGGAATATGTGACCCTACAATTGTAAGCAGCAAATGGACTACTCAGCCGGGAAGTAAAACCAGTATTAAAAACAATAAAAAGAATCAATATATTTCTTACGGGCATCTTGTTTACCTTAATCTGATAACGGAAGGACTCAACGGAAACAATCTCAGTATAGAGCTCTGGAACCGGCAGACTGCCAGAAAAGACAAGCTGGTTTTCACCTACCTCGATGTTCAGGTTATCGATGGCGAAGTCAATCTTAAAATTGAAAATACATACACATGGATGGCCTTTGTAGACAATATCCAGAATGTGGAAGAATTTTATATTAAGGTAAAAGATCCGGTTTCAAAAACCTATATTAAAGACAGGCTGGGTGATGATCTTCATGGAATCTACCTCAATGTAAAGAATAAAGTTGCGAGTACAAATACCAGTGTCAGCAAAAACCAGACCCCTACCAAAGTTTATAAACCGGATGTAAGCAATGTTCGTTATGAGCCTTGTAAATTTGAACAGATCAACATTACGGAAAATGAAACAAAAGACGGGAAAGCCAGTAATACAACCATTACCGTATTTGATAACGGAAAAGGTTTAAAGCAGACAAGTGCTCCTGAGGAAAATATTCACAGAACCATTTTTTATAAATTTGATTCTACCATCATTGATAAAGACGGCGAAGAAATACTGAATAATATTCTGAAATTCCTCCTTGAACACAGAGGCTCTACCATAAATCTGAGTGGATATGCCTGTGTGATCGGCAAACAAAATTATAATAAGGGATTATCTCAGAAAAGAGCAGATATTGTCAAAAAATTCTTTGCAGACGGAGGATTAGACCCATCCAGAATTATTTCTGTTGGAAAAGGTGAAGTAGATCCCACCGATGATAAACAGGGAAAAGATAATATCCGGTATAAAAATGAAAAAGAATACGAAAATAACCGGAGAGTAGATATTTCATTTACATTTCGTGCTCATGATGCACAGACAATTGTTTATGAAGCTTTAGCACCAAGTTCGGATATCAATCTTACAGTAGCAAGTCTGGGATATACCAATAAAGGTTGCTTTCGGGGGAAAGATAAACATGAAAATAAGGTCATTGTAAAATCTCCGGAATATAAGAGCAACCGTGAAATCAATGACAGTTCATTGGCTTTTCCGGTTCACTCGCAACTGGCGGGAGCCAATGTAGCTCCTTTGAATTATATCTGGCCTTCATTCAATGCTTTAACGATGCGGAGTTCCGCAACAATATATAATGTATTTGTCAATTCATGCCGGTGGTTTTCCAATAAAAATAATGCAGTTATTCAGGTAAAAGTGTTTCCGGATATCAAATGGACGGTTGAGTTTAAATGGAATCACGACCAGCCTTTTGCTTATACCTTTGGAAATAAGCTCCATCCTTATGATATTGAAGAAGGAAAGAAAAAAGTAATAGGCTCTGAATTTGACCGGGCGATGTCCAAAACCTACGGTGAAATGGATCAGTCATTTGCTCTTTCTCTGAAAGCAGAATGGAACAGAATTTCACAAGGAAGATCTACTGCACCCCAGACTCTGGAACTGGGGCATAAATGGGATGGGAAGATCAGAAAGACCTTAATGATTTTCAATAAAATGAAAAGCATGACGGAAAGAATTTCCAATTCTCCGTTATCTAAAGGAAAAGCCAGATTTACCATAGAATCTCCTAAAATTGCATTTTCAGCGCAATGGTATCTTGAGAGAGCTCCTAAAACCGCTTTGGATCTCACCCATATGGTGGTGGTAGGGGTATCTGCAAAACCCTTGGTGGAAGCTAAAATTGAAGTCGATCTCTGGAAAATTTTTATAAAATTCGGTGGCGATGCCCTTTGTCCCGGTGCGGGAAGTATTATCACGTGGATTTTAGATAAACTGGGGAAAGAAGCCGGAATGCACTTCCTGATCAGTTTCAGTGGAGGTATTTTTGTAGATGGTAAAGTTACCCTTAACACTTCTTACCCGAAAGAAACTTCCGGTGAAATAAAAACAACCGGAAGAATACAGGTGGTGGCTGAATTTAAAGCCTGGGCAAAAGGCGGAGTAGGTTACCTTGCATTTGAAGGAGAAGTAAAAGCCGATGTAAGTACCTCTGTTACAGGCGGTGTAAAAGTGGGGGCAGATAAAAACGGAGTTTATATAGCTCCTGTAGCCGAATTTGCCGGCGTAAAAGCTACTTTTGTAGCGATAGGAACTGTAAAATTAGGGGTGTTCAAAAGAACACTGACCTATGAAGGAGAATCCAGGCTGGTGATGCCTGATGAAATAAAATTTGAGAAAAAGTATATGAATTCTGATAATTAATAAAATTAAAAATGAAACAGATATTAGTTATTTTAGGTTGTTTTTTAGCCATGAGTTGTAGTTCACAAAAACAGGAAGATCCAAATCTGATTGGTAAATGGGACGGATCATTGAAAGATTCAAAGACGGGAAGTTCCGTTGAAAAAATTATTTTGGAGTTTACCAAAGACGGAAAGTTCCTTCAGCATCTCGGAGAAGGAAAGATGCAAAACACCATAGAATCTACCTATGAAGTTCAGAACGATAAAATAGTTACCGTAGAAAAGGATACCCAGGAAAAATCAGAAGGTAAGTACAATATAAAAAAAGATACTTTAACGATTACTTTCGAAGGGATGGAAAATAAATATATAAAGCTTAAATAATAAGTCCTTTTTCCGTCATATCATCCATACACTCAAGCAGGTGTGATGAGGTGACTGTCAAAATATTGATCCAAGTAATGCTGAAGATACAGTCTTTAGCCAATAAATGCATACTAAAATGACCCGATTTACAGAACCCTATTACCTGGTGGATTTTAATTCTTCCCTGTGTAATTTTGATATTTTTATTAATGATCTGCCTGCCTTTACCCATCACACAGGAGGCAGTATTTCATCACATATCCCGGTTAATCATTTTATACTGCAGCCCGGGGTACAAAAAGTAAAAATAAATGTATTGCCATTAAACGGAGAAACTTCTTTAAGACCGGATGGTTTTTTTAAGGTAAAAATATTTAGTTATGATTCTTCTACGGAGCATTATGAAAATACCGATGAAGCGTTCAGATATGAGCAGGATTTCTCACAGCATACAACACCCGTTAAAGACGCAGTCAACGAATTCAAAGCTGAAGTAAACTATACAGTTTCAGGCTGGTCTGTTTCAGAACCATTGGATACGAAGTCTTTGGATCAAAATGCCATTATTCAATATTTCAGAATGATTTATATGATGTTTAAAGAAAAAAATATAGAAGGTATTCATCAGGAAATGAAAGATAAGTTTGAGGAAATTGACACCTCAATGTATCTTGGAATTGTTGATAATAAACTTGAATTATCTAAACTCTTTGAAGAACTGGCAGCGGGTAACTATATCCTGGAAGAATTTCCCAGGTCTACAGCACTGAAATTTTTTGCAGCGGGTAGAGTTTGTACTTTAACAGGAACCGGAGAAAGACCGGTTATTCATTATACCAATAAAGAAACTAATGAAGAATTTTCATTACCTCTGTTGATTCATAAAAAGAATAACAAATACAGTATTATACGGTAATACTTTGTATAAAAAAGCTGGTCTTCCATGAGGGAGACCAGCTTTTTAATATAAACAGGCTGTTATTTTACTAAAAACTGCACAGTGGTATTATCCAGTTTCAAAATGTAGATTCCCTGCCCAAGATTTTGAGTTCTGATAGAATTTCCGGTTTTGAAAGGCTGATTTACCGTTTGTAAGATTTTTCCCTGCAGATTATAAATTTCAGCTTTCTTAACATTCTGAATATCGCCATTCACAAAAATTTTCTGATTGGTAACCGGATTCGGAGAGATTTTAAAACCCTGGGTATTGGGTTCGTCAACTGTAGCCTTAGCCTGACGGGCTGTCCCCGTGGAATAGCATGTCCATTTAAGATCATCAATAGCCACTCTGTTAGAGGATGAGTTATTCACCAGACTTACCGTTACGTTTCCGGAAACATTAATATTGTTGATGGTTGTTGTTGTCGCTGTTGTATCATATGGAATTGTCCCAACGGTAGTTCCGTTTACCTTTACATCAAAAGTTCCGTTGCTTCCTGAAAATTTAAGCTGAGTAGTTACCGTTAAAGAACCGATACCATTACTTGAACTACCGGATGATAAAGAGCCGTTTCTTACCGTAATTGCTTTATTATTTATAGTCTGATCTGTTCTCGAATCAGTAGCTGTCCACGATACGCCGCCATTGCTCCAGGTTCTTGTCGTATAAGATGCATTGCTGTCAGGAATGGTTTCAAAAGTCTCGTTAACACATCCTGTACTCGGATTCGGAGTCGTAGTCCCTCCACCTGTACTAGGAGAAGAACCCCAGATTTGGTTTACATAATTGGGATTATCAATAAACGGGTTTCTGTTACCCTGATAAGTGTAAGAAGCATTATTTCTTTTGATTTCTGCCTGAGAAACAGGGTCCTGATTATGCCACGCCAGAAGTACATTCAGCTCCCAGCTTTGTAGTCCCGGAAATGTAGAACCTCCCAGCATATCTCCCGAACTGAAAGTGGAAAGCTTGCTTTGGTAACGGGTAACAAAATAGAAAATCATACGGGCTACATCTCCTTTAAATTCATCGATCGGTTCGAAAACCGTTCCCGAATATCCTGAAGAAGCAGAACTTCCAAGTTTTGATCCGTTTTTCGAAGTAAAAGAAGCACTTCCTACTTTTCCGTAAGGATAGTTACTTCTCATCCCGTTTACTTTTCCGTCTGTAGCTCTGATAAAATGAATATCGGCCACCATAGGAGAAGCCTGGTTAAATAAACTTTGAGGAACAACATGTTCCCTGTTATAGCAATTGCCTTCTGTAGAATACGTACCGCATTGGTTGGTTCCGGGCATATATTTATAAGGATCCGGCCCTGTTGGTTTCTCAGAATAGATATCAAGAATAGATCCGTCATTCTCGTAATCTCTGTCGATATCCGTTGTTTTATACCCGGTCCACAATCCGTTATAGCCTTTATCTATATGACCGTTGCTGATAATGGTACTTAATGCCGTTTTAAGTGCTGCACCGCTTAATCCGCTGGCTGAGTTATAGTATCCTGCCGGAGCCTGTGCCTGTGCAAGTCCCGCAAATACAGAGAATAAGATGATTTTTTTCATATTAATATAATTTTCACCAAGATTACTACAATTTTGTGAATAAAAAATTACATAATTATTAATTTTAAATGTGCTGCATTCATGTTTAATTTTTGAATGTCATTTGGGGTATTCTGATGAATATGCATAGAAATGGCATCGCTGGTCAGAGCAGGTTGGAATAAAAAATGCCGGTACAAAAAGCTGTACCGGCATCTATATGGATTGATTTAAATCTTATTTTCTTTGTGGCGGATAATTTTTCATAATATCAGCCATAATTTCAGGAATCTGTCTTTGTTTAGCTTTTGGAGAATCTACAGAAATTCCGCTTCCTATGCCTTGCCAAACCAGTTTATTGGTTTTAGTATCGATAAGGTCTACAATCAGCGCTCCTTCATTATAATTGCTGGTCCATGTTCTGTTCATACCTACACCCCAACCGAAAGGGCCGCCCCAACCCCACATTCCGTAAGGAGAAGTCGTGTTGATATCGGTAACTTTTTTATGATTTGCTTTCACGTTAATGATCAGATCAGGATTCTCGCCGGATTGAAGCCCTTTGCTTTGAAGTTGTCTGGATAACTCGTTTAAAACTCTGTCTTTATCAATATCATTCAATTTTAGATCATCAATTCTTATTTTATAAGTTCTATAAGTATTGAAGTTGGCGCTTTCAGCATAGTCTGAACGTACCTGAAAAGGGCTGCAGGAGGTAAGTCCCAATGTAGCCGCTGCCATCAAAATAAAAATATATTTTTTCATTTTATTTATTTTTTTTATCGTTTTTTATGAATGTATCTGTCTTTTTATCGTACCCGTAAGGACAGTGTCTGCAGCCGCTTTTACAGCAATAACCTCTTTTTAGATGAAATTTTTCCGTAAAAACCTTGTATCCCTGTTCGTTATAATAAAAGTCCTCACCTTCTTTGATGTCAAAATGGGCCATAAGTTAAACGTTAGTCAAAAAACTTTTTATATTTGTTATCATGATAATTGTATGCCAAAAGCCATTAAAAAAATTAAAAATTAACGGCATTGCTCTCTTTCCCTTTATCTTCATTAGGAAACCCGAAGATAAGGAAAATAAAGTACTTATCAATCACGAAAAAATTCATTTGAGACAGCAGCTGGAAATGCTGATTATTTTTTTCTATATTTTCTATGTCATTGAATATTATTACTGGTTTTTTCAGCTGAAAGACGAATATCTTGCTTACAAAAGAATTTCATTTGAAAGAGAAGCTTACGCAAAAGAACATGATCTGCATTATCTCAGCAACAGAAAATTCTGGAGCTTTAGAAAATATCTTTAGAATGACCATGTTTTCAAATGAAATAGAAATTAGTATCATCTGTAGCCCGCTCAAATAAATAAATCTTTTGCTAATTTTGCAATAATAAACATCAGCAGCCAAAGACTATAATGCGATTAAAACTTCCGACAGAACCGGTTCCCATTCAGGAAATATCTCTCAGTAAAAATATAAAGCTCTTCATCAAAAGAGAAGACCTTATTCACCCGCAGATTTCAGGAAATAAATACTGGAAATTATTTTATAACGTGAATAATTATCTTGGTGAAAATCCGGAAAAACCTTATATCATTACTTTTGGCGGAGCATTTTCCAATCATATTGCCGCACTCTCTGCTGTAGGTCATCTTGCTGGTATTCCTACACTGGGAATGATAAGGGGAGAGGAGCTCAAAGATAAATGGCGCGATAATCCTACTTTGCTTTTTGCAAAAAGAAACGGCATGAACCTGAAATTTGTCACCCGTGACGAATACCGCCACAAAGAAAAATTAACGGAATTCCTTCAACAGGAGTTTCCTGATGCACTGATCGTTCCGGAAGGCGGAACCAATACAGAAGCGGTGGAAGGGGTAAAAATGATGCTCAATGAGCAAACAAAAGATTTTGATTATCTTTGCACCGCAGTCGGAACCGGAGGAACCATTGCCGGAATCTCAAAGTTTTGTGAAGAAAATCAGAACGTTATAGGATTCAGGGTAGTGGATGACTCTTCACTGGAGAATAAAATATTTGAATTAACTTTGATGCGAAATTTTAATCTAATAGATTCAGCTTTTGGGGGTTATGGTAAAATAAATGATGAAAACATCCGTTTTATCAATGATTTTAAAGAAAAATATAATATTCCTTTAGAGCCGATTTATACAGGAAAGATGATGCAGAAGCTTTTTGAGTTGATTGAAGAAGATTACTTTCCTGAAAACAGCAGGATTTTGTGCTTTCATACAGGTGGATTACAGGGGATTGAGGGAGCTAATCTGCTTTTAGAAAAACAGAATAGAAATTTAATTATATAAGTAAATTGAGAAAGATGAAAAGACTTTTCCTATCCATAAGCCTTTTAGTTTTATCAAAATTTTCAGCCCAGACTTGGGCCACCGAAGATCAGTACATTCAGAAATTTGCTAAATATGCTGTAGAAGAGATGGAAAAATATAAAATTCCGGCTTCTATTACTCTTGCTCAGGGACTTTTGGAAACCGGAGGCGGGCAAAGCAGATTGGCACTGGAAGGTAAAAATCACTTCGGAATAAAATGTAAAGAAGACTGGGCCGGTAAAACAATGAAACATACAGACGATGCTCCTAATGAATGCTTCCGTGTGTATGAAGACCCAAGACAGTCTTATGAAGATCATTCTGTTTTCCTGGCGACAAGAAAATATTACGCTAATCTTTTCAAACTGGATATGAAAGACTACAAAGCCTGGGCTTATGGTCTTAAAAAAGCAGGATATGCAACCAATCCGCGTTATGCCTCTATCCTGATCACGAAAATTGAAAAGTATAAGCTTTACGAATATGACAATACCAGTTCTACAGAGGTATTGTATGCTGTTCTTAAAATGTATCCGGACCTGAAAGATGACAGAACTTTCATGGCTCAGCTGGAACCTTCAAAGGCAGGTAAAAGAGCAAAAGACCCGGTAACGGTAGAAGTGCCTTATAAGCAGACATCTTATGCACAACAGCAAAAAAGAGTAGAAAAAATCAAAACGAAAGCGGAAATTCTTAATGCAATCCTTATTAAAAGTCATCCGAACGACGGCCTGAAATATATTGTAATTCCTGAAGATACCAATGTACAGTTTATTGCCAATAAATTCAAAGTAAGCGAAAGCAGACTGATGAAATGGAACGAGCTGGAAAGTGACGTATTAAAGAAAAATGATATTGTTTTCCTTGAATCTAAAAACTCTTCCGGAAATACCGCAACGTATAAAGCCGAATCAGGAGAAGATATGCATGATATTGCTCAGAAATTCGGAATCAAACTGCATAAATTATATGCGAAAAACAGAATGGATGAAGGGCAGAAACCTTCACCGGGGCAGTTGATTTATTTGATCGATAAAAAACCAAGAAATTAATCTGTTGAGAATTGACCGGAAGCAATACACTGGCAACTGTTCCATTCTCAACTTTCAACGAATATATGAAGTACCAAAGAAGTTCGGCTTTATTTGATGAAGCCTACAAATACATTCCCGGAGGGGTCAATTCTCCGGTTCGAGCATTCAAATCAGTAGGAGGAGTTCCTGTTTTTATGAAATCGGCTAAAGGAGCCTACCTTACCGATGCAGATGATAATACGTATATCGATTACATCAACTCATGGGGACCTGCAATTTTAGGGCATACGCACCCTGAAGTACTGGAAGAATTGAAAATTCAGGCAGAAAAAGGTTTCTCTTTTGGTGCGCCTACAGAACTTGAAACAGAAATCGCCAAATTTATTATTGATCATGTACCGAATATTGACCAGATCAGAATGGTCTCTTCAGGTACTGAGGCATGTATGAGTGCTGTAAGACTGGCAAGAGGATTCACAGGAAGAGATAAAATCGTAAAATTTGAAGGCTGTTATCACGGACATTCAGATTCATTCCTGATTAAAGCCGGAAGCGGTGCCGCTACATTTGGAAATCCAAATTCTCCCGGGGTAACTTCAGGAACAGCAAAAGATACTTTATTAGCCCGTTATAATGACTTTGAGCAGGTTGAGGATTTATTCCGACACAATCAGGGAGAAATTGCTGCCGTAATTATTGAACCCGTTGCAGGAAATATGGGTTGTGTTTTACCCGAAAATAATTTCCTTCAGAACCTGAGAAAAATCTGTGATGAAAACGGGGCATTATTGATTTTTGATGAAGTAATGACAGGTTTTAGACTGGCTTTTGGTGGAGCACAGGAACTTTTTAATGTAAAAGCAGATCTGGTAACTTATGGAAAAGTAATCGGTGGCGGGCTTCCGGTAGGTGCTTTTGCAGGAAGAAATGAAATAATGGACCACCTGGCTCCGAAAGGAGGTGTATACCAGGCCGGAACTTTAAGCGGAAATCCATTAGCGATGAGAGCCGGATTAAAAACACTTCAGCTGATTAAAAACGATCCTGAATTTTTCAACAGACTTCATACAACTACAGAAACCCTAGATTTTGAAATCGGAAAAATTTTAAATGAAAAAGGAATCGCTCATAAAATCAACAGAAAAGGTTCTATGATGTCGGTATTTTTCCATACAAACAGAGTTTCTAATTTTGATGAAGCTCAGGAAGCTAATCATTCATTGTTTAATAATTTCTTCCATCAGATGCTTCAGAATGGGGTGTATTTACCACCAAGTGGGTACGAAACATACTTCATCAGTGACGCGATCAAAGAAAAAGAAATTGATATGACGCTGGAAGCGGTAAGAAAATTTGAATATTCTAATACATAAATAAAAAAGCCATTGACACTCTTTGTATCAATGGCTTTTTTATTCCGGATAGATCTGTTTGATGTCTGTATATTTTCTTATGGTATGTATTTTAGATTAATGTCCTTAGCATTATAAGATACTTTTACAAGATATACTCTATTTTTTTCTAATAAAGGAAGGTCTGCTACGTTCAAAAAATCTTTGTATGTATTTTTGAATACTACTTTACCGGATGTATCAAATATAGAAATTTCTACGGAAGTATTAAGCTTTTCATCAATCCTGAGGAAGCTATTCCCTGTTGCCGGATTTTTTATAACGAGAGCTTCTCCTTTTTTTGCGTTCTTTATATTACTGGTCAGTTCAGATGAGGTTGGTCTTAATTCTATTTGACCAATTACGAATCCTGAAATTAAGTCTCTTGCATAATGGTTGTTTTCCATATGTATGTTCATAGCATAAACCCCTTGCGATAAACCTTCAAGATAGGCAGAATAAGAGTTTTGAGAATTATTGTATTTAAAATTAATGAATTGTGTTATGCCGGAATTGTTATTTCCGTTTTCCGGTAGCCGATAAATTTCAGCTTTAATAAAGCTGTTTTTGATTTCATGATTCTGTATATCTTTGATTGTTAATGTGTTGTTGTCTAAATCTTTTTCCAGAAGAAATCCTTCATTTTCTTTACTTACATAGATCGTAAGAAATTTTCCGTTATTATTTTTTATGCTGTGTTTTCCCTTTGGATAGTTTTCCATATAAGCTTCTCTTACTTCTGCATTCCTTTCTTTTATGCTGATTACTTCATAACTTTCTGTATTATCCTTTACAATAAGATCAGGTTTTTCATTGTAAATAAGCTGATAATTAGAATATTCAGTAATAACTGGTGAATTTATATTCTCTTTTTTAGCTGGTACTGAAGCAGGGTTTTCTGTAAAAATTTGATTAATTTTTTTCCATAATTCGAAATCTTCATGAAGATAAGTATGGTTATCTTTGCCTTCTCCTTCGGGTACCATAATGTGGCCTCCGAGTTTATAGTGGCTGTAGTACGGCGTTACGCCATCATTATTTCCACCCCCCAGTGCTTTGATAGTGTTTCCACTTACCAAATATTTTAAAAAATTGGGAAAAGTGACATTTGATAATTGATTGTAACCGGTATGTCCAAAATGATAAAACAGACTGGGGTCGTTATTGGGATGATTATCTATTGTTTTTCGGACATTTTCCATGTAGTAGGTTGTAGATGTTTTCATACCTTCATCACCGAACTGAGAAGAAGCCACCCAATTTAGAATAGGCCATTCTCCTATATTGGCAATCTGAGTCCCTTTAAAAGGAGTTCCTAAGGTAACTACCTTGATGGCCATATCTTTTTTTCCGTGAACAGTTAATGCCAGATCTATACTTTTCCCTCCGTTGCTATGAGCCAGCATATAAAATTTGGAGCTTCCCAGTTTTGTTTTTATTTGATCTAGTCCTTTGGCAAATAATTCAGCATTGGTTTCCATTGAACCTCCTTTTGTAGTCGTCACAAAGACAGTTCTATAACCGTCATTAAAAGCCCATTTATACAATGAGCCATTAATAAATACACTGCTGGTTGCAGTAAAACCATGAGCAAATACGATCGTTTTTCCGTTCCAGTTATCAGGTGTAGTACCGTAATAAATGGTTTTTTCCTGATCATTTCCGGAAAGGGAACCATTATTAGGATTACCTAAATTTACCTCGGAAAGTTGTGCATACATTATAGCGTTAATAATAAAAGCAAAGACAAAAAGTAGTTTTTTGTATAACATGTTTTTTTTTATTTAAGATTCCTCTTTGTAAATCTATGTAAAATGTTGTATTTCATGATGTTAAGTTTGGTTAATGGAGTGTGGTTTTAGTATTTATTTAAATTTTTTATGATATTTTTTTTTATTTTAAATAAACCTGTTGTTTTATTTAATGGATACATGGTATTCTGCAAAATTTATTTTTACTTTTCCGAAGATATCAACCTTAATAATAAATCATACAGATTTTGTAATAAACCATACACTTTGTTGATCTGAGTTCTTTTTAATTTTGTCATAAATAGATTGGAAATGAAGACTTCAGACAATAATATATCCCGCAAAGATTTTATCAGAAATTCTGCACTGGCCATGGCCGGGCTAACTTTAATACCCGGTGTCATGACTGCATCACCGTTTTTTGATGAGAAAAATGTTTCGGCAAAAGGAAAATTAAGTCTCAAAAATGTTCGTCTGGAAACCGGATTTGAATATAAAGAGGGAGAGGTAGCTTCTACCAAAACAGATCTTTTTTATATAGAAGTTGAAAACGGGAAAATTACAAAAATTGCTCCTAATCAGCCTGCAGCAAAAGCAATTGATGCAAAGGGGCTGTTGATGCTTCCTGCATTTAAAGATATGCATATCCATCTGAATAAAACTTTTTACGGAGATAAGTGGCAGGCTGTGAGAAAAAGAACGGGCGGAATAAAAGGGATGATTGAACTGGAACAGAAAATACTTCCTGAAATGCTGAAAAACTCAACGTTTAAGGCTGAAAAAATGATTGAACTTTTACAGTCAAAAGGAACATCTTATGCCAGAAGTCATGTGAATATTGAGCCAACATCAAAACTTCAGTCTTTAAAAAATTTACAGAAAGCTTTAGAAAATAAAAAGAAAAGTTTCGGAGCAGAGCTGGTGGCTTTTCCACAACACGGAGTATTTTATACCGATTCCGCTCCTTACCTGAAAGAGGCTGCCAAAATGGATATTGATTTCATCGGCGGGGTAGACCCCTTCAATGTTGACGGAGATATTGAAAAAGTAATGGATTTTACCGTTCAGTTAGCGCTGGATCATAAAAAAGGAATTGATATTCATTTACATGAAACCGGAGATTCAGGATTGAAGACGGTAGAATATCTTATTAAAAAAGTAAATGAAAATCCTTCTTTAAAAGGAAAAACTTATTTAAGTCACTGCTTTATACTGGCTAAACTGGAAAGTGTAAAACAGGAAGAAGTCGCTGAAAAACTTGCAGAAGCTCAGATCGGGGTTGTATCTACGATTCCTTTCGGAAGGCTGATTATGCCGATTCCTACTTTATACAAGCATAATGTAACGGTATTAACCGGGAATGACAGTATTGTAGATCACTGGAATACTTTCGGAACGGGAAGTGTACTTCAAAAGGCCAATCTGATGGCGCAACTATACGGCTATTCAACGGAATTTTTATTATCAAGAAGTTTAAAACTGGCAACAGGAAATGTACTTCCGTTAGATGATAAAGGGACTCAGCAATGGCCTAAATCCGGAGATAAAGCAGACTTTGTATTGTTAAATGCAAGCTGTTCCGCGGAAGCCGTATCAAGGACCTCCAATGTTGAATCACTGGTGCATCAGGGAAATGTTGTTTTCTAATCATCATGTCAATACTTATGAAAGTCTTAGTATTTCTGTTAGCATTCGGAAGCCTGGGTGCCTGTAATAAGAAACCGATTGATTTTCCGCAACAAGAGATGATACAGGAGAAAGAGATCATAAATCTGGTCAGAAAAAATGATATTTCCGGGGTAAAATCTACTCTGGATGAAGGAACGGATATTAATACAAGAGATAAAAAAGGTCGTTCATTACTACTGATTGCAACCATAGGAAAACAATATGAAATGGCAAAGCTGCTCCTTTCTTATCGGGCAGATGTCAATCTTCAGGATGATCAGCTTGATAGTCCGTTTTTATATGCAGGAGCAAGCGGACAGACAGAACTGGTGCGGTTGTATCTGGCTCATGGAGCTCGTTTTGATGTATTCAACCGTTATAATGGAACCGCTTTGATTCCTGCCTGTGAAAGAGGGCATGTGGAAACGGTGAAACTTTTGGTATCCACAAAAGGCTTTCCGGTTAATCATGTGAACCGTCTGGGATGGACTGCCCTAATGGAAGCTGTAATCCTTGGAAACGGGAGTCAGAAATATCAGGAAATCGTACAGATTTTAAAAGTTAACGGAGCTGATATTCATATTCCCGATCATTCAGGAAAGACTCCTTTACAGCATGCAGAATCTCTTAGATTTACTGAAATCGCTCAGATATTGAAGTAGATTTATATAATTTTAGATATATAATTTAGTTGGTGTTTTTTAACCACAAAAATGACAAAAACTTGTCATTTACATTTTGGTTTTTAAAGACAATCATTCAATGCATGACCATCTTTGAGGAAGGTACATCGCAGGTTGGATAAGGTGGTTGATGCATTTGTCTTTTTTGTGGTTATTTTAATTTTTTCTCTCATTATTTTTATTAATTTTAAGGGAAATTCAGGTAGCGTGAGTTTTCATACAGATCATTTTCCCATTTTAGGAATTCAGGAGTTTAGTGAGAATCAGCTTAACAGCTGCAATTTGCTGTTTAATGAACTTTACGGGGCTCGTTCTATTGATGATCCTCATAAACATGACTTTTTTATTATTAACCTGTTTGAACACGGGCTGGGGTCTCATACCATTGATTTTGCAGAGTATGAAGTAAAAGATCACCAGATTCATCTTGTTTTTCCGGATCAGGTTCATCAGTGGGTGATTGAAAAAGAAACGATAGGGTATCAGCTCATGATCAGCAGAGACTGGTTTGAAAGTTTTCTGCCTTCTCTGAGATTTTCTGCATCTTATTACCAGAATCATCCCGTAATCAATCTTTCCAAAGACGTTTTTGAAACATTTTTGTACGAATTTCAGGCCATCCAGAAAGAATTAAAAGAAGAAAAAGTTTTTTGGGAACTGATTCAAAAGCGAAGTGAGCTTATCGGTTTATTGGTGAGTAAATCAGTAGAAGGTGCATTTAAGGATTTTGAAGTATATAATTCCAATCCGATTATTTCCAAATTCTTACACCTGATAGACGAACATTTTAAAACAGAAAGATCGGTTTCTTTCTATGCTGATAAGCTGAATATATCAGCCAATTATCTGAATATCGTTTGCAAGAAAAATCTTAACGCTTCAGCTTCTTCACTCATTCAGGACCGGATTCTTCTGGAGTCCAAACGCCTTCTGAAAGTTTCAGAAATGTCCGTAAAAGATATTGTATACGATCTCGGATTTTATGATCATGCCAGTTTTTCCAAATTCTTTAAGGCACAGACGGGAATGACCCCCTCTCAGTTCAAGGAATAATCTGTACAACACAAGGCATAATTAGTACACCGGTTTTGAACAGAAGCCGATGTAATTTTGTATAGTTAAAATTTTAAATTATGCAATTTCCATATCAATTAGCTGCAAAAGGAAAATATTCCCTGAAAAACGTTCGCCTGGAAACGGGTTTTGAATTCGAAAATGAAGAGGTAATAGGTACTAAAACAGCTCTTTTCAGTATTGAAATTGAAGACGGGAAAATCAAAGCGGTAAAAGCCAACGATCCGGCTTCTAATGCTATAGATGCCAAAGGATATCTGATGCTTCCTGCTTTCAGAGATATGCATATCCATTTGGATAAAACGCTATATGGGCTTCCGTGGCAGGCACTTTCTTCAAAAAGAAGAACGGTGAAGGATATGATAGCTTATGAACAGGAAATTATCCCGGAACTGCTAAAAACTTCGGTAGAAAGAGCAGAACAGCTGATAAGCCTGCAACAACACTACGGAACTCATTTTGCGAGAACCCATTTTAATGTTGATCCTACTTCAGGACTTCAGTCACTTGAACATTTAGAGCAGGCGCTTCAGAATAAGAAAGATTCTTTTAAAGCTGAACTGGTAGCTTTTCCGCAACATGGAGTTTATTATACGGAATCAGCTCCTCTGATGAAAGAAGCAGCACAGATGAAAAGTGTGAAATTTATTGGCGGCCTTGATCCTTTCAGTATTGACGGTAGTATTGAAAAAGTAATGGATTTTACTGTTCAGTTAGCTTTAGATCATAAAAAAGGGATTGATATTCACCTGCATGAAGCAGGCGAATCCGGAGTGAAAACCATCAATTACCTGATCGATAAAGCTATTGAAAACCCACAGCTTCAGGGAAAAACGTTTGTAAGTCATGCTTTTGCTCTGGGACATCTTTCTCCGAAAGATACAGAAAAGATTGCAGAGAGACTGGCTGAAGGTAAAGTGGGGATTGCCTCTTCCGTACCTTTTAAAGGAACGATAATGCCAATTCCAACCCTGAAAAAATACGGAGTGAATGTATTAATTGGTAATGATAATGTACAGGATTACTGGAGTACTTTCGGATCAGGAAATATGCTGCAGAAGGCCAATCTCATTTCAGAATTGTATGGATATGCTACTGAGCCGGCCCTTTCCAGAGCATTGCAGTTTGCAACTCAGAGTATTTTACCACTCGATGAAAAAGGCACCCAACAGTGGCCTAAAGCCGGAGATGAAGCAGCCATTGTACTTACAGATGCATCATGTTCTGCAGAAGCTGTTTCCAGAATGTCTAAGATAGAAGCTCTGATGAATGACGGGAACCTGTTCTGGAGAGATTAAAAGAATATATATTTTTTATATATACTTGTTTTTTGTGAAAAGGCCATCGGTTTTCCCGGTGGCTTTCTGTATGCCGTTGTTTTGTGAAAAATAAAAAGCCTTCAGATATTCCGAAGGCTTTTTTAATACTTGAAAAAGATATTTAACTACTGATAATATTATAAGTTATAATTAGTCCAACCGGCATACCATGTATCATTGGCATCCTGTACAGCACCTCTGTAAGTTACTTTTTTGAACCAAGGAGAACTTAATTTAGCATGTGTAAACAGTCCGCCTGTCAATAATGGGGATCCGGCAGCAGGAGAGAAGTTGGGTGTCGTTCCTGCAGGAGCCCATGCACCGGCAAGTTTTACGTCAGCCGTATAAGCAAGGATTGTGTTTCCCTTACTGTTAAAGTAAGTGGTAAGATCTGTGATGGAATATCCTGTTGGAGAAGAAGTAGACGCTCCGTATTTTAAAGGAACTACATTTCCTGCTAAGATATTATTTTCAAAAGCAAGAGCTCCGCTGGTGATATTTTTATCTGTTGGAGTTCCTTTAGTGGCATCAATGAATAAACCAACCGGGAACCCTGTAAATACAGAGTTGAATACAGAAATAGAAGAATTTCTTCTGATTTGTAAGGCATTTTGGAACAGTGAATTGATTGAACCTACATTGGTGCCTGTACTCGAAGAGTTGATGGGTCCTATGATGGTCATGTTTGAGAATGTCGCCGATGTCTGAGGAGTTAAAGAAGAACCGTTTGCATCATTATCAGACTCAAATCCGTTAGAACCGGAAACGTCCGCTACCTGAGGATCTCTTACAGCAATACCGAACTGGATATTTCCTGAAAAACCGTTATCTGTATCAAAATCATCATCAAGACCTTTGTAAGAGATAAGGTGAGAACAGTTTACCGTTCCTCCGAACCATTCGAAACTGTCATCGTTAGCATAAGCTACCTCTACATAATCTACAGTAGTACCGTTACCTACACCACCGAATGTAAGTCCGTTGATTTCTTTATCCGGTAAGAATGCATATCCCGCATATTCAATTCTTACATATTTTAATACACCACTGTTGTCAGCAGCATTATTCCCTCCGTAAAGTCCAAGACCCTCTGTGTTGTTGATCCCTCCTTCGATTTCCCCAACACCTTGCTGGTTGTTGAATGAAGCATTTGTAGGAGCATTTCCTAAGATAACCACTCCTGCCCAGTCTCCTCTTTTTGGACTTGGCTTTTCAGAAGTAAAGATAATCGGGTTGGCAGCAGTACCTTCCGCCATAATTTTACTTCCTCTTGTAATGATCAAAGCACCGTTTTTATCAGCCTCACCTACAATTCTGGTACCCGGCTCGATGGTTAAAGTAGCATTGTTTGTTACATATACTAATCCTCTTAACTTATAGATTTTATTAGCTTTAAGTGTTAAATTAGAGGTAATCTTTCCTGAAAGAATAAGATTTTCAGTATCTCCGTTTCCGGAACCACCACCCTGAATGATAGTCTGCCCGTCTTCTTCTATATTTCTACATGCGGTAGTGGATACTAGAGCACCAAGCATTAAAGAATACAAAACGAATTTTTTCATGTTATAAAGAATTAAAAGATTTATTAAATATTGAATGTGTTAAAAATTATATCCCAGTGTTAAGCTGACATTAGTTCCTGTTACTCTTTCTATAGCAAGAGCATCGGAGGCATCATATTTCTTGTTTCCGTTCAGATCGTGATAGAATTTTGCACGACGGTTTAGGATGTCAGAAACATTAAGCTTAATTTCTCCTTTATTTTTCCAGATTTTTTTGGCTACCTGGAAGTCTAAAAGTGGTCTTGGAGCTTCCCAGATTGGTGGAACCTGATCATTTCCTACATAAAGAATTCTTCTTCCGATCATATTGAAAAGTACTGTAGAACTCCATCCGGATTTTTCAGCATCATACTGAAGGCTCAGGTTGATCGTATAAGGAGACTGTCCCTGCATAGGTCTGTCGATCTTAGTCGCTTCGTCCGTTACTTTATTTTTAATCCATGCGAAGTTTCCGCCTAAAGTGAAATTTCTAAGACTGTTGACGAAGTCAAGTTTTTTTCTGAATTCAAGTTCAAGACCATAAGCATCGGCCTTATCTACGTTCAGATAATTGAAGGTATTACTTGTTCCTACTCCGGATTGATTGAAATATAATTCGATCGGTTTTTTGAAGTTTTTGTAGAAAGCAGCTACGGAAAGGATTTCTCCGTTTCTTGGATAAAATTCCCAGCGAAGGTCGGCATTCGTAATTTTAGTTCTTTCAATAAATTTGTTACCAATGACGGTAGCTCCTAAGTCAAAATCATAATAAGCCAGTGGGGAAACCTCTCTGAATTCCGGTCTTACAACAGTCTGAGAACCTGCAACACGGATATTCATTTTAGGATTTACCTTGAATGTTAAGTTAACAGCCGGTAAAAAATCGGTTACACGGGTATTGACAAAACGGTCATCGCTTCTTTTTGTACTTCCTACCAGCTGATCAAAGTTCTCAATTCTCAACCCCCAAACTGCTCTTAGCCATGGTGTAAAGTTGTTGTCAAGCTGTAAGTATCCTGCATTAAGGATTGTGTTGGCGATGTATCTGTACTGATTTCCGGCGATTTCATCAAATGTGAATTTGTTTCCGTCTGTTCCGAAGTTCTGAGGATCGAAAATGGATTCAAATGGTTGGGAAAGTAATCCCTGATTATATTTTTCAAGTCTTACAGAGAAAGGTCTTGAGTTGTAAATTCTGTCTTTTACCTGGAATAGATATCCCCCTTTAATCGTTTGTTTTTGTCCGAATAAAGTAAACGTTTTAGATACGTCTCCACCTGCGTTATACAGGTAATCACTTAGCGTGGAGTAGAATACACTTCCTGATTTTTGTGAAAGCCCGTTGGAAATAAGCGCTAAGTAAGGGCTCCCGTCGAGATTTGTATACTGGTTGTATTGTAAACGCTGTAATAACGGAATGTATTGGTCAAGAATTCCGAAGCTTCCGTACCAGTTAAAGGTAAGTCCTCCCAGAGCGTCTATTTTGTGAGATCCGTTAAGCGTAGAATTATAGAATGTTGTCTGTTTAAAACCAATCTCTCTTGCAATGATATTAGTCCCGTTGATAGGATCAAACTCAAAATCCTTTCCTGTTCTGAATGACATGTGATTCACCGTATTATTGGTGATGATGTTCTTCAGGGAGATTTTGTTGTTATTGTTTAGTTTTAAAGTAAGGTTTAATAATCCGCCTAAAATAACATCATTGCTGTATTTTTCAGTGTAATAATCAAAGTTGGTATCTGCAAGCTGATCATTGATTGTGAAGAAACGGTTTTTAGATTCGGTTCTTCTTTTGTTGTTACTGTAATTAAGAACCGCAATTACTCCTAAATCTTTTCCGAAGATTTTAGTATTGAATCCTCCGTCCAGCTGTAAACTTAGATTTTCAGGATATCCTACACTGTTGTATCCGAAGTTCTTTGTAAATCCTTTTCCAATCTCAGTTTTCTGTGCTTCACCCAAAATACTGAAAGCATTTTTTGCGGGCATATTGGTAGGAAGTTTTCTGTAGCCGTCGTCAATCCCTAGAAAATCCCATTTTCCACCTTTCTGCATTAAAAACTCATGGTTCATGGTAATGGAATTTCCTCCTACCCCTACCTGTGCGTTGAAGAAATTCTTATTAGGAATATCTTTCGTATTCACCTGGATCAGCCCTCCTGCCCATTCACCACTGTATTCAGGAATGAAAGTCTTATTGATGACAAGGGTTTCAATAACATTGGCCGGGAAAAGGTCAAATGAGAATGTCTTTCTGTCCGGCTCTGTACTGGAAAGCTGAATTCCATTTAACATAGCCTGGTTATAACGGTCGGATAAACCTCTGACAACAATGTACTTTCCATCAGATAAACTCACACCGGATACTCTTTTAAGAACTTCTCCCGTGTTTCTGTCCGGACTTCTTTTAATGGCTTCAACACCTATTACCTGAGAAACTACTCCTGCATTTTTTTGTAAACCGATAGTAGAAGCTATCGTTTCTTTTCTGGCATTGGATCTGATCACAACTCCTTCAATTTCTTTTTCCTTAGCAGAAGGCCTGTTCAGAACAATGTCAAGATGGGTATTGGTATCATTTTTTACCGTTACCTCACTGATTTCTTTTTTGCCGTACCCATTGGAAGTTACTGTGATAATGTAGTTGGTTCCAGGTGATAAGTTGATAGAGTAGTATCCGGAAATATCGGTTACGACCTCCTGGTCATTGACCTTTACTTTTACCCCTTCGATAGGTGTGTTGTCTTTCTCATCCAGTACCCTGCCTTCCAGAACCTGGCTTTGTGCAAATGCATAGCCAGCAGAAAACAAGGCAAGTAGCATAATGCTCTTGTGGAGTTGTTTTTTCATTTTACTTTCGTTTACTTCTTTTTCAAGGGCAAAATAAAGACTAAGTTTTTAAGAAAAGTTTAGGATAATTTTAATTAATTATGAAGTTTATATGAATAAAAAAGGGTGAATTACTATTATTGAAATTTCTTTTTTATAATTATATTTTTTTTAATTATTTTGAATTTTGTTTCGTATATTTGATTTATATTTATTTTATATTTGTTTTTGTTGTTGATTTTTTAACACGAGACAAGTATTGTGTTTTTTAATAATTAGTTAACATTTGACAGATAGATGAAATCAATGAAAATAACTAATTTTGTGGGAATTCTTAAACTAGAAGATGAGCAAAAAAATTCTTTTAATAGACGACGAACTGGACATTTTAGAGATTCTGTCTTACAACTTACAAAAAGAAGGTTATGATATCTATACTGCTACAAATGGTAATGAAGGTATAGAAAAAGCAAAGGAAATTGTACCGGACCTTATTCTATTAGATGTAATGATGCCTGAAAAAGACGGCATTGAAACCTGTCAGGAACTTCGTAAAGTGAAAGAACTTCAAAAAACACTGATTGTTTTCCTTTCCGCAAGAAGCGAAGAATTTTCCCAACTGGCAGGATTTCAGGCAGGAGCCAACGATTATATTGTAAAACTGATCAAACCGAAAATTCTTATCTCTAAAGTCAATGCATTGTTACAACTGACTTCTCAGGTTTCTGATAATGCTAAACTTATTGAAATAGGAGATCTGGTCATAGACAAAGATAATTTCAGAGTTTCTAAAAGCGGACAGCAGTTTCTGCTTCCTAAAAAAGAATTTGATCTGCTTTATCTCCTGGCTTCCAATACTGAAAAAGTTTTCAAAAGAGAAGAAATTCTGGAAAAAGTATGGGGTAATGATGTGATCGTAGGAGAGAGAACAATAGATGTTCATATCCGAAGACTTAGAGAAAAACTGGGAATCAACACCATTCAGACTTTAAAGGGAATAGGATATAAACTTATCGTTTAATCACTTAAAAATCTTAACTTTACCTTCAATCATTAAAACTTTGTAAAATTGAAATTTTACAGACTTACCCTCGTTGCTTCATGTCTGCTGACATTAGTAATGCTCTTTCTGGTAGTCGTTTTCGATTCACTGAAAGATATCTATTATGAAACGCCCCTGTTCAAGACGGGCGTTTTAATCTGTGTTATTCTGATCTTTATCATTAACAGCGTGGTATTGGAACTGCTCTTTAATTATTACGGAAGAAAACAGGTGAAAGGCCTTTCACAGATTCTTCCTCAGGAAATCGTTCACGATAACGATGAAAATATCACCATTAAAGAACTGGGAGAACGTTTCTCGGACTTAAACCAACAGAAGGTGACGGAAATTGATATGATGAAGGAGATGGAAAGCTACCGTAAAGAATATATCGGAAACGTTTCTCATGAGCTTAAAACACCCCTGTTTTCAATTCAGGGATATGTGGAAACCCTCAGAGACGGCGGAGTGGATAATATGACCATCAGAGATAAATATCTGGAAAGAATTGATATTTCTGTGGAAAGACTGATTGCCATAGTCACAGATCTTGATATGATCAACAGGCTTGAGGCCGGAGAAATCAATCTTACCGTTTCAAAATTTGATGTTAATCTTCTCATCAAAGAAATTTTTGACCTTCTTGATCTTGAAGCAGAAAAAAGAAATACAACGTTACAAATTCAGACCTTACACCCGCAGATTTTTGTGGATGCTGATAAACAGAAGATTTCCCAGGTTTTTATTAACCTAATTTCAAACGCAATCCATTATGCCAACAGGCAGGAAGCCAAAGTCATTGTAAAAACCAGTGTGCTGAAAAATAAAGTACTGGTGGAAGTCATTGACAACGGAATGGGAATCAAATCCGAACTTCTTCCAAGAATCTTTGAACGATTCTACAGGGTAGAAAGCAGCAGAAGCCGAAGAGAAGGCGGATCCGGACTTGGATTGGCTATTGTAAAACATATCCTTGAAGCTCATAACGAAAACATTACCGTAGAAAGTGTGTACCTTGAAGGAACGAAATTCAGTTTTATGCTTGAAAAAAGTAAATAACTTCGGCAAAATGTAAGAAAAAAAAATATTTTAAAAAATCCTGAAATATTTTTTTGTCACATGTCATTTATTATATATTTGCACCAGAGATTTATCATAATTATAAAGGCAAAAAAGTAATTTAAGAAACTGATATGGTTTACAAAATCCGCGTAATATTAGATGCGAAAGAGGATATTTTCCGTGATATTGAAGTTAAAGGGAAACAGTCGTTATGGAACTTACATTTAGGAATTAAGAGTGCATTCAGTCTGCAGGGGGATGAGCTTTCTACTTTTAATCTGTTAGAAAATGACGGAACGATTGTAAAAAGTGTCCCATTAGAGGATATGAGTGATGATGGAGACGGGGAGATTATGTCAGACGTATACATTGATGAAGCTTTTGAAAGTGTAGGCGACAAAGCACAGTTCCAGTACGGACTTCTTGATCTTTGGGAATTCTTCTGTGAGCTTGTAGAAGTAATCGAAGAAACAAAAGGGGTTAATTATCCGATTACAGTATATAGATTTGGAAATGTTCCTTTGAAAGCACCTAGCAAGAGCGGGAGCGCGGGAGGAAGCAAGAAAAAATCTGCAACTCCTTTAATGGATGATGATTTCGGTTTCGAAGATGACTTTGGATCAGGAAGCAATTTCTCAGATGAAGATGACAACTATGATGAAGATGAAGAAGATGACTACAACGACGATGTCTTTGATGAAGAAGACGACAATGACGATGAAAGATAAGATATAAAAATACAGACCCCGGATTTTAATCCGGGGTTTTTTCTTAATGATACCGTTTGTCTCAAAAAACAATCCTTACTTTTGTTAAAAATAGATTAATGAAAAAATTAATTTTATTATCTCTAATTGGTCTGGGAATTGTTTCCTGTACCACTCGAAAAAATACCCGGAAAATGACAGAACTGCCAAAAGAATGGAAACATAACACCAATATTTACGAAGTAAACATCAGACAATATACTCAGGAAGGTACTTTCAAAGCATTTGCCAAAGAAATGCCCAGATTAAAATCCATGGGAGTGAAGACACTCTGGCTGATGCCTGTTACTCCAATTGCCCAGCAAAATAAAAAAGGAAGTTTGGGAAGCCCTTATGCTGCGGCTGACTATACCTCTGTAAATCCTGAGTTCGGAACACTTGAGGATCTTAAAGATATGGTAAATGAAGCACACCGGTTAGGATTTAAGGTCATTATAGACTGGGTAGCCAATCATACCGGATGGGATCATGTATGGACAAAAAAACATCCTGAATTTTATTTAAAAGATCCGGACGGGAAATTCCATATTGCTTCCGGAATGGATGATATTATTGAACTGGATTATAAAAATCAGGAAATGCGTATGGCGATGATTGAAGCTATGAAGTTCTGGGTGAGAGAAACAGACATTGATGGCTTCAGATGTGACCTTGCTTCCTGGGTGGAAGTTGATTTCTGGGAACAGGCCCGTCCTGAAGTGGAAAAACTAAAACCTCTTTTCTGGCTGGGAGAATTTGATGAGTTGGAAAGCCCTGAATATGGAAAAGTTTTTGACGCCAGCTATTCCTGGAAATGGATGCATAAATCTGCAGATTATTATAAAAAAAATGAGCCGCTTCAGGAATTAAAAGAGCTATTGGTACAATATTCCAATATAGGAGATCGTTCGATGAGAGCATGGTTTACATCCAATCATGATGAGAATTCCTGGAACGGAACAGAATACGAAAAATACGGAGCCATTACGAAGCCTATGGCAGTATTTTCTGCAACATGGAACGGAGTTCCTTTATTATATTCAGGACAGGAACTTCCCAATATGAAAAGACTTGAATTTTTTGAGAAGGATCCCATTCAATGGACCAAGACGTATCAGATGGCTGATTTTTATAAAATATTATTGGATTTAAAATCTTACAATCCTGCACTGAGAGGCGGAGACCCTGATGTGACGACTTACCTTTTGCATACGACGGCAGATGATAAAATTCTTGCCTATGTCCGTAAAAACGGGAAAAATGAAGTACTGGTCGTATTGAATATGTCAAAAGAAGCTGTGAATTTTAGTATTGAGGATGAACATTTATCAGGAACATTCAGAAATGTATTCAACAAAACCAGCAGGGATTTTACTACCGGAAAAGAATTCTGTTTCAATGTTTCAGATTATGCCGTATTTGAAAAATGAATACAGAGACCATTGAATTTTTGGCTTAAATTCTAATATTTCCCCCGATTTTAAACAGGTCCCCCAATTCCTTTTTCCGGCGGGACGGCAGCATCTATGATTTAGACAGGGTGGTCCTGCTCTTATAAAAAAACATTACGACCAATGAATAAACAAGAAATACTCAATATCATCAACATAAAAATTACGGATAAAGCTCAGTATTTTGAAAATCTGATTGCTGAAACCAGAGCTTCCAATAATGATACAAAAAGTTCAATGGGAGATAAATATGAAACCGGCCGTGAAATGCTTCAGCAGGAGATCAATAATCTGCAGAGACAGCTTAATGAGATTCTGAATCAACAGGCAGTCATGCAGAAAATAAATTCAGGTCCTTCTGAAAAAGTTCAGAACGGAGCTTTGGTAAAAACCAATAAAGGACTTTTTTATGTAGGGGCTTCAATCGGAGAAATTGTTTCTGATAATCAGAAGATCATGACCGTATCAGCAGAATCACCGCTTGTTAAGATGATGTATGGTAAAAAGGTTGGTGAGTCATTCACGATCAATACTATTGATCAGCATATCGAAAATATCTGGTAATATATCATTGATCTACACGCCAGATATACAGTTGTTTAATAGAAATTGGATATAGCATTGATAAAAAGCATTCATAAAAATGAGTGCTTTTTTTGATGGTTTTTACTAAATTTGGAGCATAAAATTCCTTTCAAAATGCAAAATTACCTGGACCTTTTACAGCATATTTTAGATAATGGCACCGATAAAACCGACAGAACGGGTACCGGAACGAGAAGTGTATTCGGATATCAGCTGAGATATGATCTGTCAAAAGGCTTTCCTTTGGTGACGACTAAAAAAGTGCATCTGAAATCCATTATTTATGAGCTGCTTTGGTTCCTGAAAGGAGATACAAATATCAAATACCTTAAAGATAACGGAGTAAGCATCTGGGATGAATGGGCGGATGAAAACGGTGACCTGGGTCCGGTATACGGAGCACAGTGGAGAAGCTGGAATGGAGCAGACGGAAAAATTGTGGATCAGATCTCAGAAGTGATTGATCAGATTAAAAAGAATCCGGATTCAAGAAGACTCATTGTTTCTGCATGGAATGTGGCAGAAATTCCGAATATGGCACTGGCTCCCTGTCATGCATTATTTCAGTTTTATGTAGCAGATGGTAAATTGTCTTTGCAACTGTATCAGAGAAGTGCAGATGTTTTCCTTGGTGTACCTTTCAATATTGCAAGTTATGCCCTTTTACTGATGATGGTGGCACAGGTTTGCGATCTTGAAGTAGGAGACTATGTGCATAGTTTCGGGGATGTTCATATTTATAATAATCATTTTGAGCAGGTAAACAGACAGCTTTCAAGAGAACCAAGATCCCTTCCGGTTATGAAGCTGAATCCTGAAATCAAAGATATTTTTGATTTTAATTTTGAGGATTTTACATTGGAAAATTATGATCCGCATCCGGGAATTAAAGCTCCGGTAGCTATTTAATATCAATACATCAATATAAAGTGGAGCTGTAAACTCCACTTTTTTTGTACCTTTAGTAGCGAATATCTTACCTATGTTATCATGAAATATTTAAAAGTAAATCTTGAAGAAACAGCAGACGCTGAGGTCTTAAAAAATACTTTACTGCAATTGAAAGGAGTTGCTTCAGTTGAAATTGTAGATGATGAAAATCCTGAAAGCGAGCTGAAAAAAGCTTTTGCCAAAACAAAAGAACAGCTGAAGAAGGGAGATTATGAAACCCTGGTCAATGATATTTTTGAAATCATAATTAAAAAATAATTCTAAAAAAATAAAATAGACGAATGAAAAAAGCCATTTTATCCATTGCTATACTTGGAGTTTTATTTTCTGCCCATGTATCGGCACAAACTGATACTTCAGGGAGAGAAAAGGTATACAGAGCCACTCATACCAAACTGACAGAGCTTAAACATACTAAGCTGAAAGTGAATTTCGATTATCAGAAAGAACAGATGAACGGAGAAGAATGGCTGACAGCTTCGCCTTATTTTTATCCTACGAATGAATTGACACTGGATGCCAAAGGAATGCTGATTCATGAAGTTGCGCTGGATATCAATGGAAAAAGAACTCCTTTAAAATATGATTATAAAGATGAAACTTTAAAAGTTACACTGGATAAAACCTATCAGAAAAATCAGGATTATACAGTTTATATCAAATATACAGCGCGTCCCAATGAGGTAAAGCAAAAAGGGAGCATGGCTATTAACGATGCAAAAGGATTGTATTTCATAAACCCGCAGGGAACAGAACCTGATATGCCGACGCAGATCTGGACGCAGGGGGAGACTGAATCTTCTTCCGCATGGTTTCCTACAATCGATAAACCGAATCAGAAAACCACTCAGGAAATCTATATGACAGTTCCTGATAAATACGTAACGCTTTCGAATGGTATTTTGAAGGATTCACAAAAGGAAGCAAACGGGTTGAGAACGGATCACTGGGTAATGGATAAGAGGCATTCCACTTATCTTTTCTTTATGGGAGTAGGAGAATATGCCGTTGTTAAAGACAAATGGAAAAATATTCCGGTAGATTATTATATCGAAAAAGATTATGAGCCTTATGCTAAGCAGATCTACGGGAATACACCGGAAATGATCGAATTTTTTTCCAAAAAAATGAATTATGATTTCCCTTGGGCAAAATATGCGCAGATCTCAGGAAGGAACTATGTAAGCGGTGCAATGGAAAATACAACAGCAACGCTGCATGGAAGTGATATCCTTCAAAAACCGGGACAGCTGATTGATGAAAACAAATGGGAAGATACCATTGCTCATGAATTATTCCACCATTGGTTCGGTGATCTTGTAACGGCAGAAAGCTGGAGTAACCTTACCGTAAACGAGTCGTTTGCCAATTATTCGGAATACTTATGGAATGAATACAAATACGGAAAAGATCAGGCAGATTATCATCAGATGACAGACGTTAATATGTATATTCACAATCCGTCTGATTTTAAGAAAAACCTGGTCCGATTTAATTATGATTCCCGTGAAGATGTTTTTGATCTGGTGACTTATCAAAAAGGAGGCGGTATCCTTCATATGTTAAGAAACTATCTTGGAGACGATGCGTTCTTTGCCGGAATGAATGATTATCTTAAAACCAATGAATATCAGAACGCAGAAGCCCATCAGCTGAGGCTGTCTTTTGAAAAAGTTTCCGGAAAGGATCTGAACTGGTTCTTTAATCAGTGGTATTTCGGAAGCGGAAATCCAAAGATTAATTCTTCGTTTACCTTTGAACCTGTGAAAAAGCAGGTTGCTGTAACCATTAATCAGACTCAGGATCAGCCTTTCGAGTTTCCGCTGGCAATTGATGTCTATGATAACGGAAAACCTAAAAGATATAATGTCTGGGTGAATGCTGAAGCAAAGAATACATTTAACTTCGATGTATCTAAAACACCGGATCTGATCAATATTAATGCAGATGGTATTTTAGTGGCTGAGGTTACCGATACAAAAACACCGGAACAGAATCTTCTTCAGTTTACAAATTCTAAAGAATTCAAGAGCAGATATAAAGCATTAACCGGAGTTAAAGATCAGGTTGGAAAAAATCCTGCAGCAGTAAAATTGTTGTCGGCAGCTTTAAAAGACCCGTTCTTTAGGGTAAGAATCAAAGCACTGGAATTGATGGATCTTTCCAATCCGGACCAAATGAAAGCATTGGGGGCAGATGTTGAAAAACTGGCTTCCGGAGATCCTAAAACATTAGTTCAGGCTGCAGCAATAGGAGCTTTGGCTAAAACAAAAGATAAAAAATACCTTCCGGTATTCGATAAAGGGCTCAATGCAGTTTCCAATGCCGTTAAAGGAAGTTCTTTAAGCGCTGTTCTTACCGTTGATCCTTCCCGTGCTAATGCACTGGCAGACAAGATTGATCTGGATGGTGCTTCAGACGAGCTACAGGCGCAGCTGGTTCCCATTATTGTAAAGAATAAAGTAGTTTCTCAAATGCCAAAAATTGCTCCTATTGCCGCATTTTATCCGTTTATTAAATTCCAGAATCCGGATTTAGGAAAGGCGGGAGAAGATGGTTTCAACTGGATTATGAGTTCGGATAATCTGAAAGCTACCGAGAGTGTTACCAAAATTTTAGGCTATGCCAAAAATCAGATGGGAGACAATCCGCAGGCTAAAATGATGATTGTTCAGATGCTGAAAGACGGACTGAACAAAAAGATGGATCTTCTGAAGCAAAATCCGCAAAATGCTGCGAGTATCAATAAGCAGATTGATCTTATCAATAAAGCCATTGAAAATTTTAAATAAATCCACAGAATTTATTGTTCAAATCATAGCAGTATCACCTTAGGTGATGCTGTTTTTTTATGAGTCTTATCTCTGGGAAATAGTAAAACTGTTATAAAATAGGTAAAAGTCATAAGATATTCAACGATTATTCAGGCTACATTCTCTAAATTCGTATAAAAATTAGAATAGAATGACATTTGGAATTGAGGCGGCAAGCTATTATGTACCCGGTTTGTATTTAGAAATTAAGGATTTAGCTGAAAAAAGAGGTATAGAACCGGCAAAGCTGGAAAAAGGATTAGGTTTACATAAGATGGGGCTTCCCGATGTTCATGAAGATGCAGCTACATTTGCGGCTGAAGCACTCTTAAAGCTTATCAAAGATTATCAGATAGACCCAAGGGAAATTGCAAGAGTGTATTTGGGAACCGAGAGCGCTCTGGATGCTGCCAAACCTACAGCATCTTATGCCGTACAAATGGTAGAAAAAGTATTGGAAGAAGAATTTGGACCAAGATGCTTTAAAAACTGTGATATGGTAGATCTTACTTTTGCATGTGTAGGAGGAGTGGATGCATTGCATAATTCTCTTGATTTTGTAAGAGTAAATCCGGATAAAAAAGCGGTGGTCATCGCCAGTGATTATGCAAAATATGAATTGGCTTCATCGGGAGAATATACCCAGGGAAGCGGAGCGGTTGCTTTACTGGTTTCATCAAAACCGGACCTGCTGGAAATTGAAAATAACTGGGGAATAGCTTCCGAAAGTGTTTTCGATTTTTTTAAACCCAGAAGATCTTATAAAAAAGAAGACCTGAATAATGCACCTCAGGCTTATCCGGATACTATTGAGGTATTTACTGATGAACCTGTCTTTGACGGACAGTATTCCAACCAGTGTTATCAGGACCGGATCAGGGAAGCATATCAGCATTATAAAGAGATTACAGAAAAAACAAAACCTTATGAAAACTGGAAATATATTGTTTTCCACCTTCCGTATGCTTTCCACGGAAAAAGAATATTTACAGAGATCTATAGTATGGAGAATGAACTTCCCCATACGACCGCAGATGAACAGAAAACGGTGGCAAAATCAGAAAGTTATCTGAACCTGATCAGTAATACAATAGAGAAAACGCAGAGGGCTTCTTCTGAAATAGGAAATATGTATACCGCCTCTATCTTTATGGCGCTTCTTTCTGCATTGCAGACTTCTTTCGATGACAACGAAGAGCTGTCAGGAAAAGAAATCGGATTTTTCGGATACGGAAGCGGTTCAAAATCAAAAGTATTTGCCGGAAAAATATCTGAGAACTGGAAGAAGGTAGCAGAAAAGTGGAACCTGTTTGAGCATCTTGGTAACAGAACTTCTATCAGTTTTGATACTTATGAAAAGTTACACAGAAAACAATTGTCTCAATCTGTCAATGCAGATTATAAGGGATTCGGACTTACTTCCATAGAGAAAGAATCTCCTGTTTTAGCCGGAGCAAGATATTATACTTATCAGGGATAACATCCTTATGAGAAATTGCATAAAGCATTCCAATTATTGGGATGCTTTATTTTTTTTGTCTTTTTTAGGTGGTTTTTTTGTTTTTTATGTATGTATTTTACTGTTTTTATATTGAGATTATATAAAGTGAATGTTTGTTTTTTTTATCAGAAAGGTTGATTGTGTTATTTTTTTTTATTGATTGTATGAAATCAGTGTAAGATGAAGGAATTTTTAATGCTTGTTAATATTTTGTTAATGTGCTGTTGTTTTGAATTTTTTAAACTCTTTTTGTAAAAATACCAGTTGATGTAATGAAATAGGATGATATAATTGAAATTAATACTTTTTAACTCATTGTTTTTCAGTCTTTTGTGTTTTGCTATTTTTTGTTCTTATTAACATATTTGTCATTGAATATTAAAATATGTTAAATATGAATGTGAAATTACGGGTATTAAGTGCCGGAGTGCTGTTCTTTATAGGGCGGGCTTCCTATGCACAAAAAATTAAGAACGATACTATTTCTAAAGAGAATAAGATTGATGAGGTATTCATTACCGGGGCTTATGGAATTAAAATAACTCCTGAGCAATCTACAGGTTCTCTTGTTAAAGTATCGGGAAGTATACTTGATAAACCATCTGCTGTTTCCGTTGATAATATTTTGCAGGGCACTGTAGCGGGATTAATGTCAAATGCCAACTCAGGGCAGCCAGGAGCATCAACCATTACATTGATTCGAGGAATATCTTCATTGACATCTGGAAATGACCCATTATATATTATTGATGGAGTTCCGGTTCAGTCAGGTGATATTTCCGGAGCATTAACAACTCAAAATGCTTTGTCATTAATCAACCCTGCTGATATCCAGGATGTTCAGGTGTTGAAAGATGGTGTTGCAACTGCTATTTATGGGTCAAGGGGAGCTAATGGAGTGATTTTAATTACGACAAAGTCAGGTAGGAAAGGTAAATCCAGCTTGCAGTTTGTCAGTGAGATAGGGACATCAAATGTTGCTTTTGATAAACTAAATTTATTAAATGCTCAAGAAAATGTAAACTATTTAGGTCAGGCATTGTATAATAGGTACCCCAATACAGATCCTATAAAGGGTTTTGTTAATCTTAATAGTGCTATTGCCTATGCTAAATCTGATATTTTGGAGTGGGATGGAGTGACAGACACTGATTGGAGAAAATTAACAAGAAGAAATTCTCCGATAATGAATCGATATAATTTAAGTTATTCCGGAGGCTTTAAAGATTTTACTTTATATGCCTCATTAGGATATTTAAAACAGGAAGGATTATCATATGATGCAATTTTTGACAGGTATACAGGAGCAATTAAAGCAAACTGGAAAGCTACAGATAGATTAAATATTACTTTTTCAACAAACTTGTCAAGAACGATACAGGCCGGACCATCTGATGCTTCATCTTTTTCGAACCCTGTTTTCTCAGGAACTCTTCTTTCTCCTACGCAAAATCCTTATTTGAGTGATGGAAATTATAACCTAAACCTGATTTATTTAAGCCCTCAGTTTAATCCACTTGCATTAACAGGGACTAATGTAACCAAGGGAGCATTTGATAAAATATTGACCTCTATAAATGTTGATTACAAAATTTTTCCTTATTTAACTTTTAATTCCAATTTTGGTATTGATAATACTTCAGGAGATGAATTTACTTATTGGAATCCGGATTTTGGAGACGGATATGAACCTTCTAATGCAAATGGTAATGGATATTATTATAAGAGTATAAGGAATTTTTTTACTTGGAACTGGTATAACTTTTTAAACTTTAACAAGACATTTGCTGGAATACATGATATTTCCGCATCGCTAGGGATAGAATCTACAAAGAGAACATCAGAATATAACACATTTTCAAAAAGAGGATTTCCAGCAGGTACGAGAATTAAATATGCCGATGCTGCAGCTAATGTTACCGGAGCAACAGGTAGCACTGAGGCATGGACGCTTGTAGGCTATATTGCAAGAGCCTCATATACTTATAATAAGTTTGCAACCATTACTGGGTCTGCAAGAAGAGATTCTTATTCAGGATATACAAAAGCAGGGAATTTTTTTGGGGTAGGAGTTAGCTTTGATTTAGGAAAAATGAATTTCTTACCGTCTTATATTAATTCATTGAAACTTAGAGCAAGTTATGGAGAAAATGGTAATCAGGCGGTATCTCCATATGCTAAATATCCACAATATACTTTAGTTGGAAATTATCTTCAGACCAATGCAGGATATATCTTAACCCCGGGCGCACCTGATGGATTATTATGGGAAAAATCTAAAAAAAGAAATATTGGATTAGATTTCTCATTAGGAACAATAGGAAGTATTTATGGTACTTTTGATGTATATTCTAATATTAACCCTGATCAGGTGTATAATGTGCCAATTTCTCCTTCTACAGGATTTAGTTCAATCATCAGAAATCAGTCGGAGGTAAAGTCTAATGGTTTTGAAGCTTTATTAGGCTACAGAAAAAGTTCAGAGTCAATTACTTGGGATATCAAAGTGAATTATTCTTATAATAATTCCAAGGTAACATATATAAAAGGAGACTCTACTCCTACTGTTATTGACGGATTGAAAGCATTTTTTCCTGGCCATAACCCAACTGAGTATTATACAAGATTATGGGCAGGGGTAGACCCTTCAAATGGGGATCCGTTGTGGTATACGGACGCATCAAGAACTGCGACTACAAATGATATGAATAAAGCACAATTATCATTTACCGGTCAGAAAGCTTTACCTACGCACATCGCCAGTCTAATCAATGAATTTACTTATAAAGGTGCAAAACTGTCATTTATGATAACTTATCAGGGGGAGTACTCTGTATGGGACAGTTGGGGATTCATATATGAGTCAGATGGGAAATATCCGACGGTGAATACAACACCGGAATCTTTGTACGATTCCTGGAGTCCTTCTAATCCTAATGCCTCAAGACCTAAACAAATATATGAAGGTAACAGATCTTCCAATGCAAATTCAACAAGATATTTATATAAAGGTGATAATATCCGGTTAAGAAATGTTGAATTAGGGTATACATTTAAAGGTTCTGAGCTTAATATCTCCGGCGTTAAAGGAATCTACGCTTACGTAAGAGGTGTTAATTTGTATACGTATGCGTTCGATAACAAGTTACGTTTTGATCCGGAGGCTAATTCAAGAGCCTTTAAGTACACGGTGTCGAACTTAGGCGTTTTTGATATGACTCAACTCAATATGAGACAGTTTATTTTCGGTATTCAGGTTGATTTCTAATAATTTAAATTTAAAAAAATGGAAAAAATAAAAATCTTATTAATAATATTAACAGGACTTGCGGTAAGTTCTTGTAAAAGTGAATTTTCAGAAGAGTTGCCGCCGGTTACGCTTCCTTTGGATCAGGCAATTACCAATGAGAAGGTATTAAATACGGCTGTAAATGGATTATATGGATTATATCAGACATATTATGATCAATCTAGTGAATCCCTTAATTCTTATGGAGCTCTGATTCCTACTTTGCAGGAATTACTTGGAGATAATGCTTTCGTAGTATTAATACACTCTAACAGATTTTCTGCAACAAAAGATCCCAATCTTACTTTTTATACCCAGAACAGTGATGATATAGCAACAGTATGGAGAACTTTATATAGAATTATTGGTAATGCTAACTTTGTACTTAACTATGAAGGAAAAATTACTGATGATCCGAATACGCCGGGTACGCCGGAGAATCAATTTGGTCAGGCTTACGCGGTAAGAGCTATGGCTTATTTTACATTGGTAACATTATTTAGTGACAACCTGAATAGCTCAAATCCTGACGTTGGAGTTCCTATGCCTTTAAAGTTTAAACCGGGAACAAATCTTCCACGATCCAGTGTGAAACAGGTCTATGATCAGATATTTACTGATTTAACAAGTGCAAGCACCAGAATTGGGACAGGTAACGGCAATAAAAAGTTTAATGCAGCGGCAATAGATATGTTATTCTCAAGATATTACTTGGCCATTAAAAACTATGCCCAGGCTAATACCTATGCTCAGAAAGTTCTTGACAATACAGCCTATACTTTATTACCTTCTTCAGGTGTTGCAGATTTTTTTTCTGTAGGAGGAGAAAATAATAATGAAATTATTTTCCAGATAGATTATAATGCACTGGATTTACCGGGAGACAATGATGGTATTACGGCTACATGGTCATCAGTAGGAAGGTATAAACAAAATTTTGCTACTCAGGCATTCTTTAGTAAACTGGGACCAAAAGATGTAAGAAGAGGTACTTGGTATAGAAATACAGGCTACGTTCAAACGCTGAATGATGATCCTAAACCTATAGATGTGATGAAGTATACTGTAACAGATAGAGATATTGTTGTAATAAGAAAAACAGAAGCCGTATTTAATCAGTTAGAGGCTTTATATTATACCAATCCTGCGGATGCTTTATTCAAGTTAAATGCTTGGATGAAAGCAAACAGAGATACTGATTATGCTTATGTGGGCACAGGGATAGATTTATTAAAGGAAATTTTAATACAGAAGAATCTTGAAATGTTTTTGGAGGGTTTCAGATATAGTGATTTAAAAAGAAATGGGTTAGGCTTTAAAAACCCTCAAACTCAGGTAGAGCTTACCCCATCTATGGTCCAGTTTAAAGCCTTTCCGGTATCTCAAACTGAACTAAATACTAATACATTGTTATCTCAATATCCTGGTTATTAAGAAATAGAGTTTTATAATTGTTTCAGAGGCTGCCTTTTAGGCAGCTTTTTTTATGGGCTTATGTTTCGGTATTTCGGGAAGCGTGATTAAAAATATATAATCCGTTTTTATTAAAAAGAAGGGATAATTTTCAAAATGCGATAGGTTGATATTTTTTATAATTTTTTAAGTCTTAATTTTATTAAATTCTTAATTATTGTTTAAAATGTCTGAAACCCCTTTCAATACTGGGTTTTTTTATAATTATCACGTTTTCAGATGTGAAATTATTTTTTTTGAAAGGCTTGAGGATTTTTCTAGTGAATGATGTTTTTTATGGTTTTATTAAGTATTTTTAGGTAAAATATGTAGAATTTTTATCGCATTTACTATTTTGATTGAAATATAACATGTTGATTTTAATTAATATTTTAAATCATATTTGATTTAATGGTTAATATTTTTCGTTAAAATTAATTATTTAATTAATGAATGCTGTTTTTTTAACCGGGCTGTTTTTTCGATAAAAAATTTTATTTGGCGATTTTACTATGTATATTTTTGTTAAAAAAAGTGTTTTAGGTGTATTTTTTACATTTTTTATGTTTTTATTTTAAATTTAATTTATTAACCGATTTGTTTTTTAAAATTGAGAATATTAATATTTATTAACATATTTGCTTATTGAAAATATTAAAATCTGTTAATATGAATGTGAAATTACGTGTATTAAGTGCAGGAGCACTGTTTTTTTTAGGACAGGTTTCCTATGCACAAAAGGCCAAAAAGGACACTGCAACTACTCAGATTGACGAAGTAGTAATGGTAGGGTTTGGTCAAAAAAAGACAGTAAAGGAACTTACGGGAGCAGTAGGAACTGTTTCAGGAAAAACATTAGCCCAGAGTTCTTCATCTGCCTCAATTGAAAGAGCCTTAGCAGGAACAATTGCTGGTGTTCAAACAGGAGCAGCATCAGGACAGCCTGGAGGATTTGCCTCTATTCGTGTAAGAGGGGTGAGCTCAATCAACGGTAATAATAACCCGATCATCATCATGGACGGAGTTAGAATTAACCAGGGAGATTTGACTCAAAACTCTACAACAGCGAATATCCTTGCTAACTTAAATAGCTCAGACTTTGAAAGTGTTACCATCTTAAAAGATGCTGTATCTACAGCGATCTATGGAGCTGATGCAGGGGCAGGGGTTGTTATTATTACAACCAAAAAAGGGACTAAAGGAAAACCTAGGTTCAATTTAAGCTTTGAACAAGGTGTTGCGTATACGGCAATTAAAATGCCAAAAGGACTAAGTACGCAGGAATGGAAAGATTTAATGGCGGTTCAGCTGGCCAATAACCCATCAAGAGTAGCTGCCAATCCGGGATTAACCGCAGCAATGGTACCAAGCTTAGCTCTTAATGGTAATTTTGGTGGTCTATACCAATATATCTATTCTCAGGATCAGGATACAGACTGGTTAAACGCAATCCAGAATAAAGGAGGTGGACATTTCCAGACTTTTAACGGTTCCATTGCCGGAGGAAATGATAAAATGTCTTACTACTCTTCATTAGGATACTATGATCAGAACAGTATTGTGAGAAACTCATACTTCAAAAGAGTTTCCAATACCAACCGTATCGAGTATAAAGCAACGGATAAATTTACCCTTTCAACGGATATCCAGTTGTCTTATTCAGAGATCAGTACGCTGAATACAGGGGGAGCATTCTCAAACCCGATGATTGCTTACCTGTTCAACTATCCTATCGATCCGGTATATAACCCGGACGGAAGCTACAACCTGGGAGAGCAGGGAAGTCTTTCCAATGGACTATTCAACTCTGCATTCCTACAGACTGTAAACTATCAGAAAGCAAAAACAGCAAGAGCTTTTGCTAACCTTCAGGCTGAATATAAAATCTTAAACAATCTAACATACAGATTCGTTTTTGCACCTGAATACATCAACATCGAGGAAGATTCTTATAACTCTCCTCTACATGGTGACGGATACAACTACAAAGGAAGATTGTACTCTTATGATACAAGATATTTCAACTTCAACGTACAGAATATCTTATCCTATAACACAACTTTCGGAGATAAGCATAACTTCAATGCCAGTGCAATCCAGGAAGCGTATTCCAGCCAGCAAAGAACAATCGGAGGGGGGGCAAGTACTGTAGGTGCTCCTTTCTTGAGAACATTAGACAGTTTTGTAACTCCAATTGCAACAATTGGAAACAGATATAAAAACTCGAGAGCGGGATATGCTTTAACAGCTCACTATGACTATGATAAGTTATTATTGTTAGATGCTTCCTTAAGAAGAGATAAGTTATCTAACTTCTGGCCTGGACAAAAAGCAGGTACTTTCTGGTCAGTTGGAGCAGGAGTAGATTTAGCAAGATTAGATGTATTGAAATCTTCTAAGACTATTTCTCAAATGAAGTTTATCATTTCATACGGTCAGGTAGGAAACCAGCTGCCTAACTATATGACTCCATATACGCTTTACAGATATACAACCAACTATGATGATAATGCAGGAGCATCTATTATCAATGTTGATAATCCAAACTTAAGCTGGGAAAAAGTAAATCCGTTTAACGTTGGATTGGATGTAGGATTATGGAATAATAATTTAACGATCAGCGCAGCGTACTACAACAAAAAGACAAAATCTTTAGCGACGTTTGTACCACTTTCTCCTTCTCAGGGAGGTTTATCTGAAACATCTCCTGGGGGAGGTACCGTTTCAAGTGCAAGAATCGAGAACGTTGGAGATATGGTGAACAAAGGATTTGAATTAACAATCAATGCTAATATCATCAATAATCCTGACGGATTCAGCTGGAAATTAGGCGTAAACGGAACATTTAACAAGAATGAGATTACAAGCCTTTACGGAGGATCTGATGTAATTTCAGGAACGAATATCTTAAGAGTAGGAGAGGCAGTGAACTCTTTCTATATGAGAAAATGGGCAGGAGTGGATCCTTCTAACGGTAACCCGCTATGGTATATCAACGGAGTAGACGGAGCTACTACTTCAGATTACAACCAGGCGCAAAGAGCTGTTCAGGGAACCAGAATGCCTAAGTTCTTCGGTGGAGCTAATACACAGTTAGCTTACAAAGGATTTACAATAGATGCACAGATGAGTTTTGGATTTGGAAACAAAATCTATGATTCTTGGGCAAACTACCTATTCAGTGACGGACAATATACTTCCAACTATCCTGGATACGGAGCACAGTTAGATTACTGGACCCCTAACAACCCTAACGCTCTGAATCCAAAACCTATCGAAGGTGGAAACAGAGGAACAGGAACTACAAGAGCTAACTCAGCATCTTCAAGATTCCTATACAAAGGTGATTACTGGAGATTAAGAACTTTAAAAGTAGCATACAACTTTAAAGGAGATCTTTTAAGAGGTACAGGTTTGAATAACGTAGAAATCTATTTATTAGGAAATAATATCTGGACAAGCTTATCAGATAAGCATCTTCAGTACGATCCGGATCTTCAGTTAGGAGGAACATCTACCGCTTTAGGGGGAACATCCAACTTGGATTTACCGGCATTGAAAACGTACAGTTTAGGTGTTAACTTAACTTTCTAATGTAAATTTTAAATCAAAAAAAATGAAAAAACTATTTTCAGCTAGTATATTAGCCCTGTCTTTGGCACTTGTCACTACTTCTTGTAGTAATGACTTCGTAGAGACAACTTTTTACCAGGAAAAACAAGCTGCTCCTATTGGAAGTATTGAAGAATTAACTTCTTTTATCAATGGAACATTTGCTAAAATGAGGTCTATCAATTATTATGGAAGAAACTTCCTTGCCTATGCTGAAGTTCACACAGACGAAGCATATACTACAGGAGCTTCAGGACGTAACGTAGCCTGGGGAACGTATTCTTTCACATCTTTGGATGGTGATGTAACCGCTACCTGGAGAGATATTTACTTAACTGTTGCCAATGCCAATGTAGTTATCAATACCCCTGATACAGGTTTAACTTGGGGAGAAAGCTCAGATCCGGCAGTTATTAAAGATATGACCAGATATATTAAAGGTCAGGCATATGCAGTGAGAGCTCAGGCTTTCTTTGACTTGCTAAGATTATACGGTCAGCAGTATTCAGGAGGCAGTCTGGGAATCGTATTGCCTTTGGTGTACGACCCTAATGCCAAAATGAAGAGAGCTAGTATTGCAGAAACACAGGCTCAGATTGAGAGTGACTTTGCTAATGCTATCCTTTATATGAATGATGATACTGAAGAAAATAACGGTTCTCCGGTATATCTTAACCCATACAGTGTTAAGGCATTAATGTCAAGATATTATCTTTATAAAGGAGATTATGCTAAAGTGAGACAGTATGCTGGAGACGTAATCGCTTCAGGAAGTTATTCTGTAATCCAGTCCGGAGATCTTTTAAAATCATTTGCTTCTAATGCCAATTCAAATAGTGTTTTTGAAATTGCAGTAGGTACCGCTTCAGCGCTTTCATTTGATAGTTATTCTAACCTTGTGAATAGTGGCGGATATCAGAATATCAGAGTATTGCCAAGTGTGGTAAGCTTATACAGCAGCAATGACCCGAGACTGAAATTATTAACGTCGAGATATTTAAATGGAAAGTTCCCTGATATTACAGGAGCCGGAAATATTAAAATGGTAAGATATGAAGAAGTATTGCTAAATGCTGCAGAAGCTGAACTGAACGGAGGTTCTGCTGCCAATGCACTTACTTATTACAATACCCTGATCCAGGCTAGAAGCCAGACTCCTGCAGCAGCAGTTACCTTGAATATGGTGAAAACTGAAAGAATCAAGGAATTGGTAGGAGAAGGATTCAGATATTGGGATTTATTAAGATGGGGACAAACAATTCCTTATTATAATACATCCGGTGTTGCCGATGCAGCACAAAACAAAACGATTCCGGATAAGAAATTAACATTCCCTATTCCGCAATCAGAAACTAACGTAGCAGGGACTTTGGTAGTATCAAACCCTGGTTATGATAATTAACAAATTTTAATTTAACCCAGAAGAGGCTGTCTTTTTAAAAGGCAGCCTTTTTTATTTGGATAGAGTGTTTCGTTTTTGAGCATCATCTTATTCCTGATATCTTTAAAGATAACAGGAAAACTGAAGACACTATATGATCAGATATGGGGAAGTAAGTCTATTCAGAAATAATGATCTTATTCTGATAACTTTTAGGAGTAGTGCCTTCCAGTTGCTTGAAGACCCTTGTGAAGTAATTGGTATCGGAAAATCCGGTCTGATAGGCAGTTTCTTTTATACTGTTCTGATCTGCCAGCAGCTCTTTAGCTCGGTTGATTCTTTCCTGAAGAATAAATTCATTAGGAGAAGTTCCCAGCTCATCCCTGAACATTTTAAAGAAATTGGATTTGCTGACATACGCCAGTCTGGCTATACTGTCAATAGAAAGCTTCTGATGAAGATTTTTTTTGATATAATCTACTACAAAACCTATTCTGGATTTATTCTTTACCACATTTTTTTCTACCATGCTTCTCGCCTGCGTTTGCATCAGGCGGATTAAAAGTTCTTTGAGAGCAAAATCAGCCATGATGTCTTTCTGGGAATTATCATCCATAGCAATTCTCATAATGTTATTGGTAGCAGAAGCTAATGCCTGATTGTTGAAAAGGAAATATTCGTCCAGCTGGATATTCCACTGTGAAGTTTCATCCACTTTGGGAAGATGGTAGTTCAGGTGATTGAGAGAGTCTTCAATAAAATCAGGGTTTAAGCTTAAAGAAATACACTGAGTAGGAGTTTCGTCGGCCTCAGGAAAATTAATTACCATGGTTTCTCCGGGAGCTACCAGAATGCTTTCTCCGGGGAAGTAATCAAAATAATTGGTTTTATTGTCCAGCTTCATATGTTTCTTGCCTCTGAGCATAGCGGTAAATGCAATATTTTCAAAATGAAGTTTTACATCAAAAGCCGTTTTGTGGGTCTCATATATACTGAATTCACAGTTGTTTAGATTGAATTTCGTCTGATTTTCAATAATGTTTACTAATCTGTTTTCCTTAGTTAATTCAGGAGTATCTAATAAATATTTATTATTGTTATTCATTTCTAAACATTTTTAAGGAGCACGTAACTCAAATATAGAGATTTTGACCCGATGTTGCTGTTAATAAAATTATAAAATTGAATTTCTGTAGTATTCTGCACTTTTTTTATACGATTGTGCTATAGGTTTCTATGCTGTACGTGTAATTTGGCATTACAGAAAATTTTAAAAATACTAATATGAGCACGATTACAGAACCGAGATCAGAGACCCTTCTACAGCGTCCTGAATTCAAAAACAAATATGATAATTATATTGACGGTACATTTACACCACCGGTGAACGGACAGTATTTTGATGTCGTTTCTCCCGTAGATGGTAAGAATTTTACCAAAGTAGCCCATTCCTCCAAAGAAGATCTTGAACTGGCTGTGAATGCTGCTGAAAAAGCATTCCGGTCCTGGAAAAATACCTCATCTACAGAAAGAAGTATTATCCTGAATAAAATCGCAGACAGAATAGAGCAGAATCTGGAATATCTCGCTATCGTAGAAACAGTAGACAACGGTAAAGCAGTAAGAGAAACACTGGCGGCAGACTTACCACTGGCGATTGACCATTTCAGATATTTTGCATCAGTGATCCGTGCAGAAGAAGGATCCCATAACGAACTAGACAAAGACACCGTCTCTCTTATTGTTCACGAACCGCTGGGAGTGATCGCACAGATCATCCCATGGAACTTCCCGATTCTGATGGCTGTATGGAAACTTGCCCCCGCATTGGCAGCAGGAAACTCTGTGGTTTTAAAACCTGCAGAAAGCACCCCGGTTTCCATTATGGTCCTGATGGAACTCATCGGTGATCTTCTGCCCGCAGGAGTTGTTAATATCGTTAATGGCTTCGGAGCAGAATTGGGAAGAGCACTTGTAACCAATCCGAAAGTGGCCAAAGCCGCATTTACCGGATCTACCGCTACAGGGCGTCTTGTGATGCAGTATGCCACAGAAAATATCATTCCTGTAACCCTCGAACTGGGTGGGAAATCACCAAATGTTTTCTTTAATTCAGTGATGGATGCAGATGATGAATTTTTAGATAAAGCCATTGAAGGAGCCGTACTGTTTGCCCTCAATCAGGGAGAAATCTGCACTTGTCCGTCAAGGCTTCTCGTACAGGAAGGCATTGCAGATGCGTTCATCGAAAGGGTAATCGAAAGAGTAAAAGCCATTAAAGTAGGAAATCCGTTGGATAAAACCGTGATGATGGGAGCTCAGGCTTCTCAGATTCAGAAAGATAAAATACTCTCTTACATCCAGCTCGGAAAAGAAGAAGGTGCGCAAGTGCTGGTGGGCGGTGATGTTAACAACCTGGGTGAAGATCTTGATAAAGGATTCTATATCCAGCCCACGATTTTCAAAGGAAACAACAGGATGAGAATTTTCCAGGAAGAAATTTTCGGCCCTGTACTCGCTTTTACCACCTTTAAAGACGAAGAAGAAGCGGTGAAAATTGCCAATGATACCATTTATGGACTTGGAGCCGGAGTATGGACAAGAGATGCTCATCAGCTGTACAATATTCCGCGTCAGATTGAGGCCGGAAGAGTATGGGTCAATCAATATCATTCCTATCCGGCGGGAGCCCCTTTCGGAGGATATAAGCAGTCCGGAATAGGAAGAGAAAACCATAAAATGATGCTTGATCACTATCGCCAGACTAAAAATATGCTGATTTCTTACAACAAAAATAAATTAGGCTTCTTTTAATATTTATTTAGGACGTGCCCGGTTTGCCCTGATCAGAATCAGGGCAAACGGTCGGGCTATTCAGGGCTCCACTTCGTTTCGGTGCTTTGCACCGGCTCGTTCCTCGCCGCCCTTACTATCCCTCACGCAGAAAAATACCAGACTTTCCGGTATTTTCAGTCCTGAAAAAAATAATAACCCCAAATAAACGCAATCCAAAACATACAATATGATTCCAAAAACAATGAAAGCTGCCGTAGTTCAGGGCTACGGGCAACCCCTGAAAATTGAAGAAGTGCCCGTAAGAGAACCCGGAAGATATGAAGTACTGGTAAAAGTAATAGCCTGTGGCGTTTGTCATACAGATTTACATGCTGTAGACGGAGACTGGCCCGCAAAACCTAAAATGCCGCTGATCCCCGGACATGAAGGAGTAGGAATCGTAGTAGCCTGCGGGCCGGAAGCTTTCGTAAAAGAAGGAGATGCCGTAGGAGTTCCCTGGCTCTACAGTGCCTGTGGATGCTGTGATTATTGTATCACGGGGTGGGAAACCCTATGTGAAGCCCAGCAGAATGGTGGCTATAGCGTAGATGGCGGTTTTGCAGAATATGTTATTGCAGATTCCAGGTATGTAGGGCATTTAAAATCAGATGTCAACTTTCTGGAAATAGCTCCCATTTTATGTGCAGGAGTAACCGTGTATAAAGGATTAAAAGAAACAGAAACAAAACCCGGAGAATGGGTCGCTATTTCAGGAATCGGAGGATTGGGACATGTCGCTGTACAATATGCAAAAGCAATGGGAATGCATGTTGCAGCCATTGATGTTGCAGATGATAAGCTCGATCTGGCGAAAAAATTAGGCGCAGATCTTGTGGTTAATGCCAAAAATACGGATCCCGGAGAATATTTACATAAAGAAGTAGGCGGAATGCATGGTGCACTGATTACCGCAGTTTCTCCAATTGCTTTTAAACAAGGAATTGATGTATTGCGAAGAAAAGGAACCATCGCACTCAACGGGCTTCCTCCAGGATCATTTGAACTTCCGATCTTTGAAACCGTATTAAAAAGAATAACCGTGAGAGGCTCTATTGTGGGAACCCGCAAAGATCTGCAGGAAGCACTGGATTTTGCCAATGAAGGACTGGTAAAAGCTACCGTAACCTCAGCAAAACTGGAAGACATCAACGAAGTATTTGATAAAATGAAGAAAGGGCAGATTGACGGCAGGATCGTGCTGGATATTGCCGGCTCAAATTAGCCATGATGGATAACGAAGTCCGGCTTATGGAATGCCGGACTTTTATTATTGTTGTACAAATCATGAAAAATAATTAAAAATGGAAGAAAAAACAGCAAGGCTTTCCGCAACAGAAAAAGCCCTTGAAGTCATCCGGGAACTTGAAAATAAATACGGTCCCCTGATGTTTTATCAGGCCGGAGGTTGCTGTGAAGGTACACAGCCGCAATGTTTTGAAAAAGGAGGGTTCTTCCCCAGAATGAATGATGCCATGATCGGAACAATCAACGGACATGAATTCTGGATAGACAGAGATTTATTCGAATACTGGAAATATTCGCATTTCACACTGGATGTTACAGATGGTTTCGGCCCCGGAGGTTTCTCCCTGGAAACCCCGTTGGGAAAAACGTTTAAAGTTCAATACAGACTTTTCACTCCCGACGAATATAACAATCTGGAACCGGTAAAAAGAAGCGAATAGAATACTAATAAACCGTCTCTGGGTTAGGGTTTTTGAGCAATATAAATAAGTTCTCTCTCGAATTCATATTTTCCTCTTGCAATGCCTCTTTTTAAAATAAAATACCGGAGTATTGCTATCGCTGTTACAATGACAACCACAAAAATATCCTGATCATCTCCTGCATTGGAAAAAGCGATCAGCATACAAAAACAGAAAATGAAAATCCCGTTAAGAATTTGGAATGCCGACGGATGTACTTCCAGACTGACTGATGACTTTCCGTTTCATCTGAAATACTTCCGTGAAAAACAGGATTACTTCTGTTTATATCAAATAAACGCATCCTTCTTTTCATCGTAAAACAATCCTCATCTATCATTCCCCGGTATTGAAGTGTCTTTTTCCATTGAGATAAAAGAGGTGTTGGTTTTATAAGTGATCTTCCGCAACTACTGAATCAGTGCAGGTTTACCGATATTCACTTCAATCCTGGAGCTGTCATAGAGCCCGATACCTTTAAAAAAAAGAATTCATTTCAAAAATAATAGTTACAAATGATGATCAGACCTTCACAAACCGGTTGACAAACATGGCAGCTACAATATCTCCTACTGCATTCAGTACCGTTGCCAGAGGATCTACCAGTGTTCCGATAATCATTACAGCAGGAATGGCTTCCTGAGGAAGTTTATATACTGAGATCATCAGCATTTCGCCAATATATCCGCCATTGGGAATTCCTCCGGCTACAATGCTTACAAAAACCGTAATGCCTAAAGCCAGTAAAAGATTAGACGGATCAAAAAAATCTTTTCCTATAATGAGAAAGGCTACATAAATTTTGATAATGGAAGACATCGAAGACCCGTTTTTATGAAGGGTTGTTCCAATAGGTATCACCAGATTGGCAATAGAATTCGGAATACCAATTTTAGAAGCCGCCTGTAAATTAGCCGGCATTGTCGCAAAACTGCTGCATGTACTTATTGCAGTCAGGGTAGGATAAATGGCATTTGTCCAGAAACTTTTTATCCCTTTATAGCCATTAGCCATAAAGGCGTATAATGAAAAGAATACCAGAAAATAAATAATTCCGGCAATATAATATAGCCCTAAAGGTTTAGCATAAAAACCGAAAAGCTGAGGTCCCAGCGTGGCAACCTGATAAGCGAAATAAGCTCCCAGACCCACCGGAGCCAGTTTCATAATCAGTAAAAGAAGCTCCTTCATCACTTCGTATCCGGAAGCAATAAAAATTCTGAACGGTTCTCCTTTTTCTCCTGTCTTTCGGGCTGCAAACCCCGTCATAAAAGCAAATATAAGAAGTGCCAGCATATTTTGTCTTGAAAAGAGTGCCGTAAATTCTCCCACTGTGAAAAAACCTACGATTCTGTCACCCCAAGTATCGCTGTTGGCCGTTTCGGTAATCATTTCAGAACTTCCCGAAACTCCTGATACAGGAAAAAGATAAACGGCACAAATGGTAAAAACGGCAGCTGTCAAAATAAAAAATAAAAAGGTGAGGGCCATGATGAAAATAATCTTCCCGAATTTCGATTGTTGTTCTAAGGAAGCAATCGAATTGGAAACAGCAAAGAATACCAGAGGAACTACACTCACGAAAAGAAGATTAAGGAAAATATCGCCTAAAGGTTTAATGTAGTCTACAATACCGGGAGCTGTAATGCCTATAATGCTTCCCACGGTAATTCCTAGGAGTAAAAATATAATTCCTGAATAGTTTTTTAAAACCTCGTTCATGCGGTGCTTTTTATCAAAGATAGGTTTATTTTTAACATTTTCTTATATACCTTTCAAAGGTAAATTTCATAAATTTGGGTAAACATCGTTTCTATGGCTTATATAGATTATTATAAAATTTTAGGCGTAGATAAAAGCGCAACACAGGATGATATTAAAAAAGCCTATCGAAAACTGGCCAGAAAACTACATCCTGATCTCAATCCGGACGACAAAGAAGCAGAAAGACAGTTTAAAGAACTGAATGAAGCTAATGAAGTCCTCAGTAATCCGGAAAACCGGGCAAAGTATGATAAATACGGAGAACACTGGAAACACGGCGAAGAATACGAAAAAGCCCAGCAACAGCAAAGACAGTATCAGCAGCAGAATAATTATAACGGGGGATACTCCGGTGCTGATTTTGGAGAAGGTGAAGATTTTTCAGACTTCTTCCAAAGCATGTTCGGCGGAGCAGGAGGTTTTGGTAAGAGCTCAAGAGGCAGTGCTTCCGGAAAATTTAAAGGACAGGATGTTCAGGCAGAACTGACCCTGAATCTCAGAGATGCTGCCAAAACACATCCGCAAACCTTTGAAATCAATGGTAAAAAAGTGAGAATTACGATTCCTGCAGGGGTCTATGACGGGCAGCAAATTAAATTAAAAGGACATGGAAATCCCGGTTTTAACGGAGGCCCTCAGGGAGATCTGTATATAACCTTCAATATTCCTGTGGATCCCGATTTTGAGAGAATAGGAGACGACCTGAAAACTAAAGTCACCATAGATCTCTATACTGCTGTTTTAGGAGGAGACGTTAAAGTGCATACATTAGACGGTAGTGTCAGTCTTAAAGTAAAACCGGGAACTCAGAACGGAATGACGGTAAGACTGAAAGGAAAAGGATTTCCGGTGTATAAAAAAGACGGACATCATGGTGACCTTTTTGTAACCTATGAGGTAAAGCTTCCGGTAAACCTTACCGATAAACAGAAAGAACTTTTTGAACAACTAAAAAATTCCTAAGCTATGAGTGAAAGAATATCACGGGAAGAACTCGTAAAAATTTATAATATAGAAATTACTTTTTTTAATGAGCTTGTGGATTATGGTTTGCTGAATGTTCAGATTGAAAATAATATCCATTATCTGATGTATGAAGATCTGCCGGATCTTGAAAAATTTTCCAACTGGCATTATGATCTGGATGTTAATCTTCCTGGTCTGGAAGTGATTTATCATATGCTGAAAAAGCTGGATACACTGAAAAAGCGAAATAGAGAGCTTATGCACAAACTTTCTGCAATAAGTGATCAATATGAAGATATTTAGTTTAGCTTTGTAACTTTTTAAAGCAAACTATAAATATGAGTGAGGAAAAGGTAATTATTATAAGACCTGACAGAAAGACTTTTGAAGATATTTATTTTAGTGGTAACCAGGGGAGTCTGCTTTTCTCACCCACTACTAAAAGTAAAACCATAACCACGACTGTTGCGGCAGTTATTTTATGTATAGCATTTCTTATAAAAGATAGTCTGAGTAAAGATAGTGTCGGGATTTTATATTTCCTGAGCTTTATATTTTTATTGTGTGCTATCTTTCTTTCAGTAAGCATTAATAAAGTTTCAAGATGGAAAAAACAGGTGGATCATTATCTGAATGTGCTTGAAAAGTGTAAAGTCTACGAAATAAGAATCGATTCTCTTTTCTTTACCGTTAGTATTGACGGAAATAAAGAAAACAGCGAGTGGAAAGATTTTGAGTATTTTGATTCCAATGATCAGTTTATAACGCTGGAAGGCAAATACAGCTATATGTTTCCCAAAAAAGCAATGAACGAAAAGGACTATAATTTCCTTAAAAAAATAATGAAAGAAAACGTTAATAAAGAATAAAAAAATCAGAGCCAGCAGCTCTGATTTTTTATTTTATGAAGATCACAGATCTTAGTCTAGCCATCCCATTTCCTTCATCCATTCGTCATTGTAGATTTTCCCTACATATCTTGAACCATGATCATGAAGTAAAACAACAATAACATCATCTTTAGTAAACTGATCTTTCATCTGAACCAGAGATGCGATAGCACTTCCCGCAGAATAACCACAGAAAATCCCTTCTTCTTTAGCTAATTTTCTTGCGTAAACAGCTCCGTCTTTATCTGTTACTTTTTCAAAATGATCAATCACAGACATATCATAGTTTTCAGGAATGATATCTTCCCCGATTCCTTCAGTGATGTAGGTATAAGCGTGATCATAGTGAAGTTCTCCGGTTTCGTGGAACTCTTTAAGGATGGAACCGTAGGTATCCACCCCGATTACTTTAATATCCGGATTTTTCTCTTTGAAGAATGTTCCACATCCTGTAATGGTACCTCCTGTTCCGGCACCTACCACAAAGTGAGTCAGTTTTCCTTCAGTCTGTTCCCAGATTTCAGGCGCTGTAGATTCGTAATGAGCAGCTCTGTTTGATAAATTATCATATTGGTTGACATACCATCCGTTTTCTGTTTCTTTAGCCAGTCTTTTAGATACTGAATAATAAGAACGGGGGTCTGTAGGTTTTACATCGGTAGGACATACAATAACTTCAGCACCTACTGCACGAAGAATGTCACATTTTTCTTTGGATTGTTTAGAGTTGGTCACAAAGATACATTTGTAACCTTTGATGATCGCTGCAAGAGCCAGTCCCATTCCGGTATTACCTGAAGTCCCTTCAATGATAGTTCCTCCGGGTTTTAATCTGCCGTCTTTTTCAGCATCTTCGATCATTTTAAGAGCCATTCTGTCCTTTACGGAGTTTCCGGGATTGAAAGTCTCTACTTTTGCTAAAACCAGTGCAGGGAAATCTTCTCCCAATACATTATTAAGTTTTACCAGTGGTGTATTCCCTATAGTTTCAAGGATATTTTTTGCGTATTTCATAAATGTTTTATATGCGGTGCAAAGATAAGGCTTTTAAAATTATCTGTGCAGTGGATCTTAAGGCTGAGACCAGTGGAAAGCCATTCGAAAAGAGAATCTTTAATCAGCAACTATTCATTTTTAATTATACTTAATTGCTTTTACCGGAGAGATTTTACTGATCAGGTAACTTGGAATAATTAACGCCAGACCTGAAATAATAAGAATTCCTACAGAAATGGAGATAATTGCAATCGGATTAAGGTCTACGGGAACTGTACTTACATAATAATTTTCAGGATTCAGTTTGATGACTCCAAAGAACTTCTGGATCAGAATAAGTCCCAGTCCAATAGCGTTTCCGTATAAAAGTCCAGGAATCATAATAATCAGCGTATAGTTGATAAAAGTTGCTCTGATCTGAGAATTGCTTGCTCCTAATGTTTTAAGAAGACCAATTGAGTTTGTTCTTTCAATGATAAGAATTAAAAGAACCATAATAATATTGATAACGACTACAATCAGCATAATAATGATGATCAATGCGATATTAGTGTCAAAAATACTGATCCAGTCAGTAATTTGCGGAAATTTTTCAGTAGCTTTTTCAGCATAATTTTTATATCCGATCAGTTTTTCTATTTCCGGAAAATCTTTGTCGATATCGTTTACATTTTTCAGGAAAATATCAAGGCCGCCTATTTCATCAGGTTTCATATCCTGAATTTTTCTAACATGATTGATTCCGCCAATGACAAACTGATCATCGATCATTTTAATATCCGTTCTGTAAATTCCGATAATTCTGAATTTACGATACAATGGTTTTTGATCGGTTTTTAAAAAGACCGTAACAATACTGTCCTTCACTTTAAGGTGAAGATCATTGGCCACTTTTTGTGAAATAGCAACATCATTATTGAATCCTATTTCCGTTACTTTCGGAGTTGTTCCGGCAATAAGAAATTTCTTAAACCGTAAACTGTCAAAATCTTTCCCGATTCCTTTAAATATGATTCCTGCAAAATTATGCTCATTACGCATGACACCGGTAACCATAGCATATTTTTGAATACTTTCAACATCGGGAAGTTTTTTTATTTTCTGAATATCAAGTCCGTTATTATCCAGTATGGAAGTATTATAGGATGAATTAGACTGGGTAGATCTTACTGTAATATGACCGCTGAAATCTGCCAGTCTTTCTTTAATAGCTTTTTTGGAACCAAAACCGGTGGCTACGGTAATCAGGGAAACGATAATCCCTAAAGCTACGGAAAGCCTGCCAATGAAGATAATAACTCTTGAAAGGTTATTTTTGTTATCTTTGGATAATGCTATTTTTCTAGAGAAATATAAAGGAAATTTCAAGCTTATGAATTTAGATTTCAAAATTAAAAATTTACTTCTTATTTGCCTAATTTTTTTAGGAGGAATCAATCAATATTATTCTCAGACTCAAGTTCAATCGGATTTTAAAACCGGTGCCGATCAGCCCGAATTATATTTGCCATTGTTAAAAAATAAAACGGTAGGGGTAGTGACTAATCAAACGGGACTGATGAGTGACGGAACTCATTTGGTAGATTTTCTGGTAAAAAACAATATTAATGTTAAAGCTATTTTTGCCCCCGAGCATGGATTCAGAGGTGAGGCTGATGCAGGAGCAAAAGTGAAAAATGGAGTGGATATTAAAACAGGGATTCCTATTATTTCTTTATATGCCGCTAATAAAAAACCAAAGCCTGAACAGTTAAAAGGAATCGATATTGTTGTTTTTGATATTCAGGATGTAGGAGTGAGGTTCTATACCTATATTTCCACTTTAACCTACTTAATGGAAGCAGGAGGCGAAAATAATGTTGAAGTGATGGTATTAGACCGGCCTAATCCGCATGACGGGTATACAGACGGACCGGTATTAAGAAAAAAATGGACCAGCTTTGTAGGAATGCATGAAGTTCCTGTAGTTTATGGGCTTACCATAGGAGAGTACGGGAAAATGGTAAATGGAGAAAAATGGCTGAAAGATGGTGTTCAGGTAAAATATACGTTGATTCCAATGAAAAATTATCATAAAAAACAGCGTTATCCGATACTGGACAGGCCCTCGCCTAATTTACCGAACGATAAAGCCATCAACTTATATCCGAGTTTATGCTTTTTTGAAGGAACACAGGTGTCTGTAGGAAGAGGAACCGATCTTCCATTCCAGATATACGGGTCTCCATGGACGGAAGGCTTACCTTATCAGTTTACCCCAAAACCTAATTTCGGAGCTAAAGACCCCTTCCTGAACGGGAAGCTGTGCTATGGTGAAAATCTTTCGGATTATCCTACTGATCTTAGAGAACTGAACCTTGAATGGGTGATCAAAGCCTATAAAAATTATAAAAACCCTCAACAGGATTTCTTCTTAAAGAATTTATGGTTTGATACATTATCCGGAACTGATGAGCTGAGAAAACAAATTGTTGCAGGCAGATCAGTTCCGGAAATTAAGGCTTCATGGAAAAATGATTTGAATAATTTTGAAAAAATCAGAACCAAGTATATTATGTATGAAGACTAATCAAAATTCTGGGGCGGATTCTTGTCATTTCTACCTTTGTTAAGGATAAAAAGACCAATAGTTAACCCCACAACTCCTGCAAAAGCTGTCATCAGGGCCCGCTGTAATTTATCAGGAAGATCGTTCCCGATATAATTCATTAAAAAAAGGATTACAAACGTGATTACCGAAATGATAATATGATTTTTACCGAATGGTTTCATTGTATTATTTTAATTTGTACGAGATCATGACTCCCCCTCTGTAAGGGATGATTTCTCCGCTTTTATTGAATTTTTCTGCTCCGTCATAACGTTTGCCGGTTGTGCTGTCATATCCCTTATAAAATCCTTGAGAAGTTCCAACTGTAGCATAAATGTCAAGATTCCATCGGTCTGATAGTTGAAACTGATATCCACCCGTAACTCCAAGCATAACCGAATATCCCTTTTGGTAAATATCTGAATTTTTAACTCTATCGCCGTCATCTGTTAGAAAAACACCATCATTCCAATAATTCCATTTTTGGGCATTATAATATGCCATACTTAAATTTGCACCTATATACCAGTGTTTAAATGCTTCTTTAAAATAATATCGTCCTTCTACAGAAGCTGAATAAAACTGTAGTTTATGTCCTGCAAAAGATTTCCACGGAGAAATAAAAACATCTCCCTGAATGGTATATTTAGGACTCAGCTGTTTTTCTACTCCTACATTTAAAATTCCTATCGGAGCAAAGAGCGCATTGCCTTTCAGATATAAACTTTTATCCTGCCCTTGTTCCTGTTCCTGTGCGCTTATAGTTCCTGCAGCCAGGAAACCTAAAATACCTGCAAATAATTTATACTTCATCCGATCATGTTATTTTTTTATTTTATTTGGCTCAGCAAATCTTCAGCCAATTTTGAATCTTTATTATTCTGGAGAGCCATATTTTTTGACATTTCAGCATAATTCTGTGCCATTTCCTTATTTCCGGTCAGAAAATAAAGTCTGGCCAGAATATAAGTGTTTTCAGATGTCTCTCCGCGCATTACAGACTTTTCTGCCCATTCTGTAGCTTTCTTCAGTGATGAAGGTGTTTTTATATGATCGCTGAATACCCATGCGGCTCTCAAAAGCTCATTAGGCTCAAAAGCATCAGCATTTTTGTAATAGGCTAACGCTGCTTTTTCAAACTCGGGAAAATTGGCATTCTGCTCATAATAACTAAGTTTGGTCTGATTAAGTTTAGCCGTTGCAGCTTCTTTTCCAACCAGAGGTTCCGCAGCTTTCATAAAAACCTCATCATTGATTCTTTTATTTTTATCGTCAATAGACTGTTCTACTACTTTAGAGAGTCTCAGCTGGTTATCAAATTCTTTATAGGTCTCTTCGGGAAGAAATTTAATGATCTCCGCCTTTCTGGAAGCGAATACTGTATAGTTTTTGTCTTCTGTTGATTTTACAAAATAAAGCAGCAGATCTATTTCATCTTTTGAAAACTCCTCCGTCTTTTTTTTATTCTCAAAATATCTTTCAGAAGCTTTTTTCGCAAAATCGTAATCACTGCTGGAGTTAAGTTTCATTACATTAATCAGAAATTCAGGATCTTTTTCTCCATTGGCAAAACGTTCCTTTAAGGAGCCTTTTTTATTGCCGGGAGCATTAATGTCCTGTGCCATAGTTACAAACATTCCTGCATCCATATAACCGGTATTCTGAGAAACGAGATCTCCGTCACCATTTAAAAAAAGATAAGTAGGATAAGAACGTACTCCATATTTGGACGCAATATCTCTCCCTTCTCCCTTTTCCATATCAAATCTTGCATTGACGAAATTGGTATTGAAATAATCTCCCACATTTTTTTGAGTAAAAACATTTTTTTCCATCAATTTACATGGCCCGCACCAGGAAGCATAAGCATCGATGAAAACTAATTTCTTTTCCTTTTTAGCTTGAGCAATAATGTCCTTTAATGACTGGTCCTGGAATTGGATAGACTCCTGAGCGGAGATGATAACAGTACAAAAAATAGATATCCCGGAGATGATCTTTTTCATTTTCAAATAAGATTTGTAGGCGAAGATAATTAATTTTCAAAATATAAAAGGATGATTATCTGATCTACTATGCTATATTAACTAATTTTAAGACTTAAAGCAGCGCCCGTTTAATCAGGATCATATGAGTTCTCAAAATTATCCGAATCTAATTTTAATTCACCAATTGGTCCTGAAATCTTTGTTATATTTTTGCAAACGAATAATTTATCAGTAGGGAAATAACAATTTTAGAGAGATTTGAGTATTAATTTTAAACACACCTTATCCCAAAAATCCGCTTACATTGCCGCTTTATCTGTCTGTTTAATTGCAGTGATTGCATTTGCTGTTCTGAGTCTTTTAATTACCCGGGACAGCCGGAAAAATAATGAAGAATTTGCACGTAAAACTTTTGTCCGTAAATACGAGACGATAGAGAAGGAATTTAAAAATATTGAGGATTATCAATACCTGCTTCGTGCCTTAATTCAGAAAGACGGGTTAAAAAATTATCAGGAGTATTCTTCTGTTTTAAATGATCTCAACCGGAAAAGGGATTTACTTACATACAGCTGGTATTATTATAAAGACGGTTCCGCAAAATCTGCCAATACGGATATGTTATCCGATGTATTCAGAAATAAAGGGAAAGCGGAGAAGTTTGTTAAAATAAAAAATAGCGGGAAAGGGCATTTCAATGATTTTTTAATTACCCGTAAAGACAGTATTTTCTGGATAAGTTATGATTCTGTCGCCGTAGCTAAAAAAAAGAATACATTATATTATGGCTCTACTGTGAGTCTTGATGATCTTCACCAGTACTTTATCAATATTGACAAGATTCCCAATAATTATGCATATGTGTTTACCAAAGAAGGAATTTGTCTTACCCATCCTGAAAAGAAGTATTTAGGGAAAAATATTTTTGATTTTACAGATATCAAGCCTTCAGATACCATCTGCAGAATAACAGAGTTGGGATACACCGAAAGAAATACAAACTCTGAATATCTTAATGTTGAAGTGACAAGGTTTATAAAACCCCTGAAAACTGATAATTTTGAAGGATATGCGGTGGTGAATTCCGTTAATTTCCTTATTGATGAAAGCGTCAACAAAACCAGAACCTATACGGTATATATCTTTCTGGCGGCCTTATTTCTTATCGTCACTGTGTTTATTTTATTTCACAGGTCTACTAATATAGCCTATCAGGAAAAGGAAAAAATACAGTCTGAGAAAAATCTTTTGCTTATTGAGAATGAAAAGATGCACAAAGCAGAAGTGATCAATCAGCTGCAGCAGCTTAAAAACAATATCAATCCGCACTTTCTTTTCAATTCGCTCAATTCACTTTATATGCTGATCGGGATTAATAAGGAGAATGCACAAAAATTCACCATGAATCTTTCAAAGATCTACAGGTATCTTATTGTACCTCCAAAGGAAAATATTGTGCCTGTTTCACAGGAGATCAATTTTATCCGGCAATATATGGAGCTTTTGAAAAGCAGATTTGATGAAGAGCTGAGGTTTGAATTGATAATTACTCATGAAGAGAGTTTAGAAAAAAGAATTCCTTATTTATCACTTCAGATTGTTACAGAGAATGCAATCAAACATAATATTGCCACAATAGATCAGCCTTTAGAGATTGTTATTACAGTTGAAGAAAACGGGATTATCGTAAAGAATACCTGGCAACCTAAAACAGAGGCTGTACAGGGAGAGAAGTTTGGAATTGACTATTTGAATCAAGTTTATGGTTATTTTAAGAATGATTTTGTTAATATTTCCGTAAATGGTGAATATTTCATATGTTTTTTACCATTAATGAAGTGAAAATAAAAATCCATTCACTCCCGAAAAATTACCTCTCACTCCCTAATACACAGTATATGATTTTCTTTACCTATAGCTTTGCCTACTGAAACTAAGATATTTACTATTTGGAATGAATCGGACTATTTTAATGAAGAATTACAGACTGGCACTGTATTTAGGACTTGCATTGGCTTCACCATCAGTTCTTGCACAGAAAAAAGATACTGTAAAAACGACAAAAGAAAAAACTGATAAAACAGACATTTCTTCAAAAAAAACAAAAAAAATTGAAGATCTGATCAAGAAAGGAACTTATAAAAAAGGTCTTTTTAATACGATCCAGGTAAAGACGGATATTTATTTTGAAATTCCTGACAGCCTGATGGGACGTCAGTTTTTGGTCGTTAACAAATTATCTCAGGTACCTATGCAGGTAAATGAAGCAGGACTGAATAAGGGAATGAACTATGAAAATAAAATCATTTCTTTTCATCGTGATGCTGCAGCCAAAAAAGTCTGGGTCAGAACTTCCGAGGCTAAAGTGTCTTCTCCTAAAAATGACGCTATTACAAAATCTGTAAAAGATAATTTTTCGGAATCTATTATTGAGGTTTTTGATATTGAAGCTCAGAATAATGACTCTACCTCAGTGGCGATTAAAGTCAATAAAGTTTTTGACGGAAATCAAAAAAGCTTTAATGATGTTCTGGCTAATGTAGGATTAGGAGGATCAGTGAAATCAAGCCTTTCTTATATAGAAGGAGTGAAAACATTTCCACAGAATCTTGTTGTGAAATCTCAGCTGTCTACTTCTGTAAATGAAGGAGGTGTTGATTTACCGGTAACACTTGGTGTAACAACCAATCTGGTATTACTTTCTAAAACTCCGATGAAGCCGAGGATTTCGGATCCAAGGGTAGGTTTTTTCAGTGAAAAACACTGGTCATTTAACGATCAGCAGCAAAAAATGGACGAAAAGTTCTTCATCACAAGATGGAACTTAGAACCTAAAGATGAAGACAAAGAAAAATATCTGAAGGGGGAGCTGGTGGAACCTAAAAAACCGATTGTTTATTATATTGATCCGGCAACTCCTAAACAATGGCGTGAGAAAATCATTGCCGGAGTCTATGACTGGCAGGTAGCCTTTGAACAGGCAGGTTTCAAAAATGCAGTGGTTGCCAGAATGCCGGATGAAAAAGATGAAGATTTTGATATTGATGATGTAAGATATTCGGTGATTACCTATGCCGCTTCTCCTAAATCCAATGCGATGGGACCTTCTGTAGTAGATCCGAGAAGCGGAGAAATTATTGAAGCCGACATTATCTGGTGGCATAATGTAATGACTTCTCTTCATGACTGGATGAGAATTCAGACCGGTCCTATAGATCCGAAAGCAAGAGGAAATAAGTTTAGTGATGAACATATGGGAGAAGCGATCCGTTTCGTTTCTTCTCACGAAGTAGGACATACCTTCGGATTAAAACACAATATGGGAGCTTCTTTCGCTTTTCCGGTAGAGTCTCTCCGTTCAAAAGAATTCACAGATAAAATGGGCGGAACGGCTCCTTCTATCATGGATTATGCACGATACAACTACGTAGCTCAGCCTGAAGACGGGGTGACTGCTATTACCCCCAAAATAGGTATTTACGATAAATATGCTATAGAATGGGGATATCGTTGGTATCCTGATGAGTTCTCTGAGAAAAAGGCATTAAGAAATCTGATTGAAAAACATGAGGATGACCCTATGTATTTTTATGGAGAGCAGCAGAACTTTCTTGAGACAATTGATCCCCGCTCACAGTCTGAAGACCTGGGTGATGATGCGATGAAGGCCAGTGAGTATGGAATGAAAAACCTGAAGGTCGTTCTTGACAATCTTCTGAAATGGACTTACGAAGACGGTAAAGAATATACGGATGCAGGAAAACTGTATCTGGGTGTAATCGGACAATGGGATTTGTATACCGGTCATGTAATGGCTAATGTAGGAGGTATTTATCTGAACAATACGGTATTCGGTAATAAGAAAAAGGCCTATGAAGCAGTACCTGCCGAAACGCAGAAAAGAGCGGTAGATTATCTTGTTAAAAATGCAATTAACCTTCCGGAATGGTTATTCTTTAATCCGATCACAGAAAAAACCTATCCTGTTAAAAATTCCCCAATGGGGCCATTTGAACAGACTCCGTACACCTTGGCAAGAGGAATGCAGTACGCCAATATGTATTCTCTGTTTATGGATGACAGATTATTGAGACTGCTGGAAAATGAATTGAAACATGAAGTTTCAGGCTCGAAAGAAGAAATCTATACGGTAGAGAATTTATTTGATCAGGTAAGAACCGCCATTTTCAATAAAAGAGGAAGCCTTACTATTCTTGAAAAGATGGCTCAGAAAAACTATGTAGATGCTCTGATTGTTTCTGTCAATAAATTATTTGAAAAAACGGCAGTGAAAGCGTTAAAGTCAGATAATACCCTGAATATGCCACTGATCTGCAATTATCATGAAGAGGAGAATAAACTCAGAAACATCAATTATTCATCCATGAAAAGAGTTTCTGAAGTGACGACCTATAAAAGAGCAGAACTACATAAGGTACTGGATCTGCTAAACAGAACCAGATATAAAGGAGATGATGCTTCAAGAGCACATTACACGGACTTAATTATCCGTATAGAAGAGGCTTTAAATAAATAATCAGCTATGAAAAAAACTCTAATTCTTTTACCTCTTTTGGCTGCTAATATTGCATTGGCCCAACAAAAGAAAACCATCACAGGTAAAGTCCAGGACGGCAATACCTCACAAATAATTGCAGGAGCATCCATCAAAATTGAAACCCAGTCTGTTTCTGCAAAAACCAATCAGGACGGAATCATTGAAAGTGTTTCCATTGGTGCAATTACCGATAAAAACGGAAAATTTGTTTTAGAAATTCCTGCCGATACAAAATCAGTACTGGTCAGTTATCTTGGTTATGAATCCAGACTGATCCAGATTGATGAAGAGCAGACCAATTATAATGTTAACCTGATTCCTGTTGCAGGAGAGGTTTCTGACAAAAATAAGATTCAGGAAGTTATTATCACCGGATACCAGAAAATCGAAAAACGTAAACAAACTTCAGCGGTTGCTACAGTGAAAATGGATAATATCAACCAGGCCGGTGTAGCCAGTGTGGATCAGATGCTATCCGGTCAGATTGCCGGTGTGGTCGTTACTCCGGAAACAGGATCTCCGGGAGGTCCTGCGAAGATCAGAATACGTGGAACTGCCTCTTTATCCGGACCACAGGATCCCCTTTGGGTTATTGATGGTCTTCCGCTGGAAGGAAATGATGTACCGAACTTCAGCGATAAAGATAATATTGATCAGCTTCAGAACTTCTCTATCGCAGGACTTAACCCTAATGATATTGAAGATATCACTATTTTAAAAGATGCTGCGGCAACAGCCATCTACGGAGCAAGAGCAGCCAACGGGGTTATTTCCATTACCACTAAAAAAGGAAAAAGAGGAAGTATGAGATTAAACTTCTCGGCAGATACTTTCATTACCGCACGTCCGGATTTTGAAAAGCTTAACCTTTTGAACGCTTCTGAAAAAGTAGACCTTGAGCTGATGATGGCGAAACGTGCAGATCTGACCTACCGGGCTGATAAAGGAGAGGTAATGAGAATTCTGACTAAAAACGGGCAGCTTGATGCATTCAGAAACGGAGGATTTGATGCCATTAACGGTTTGTCCCAACAGCAGATCAACAGTCTGAGAAACAGCAATACAGACTGGGGAAAACTATTGTACAGAAATGCGATCAACAGACAGTACGGACTTAGCCTTTCAGGAGGAGGAGACCGCTCGGATTACTATTTCTCCCTTGGATACTATGATGAAGAAGGAACAACAATCGGAACAGGGTTTAAACGATATAACCTGACGCTGAAGAATAACTATAAAATCAGTGACAAATTAAATGCAGGAATCTCTATTTTCGGTACCCAGAGCGAGCGTTCATCATTCATGACTGATGCTGATGCAGCAGCCAGCCCTATTAATTACTCAAGAAATGCAAACCCTTATCTGACTCCTTACAATCCGGACGGAAGTTACAGATATGATCGTGATATCGATGGTTTTGCAGATCAGTACGTTCCTTTTAATTTCCTTGAAGAAAGAGAAAATACCGATTATACTCTGAAAAATCACTCTTTAAAGGCAATATTGGATTTAGAGTATAAAGTATCAAAAAGCCTGAGATTTACTTCACAGCTGGGTATACAGTATGATATCAATAAAACGGAGAAATATGCTGCCGAGAATACCTACTTTACCAGAAAGATGAGAGAAGGAACCCGTTATTATAAAGACGGAGCTTACCGCTATTTCCTTCCTGCAGGAGGGGTAAAACAAAACTGGGATAATGATTTTTTCCAATATAACTGGAAATTGCAGGGATTATACAGTACGAAAATCAATTCGGTACACGAAATTGATTTAATGGCCGGAATGGAAATCCGTAAAACAGAAGATAATACGACGGTGACCAGAGCATTCGGTTTTGACAAAATGACGAGAACATCTACTCCTATCATGTTCCCAAGTGCTAATGATGCAGCTAATAAAAAGTATGAAACCTACCGTGAAATGCCGCCAATAGAGAATGCTTATGCCTCTATGTTTGCCACGGCTTCTTACACCTATGACCAGAAATATACTTTTTTTGGAAGTGTAAGATACGACGGAACCAATTTATTCGGAGTGAATAAAAAATACAAATATCTTCCGATCTGGGCGGTATCAGGTTCTTGGCTGGTAACGAAAGAAAATTTCATGCAGAATATTACTGCGGTTTCTAACCTTAGATTAAGAGCATCATATGGTCTTCAGGGAAATATAGACCGTAATACATCGCCATTCTTCATCGGAGAATACAATTCGGCGGTTATTCTTCCGGGAGTAAAAGAAGATGTAATCAATGTGATCAGCCCGCCAAATGATAAACTGCGTTGGGAAAAGACAACCAATGTCAATCTGGGTATTGATTTAGGCTTATTCAAAAACAGAATCAACTTTACTGCTGATATCTACAGCAGAAAAGGAACTGATATGATCAGTATGAAAGAAACACCACTGGAGACAGGATTCGAATATACCATGGTCAATTGGGGAAGTCTTACCAATAAAGGTTTTGAATTAGCATTATCTACCAGAAATATTGATAAAGAGAATTTCAAGTGGTCCACTACAATTAATTTTGCACACAATAAAAGCAGGGTTCTTAGTGAGCAGCCGCGTGACAATGCGCAGCTTCCTTCCAGAGAAGGCCTTCCGGTGAATGCCGTTTTCGCTTTGAAAACCGCAGGAATAGATGAAAACGGAAATCCGATGTTCTGGAAAGGAAATGAAAAGGTAAAAGCTGAAGATTTCTTTAAATTGTATGATGTGTACGCAGATTTCCTTCCGGGAATGTTTGTACAATCGAAGTACTCAACAGCAGAAATGAGAGAGCTGTTCACATATATCGGAGACAGAGATCCGAAATTTACGGGAGGGATTATCAATACCTTTAAAATCAAGAATTTTGACTTTACCGTTTCCGCTACTTTCAATTTAAAACAGACCGTAATGAGATCACCATCTTACCGCGGAATGGATCTTGACAGGGGAAGAAATTATACGAGAGATATCTATCAGGCCGGATCTACACTTCCGGGAATCACAAGTCCCGATATGGAAAGCAATCCGGGATGGATGGCCAACAAATGGTTTGCAGGTAATGACTTCAATACCTACGGATTATTAGACATCTGGGCCAAAGAAATCAGCTATGTGAGAATCAGCAGCATCCGTTTAGGGTATACGCTTCCCAAAGCATTCACAAGTCCTATGGGAATCAACAGTCTGAGATTAAGCATTGAAGGCCGTAACCTGTTTGTTTTCAGTAACGGATATAAAGGATATTTCGATCCGGAAACCTATGGAAATATTTATGCGCAGCCTATTAGTAAATCTGTGACAATCGGATTTAATGTTTCTTTTTAAAACTTGAAAAAAATGAGAAAAATAACAACATTTATCGCGTTAGCAGCAATAAGCTTTATCAGTATCGGATGTGATAGATTTTTAGATATTCAGCCGGAAGGTAAAGTGATCCCGGCCACCGTTGAAGATTACAGAAAAGTGCTTACTTCGGCCTATGCAAAATATCCGGATCACAAATCTTTATTGGCTCTTCGTACCGATGAGACGAATATAGATGAAAATACCGATGAGTTCAATGTATACCGTGAAATTGCAATGTGGAAAGATGTTAATCTTGATCCGGCAACGATGGAATTTCCATGGGTGAATTTTTATCTGATCAATTTCTATCTGAATCAGATCATTAATGAAGGTAGTAAAACCATGAAAGAATCTCCTGAAAAGCAGCAGATCATGGCGGAGGCTTATGCTTTGCGTGCTTATATCTACCTGGATATGGTGAACTTGTACGGAAAGCCTTATAACAGTGCTACAGCATCTACAGACAGGGGAGTTCCCATCAATCTGGAAATTGATCTAGAGAAGGTTTTGAAACCTTCTTCTGTACAGCAGGTCTACGATCAGGTTCATTCAGATATGGAAAAAGCAGAAGGACTTATGATAGAACAACAACAGCCGACCGGAATTAATTACCGGTTCTCCAAAGTATCACTGAAAGCTCTTCAGGCAAGAACAGCTCTTTATCAGGGAGACTGGAACAGTGCATTAAGCTATTCAGAACAGGCACTGGCTATCAAAGGAGACTTAAATAATTTAAATACTAGCAATACACCTCCTAACCATTATGCTTCGCCGGAATCTATTCTGGCACTTGAAAATGTATTTAACGGTACGGTACAGAATAAGCTGACTTTTGCTTCACAGGAACTGATCTCAAAATATAATACAGCCACAGATAAAAGATTCGGAATTTATTTTGAAAAAAATAACAGCCGGTATAAGATTATTAAAAAAGGTCATTCTGATTTTAAAGTTTCTTTCAGAACCGCAGAAATGTATTTCATCAAATCTGAAGCATTATTAAAATTAAACAGACTTCCTGAGGCTAAGGAAACTTTGCTTACCATTGTAAAAAACAGATATACTCCGGAAGGATATATTACCGTACAAAACGATATCGCTTCAATGAACCCTGCGGATTTCATGAATTTTATCCTTGATGAAAGATTCAGAGAATTTGCTGCAGAGGGACAACGCTGGTTTGATCTGAGAAGAGCAAATCAGAAAAAAATCATTCATACCATTAATGGTCAGGACTATATCCTTGAGCAAAATGACGTAAGATATACCATAGAATATCCGCGTAGTGCAAGGAAAAATAATCCTAATTTGTAACACTTCATATTAACACACCCTGAAACCGCTTGAACTTGATCGTTCTAGCGGTTTTTTTGTACTTTTGCACTGTTATGAAAATTGCCATTATAGAAGATGAATTACTGGCTGTTAATTATCTGAAAAATTTATTGGATCAGCAACGTATCGTCCCTGTTACAGAGACGGTCATTCTTCGTTCCAAAAAACAGGCAATTGATTTCTTCCAAAAAGATTCAGCAGATCTTATTTTTATGGATATTCATCTGGGAGACGGAATGAGCCTGGAAATTTTTGAACAGGTGGAGCTTTTTACCCCGGTTATTTTTATTACGGCATTTGATGAATATGCCATGAGAGTTTTCAGGCATTTTACCATAGACTATCTTCTGAAACCTTTTGAAGAAGAAGATCTCCATAAGGCATTACAGAAGTTTATCTCCATCCGGAATAATTTTGATCCGGAACCCGTCCTCAAATCCATATCCACTCTGCAGCAGGGAGATGCTGAGGTGATGAGACGTTTTATGGTAAGAGAAGGAAATAAGCTTAAATCCATAGACGAACACAGCACTGCCTATTTCTTTGCATCAGGAAAATATCTCTTCCTTACAACCGTAGATCATCAGACCTATATTTATGATGATACCATTAAAGATATTATCCAGAAATTAAATCCGCAGGTTTTCTTTAAGGTCAATCGTAAGTTTATCATTAATAAAGAATCTATTACAGAAATCATCAAACATTCCAGTCAGAAAGTAGAGTTAAAACTTTCCCCGGAGCCGGAAGTAAATGCGGAGGTTTTTATCAGCAAAAGACAGATCACGGAATGTCTGGGCTGGCTGAACAGCTAAAACCAGCCCCGGTAAAGATGTTCTGATACAAAAGCAGTTCCGTTATTGATTTTCATATTTTCAATCGGAATACATTTTTTTTGTATTTTTCCTATTTCAATTATTACAGAATTATTGATACCATGAAAATATATCTATTTGTTACCCTATTGCTGTCGGGGCTGTTATTCTCACAGAAAATCCAGCTGAAAAAAGACAAAATTGTCTTCAATGAAAAAGAAGCAGGAATCCTGAAATCTCCTTACAGAGACCATTTCGAGTTCTATACTTTGGCCAATGAAAAAATATTTGATGCGGATCTTAAAGGAGTGACTCTGGCAAAAGATCAGTTCCTCTATTATCTGGATATGAAATCTGCAGACGGCAAAACCACGCAGATCCCTTATGAAGTTTTAATTACATCATTTAAACCGGACAGGATTGTGGCCCATCAGCTAGCCGTAAAATATAATCTTTTCAATGAAAACGGCTTTAACAAAGCTGAGGTGGATAAGTTCTTCGATACGCCGAGAGAAAATTTGGCAGATAAGTACCTTAAAGCTAAAACAAATAGTATTGCCGAAGATAACGAAAGAAAAGACAGGCTTGAAAATATAAGACGTATTTACAATCCAAGATTAGGATCCAACGGTGAAATTCTCATCAATAACGGAAACTATCCGGCCAAAATAATAGGCTACGCCAGAAGCTATACCTGTGTCGGGTTTAGTAACAGCGGGCCATGTCTTGAAATAAGTGATCTCGATGGAGTGAAAGTAGCTTCCATGTATCAGACCCAGGGAATTAAAACCTACGGAGTAAGAACTTTCGATAAGAACGAATTTACTTTTACGGCAACAAGACCTTATGCACAGTCAGATTATGCCTTTGTGAATGAATTTGTTGCCAACCTTTTTATTCAGGGGTACACGCTGGAACATCAGGCATATTATAAAAATCAGGAGCTTCATCAGGCAAAAGTAAATGATGCTATCAACCGTAGTATTAATTTATATGATGTTCCCGGCTATCTGGTTGAAAAATCAGGAAAGAAAACCGAAGGAGCCATCACCATCTGGTTTGAAATGCTGGATACGGAAAGAACGGGCCAGAAACTTCCTGAAGGCGGAGCAGATCTCTTCGGACAGAGAGTCACTTTAAAAAAGCAATTACCCGGAATGAGAAGCATGGCTACAAAAATATATGATGCCGAATCAGGGGTTCATTTCTGTGTGGCTCCCAATGGAAATGAAGACTGTTATTACGGGCTGGATGTAAAAGGAGAATTCATGAAAAAACTTCAGAATTACGAAAGCCTGCATGGGAACAATTCCTATTTCTACCGATTGATTGCCAAAGAAAATAAAATCATGCTCCTTCAGGATCCCGTGGAACTTCAGAAATATGTGATCAAAACGGATATTCAGCCTAAAGGGCAAATGCTTGATAATAGATCAAATGATAAGCTTTCCGAAAAACTGGCAGACTATCTTAAAGATTGTAAAAGCCTTTCCGATCAGCTGAGAAAAGAAAGTCTGGATCTTAAAAATGAGGACAATCTGATTCAGATTATTTCCGATTATAGCAAATGTAAAAAGTAAACCTTATACCCTACTATAAAAAAAGAATCATCCGGCAACAGTTTAGCCTCTGTTGCCGGTTTTTTTTAGGTCGCTATAATTATTTCCAAAAAAAAATAATGCGTCAAGTTTTGACGTTTTGTCGTGGTACTTTTGTTTCAGAATAAAACAATGCGCTATGAAGATGAAAAAACAGATCAGTTTTATGGAATTCATCTGTCCATCACATCTTATGTCTTATCCGGGTTTTCACAAAGAATTTTGTGATAAGACTTCTTTTTTGTTATTAAAATATAACACGTCAGGTTTTGACGTTAGACTATAATAGCTTTGCTTTACAATCAAACACCAATCACAAAATATTAAAAAAATCATGGATAAACCAAGTGAAAACAGAATAAAAAAGCTTCATCCGCTAGTGAGGGAAGAAGTCATGCAAATTGTAAAAGATTGTGATGAAGCCCTTACCGGAAGAGCAAAACTGAGGATTACCCAGGGATTAAGAACCTTCAGGGAACAGGATGCACTCTATGCACAGGGAAGAACAAAAGCCGGAAAAAAAGTTACCAATGCCAAAGCCGGACAAAGCATTCATAATTACGGATTAGCGGTAGATATCTGCCTGATTATCGACGGAAAAGTGGCAAGCTGGGATACTGCCAAAGACTGGGATAATGACGGAGTAGCCGACTGGTACGAATGTGTGAAGATCTTTGCCAAACACGGCTGGGACTGGGGCGGAAACTGGAAAACCTTTAAAGACCTGTCGCACTTCGAGCGCAGATTCATCTGGAAGGGAGAGCGTAAGATCAACGCGACCTGGAGAAACTTACAGAATTTACCAAAAGATAAAGACGGATATGTAGTTTTCACTCAATAATTCCGGAATTATTTACAGTGAAAATCAATAATACAATCAACGGGAATGATTGTACAGGAAGGGGTTTGTCTTTACCGGAAAAAATAAACCTCCTTTTATTGAACAGACGGTAAAACCTGAAAATAGTTTCTGAATAATGAAATTATGGATGCAATTAAGATACATGAAGAAAAAATAATCATACATTTTAAGGAAATATACTTAAAAAATACCAGGGCTTATCATTCTTAAAAGCCTTCACAGACCTTAAGGGTTCAGACTGTATTCAGGTCTTTATTTAAGATGAATATCAGAACCGTCTTATCTTTTATTAACACCAAAAAAAATATACATGCCATACGAAATAGCAGAGGGTACACCCGATGTATCCAAAAAATATATTGGCAGAAATGTCAGCAAGGACTTGATGCCTTCATCTTCCTTTTTTATTGATGTCAATACTGGTTACACTCAAACACCAGCTAATAAATTTGGGATTATAGGACAGGGAGAAAATTCAACATTCAGAACTACATCTAAAATTTCCTATACAGGAAGTGTATTTGCTGCCTGTCAGGGATTTGTCCTTATCCAACCCAATAGTGCAGATCCCAATAAGGTAAATCTAATTTTAAAACCTTTTTCTCAACCGATTAAAGGGCTTTCAATTAAATATTTTATTTACAGGGGACTTAATAAGAACAGCTTTTTTACTCCAGACGGAAAAGTGGTTTCAACTGGAGCCCTTTCAGAATTTGTAACATTAGTCAGAAAAGATTTTACTGAATTTTACCAGAAACTCAATGTTACCGTTCCTCCTTTTTTAGCAGAATATATTGGGTATCCAAGTTCAGATCCGAATATACCGTTTAATCAGCAGCAGAAGACAACAGATTTAATCGATGATTATTTTTTTAAAGCGGCACAAATTGAAAATGGAAATGAAAACGCAAAAGAAGCATACGATTTACCCATCATCCCTCGCGGAACACATTTAGGCAATGCCACCGGACAACTGGGAATTGATGTTGTTTTGGATGAAGGAGATTACTCCCTGGAAAATGATCCCAATCCGTTCCAGCTGAACCTGGGATTTGCCAGACTGGCAGACCATGTCTTAGATCCGGCTACGGCTTCAACTGTGTTTGAAAAGAAACTTTTAAAAGAGTCCGCAGCCAATTTTATGGATATTGCGGCCTTCTACGGAATGCATGCGGAAACAAAAGGGAAAATTTATACGGCTCCGAATACTTCGATTAAAGATAAAGATGCCATCTATAATTTAATCAAAGATTTTAAAACGAGCAATACTTTTTATCTTTATATACAAAGTAACAGACAACGCTCTTATAATTATTATGGGAACTATAAAACCCCAACCGGGCTTAATATTAAAATAGGTGATGATGAGAATAGTTTGCAGACTCAAACTTTTGAAACAGAAACCTGGCCAGTGAAAATTTTTGATGCAAGCTCTTATACCAAGTATTTTCTGAGCTTATTGCATGACAAGAATTACCGGGGGAATTTATTTTTTATCGAAGTCGGAAAGCAGAAAGGGAAAAATAAAAAGAACAATTTTGCTGTTGAAGGGGACTATATCAATTTCGCCACAAATGTTCAGTTGGATTACACGTTGCCAGTTGAATTTGAAATATCAGGTATTGCTTCCATTAACAGACTTATGTATCTGGGAGCCAACGTGACCTATGCAAACAATCAGAATACTCAGTATATTCATTACGACTACATAAAAGAACTGTATCCCGTTATCAATGTCAGAAGCCGATTTAGCGGAACAGATACCGATGATTTTTCTAAAATTTCATATTACCGTAATGCCGCAATTAATTTAAGTGATTACTCTAATACACAATACCATTCTATTATTCAGAATCAGTTAATATTCTACAATGGAAAAAAAGAAGAGGCTGGGAATGTTACAGAAAAGAGAAAAGTACTACTATTGGGTAAAAAGAAAGATAACCTAGACACTGTCAATGCAAATGATGTTTTAAGTGCTTTCGGATCTGTTAATAGTTTTACTGTAAAACATAATGATAAGGATGATTATCTGAAGTTTTTGATTTTTGGTAACAGTAATTTTTCTATCTATCATAGGGAAATTACTGAAACAGAAGGGGATGTTGCATTTAAAGTTTTGAATATTAAAAAAGATAAAAGAGATGAACGTGCGTTTTTTTCGATAGGTGTTACTCATACAGAATTTCAAAACATTATGAGTGCCGTTCCTCAAAATTCAGCCAATGTAAGATACTTTTTAAAGATTGTTGCTCCAAATGTAAGAGCTGATATTCATAATATAGGATATTATAAATATTCTCTTGGAGTTTCCTATGATAGTGCTCAAGGATTAGGTGTATCATTTCCTGCTAACGAAGTGTTGATCTATGGCGACAGACTCAACTTTCTTTGTTCTAAGGAGTTTTCTGAGTATGAATGGGGGACAGTTCCGGAAGAAACAGTTCTGGATGAGTAAATTTATCAAAAACCAACAAAATATTAAAAATGAGCGATCAAAATTATAGAGCCATTAAATTATTGGAATATATAAAATACAAAACCGTTAAGAGGCAGATTGATCCCAATGTCATTGAACATCTTGGTTTCAGCGGAATGGGGGAATCAGATATTTATGTTTCAAAAGATTCTGATTTGGTAATGCCGGAAGGTTTTACAATTAATTTTAAACTAATTCGGTTCAATTGGGCAAGTACAGCTTTTGACGGAGCTGGAAATAGTATTAATGCTAGGAAAGCCCTTTACTTTGAATTCAGTAATGGAACTAATGGTTTACTGAAAGAAAATTGGTATAAAATCTTCACACGTAATGGAGTAGAATACAGAAGGTATATTTTTAATTCGAATTTTTATAAAGAGCAGGTCCAGAAAGATCCAAACGGAGTAGCCAATTGGATCAATACCTATGATAACCAGAATTATATCGAATCAAACGACGGTGGTGGAGATTTTCCAATGTCAGCGGTCATCACAATTAAGAATGATGAGGTAAACAGGGTAAGATTTGAACAGTTTATGAAGATGAGCTATACGGACTGGTCTGTATATTTTAATAATAAACTTCAGCGCTTTTTACTGAATGGTGAAGCTGGATTATTTGATTTTTATCCAACCCAGGTTATTGTAAGCCATCTTTCAAAAGGTACTGCCGGAAATGTAGATAATTCTAAACTCATTCAGGTTTTACAAAAAATTGGCCATGGATGGGGAAACAATATTGGTGAGCTTGGTGGAGAAAGAAGAACCCGGATATTACTGGATATACTTTCTCAGATAAAAACAGAAAATGCTAAAGATATTTACGATGAATTCTTTAAGACACCATCTGAAATATTTTACAACAGTATTTTAGGCTATATGGCTGAGGAATATAGAATTCAATTCATCTTAATGTTGTTAAGGCTCTTTTACAAACAAATGTCGCAACAGGATTTACAGGCTTATGAAAATAAGATTGTGAACTTACCAAATGATCATATCCTTCCATTTATAAAAGAGAATAAAGGGAATGTTTGGGGAGCTGCTACTGTAATAGATAGAGGACCTTCTCCGGAAGTAGAAACATCCGGTTCCGGTATTTTACTTAAAAGGGTCAGATTTTATACTTATACAGCAGGAGCCTTGTCGAGCAAAGAATTAATAGGTGCGGAGAATCCATTTAATCATTTACAAAATAAGACCTATGGTTTAAATGAGGTCATTGGAGCACTGGCATGTTTTGATAACCAAGAACTTGGCTTTATGCAGCTTAATGTCTATCCGATACCTGCATTTGCCTATGAAACTTTTCATAAAACCACGTCTTCATACTATAAGTTTAAAGATCTTATCAATGAATTAGCAATAAGTGCATGTATTATATTTCCATATTTTAGAATAGTTCAACTTGAAGCTGCTGCAAGTAACATTATATCATTAGTTTTTGGTGGGTTTGGTGCAGTTCTGACAGATGATTTTAAGAATTACCTAAATAATTTATCAAATACTCCTAGTGATCCTAATGGATATGGAAAAAAATTTGTACTTATGTATACTCTTTGTAGTAATTTTTGGGTAATTAAAGATCTAACGATAGTTGCCATAGAAAACGCGAAGGATTTAATTGATGTAGAAAATTTATTAAGTATCTGGGGATTATTACAAACAGCCGACAGTTTTAAGAACAGAGATCAGCAGCATGAACAGGCTTTTCAGGAAGTTATTAAAACTATGGATATAATGAAATTAAAATATGAGATTGCGAAAAAGAAAAATAAAATATAACCTAGGGTTAGCTTTATTACCATTATTGATAGTATTTTCATGTAATTCTTTAGACAAAGATGAATACAAAATTCTGAATACAGTTGTTGATATGCATATTCATCCCGAAATGGATACGGCTCGGCTTAGAGAAATGTTAAAAATGGATTATCCTGTATTCATAAAAGAATTGAATCTTGCTAAGGAAGAAATGTCAAAAAATCCACATACTTTTGCGCTTTCCGATACTATATATCCTGTCATATTACCTCCTTCTTTAAAAGAGGATCTTCATACGAAATTGTTTTTCTCTGAAATAGAGAACAGATCTGATAAGCCTATTTTAGCTGATTTTAATCAGTTGAAATTCAAAAAAAATCTGACAAGAATTCCTAAAGCTGTGAAGGGTGCTAATTATATTGGACAATTTAAGCTACACAGAGTGCTTTTTGATAAAACAAAAGAGAGAGCTTATGTACAGATTGAAACCCCTCTTAATAATTATCCTTCATTCATTGGGATTCCATTTAAAAAAGTAAAAGGAGAATGGGTTGTAGGTGATCAATAAACAGTTATTAAGCAATTAATAACGATTTATTCTCTTTAGATATTTTTTCAAATAATGATCAATCATAGGTAGAATTTACCTAAGGATGCATTCATACTGTCTAAAAACGACGTTAAAAAGTAAATGATCAAATCCTCTTTAAATATTGAAAAAATAAGGTAAGGTAAAGAGAATGTGATGATTACGACGATCCAACAAAGGGTGCAGATCATTAATGCTATGAAATCCTTTGATGGAATAAATTTCATATGCATCTATTTCTAATGATAATCATTAATTTATCAAATCTGTAAACTTAATGTTCAAGAAAGAAAATGGAAGAAAACAGATATTCGGGAATTGAATATCGTGATTGCTTTCATTATTTAATTATTGTATAGGCTTGCTTATACATACTAAACCAAATACAAAATATTTTATGCCAAACCAACCAATAAAGTATAGGTATTATCCTAGACTCTCATCCGTCATTTCCGAAAATGACATTCCAGATATCCTGGGATTCGTGAAGGATGGGATTGTTAGTTTGCTTGACCACATCTATTTTAAGGATATGCAGTCAAGTAAAAGTCCAAAAGGAGACTCAGCTTTTTACAGCTTATCTATTGTTTCAAAAAAACTTCAAATAGAAATTCCGGGTACAGAGATTGCTCTGGTACTGAACCCGGATTCTGTTGGAGGTAATTCAAATATTTCATCATTTCCTATTACTGTAGAGTATCAATGGAAAGTACTTGCATTTTTAAGAATGTTCAGTGTAGGAAACTTTTCATTTGATCCACAACAGATATTTGAAATACTACTTACCGTTCTTAATATTTCGGAAGAACAGGCAATTGAAAATTTTATAGAAATTTTTGTTACCCCTGAAAATCAGAATACAACAGCTCTACAACAGCTTGTAAAGGATTTAAATAAAGCAAATCCGGGATGGGCAACTCCCATTCCTCAACCTTCAGGCTCAACATCCATTGCAGAGGTTGTGCAGCAAATTATTTCTAAGGAAGGAAAAGAAGCTGCTATGGTAGCATTTGCTGCCTATATTCTCAGTAATAGTTCGGATTTGAGCCTGGAAAAAGTCAAAATCTTTTTCAATAAATTTCTTCCGCATGATCTTGATGAATTTATTAAAGAAGTAGTTCTGCCTAAATTCAGAGCAACACTGATGTTGTCTGCAGCGATTGAGTTTCCGAGAAGTATTTTAAAACCTGTATACCCGGCCAAACATCCATCAACACCCTTGGAATTATTACCGGAGGACAGTAATGGCGGGCCAAAAGTAAGTATTAGCTTCGGAGAAGCCTTATTCTATGCAGATACGGAAAGAGGATTCGGATATAATATGGACATGGTTCTCAATATGAGTTATCCTGCTCAGATTGGAAATACAGGATTCGTCATTGATATTCATAATCTGAAAATTGACCTTAGCAAAAAGGAAAATATTGCAGAAGCTGATGCTGATGGAAGACCCAAGGAATTCATGGGGGTCTATATGGAGTATACAGAAATTTTCCTCCCTAAAAAATGGTTTAATAAGCAGCAGACCGGACAGACCATTGGAATCTCTGCAAATCATCTTTTGATCGGAACCGGAGGGCTTTCCGGAAATATTGCAATCCGCCCAACCTACAGTACGGAGACTGTAGGAAATACTGTTGAAGTAGTGGATTATTTTGGAGATTTCTTTTCTCTCGATTATACAAATCTGTGGGTGAAACCCATGGATGGAGCCACAAGCCTGCAGATTGGCAGTAAGGCCCAATTACTCACTTATATAAACAACCTGCCTTCTCCTTCCCAACTGAAATTTGAGTATCCTCTTAAAGTGATCACATTATCAGGTGATCATAAAACTTTTAATAAAGAAGAAGATTATTTAAAGTTTATCAGCAGCCTGAAAATTGAAGATCTTCAGGATCTTAAAAAAAGAACGCTTTGGTTTAATTTAGGAAAAGATAAAGAAAAATCCTGGGAGTTAGGATTCTCTAATTTTGATATCGATTTCCATCAGGGACAAGTAGTACGTTCTTCCCTGAATGCCGGGCTGAAGATCAAGAAGTTTAAAGGGTATGAAGGAAATGGCGACTTAATTATTAATGTGGTCGGAGAATGGGAAAGCAAGGAAAACTTTAAGCTTTCCGCAGCATTCCTTCCCGATGGGCTTGCCATGAATCTGTTTGATATTCTTAAGTTTAAGCTTCAGAGAATCGAGATCGGTAAGAAAGACGATAACTTCTATATTGAAGCAGATACAGCCATTACTTTCCCGAAAGATACATTTGGAGAAAAACTATTTGGAGAGCAGGGAATCGACCTTCCTTCGGTACGCTATTATGCCAGTGGTAAATTCGAACTGGGAGGCGGAAACTCAATTATTCCTGTTAATCTGAATCTGAACATCGGCCCTGTGACGATGGGGGTATCAGCTATTCATATCGGAACCGTACAGAAAATGTTCAAAGGCGTGATGCGTCAGTACAACTACATCGGATTTGATGGTGGAATCAATGTAAACCCACTAGGAATCGATGTCAGAGGAAACGGAGTGAAATACTACTATACCAATGATAACGACGAACACGATGGAGTTAAAGATCATTATTTCCATATCTCAACGCTAGAAATTGACTTGATGATTCCGGGAACAGCAAGTGCAGAATCTGCATTAGCAATCATTAAAGGATCCTTAACGATTCCAGAACCTGGAGTTTCTACGGAATACAGAGGAAAAGTATCTCTTCAGCTTCCGAAAATGAAAATTTACGGATCTGCTGAAATGGCTTTTGACCCTAAATATCCGGGGTTCTTTATCGATGCGAATGTGGAGTTCCCATTTGTCATTCCGTTAGGATCTTTTGGGATCTTCGGATTCAGAGGATTGCTCGGGTATCGTTATGTGGCTCATAAAAAGGCCCTCGGAATGAATGATAATGATACATGGTATGACTACTATGTTCATCCGGAACGAGGAATTCATATGGATAAATTCATCGGGCCTCAGTTTACGAAGGATATGGACTTCCCTTTCTCTATTGGAGCAGGAGCTTCACTGGCAACCTTAGACGGACGTTTAGCCTCACTTCGTGCGATGGTATTATTGTCTGTACCAAGTATGTTTGCTATTGATGCCGGTTTAACCATTATCAGTGAACGTCTTGGCCTTGCAGAAGATGATCCTAGAATTCCGCCATTCTATGCATTCGTTATTGTCAGCAGTGATTCCCTGGAAATCGGAGCCGGAGGTAACTTCCAGCTAAACAGGAAAAACGGTTCGTTTATCGATATTAAAGCTGAAGTTCAGATGGGATTCTTCTTCAAGAATCAGCGTCCTTGGTATGTGAATTTCGGTACTAAAGAAAAACCGATTACAGCCGCTTTATTTAAAGACTCCATCAATATCAAAGCGCAGGCCTATCTGATGATTGCCGGAAAGGGTATTGAAGCGGGAGCAAGGGTAGATTTCAACCTGAATCTTCTCATTCTGAAAGTTTGGGCAGCCATTGAAGTAGGAACTAAAATCAGCTTTGAACGTCCTCAGGTAGGTGGTTACGTCTATGTGGAAGGAGGTGCGGAAATTAACTTGTTTATCATTAAGGTTTCCCTGTTTATTTCCATTTATTTCAGAGTTGAACTGGTGAAACCGTTCCTGATCCTTGCTGAATTTAAGCTTGAATTGAAAATTAAGGTATTCTTCGTTAAGGTTAAATTTAAAATTCATTTAACGATTAAATGGGAGAAAAACGATCAGGTAGATACTGATCCGGTACCTCCTATTACTTTTGTCTCTGATACCGATGAGGCCGATTATCCGAAAGTAGCCAGACTAGAAAGTGCTATTAAGGGAGTAAATATGCTTACCAATGAGGAGTTTATCCTTAAATCAGTGGGCGTCAATAATCTTCCACTTCCAAGTCTTGTAAGGAATAATAAAGAAGTAAATTATATTCCACTGGATACTTATGTGGATTTCAAAGTTGAAAAAGGAATGATTCCGACAACCTTTGTAGGTAAGAAAATTGGAGGACATACCAGTGGTGCAAGCGGATATACAGATCTGATACCCCCTGAGAAAACACAGCCGGGAGGTCACGTGATCAGACAGGTGAAACACCAGTATTCCCTGGAAGATGTACGTATTTTGATTGCTCAGGGCGAAAACTGGGTAGAATATAACCCTTACCGAGGAGTAGTATCTCAATCGCAGGCGAACAGCATCCCGGATATAGATAACTTTAAAATCGGTTTCTGGCAGAAAACCAACGAGAAATATGATACAATCAGGCTTCTAGCATCTACACCTTTCACATTCCTGGATGGCGGTCAGCCGGGTTGGTTCATTCCTGAACAGTACGGAATTACAGCATCTTCGTTATTCTGTACAGATCATGTACCGGTATGGCATCAATCCAATGTACTGGATAAACCGGCAGGAACAATGTATTATCAGCCAACTATGTATCCTAACGAATACATTAACGGAGCTTATTATAATATTCTTGGAACTACTACCAATGATGACTATATGACGGTTTCCAATGCTTCCAACCCACATGGTTTTGCAAAATCACTGAAGATTACCAATGGAAATACAATGGTAGTTCTTCTTCCGGAAGCTTCAGCGAAACTAAAATTAAAACTTTCCACACTGGCAAGCAGTGTGAAGATCAAACTTTATAAAGAAGTATTCTCCAATGCTATTTATCAGAATTATGAACTGATCACGGAAGTGGATAAAACAAAAGCTGAGCTTGCTACAGAATTGAAATTCGAAGAAGCAGACCTGTTTAATAAATATGTCAGCAAAATCGAGATCATTCCTTATCATGAAAACCAGGCAGTCATTGATGATATTAATACAATGATTGATCAGATCTGGTTAAATGCCACAGCCAATACAACCGGAGAAGTAGGTTCAGTCATTCTTTCACCAGATGAGCAGAATCTTTATAATGAACTGCTTGACAAACTTGAAAAAATGAAACAGGGAGGCTGTACGACTTCTCAATGTAATGAGCTGGATTTTGAAGTGATGGAGACCATCAATAACTATAACGGATTATTCGGTTCAGGTATTGTAAACTTTAATTTTTCAACAGTAGTGAATAACTGGCAGGAGTTTGAAAACCTGTATATGCAGGTCAATAATGGAGAACCTGCTCCATATATGGATTTTAACACGCATTCCGTGATCTTCCTGTATTTGCCAAACAATCATTTTAATACATTCATCGAAAGAAATAGTGTTATTTCCAAGATCTCCGAAAAAGCTGACGGTATCGATATCTGCTACTCAAGTGATTATCCTAAAGAACCGACGAACAAAGCGGTCATTATTAAAGTAAGCAAAGTGAATCAGAAGCCGATCGGACTGAAATTTACACCAGCTTGCGGATGTGATGACAAAGTGGAACCATGTAAAAAAGATACACAGCTTTGCGATTTCCTCAGCAAAATTTCAGCAAGTCTGTATAGCTGTGTGAACTATAATCTTAAACTGTATGACAACTGGAAATGTTTCCTAGGTCTTATGGATGCAATCTATAGTTTTGATAGAGCATATCCTGAATATAATCTGATCAGCGGTAAAGGATTGATCAGTAGTCTTATGAAAGATCTGGAGAATTATCCGAATACAGACGGAGCCACTCTGCAGGGCGCATTGGATATTGTGAAAAAAATCTTTGATACCATTTATGAAATCGGAAACTGCGGATGTACAGGTGTAGTAGCAGATACGGTAACAAACTGTTATACATTATTACATCAGGTTTCATGGATGACGGTTACTGATTATGAATATGAGCAGACTATTCCGGCACAACAGGCAGTACAGCAGGATATGCAGTTGATGCTTGATGCCATGTCACAAGTTGTTCAGCCGATCTGGAGACCTAATGCAACGTATTGTATTCACATTAAAACGAGAGATACGGTAAACGGAGATTCACCAACTGACTTTAATTATTATTTCGCTTTCAAAACTGCCGGTCCTATCGGGCATTTTGAACAGACATATCCGGATTATATCGACTGGATCAGGGATGATAAAGGAGTGCCTGTTGTTCCTCCTAAAAAGAAAAATAAAGAAGAATACCCGATCACATCTCTTAAATCATATATCGATATGAAGAGATCATATCCTAATGCAAATGGAGATCTTCTGATGTCAAAACCATTATTCTACGGACATGAAGAATGTGAAATTCACCTATTCTTTAACAAGCCTTATGTTTATAACATGCTTAAGAATTGGGAACCCGGACAAGGTCTTGGCCTGATCAAAGGAGAAATGAATATCATGATCAAAGATCCTGTAACCAATGTTGTTATTCCGTATCCGTTACCTGAACACTGGACTCATGAAACAGTTCCTGAAACCATTGTGGAATGGGTAGGTGATAATGATCCAAACTTACCTTTAGGAATTCAGCAGATGATGAACTACGTGAATTATGTGAATTCTTCCAACAGTACATTAAACTGTAGCATTAAGTTAGGCAAAGCCGTAAAACCGAAAGCCAACAGCTATTCTGTAGTATTGGATAACCTGAATCCGGAAAAGCTTTATACAGCTATTGTATCCAATGCATTTGACAGTAATGAAAGCGGTCAGTTTGCACCTTATACAATTTCACCGGATAGAGTTTATGAAGAAAACCCTTCAGTACATGAATTTGTATTTAAGACTTCAAGATATATGAACTTTAAAGAACAGGTGGAGAGTTACAAACTGAAAGAATATGATGATCATAATGTAATCATTGGAGAGAAAAATGCCGTATATCAGTTGAATACAAACTTTACTCAGCAAAAAATTGATGATCTGTATACATTGGTATCAGAAGGTGTTGAAAATACCCATCTGAAAGGTCTTGCCAATACCTACTCAGAAGTCTTTGACCGTGCTTTTGAAGGGGTAATGGGCCTAAAACCGCTTGATCCGCCAACGAATACAGAATTTGTGAAGATTATTGATACCGCTACGAAAAATGTAGTAGCAATACTGGTCAGAAACCCTGAACCTTTCAATGATCCGAGAATTCCTCTTACAGATATGAAAAATTGCTTTGAGGTGCTCAACCAAGCCGGGGTAGAGGATATTCAATTCAGGGTATTATACTCAAAAGATTATTCCCAGTTCCTGGTGATGCATGAAAGCAAAAAAATTACCAATTCAAAATTAAACTGCAGATTCAGATATAAATCTTGGAACGGCCAGGCCTACAAGGAAAAATCTGTTGTTGTAAATGAAATCCAATTATAAAATAAAATTAAAAAATGAGTTTTTTTAAATACCATAACTATAATACTGTTTCCAGTTCAGTAATTAACTTTACATTTCATCAGAATGGAAATACATTTAATGTAGGGAGCGTAGATCGTTCAGCATCTATGACCGTACTTGATGTTAATGGAGGGCTTATCTTGAACAAAATTTACAGTTTCCGCGATAAGCTGATTACTTGCAGTAAGATTATGCCTTTGAAGAGCGATTATATGCTCCTGGGTTTTGAAAATTCTACAATTCCCTTCCTGATGCTGGTTTCAGCGGACGGAAGTGTAAAATGGTACAAAAGTTTCCCTGACGCAAACGTCAGGGGGCGTTTGTACGCCACTACTTATGAGGATCGTGTTTTTGTAACGTATTATGACGTCAAACTGACCACATCCTATATCATTGCTGTTGATCAGAATGCCAGAGTTCTCTCAAAGAAAGAGATTGCAGTGGGAGGAGCTGTAGAGAATCCTTTTGAAGTAACGGGAATAACGATGTATGGAAGAATGCTGGCGCTGTGCGGAAACCATACGGTGAAATCACAGGTAATCGGAGCTTTTCTTACCGCGGATTTGAATCTTAATCTTTCTGACTCAAGATATACCTACACCGCAGGTGGTGGCACTCCAATGTCACTGGATGGAATCTATTATGCCAATAATAAGTTGTTTGTTTCGGGATTGTGGAATCAACTGCCGATGCTGATGCTTGCTTATGAACAGTTGGGTATCTCTTATCGTGAAAACTACAATAAAGCACCGAAATATGTTTTCGGAGACAATTTTTTTCTGATCTATAACAATCAGAATGAAATTATCAAATCTGACTATGGCTTCAACCACGAATACATGAAGCGTATGGATGTCAAGTCATTTTCCATTGACCAGATTTATAAAGATGAGGTAGTACTTCACGGAATTGACGGTGAAAGACACTTTTCAGGATTTTTCGGAAATCAGTTCGACAACTGTAAAACAACGCCTTTACAACCGTGGAGAATTTCTTATTTTGAACAAATGCCTGAAGTAGCAGGATTTAAGTTAAACGAAGTACCTTATAAAGAATACACCCCAAAACCGGCAAGTTCAAATTTTGGATATAAAAATGAAGGCGTTTGTGATACGGGAGGTTCAACGATAGATTTTAATGATTTATCAGGGCTTCAGACCCCTAATTTTTATGTACAGGCTGCCGGTTCAAAAGGAGAAGACAGTACAAAAGGAATCCATTTAAGGTGGTCATTGGGTGGAAAGCTGGGAGAAAATCATTTACCGAAAGGAAATGATGCTTCTACTTCTTATAACTTCAACAAACCTAATGACTTCGTAAAGCTTTACAGAACACCTTATGTGAAGTCTGTATTTTCACTGGATTTTTCGGTAGCTCCACAAATGGTGGACGACAGCCAGAAAATGTGGGTGTATAAATTTAACAATAATACAAGGCTGATCTATGTTTATTTTAAAAACAAAAATGTATATACGCAGGTAAGACAAATCTATAACCCGCTTACACAGCCACTTAAATTTATTGAAAAATACGGCAGTGAGCTGATTGAAGTACAATCTAAAACAGATTTGTTTTTTGCAGCTTCTTTAAAGCTAAATGATGTACAGGGCTACACAAACCTGCAGCTGGAAGCTCTATCTGTAACCGATAATAACTCTGTTTCACAGCAGCATCTTACTTACAGAAAAGAATTCTACGGACTTGAAGCAGGTTCCAATTATTTTAATGCTGAAAACGGAAAAACAATTCGTTTTAAGGCAATTACCGGTTTTGTTACGGCGGTTAATTTTGAGTTTTATTCAGATTTTATCATCAATACCAACCAGTCTCAGGCCTGGAAATTAATGGGAGAGTTTTCTCTGACATCCGATACTAACGAAGTGTTCAACAGACTGGATCCTCTTCCGGATTCCAATCCTGTACATGGAGCATGGCTTAGATATAATGATAAAGCTTTTGTCAATACTGAGAATTATAAAGCAAAATGGGAACACGCATCGCAAGGTCCACTAGACAGGGATATTCTTACCGTTGTCAAAAATTATGTGAGTTTAAGTAATGCTCAGCAGAATCCAAAAGCAAACGAAACCCTTGATCTTAACCTTGGAGCAGGACAGAATGACCCTAATGTTGTCATCAGTACAGATCCTGTACAGGATGGGCAGACGGAAGTTTCCAACCTGGACATTCTGAATATTGCATCTCTGGATTATCACGTAGCAAGGATGTTAGGATTAGGCTACCTGGATATTAATACTGATGTTGAAGGAAAAGAATTCATTTACATTGCAGAGTATTTTACAAATAAAAACCTGGATATTAACAGTTCTGATAAAACTTACCAGCTATTATCCATGTCATTACCGGTGTCAACGGAAATTGAAAGATTGTCACTTCCTGTAGATCTTCTTAAACTTGCAAAAGGAATGGAAGGAACCAATCCTAATTCTGCTAATCTGTATAACAGTGAAGGATATTCTCATGATGGTAAATACAGATATATCAGTATCTATAATAATCAGATTCCAGACTTTCAGGTAAACCCAACGTTCTTTGATTCCAGTTATAAGTTTGATGCGTCTTCATTCACCAACCCAGTATATGCCGGACTTGAATCCAGACTGGTAAAACCGGGGGAAGCAGACAGCTATATCTGGACAAAACCTGAATTATGCCATGATCCTCAATACCTGAATATAGATTCTGCAAGTGATTCTTTTGAAACACTTCCGATTCAGATTCCGGATGGCTATACTCCGCTGTATATGCATAGACAGGATAAAAGCGGAACATATTTTTACAAAGGATATGGAATCAACTGGTTCTCAAGAGCTCAAAATGGAGAAAAAGAACTTTCAATTGATACCGATATCAAACCTGCCAACAGACTGTTGCCTCCTTCGGGAACCAATGCATTTAATATTCAGAAAGAATATCCGTTGACATTTACCACTCAAAATGAACAGGAACGTTTAAAAGCAATTACGGATGATGATAAAACATTGGTAAGGCTTGCCTATGATTATCATATTTATCAGGATATGATTGGGTACTCAATCCCGTTTGATTCTGCAATTTCAACCAGTACTTATGTACAGGATCCTGAAAGCTTGTTCCCTGATAATAAAGAAGTCTTTGCAGATGATGTGGAAATATTCTACAGAAATTATACCCCTAAGATTATTTCTGCTCAGGCTTACGAGGTTCTGCCTCACACGAATCAACTGATGGCAATCATTAAAACCAGAAATTATTCGGTTCCGGGATCAGGTGCTCAGAACAATGGGGTTACACAACCTTCAATCCCGACACAGACCTTAAAATCTGAAATTCCTGCAGGAACTACAGTAAGCGATTATATCGGCGGAATTTTCCTGATGGATTCTGACAGCTATATCATCAACGGAATCGATCAGACTCCGACAGGTCTTCATTTTACCGTATTTAAAAAAGCGGCCAGTGAAGCTATAATCGCAGGGACAACTCCATTGATTGATCAGACAAGCTTAACATTGCCTGTCATTAATCCTGCTACAGAAGGAGTATTCAATGTTACAGAAAATATGCAGAATACTCCAACATGGGGTGTTAAAAATCCGAATTCACTAAAGGTGAAAATCGGTACTAATGATTGGACCGTTCACAGAGAAGTTATTGAAACTCCATTAGCTAATGGAGGAACACAAAGATACCTTGAAAAGAGCAGAGGGTTCTGGAAAACAGCCAGAGTCAACAAACATTTTGAAGAACTTACCGTCTACCAGAACAGCCAGGGAACAGTAATCGACTATCCGAATAAACCTCTTGTACATAAAGGTGTTTATAAAATTACATTCCCAGGATTTAAAATGGCCCAGCATTCACAGTTTAATGCCGGATCTCATTCTGTAGAATGGCAGAATGGTATTGTAAGAATGTTCACCAACAAAGATTATAATAATGGAAATCCTGTAGAAGGAAGATCGGTTTTCAAAATTGTGAGAACAGAAAATATTGGGACCAATAATGATCTGGTACTGTACATCTATGATGAGAATTTTATTATTGAAGAAGATGCTAATCATCAGCCTGAGTTCCAGGTGCCAAGCGGAGTTTATTCAGTGAAAGATTCTGACCCTGTCGTAGGAACAGATCTTATGATCAATTATTACCCTTCTTATAAAGTACTCCTTTATAAAAATATAGCCAATAACCTGACTCAGGATGCCATTTTGCCGGGAGATGATGAAGACGTAAGATATTCGGTATTCGGATTACGAAGTGTAGATAATGATACCCTGGATATGCAAGGTGCTAAATACAAGTCAAAATTTGGAGTTCTGGCTATAATGTTTGCCAATAAAATTATTGCTCCTAAACAGCCTAAACAGCCTACAGGATCAAAATACGCAACCAGACCCGATAAATTTGGTAAGTCTACGTACAGCTTTATTACCGAATATACCCATAAGCCATATTCTGTACAGTTTTTCAGAGCTAACAACGCTTTGTTGATGGGAGCATTATACCGTCCGGGTACTGTTCGGGAAATTATGGCAAGACTGAACGAATTGGGAGGCACAGATGAAGTATTCTTTAATGACCGTTGGATCAATTTTATGGATTTCGATATGCTAACCAACCCCGTAAGCACAGAATATACTGAGTTTCCGGATGTAGGAGAACTGAGATATACGATGCCGATTCCGGATAGTGAAGATTTCTTGCTTGCCATTAATGCCTTTATTAAAGCACATAATGATCATTTTAAACTGACTTTGGGACAGAATCCGTATTCTCAGCCACTGGATGAAACAAAATGGAAAAATGGTGAATATCTGATCAACCAGATTGTTATTAAGGCAGTTCCGAATCAGGCTGATGAATTGCGTCTCGGACATTTTATTAAAGAAAGGATTTTCAATTGCTTCCTGCCTTTAACAGAGGTTCCGATGATCTATCAGCACATCAAAAATATGGACTACTCAAGTATGTTAGGACACAGGCCGAAAAATAAAAAGCAGAATATCCGTGATGCTTCAGGATACTTATTACCTCCTACTCATCAGGATTTTGATATGGCTCCTATGGCTGCGATATACAGTTCATCACCCAATCATTCAACATTGTTCACGGATTTCACACTGGATGGTGCTTCCGATAACTTCTACTTCTACGGAGTAAGGGAATTAGGAAATCAGATGCAGATGGGAGAATTCAGTACTTTCCTGGGACCGATTAAGCTGGTCAACACAAATCCGGCCGAACCACCTAAGATTTTAAGTTTACTGCCGATCGTAGAGAATGTATCCTTAGGAATTTCTACAAAAGTAAGAATTGAGGTCAATTCTTATACAGATGTACATAAAATCAATACAATTTCGGTTTACAGATCAACCAATAGACTGGATGCCGAATCAATCTTAAGTATGAAACACATTAAAACTGTTAATATTGCGGATGTGGAGATTGATACGGCCAATAATTCATGGGTAGTTTACGATGAGTTTGAAGATATGGATGATAAGCCTTATGGTGATGCTCTTTTCTACAGAGTGGTAGTTTCGAGAAAAGTAGAATACAATACAATGGATTACGCTGTCACACCTCCTGCATCACAGGTTGTTGAAGAGGAAGCGCCTTCATTGCCATCGAAAATTACAGTATCTACATTGGTGGAAAATTACAATCCTCCGACACCTGTATTGAGCTATCATTCCGAACCGGTAACTTCCGATGTTATCAACTGGGTGATTTTATCCTGGGAGCAGGTATGTTATAAAGGTAAATATCATCTTTATAAAATGAGCCCTTCAGGGAACTGGAAAGAGATGGCCAGAATTGATACCGATGGGAAAGATATTTCAAAAGCCAATCTGTATGTATTTGCTAATAACCCTACTACCAACACTGATGAATGGTTATTTAAAGAAACATTTGATATGACCGGAAATGAGTTTTTCCTTCCTGTAGAAAAATTAGGAATGGATCCTATGAAAATTAAAGATTCAGACGGAAATATGCTCTACCATCACTTTAAAATAGTAGCTCAGAATACATCTAATATGCTAAGTACCGAAGAAAAAATTCTTACCATCTATAAAGAAGAAACATGGACGGATATCGGAGGAATCTCTCATGACGGAACAGACGGAATGATCGTACAGGGTACTTTCATTGTAAGACCTTAATTCAATTTTTATAACAATTAATTAAACTGAACAGTTCCTCCTTACCGGAAGGGAAAGGGGGAACTTATCATAAAAAAACAAAAAATCATGGCAAAAAAAGCTATTGCAGCATTAAAAGAATATTTCAAAGCCGGAAAGAGACCTACTGAAAATCAGTTTGGTGATCTTATAGACAGTTATGCCAATTTGGATGATAAAACTATTTTCCCGGATAATTATAAATATAAAGATCTGTATGTTGAATTTCCTCATCAACAGGGAGATCTGGCAGTAGATGTCCTTTTGGGGAATACCTATCTGAACGGAAGTGTGGAAATTGAAATGACAGGTACATTTGCCAATCAGTCAAGTGTGGGTATTATAAAAAAACAATTTGAGGTCGGAATTAATCCTGATGGGTACATCTGGTATCCCACTACAGCAAGAATTGTAGAAGCAGCGGGAACGATTTTAGATAATATTTATATCGGAGACATTGTATGGGATTCATCAAGAAATGAATATAAACTGACTATTTACCACACAAGTACCAATAAAAACCCTTATGCCATAAGAATCAAACAGTTTTCTTACGACAAAGCATTTATAGATCAGGCCAGACTTTCGGATATATACGTAAAACCATTTGTTGAGCAAAGAAGGCATTCCGTACATTATAATGATAATGTGGGGATCGGAACAGCAGACCCGAGATCTAAGCTGGATGTCTGGGGCAATGTTCTTGCCGGAAGAAGTGATGCTACGGAAGGGATTAATGCATTTTCAATCCGTTACGAAAAAGGCTCTGTTAATAACTGGGGATCATTGAGAAGTGGTGCCGAAACGTATATGAGTTACGGCGCTAAAGCAGATAATACAACGGCTTATGGCTGGTTGTCAGGTTCCGGGTCTTATTCCAGTTATAAAACAGCAGTTACAGCAGGAAATGACGGGATCAGATTCCTGTCCTCCGCTTATGAGAAAGTTCCTCAGGAGTCGCCGGTTGCTATGTCTGAACTGATGAGAATTGTTCCCAATGGAAATGTCGGAATCGGTACAGTAAACCCGCAACAAAAGCTTGATGTGAACGGATCAATTGTATCTCAGGCCGCCAGTAATGAAGGAGGATCAATTTTTTTTCAGAACCACAAAAAAACAGCGCCTGGTACTGCTCATCAATGGGCCATCTATAATATGACCGGTGGGTATGGCGATGGGCTGCAGTTTTGGAGTTATTCTGCCGATGGAACTAATTACGGTTCCAGAATGACTATTGCCGATAACGGAAATGTAGGGATCGGAACCGCAACTCCTCAGGCAAAATTGGATGTTTTCGGAGGAATCACAGTGGCTGCAGGATTTCCTATCCAGTTCGGCGGGAATGATTCATCTCACAGTCTGAAATATAAGAGGACTAACAGTGATAACTCTTTACTGGATGGGCCTTTCCTTTCCGGCTGGACAGGAGGTGCGTTGGGGATTAAGAAGAATGATATTGAATTCAATGTTCTGAGCTGGAAAGAAAGTGGTAATGTTGCTATCTATGGTAAACTGGAGGCAAAAGATGTGGTGATCACAGCTACCCCTACCGCTGATTATGTTTTTGCATCCGACTACAACTTAAGAGGAATCAAAGATCTTGGAAAATTTATTAATGAAAATAAGCATCTCCCTGAAATTCCTTCCGCAAAAGAAATGACGGATAATGGGCTTTCAGTAGCAGATTTTCAGATAAAGCTTCTCCAGAAAATCGAAGAACTTTCACTTTATATCATCTCACTGGATCAGGAAATTGATCTTTTAAAATCAAAATAATTATGGCAAAAAAAACAATAGCGGCATTGAAAGAATATTTCAAAGCCGGGAAAAGACCAACGGAAAGTCAGTTTAATGACTTGATAGACAGTTATGTGCATCTCGATGATTTATCAGAGTATACTGCTACTGTAGAATTTCCTACAGATTATCAGGTCGGAGACTATATCGAATTTTTACAGGTAGAGCCATCCAGCGCCCGGGCCGGTGGATTTTTTGAGATCTCTATCGTTTATACCCGAAATAATACAGCCAGTGCAGCTACTCATATTGCAGCGATTTCTCATGCAAATCCGGATGTATGGAAAGAGTGCGGAACAATCAACAAGAATAATTATGTGGATGGTTCTGACAATAATAACCTGACAGTAGATCTGAATGGCGGAGCGTGCAGATTCCGTATCAGAGCAGTTCAGACGTATGGTGATCCTAATCAAACCCTGAAAGTTTTCATTAAAGTACGATCCATCAATAAAAATGATAACTGGACTGCATTAAATAACAGGGGAAATACTACTGCAGCAGTTCCTTTTCAGCCCATGAGTAATGAATGGAATCTATGGGTAGGAGATCTCAGGTCCGATGGAAGTGCTAAAGTAGGGTTAAAAGTTAATAAAGACGGGAATGTAGGTATTGGAACAACGAAACCTGAAGTAAAACTGAATGTAGTACAGGAAAACGTGTTAAATCAAAACTCTACCATGGCCAAGTTTACGATGAACGGAGCAACGGGCGGAAGTAATGTCGTAAGTCTTTCTTACCACAATAAAGCTAATTTAGAATTGAACTCCGGATTTTCAGGCCTTGGAAAAAGGTATGGCAATTATTTCGATTTTAATATCGAAAATGACAATTCTTATGACCTGAACTTTGGTGCTATTAATTTAGTCACAAGCCAAAAAGTTCAGATGACCATCAGACCTGGAGGAAATATAGGGATTGGAACGGAGGATCCAAGAGCTAAATTAGACATCTGGGGAAATATTCTTGCCGGTAATACCCATGCAACAGACGGGATTAATGCCTTTTCCATCCGGTATGAGGATGGTTCGGTCAATAACTGGGGATCATTACGAAGTAGTGCGGAAACCTATATGAGCTTTGGCGCCAAAGCGGATAACAAAGTCGCTTCAGGATGGGTGTCCAGTAGTAGCTCTTATCCAAGTGTAAGAACAGCAGTAACTGCAGGTAATGAAGGGATCAGATTCTTATCTTCCACTTATCAGCAAGTCCCGCAGAATGCATCGGTTGTGATGTCTGAACTGATGAGAATCGCTCCGGGCGGAAATGTGGGTATAGGAACTCAAAATCCTGATCAGAAACTTACGGTAAAAGGGAAAATCCATGCGGAAGACGTGATCGTTGATACAAATGTTCCTGCAGATTATGTTTTCCAGAAATATTTTGACGGCCAGTCTTCCATCAGACCTGAATATCAAATGCTTGATATTGAAGACCTGGAATCTTTCGTCAGAGAAAATAAACATCTTCCGGAAATTCCTTCAGCACAGGAAATGACTGAAAACGGACTTTCTGTAGCAGATTTACAAATGAAAATGCTTCAGAAAATTGAAGAATTAACACTTTACATGATCTCCATAAAAAAGGAGGTTAATGTTTTAAAATCAAAATAATCATGGCAAAAAAAATAATTACAGAATTAAAAGAATATTTCAAAGCCGGAAAAAGGCCGACTGAGAGTCAGTTTGGTGATTTAATAGACAGTTATGTACATAAGGATGAGTCATCAGAGTATGTAACCAGTGTGGAATTTCCGGGCGGTTTTCAGGTAGGGGATTATGTGGAATTTTTACAATTTGCTCCGGCAAGTGTGGGAGCAGGTGGATATTACGAGATATCAATTACCTATACCAGAGGAAATATTGCAGCTGCGGCAACACATATTGCAGCAGTTTCGCATGCCAATCCAAACACCTGGAGAGAATGTGGTACTGTCAATGAAAACAATTATGTTGATGGCAATTCAAGTTATAATTTTACGATCGATGTGAACGGAGCAATAAACAGATTCCGTATCAGGGCAGTTCAGACGTTTGGTGTCGCAGATCAGGCTCTGAAGGTTTTCATTAAAATCCGATCTGTTAATAAAAATGATGCATGGACTGCCTTGGATGTCAGAGGAAACAACCCTACATCTCTTCCTCTTCAACCTATGACCAATGAATGGAATCTTTGGGTAGGAAACCTGACGTCCAGTGAAAGTGCCAAAGTTGCGCTAAAAGTTAATAAAGAGGGAAATATCGGAATTGGAACCGAAGCTCCCAAAACTAAACTGGACGTCAGAGGAACTGTTTTTGCCGGAAACGGTGACGGCACACAGGGAAATACAGCAATGGCAATCCGTTATGAAGACGGTTCGGTCAATAACTGGGGATCATTAAGAAGCAGCGCAGAAACTTATATGAGTTATGGAGTAAAAGCTGACCCTTATACCGGTTTAAAATGGTTGTCATCCAGTGGTGTTTTCCCCCGCTTCAATACAGCAGTCGTTGCAGGATACGAAGGAATTAAGTTTTTGAGTTCAGGCTATAAACAGACTGCTTTAGATCTGCCGGTAGATATGGCAGAACTCATGAGAATTAGTCCGAATGGAAATGTAGGAATCGGTACAGAGAGCCCACAACAAAAACTCGATGTAAGAGGATCAATTGTATCACAGGTAGCCAGCAATGAAGGTGGAGCTTTCTTTTTACAGAATCCAAACAAAACGGCAGCCGGCACCGCTCATCAATGGGCTATTTATAATATGACCGGCGGATATGGTAATGGTTTACAGTTCTGGAATTACTCTGTAGATGGAGCATATGGACCAAAATTATTTTTATCAGATGCCGGAAATATGGCTTTATATGGTAAGATTGAAGCGAAAGATGTAGTGATTACTGCAACCCCTACTGCGGATCATGTGTTTGCAGCAGATTATAATTTAAGGGATATGGGTGATCTTGAAAAATTTATTACTGAAAAAAGCCATCTTCCTGAAATTCCTTCTGCCCAAGAAATGACAGACAGTGGACTGTCTGTAGGCGATTTTCAGATCAAACTGCTTCAGAAAATTGAAGAATTAACATTGTATATGATCTCCATGAAAAAAGAGATTGATGTTCTAAAAGCAAACTAATCATGGCAAAAAAAACAATTGAAGCTTTAAAAGAATATTTTAAAGCCGGAAAAAGACCTACTGAAAGTCAGTTTGGTGACCTAATGGACAGCTTTGCCAGTCTGGAAGATCCGAACGTATTTTCACCCCATTATAAAGAGAAAAGTAATTTTAAATTCGTATTCCCCAATCAGGTAGCAGATCAGGCTATCGATGTGCTGCTTGGGAATGGTATTATTCATGGCTGGCTGGAAATTGAAGTTGCCGGTTTCTATAATTATCAAAACAGTGTAGGCACCATAAAAAAACAGATTGTAATAGGTGCTTTTAACAATAACAATGTCTGGAGACCTCCGGTATCAAGGATCATAGAGGCTTCAGGTGAAATCATTGATAATATTTATATCGGTGATATTGTCTGGGATGATGCTGTTAAACAGTATAAAATAACCATTTATCATACCAATTCTCAGGGGAATGAATATGCTGTAAGACTGGTGCATCATTCCACCACAACCGCTATGGCAGATAAAGCCGTTCTTTCAGAGGTGTATACCAATGCACTTACAGGACAGAAAAAGCATTATGTTCACTACAATGAAAATGTGGGAATTAAAACCAAAAACCCTGGTGCTTCGCTGGATATTCAGGGAAAAATATTATTAGATGCTGAGTCTCCTGTTGCAGGAGGTATCGGAATCAGAGGATATGATACCATGTGGGCAAGGGGATATTTTTTTATTTCTTCAGACGGAACTCAAAATGCAGGGGGCTTTGGAGCTGTAGGAGAGCAGAATCAGATTTATCAGTACTACATCGGTAAATATGAAAATATGATTGCTTCATTTAATCCTGAAAATAAGCATAGCACATTTGTAGGAGATGTTGAATCATACGGAGAAGTAAAGTCCAGAAGCCAGAGAGTCTATGACTATTCACCGGTACTGTTTCTTGATAGAAGTGTTGACTACGGTGGATATGTTCAGGGAGTTCAGACCAGATTATCCGATGGCTCCAACAACTGGTTTTATGGAAATGCCGGGCCGGATCTTTTTGTGGTTTCATCAGGAACTTATAGTGGCGGAAGACAGTTGACGATTAACAGAAATGGTAACGCTGCTTTTCAGGGAAAAGTAGAAGCTAAGGATTTTGTGGTTTCTACTACTCCTACAGCAGATCATGTTTTTGCCCCAGATTATCATCTGAGAGAAATCGGGGATCTTGAAAAGTTCATTACGGAGAAGAATCATCTTCCTGAAATTCCATCAGCAAAGGAAATGACAGAAAGCGGACTTTCAATAGGAGAGTTCCAGATTAAACTCCTTCAGAAAATTGAAGAATTAACATTGTATATGATCTCTCTGAAAAAAGAGATTGATTCAAAACCCAATTAATTATGGCAAAAAAAACAGGGACAGAGCTCAAAGGCTATTTTAAAGCCGGGAAAAGACCTACTGAAATTCAGTTTGGTGATTTAATTGACAGTTATGTACATTTAGATAATCCTGAAATCTTTCCGGCCAATTATAAGCATAAAGATTTTAGTATCCGATTTCCTCATTTGCAGGCTAATATGGCTGTAGATATCTTATTTGGAAATAACCGGGTGAACGGAAATATGGAAATTCAGATCGTAGGAGCTTACAATAATGAAAATACGGTGGGAATTATCAGAAAACAGATTATTATGGGCGCCAATACGGATAATGGTATCTGGAATGCTCCGGTATCAAGGATTATTGAGGCGTCAGGACCCATTGTGAATCATATTTACATCGGAGATGTGGTATGGGATTCGGCACTTACTCAGTATAAATTGACGATCTATCATACCCGTTCTACAGGAAATACTTATGGAATAAGGGTTGTACAGCATTCCAACACGACTGTTTTCCTGGAGAAAGCATCGGTTTCAGATATTTATGTAAACCCGCTTTCCGGACAGACTAAGCATTTCGTGAATTATAATGATAGTCTCGGAATCGGGACTCCCTTACCGGAAACCAGTCTGCATGTGAAAGCACCGAAAAACCAGGGACACTCCAATGTGGTTGGTGGCTTGTTTGACAGAAGTGAGGCAGCCGGCGGAAGTAATATTGTGCAGTTGAAGTATCATTCCACAGCTGATCTTGAACTGAACTCTTTTTATACCGGAACCAATTTCAGATACGGTTCTTATGGTGACTTTAATTTGGTCAATAATATCAGCGGAGGTGTCCACGGCGGAATCAATCTTGTAACCGATGCACAGACAAGATTGAAAGTACATCCTACCGGAAATGTAGGGATTGGAATAGACTATATTAAAGAATCCAAACTGACGGTTTACGACGGAAGAGAAGCAGGGACCAGCAATTTTCAGCTGAGAACCAACCATCTGAGAAATCCGGACAGGTATTTTATGAAAAACGTTATCAATGGGACCGGAACTGAAGATGTGACTTTCTCATTAAGACATGACGGTCAGATGTATGTTTCCGGTAATGTAGGAATAGGAACCCAAAACCCCGATCAGAAGCTTACCGTAAAAGGAAAGATCCATGCAGAAGATGTTATTGTGGATACCAATGTTCCCGCAGATTATGTTTTCCAGAAATATTTCGACGGGCAGTCTGAGATCAGACCGGATTATCAGATGCCCACTATCCATGAACTGGAAGATTTCGTGAGAGAAAACAAACATCTTCCTGAGCTCCCTTCTGCAAAAGAAATGTCACAGGACGGGGTGAATCTGGGAGAAATGCAAATGAAAATGCTTCAGAAAATCGAAGAATTAACTCTTTACATCATCTCTTTGAAAAAAGAAATGGATTCAAAACTTAATTAATCATGGCAAAAAAAACTAATACAGAATTAAAAGAATATTTTAAAGCAGGCAAAAGACCTACAGAGGCTCAGTTTGGTGACGTAATAGACAGCTTTGCCAGTCTGGAAGATCCACAGCTGTTTCCTAAGAATTACTATGAAAAAAGACTAGGTCCCCTGGAATTTCCCCATGTGGTAGGTGACCAGGCTGTAGATATTCTGTTAGGAAACAGGGGAATGTCCGGCAGGCTTGAAATAGAAATTGTAGGAACGTGGAATTACGTCAATAGCGTTGGAAATATCAAGAAACAATTTGAGATTGGATTCAATCCGGATAACGGAGTATGGTATACGCCCAGTTCCAGAATTGTAGAAGCTGGCGGACTTATTGTTAATCATATTTATATCGGAGATGTTGTCTGGGATACAGCTATTAATCAATTTAAAATAACGATTTATCATACCCATTATGCAGGAAACGTATATGATGTCAGAATTACTTATCACAGCCCGCTTGATACACAGGATCTTAATGATGTGAAATTTTCACAAGTCTATACTCAGCCGCTTACAGGGCAAAGAATTCATTATATCCATTATAATAATAACCTTGGAGTAGGGACTGCCTTGCCAAAAGCAAAGTTGCATATCTTACATGATCCGAGCTCAGATCCTATCGATGCCATGACTGTTGATGTCGGATCATTTGGAGACCCTCAGAATGCCGCTAAGAGCCATTACTTTAGAGTCAGAGATATTGGCGGAAGCAACAGCGTACCTTTTATTATTAAAGGATCCGGAAATGTGGGAGTTGGAACTGAAACACCGGCGGCAAAGATGAACATCGTTTCCGGATATTTGGCTCCCGACAGTCAGGGGACCTTGATGTTGGGAGATCCTACGCAGATCAATTTAAGATTGGGATATACCGATAGATACAGCTGGATTCAGGGACACGGATCAGCACCATTGTACATCAATCCTCTTGGAAACAATTTAATTTTAAACAGAGATTCAGGCCATGTCGGAATCGGGACGCAAAATCCGGACCAGAAGCTTACCGTAAAAGGAAAGATCCATGCAGAAGATGTTATTGTGGATACCAATGTTCCCGCAGATTATGTTTTCCAGAAATATTTCGACGGGCAGTCTGAGATCAGACCGGATTATGTGATGCCCACTATTCAGGAACTGGAAGCTTTCGTGAGAGAGAATAAACACCTTCCGGAAATCCCTTCAGCAGAAAGAATGTCAGAAGACGGAGTTAACTTAGGAGATTTACAAATGAAACTCCTTCAGAAAATCGAAGAATTAACACTCTATGTCATCTCTCAAAACAAAGAGATTGAAGACCTGAAGTCAATCATCGGAAAATAATATCAGAATATTGATTACCTTTTAAAATAAGAACTCCTTCAATCATTGTATTGAGGGAGTTTGTTTTTTTATTAACGAACCATCGCGGGCACAGAAGACAACTTAACGTATAATAATAAAAAAAACCTCTGACTAATCAGAGGTTTTCAAGTGGTTTCTCCAGGAATCGAACCAGGGACACATGGATTTTCAATCCATTGCTCTACCAACTGAGCTAAGAAACCATTTATATTTTTGTTTGACTTACTTCGTTGTTTTAAAGTGA
>NZ_JAFAJM010000019.1 GCF_019236175.1 Chryseobacterium sp.
GCACTTCCTGTAATCAGATATTGCTGATCCAAAGTCGTGGTTACCTGGCTTAGAAAATCCTGGGTAGAAGATTGGATATCTTTCTGCCAGACCACGTCCTGAGCACGCAACGACGGGATGACGCATAAGAAGAATGCACCCATGTAGAGTTTTTTCATATCAGTGTTTAATTTAAATTATTATTACTCGTTTATTCGGGGTGCAAAAATATTCTTTTTACTCCACAACAAAAAGGCTTATTACTTTAATTTAATATGGATCTGTACCCATACAAAGGTATTGCGGTAAAGCGACAGAATAAGTCGTATCTAAAAAAAGCAGGTCGAAAATGATCTGCTTTTTGTACTCACTCAGTAAATATCCAATTTCCTTAGTATTTACTTAGAAGGCACTTCATAAGATCCCGGAGTTTTGTTAGGAAACAGGGAATTTAAATATGTACATTTGTCTGCACCTGCATTTATTACCCTAAAAACATATCTACCATTGAAAAAGACACTGAGCCTGACCGCTATCATTTTAGCCTGTATACAACTCTATTCACAACATACCTATGCATTTTTTGGTTCTTTTAACCGCGATAAAGCGACTGAAGGAATTCATGTATACCAACTGGATACCATTAAAGGAAAGCTGAGCAAACTAACTTCTGTTTCAGGAATTTTAAACCCTTCATTTCTTACCTTATCTCCGGATGGAAAATATGTGTATTCCTGTACTGAAAGTAAAACAAAAAACTCAGGAAGCGTAAGCAGTTTTGAATTCAACCCTGAAAAAAAGACCCTCCGTTTTATCAACAGTCAGAAAAGCGGTGGCGAAAATCCGGTGTATCTGACAGTTCATCAAAACGGAAAATGGCTGATTAACGGGAATTATACGGAAGGAAGTGTTTCGGTATACCCTCTTTCAGAAAACGGTATGATACAGCCTGCTGTTCAGAATTTCCAATTTTCAGAAGGGAGCATAAATCCGGACAGGCAGGAACGTTCCCATATTCATTCAACTGTTTTTTCTCCGGATTTTAATTATATATTTCTGCCGGATTTAGGAGCGGATAAAATCAGAGCCTACCAATTTAAGAGTAAAAATGAAAAGCCACTGCAGCCTGCTGAAGTTCCATTCACGCAAACTGTACCCGGAAGCGGCCCAAGACATTTCACTTTCCACCCGAATGGTAAGTACGCCTATTGCATTGAGGAAATGGGCGGAACGGTAAGTGCCTATCGATATGAAAACGGAAAATTAACCCCCATTCAGAGAACAGATACCCATCCCGAAAAACTTAAAGAGAACTTTGAAAGCTCAGATATTCATATTTCTCCTGACGGCCGTTTTTTATATGCGTCCAACCGCGGAGCTGAAAACAATATCGCCATATTTTCCATTCAGAATAATGGTCAGTTAACAACTGTAGGGTATCAGTCCACAAAAGGGAAACATCCGAGAGTATTTACAATAGACTCTACCGGAAAATTCTTAATTGCTACCAATTCCGTAAGCGGAGATGCCACTCTATTTAAAAGAAACCTGACCACCGGGCTATTGAAAAAAATGGGTAAAAAAATAAAAATATCCGGAGTATCCAGTGTACAAATCAGGCATTATTAATTTTCAGAGACCGGCGTGAAAAACAAATATTATTACCCCTATCAGTTATATAGTCTCCTGCTAATATTCGCCGGAATTGTATACGCTGTTTTTTTATGGGTACAATATCAACATACTATTCAATACGGCGTTTTAGTGGAGAAAACAATTTCTTCCGTTAATTGCCGGCCCTATAGAAGACTTGTATCAAGCATTCAAATAAAAGAAAATAATAAGCTTTACTATATAAAGATTGATTATGAAAGCTGTCAAACTTATTCTGCCAATGAAAAAATTTCACTTTGGTATTACAAAGCAAAAGATCTTTATCTTTACCCTGCTAAAAAACCTAATCATGTAAGAAGAATAATTTTACTTATCATTCTTTTTATCATTGTTCTCATCCCCTGGCTGTATATTATCAGAAAATATACGGCAAAAGAGAAATAATCATAAATATATATATTAGAATCAAGAAAGACAGCGGCGATGCTGTCTTTCTCTTTTATTATAGTTATGAGGATTTTAAGCTAAATCAAATCTATCCAGATTCATCACTTTCGTCCATGCTGCTACGAAATCATTCACAAATTTATCTTGTGCATCGGCGCTTCCGTATACTTCGGCTACGGCTCTCAGTTCAGAATTGGAACCGAAGACAAGATCTGCACGGGTAGCTGTCCATTTTGGCTGACCGGTTGACCGGTCACTTCCCATATACAATTCCTGATCATCCGAAAGGGCTTTCCACTGGGTTCCCATATCCAGAAGATTCACGAAGAAATCGTTGGTAAGAGCTCCCGGACGACTGGTAAATACCCCGTGTTTTGAACTGTCAAAATTGGTATCCAAAGCACGCATTCCTCCTACCAATACACTAAGTTCAGGAGCTGTAAGTGTTAACAGCTGGGCTTTGTCTATGAGTAAAGCTTCTGTGGATACTGAGAATTTTCTTTTCAGATAATTGCGGAATCCATCGGCAATCGGTTCAAGATATCCCATAGATTCTATATCCGTCTGTTCCTGAGAAGCATCCATTCTACCCGGAGCAAATGACACTTTAACATCATGGCCTGCATTTTTTGCCGCTTTTTCCACTGCTGCCGAACCTGCCAGTACAATAATATCAGCCAGTGATACCTTCTTACCGCCGATCTGCGCATTGTTAAATTCTTTCTGAATTTCTTCCAGTACTCCCAACACTTTCTGTAACTGTGCAGGGTTATTGACTTCCCAGTTTTTCTGAGGCTCCAGTCTTATTCTCGCTCCGTTGGCTCCGCCTCTCTTATCACTTCCTCTGAAAGTAGAAGCAGAAGCCCAAGCTGTAGATACCAGTTCGGAAATACTCAATCCAGAATCTAAAATTTTAGCTTTAAGATTTTCAGTATCATTTCCGTCAATCAGTTCATGATTTACTTCAGGAATAGGGTCCTGCCAGATTAATTCTTCCTGTGGAACATCCGGTCCAAGGTAACGGGCACGGGGTCCCATATCTCTGTGGGTCAGTTTAAACCACGCTCTTGCAAATGCATCTGCAAAAGTATCGGGATTTTCATAAAAATGTCTTGAAATTTTTTCATAAACAGGGTCCAGCTTTAATGAAAGGTCTGTGGTAAGCATGGTCGGTTTATGCTTTTTAGAAGAGTCAAATGCGTCGGGAATAATGTCTGCACCGTCTATTGCTACCCATTGGTGAGCTCCGGCAGGACTTTTTGTCAGTTCCCATTCATTTTCAAAAAGATTTTTAAAGAAATAATTGCTCCACTGGGTTGGAGTTTCTGTCCAGGTTACTTCCAGTCCGCTGGAGATCGCATCTCTTCCGCTTCCTGATTTATAAGTACTTGCCCATCCTAATCCCTGCAGTTCAATTCCGGCTCCTTCCGGCTCTTTACCTACATGATCTGCAGGACCGGCACCATGGGTTTTTCCGAAAGTATGTCCTCCTGCGATCAAAGCTACAGTTTCCTCATCATTCATTGCCATACGTCCGAAAGTATCGCGAATATCTTTAGCGGCTGCAATCGGATCCGGATTTCCGTCCGGCCCTTCCGGGTTTACATAAATCAAGCCCATTTGTACTGCGGCCAATGGTTTTTCAAGGTTTCTTGAGTGGATATCTCCGTCAGCATTATCATCAGTAGGAAGTACCGCATGATTTTCTACGACTCCTTCAGAACCGTGTGCATAGCGAATATCTCCGCCCAGCCATGTTTTTTCAGCGCCCCAGTATACATCCATATCCGGTTCCCAGACATCTTCACGACCTCCTGCAAATCCAAAAGTTTTGAATCCCATGGATTCCAGTGCCATATTTCCGGTAAGAATCAAAAGGTCAGCCCAGGATATATTTCTTCCGTATTTTTGTTTGATCGGCCATAATAACCTTCTTGCCTTATCCAGGCTCACGTTATCCGGCCAGCTGTTTAAAGGGGCAAAACGCTGCTGGCCTGCTCCTGCTCCGCCTCTTCCGTCTCCTACACGATATGTTCCTGCACTATGCCACGCCATACGGATAAACAGAGGACCATAATGCCCAAAATCTGCCGGCCACCAATCCTGAGAATCCGTCATTAATGCATGAAGGTCTTTTTTTACCGCCTCAAGATCGAGTTTTTTAAATGCTTCTGCATAATCAAAGTCTTTATCCATAGGGTTAGACAGTGATGAATGTTGACGCAGCATATCTACTCTTAGCTGATCAGGCCACCAATCCTGATTTTGGGTACCACCACCGGCTACATTATTCTTTTTCATTGTCCCGTTGTGAAACGGGCATTTACTGATGTCATTCAAATCTTTTTCCATTGTCGTTTATTTATTTTATTTTGATTAATACTATTTAAGCAATGCTCTTTTGTAAGAACATGACAAACTTACAACGCTTATTCAATTAATACAATCTATTAATTTTAATTTCAATGATAGTTAAAAACTATAACGAAGTCATTTCGACAGCATCCAAGTTAAAGACACAATTGTGGTATTAAGTTAGTAAAATTTTAAATTCGCTGAGACATATACTGCTCTATTTAGAATAACTCAACGTAAGATTAAAGGATAGAAACAAAACGCTAAAAATAAATGTAACTCACTGCCTTATAGAAAGCTTTCCCTTCTTTCATTCATCAATATCAGTATCCCTCAACAATTTTCCGTCTCATAAAACGGAATCTTCCCTCTCAGAAAATTTATTTATCTTTATCTTTAAAGAAATAAACAGGGCTATGAAAAAAGTATTAATTGTTGTTCTCGTGGCATTCGTTATCATCCAGTTTTTCCCTATTGATAAAACCAATCCCGCTCCGACACCGGGAATGGATTTTCTGAGAATTAAAAATACACCGGAATCTGTAGCCAAAATGATCCGCACTTCTTGCTATGACTGCCATTCCAATGAAACTCAGTATCCGTGGTATGCCAATATTTCTCCGGCATCATGGTGGGTAAAAAATCATATCAATGAAGGCAGAAAGAAACTTAATTTCTCTACCTTTGCAGTGTATGAGCCTAAGAGACAGCTTCATAAACTGGAGGAATGCATTGAAATGATTGAAAAAAGTGAAATGCCTCTTGAATCCTACTATATCGGGCATCAGGATGCAAAACTCTCTGATGAACAGCGTACGGAACTGGTAAAGTATTTTAAGAAAATAAAAGAAGATACGGAACGAAATATTATGTTTAACAAATAAAAATTATGAAAGACCTGGAAGGTAAACATATTGTTTTTTTTGACGGAGACTGCGGAGTCTGTAATTTCTGGGTACAGTGGATTTTGGAAAGAGATACAAAAGACCGATTTATGTTCGCTTCACTGCAATCTGAGTTCGGACAACAATTTTTGTCTGAAAGAGGGCTGAAAACTACAGATTTCAACACCATGTACCTTTGGAAACCGGGCCGGTACTATCTCATCAAATCAAAGGCTGTCCTTAAAATTGCAGACTTACTGGGCGGAATCTACAGGCTGTCTGTGATTGGAAAGCTGATACCGGCTTTTTTAAGCAATACCATCTATGATATGATCTCCAGAAACAGGATGAAACTGGCAAATCAGAAATGCTACTTACCGGATCAGCACCAGAAGAAAAAATTCATTCAGGTATAAAACTCGGTAAATAAGTAAAGTATAAAAAATTTTCTGTCTCATTCGGGGAGACCATATAAAATAAAAAACCGTCAGAATTATCTGCCGGTTTTCTGTTTTATCATTCATAAATTTTTCAACCAGAGGTTTCTACTGATTCAAAGACCATATTGAATAGCTGTTCGGGGCACACTGAATTTTCACCCATTTATCTCCCTGTGTAGTAGGGTACCAGCCTGAACTTCCTGTAAAATCCTTAATCTGCTGAGAAGCCCAGTTGGTTTCAATCCATCGTTCCTGCCAGCTTGATGAAGTATTGATGTAGACTACCAGTCCGGGATTTCCGTTATATCCGTTACGTCTTGCAATATATTCATCATTATCAGTATACAAAATTGAAGTGGTTCCTGTCGCTTTATTATTATGGATCCAGATCAGATTATTTAGCCTTTCTTTATTCAGCCATTCTTCATAATCCCTGTAAAAGATGGTGGGATAACCTTCGTGGGTCAGGATATAGGCATATGCCGGCATTTTGTTGTAAATAATATCCGTATCGTGATTGGCTACAAAAGTCACGGCTTTGTACGGATTCCTTTTCCACATCATATCATCATTCAGTGCATTCAGATTTCCGTTATCAAAAGCTTCATCCATTTTATAATAGGCTGCAAAATCAAATACCGAACTATTGGCATTATTAGCCCACCATTCTAAAGTATTGACATTGGAATCCCATAATTCTCCCACGGAAAAACCTCCTACTTTGGAATTCCAGGTATTCACGACCCATGGTCCGAAGCCTTTAACATAATCAAATCTCCAGCCGTCAAATTTCATTACATTTTTATAATATTTAGCCACCGAATCATCTCTTCCCCACAGCCAGTCCTGTACATGAGGATTGGCATGGCATAAATCCGGGAATCCCCCGAAAGCACCCTCATCATTATTTCCGTAGGCATTTTTATAAAAGTCATTATAATTTCTCTGAAATTTTCCCGAAGCAATTCCTGAAAAATTAGTCCATGTATTGGTTCCTGTATAAGGATTCGCCTCAGATTGTCCGCCACTGTTATGATTAATCACAATATCAGCATATACCTGCATATTCTCAGCATGTGCTTTAGTAATTAAAGCTTCCAGTTCGGTTCTTGATCCGAAGCGGGTTTCTACGCTTCCGTTCTGATTAAAATCTCCAAAATCATAATAATCCGTAGGATCATATCCCATGGAATAAGCGCCGTTTTGCGCTTTGGAAGCAGGCGGCAGCCAAACCGCTCCAATTCCGGCATTAGACCATGCCGTTAATTTATCTTTAACGGTGTTCCACCAGTTTCCTCCATCGGGAACATCCCAGTAGAACCCCTGCATAAGCACTCCGCCTCCCGGTCCGGCTGTAAATTTGCCCTGCATCGATCCGGAGGTGCTTCCGGTACTAAAGGGCCGCCCGTCATGAGTGGTTACATTTACAATTTTATTGTGGACCTCCAGCTGTTGCGGAGTCTTATTGACAAATTCATCATTATTCTGACAAGAAGAGAACAACGCTAAAGCCAATACTGAAAGAAGAAAATATGTTTTTTTCATGATATAATTTAATTATCAACCTATCAACTAAATTACAATTTTATTAATATAAATCTCAAACATAAGTGAAATGTTTTGTTTTTTAATAATAAATCAGAAAAAAGCGCATCTTATATTTTCATTAAAAAATCATAAATTTTTAAGTTTCTCGAAACAATTTTTCTTTTAATCCATATATTTGCATACTATGGAATATAACACCCAAAAAACTCAGCTTCATATGCCCGAATACGGCAGAATTATACAACAGTTGGTTGAGCGCTGTAAAGAACTTGTTTCCAGAGAGGAAAGAAGTGAAATGGCTATGGCAATCATCGATTTTATGGGTCAGAGAAACCCACAACTTCGCGACGAAGAAAATTATAAACATAAACTTTGGGACCATCTTTTTATTCTTGCAGATTATGATCTGGATGTAGATTCTCCCTATCCGTTCCCTACCAGAGAACAATTGGCGGAAAAGCCTAAAAGAATGGAATATCCGAAACTTCAGGGAGACTTCAAGTTTTACGGAAAAAGTATTCTTCAATTGATTGAAAAAGCAATTGAACTGGAAACGGGTGATGAAAAAGAAGCCCTTATTGAGGTTATTGCCAACAATATGAAGAAGTCTTATAATGTCTATAATAAAGAACATGTGACGGATGATGTCATTTTCCGCCATCTGAAAGAATTGTCAGAAAACAGACTGGATCTTACAGGAATTGACTCTCTTGAAAAAAGCAAGATCTATTACACCAGTAATAACAACCGTAATAACAACGGTAATAATAACCGTAATAACAACAACAGCAATAACAATAATAAAAACCAGCCTAATAAAAGAAGGCATAATAACAATCATAAAAACAGAAAATAATGAGTGGAACATTTCAGATAAGAGGAGGGAAAAGATTGCAGGGTGAAATAACTCCACAAGGAGCCAAAAATGAGGCTTTGCAGATTTTATGTGCGGTTTTATTAACGGACGAAGAGATAAGAATCAAAAATATCCCGGATATTCATGATGTTAACAGGCTGATTGAAATTCTCGGAGATTTTGGAGTAAAAGTTACTAAAAACGGACAGGGAGATTACACTTTCAAAGCGGATCAGGTTAACTTTGATTATATAAAATCCAGCGAGTTCAAAAAAGACGGCGCTAAACTACGTGGTTCAATTATGCTGATGGGGCCAATGCTGGCGCGTTACGGAGAAGCCTATATGCCTACACCCGGAGGTGATAAAATAGGAAGAAGAAGACTGGATACCCATTTCCAGGGATTAGTGGAACTGGGCGCGGAATTCAATTATGATGAAGAGGAGTATTTCTATTCATTAAAGGCAAAAGAGCTTAGAGGAAAATTTATTTTACTTGAAGAAGCTTCTGTAACCGGAACAGCGAATATCGTAATGGCAGCAGCCTTAGCTAAAGGAAAAACAAGGATTTATAATGCTGCTTGCGAGCCTTATCTTCAGCAATTATGCAAAATGCTGAACAGAATGGGTGCCAACATTTCAGGAATTGGCTCCAACCTTCTTACCATTGAAGGGGTAGAATACTTACACGGAACTGAACATACCATGCTTCCGGATATGGTAGAAATCGGATCCTGGATTGGTCTTGCGGCCATGACAAAATCTGAAATTACCATCAAAAATGTAAACTGGAACCAGCTGGGAGTTATTCCGAATACATTCAGAAAATTAGGAATCGAGCTTGAACAGAGCAATGATGATATTTATATTCCGGCTCAGGAACATTATAAAATTCAGAAATTTATTGACGGATCTATCCTTACGGTTTCTGATGCACCATGGCCTGGATTTACTCCGGATTTATTATCTATTATCCTTGTAGTGGCTACTCAGGCTAAAGGAAGTGTTTTGGTTCACCAGAAAATGTTTGAATCCAGATTATTCTTCGTAGATAAATTAATCGATATGGGTGCACAAATTATTTTATGTGACCCGCACAGAGCAACGGTAATCGGACTGAATCAGGAGTCTCCCTTAAGAGGAACAACAATGGTTTCTCCGGATATCAGAGCCGGAAATGCCCTTCTTATTGCAGCCCTTTCTGCAGAGGGAAAATCGATTATCCACAATATCGAACAGATCGACAGAGGATACGAAAATATCGATGGAAGACTAAGAGCAATCGGTGCTGATATCGAAAGAATTTAAGATCAGAAATTAAATAGTAAAAGCTAGAAATTAGTTTAATCCAGATTAAAAAAAACAAAAAAGTGTTCCGATTACCTGAACACTTTTTTGTTTTTCCGGATAAGTCACATCTAACGATTTTCTATCCTCAAAAGAAAAAACACCCACTTTACCGGAACTCTTTATGAGGAAAAATAAAAGTGCCCGGTCAGAAAACCGGACACTTTCGTAATTAAAACTATATGAATCTATCTTAAGAATACTTCCTGCAGAGATACTCCACTGTGGTACTCAAAAGTTTATTTTTATTCAGATAGACCTCAAGCTTCTGATAGTCTTCTGAATTTACATTAATATATAACTGTACCGTCCCGAAACTGTATCCGTTGACGTATTCTACATTAGCAGATAACACTCTGTGACAAATGCCCAATTGATTGTAGATGGTATTCATTAAATGTTCAAATTTCATTTTGCCATTCAATTCTATTTCCAGGATCAATTCTTTTTTAGGCAGGTTTATTTTATTTTGTGAAACCTGCAGGCTTGGATGAAGTGTAATCATTGCTAAAGATTTTTGGGTTAAACACATTCAGATCATATAACGTACTGCATTAAATCTGTCACAAAAATATAAAAAAATAATAGTCCACCAAATTAGTGGACTATTATTTTGAAATTTTAACATAAAAAAAAGAAGCGGGTATGCTTCTTTCGTTTGCTATCAGAGTTCTTTTATTCTTTCCAGTTTTTCAGAGCCGGCCAGCCCGTTGGGGTTGCAACCCGGTTCTCCTTCAGGAACTTTCAGATTTTTTTTCTGGTAAAATTCTGTCCAGAATGCATTAGTCTTTCCTGTTTTAGGATCAATAAATGTCATAGGCTCTAATTGAAAAATATGATCAGATCTGAATGCTCTCTCTACAAAGTCTGAGCAGTAATATGAATTTTCATTGAGAATATAATTGAAATTATAGGGTTTTCCGAGCATCTGACCGGCTTTGTTAACAGCGGCCGGAACAGCTTTCTGATATTCAGGCTTTAAACGATAAAGAATGACTTTCTGCCCCTCTCCTTTCTGTTCTCTGATAAACTCTTTTAATTTCTGTTTTTGAGAACCGCCTTTAGGAGCTGCATGTAAAACGAAAAACTGTTTTTTTTCTTTTTCCAGAATTCCTATATGATCAAAAGAAGCTGTTTTTTGTTTTTGGGTAACATTATTAATCGCTCCTGAAAGTCCGCTTTCTTTTGCGGTAACAAAAAGCAAATCTCCGTTTTTTAATTCTGAAGTCCGGTAAGAATTACAATTCAACAATAATAACATCAAAAAGAATAAACTTCCTCTCAGCATCATTTTTTTATGACACGATATTTTAAATCTCAGCATCCTATATGGTTTATCCTCCAAAATTACAAAATAGAATTCATTACATTTGTAGAAAGTATTGATCTATTCTTCATACCCAATGCTAATCGAAACACGCCACACATTCTTATGCCACATATTTTATTAGTTGAAGACGACGACAGGCTTTCCAGGCTTATTACAAAAGGGCTTCATGAATCAGAGTTTGAAGTAACGGCAGCCTATGACGGAATGACCGGGCTGAAACTGGCATTACAAACTTCTTTTGATCTGGTGATAACAGATATTGTTTTACCCCAAAAAAACGGCCTTGAATTTTGTACAGAGATTAAAGCTTTAAAGCCCAATCTTCCGGTTATCATGCTTACAGCACTCGGTACTACAGATGACAAGCTGGAAGGTTTTGATGCGGGAGCAGATGATTATCTGACCAAACCTTTTGAAATGCGCGAACTTTCGGCAAGAATAAAAGTTTTACTGAAACGCTTTTCACAACAAAGACAACAAAAAGTTTTTGTTCTGAAATATGAAGGAATAGAAATGAATCTCGAGCAAAAAACAGTGAGCCGCGATCATATGCCTATAAAACTGACTCCGAAGGAATTCAATCTCCTGAAATTCATGATGGAAAATTCCGAAAAGGTTCTTTCCCGGGGAGAAATCGCTGAAAAAGTTTGGGAAACCCATTTCGATACCGGAACCAATTTTATTGATGTTTATATCAATTATCTGAGAAAGAAAATCGACAAGGATTTTGAAACCAAACTTATCCATACCAAAGCCGGCATGGGATTTATTCTTAAAAAAGACTACGAAACCGGTATTACCTCTTAACTCCTGAGTGAACTGATGAAAATAAGAACGAGACTTACCCTGCTTTTTACCCTGATTACGGCTATGCTTTTAGGTGTTTACAGCTTTTCAATCTATTATTCATCAAAAGAAGCCAGAGAACAATCTTTTTACAGCGAATTACAAAACGAAGCTATTGCAAAAACTGACTTATTTTTCCGGAGCTCATTGCCGGAACAGGAAATGCATAAGCTTTACAAAAATAACAACAGAACACTCAATGAGGTTCAGGTGGCCATTTATGATGTCCATAAAAATCTCATTTATCACGATGATGCCAAAGTAGATTATGTGAAAGAAACCCCGGAAATGCTTTCGGAAATATTTCAGAAAAAGCGGATCAATTTCTTTTTAGATGATTTACAGGTTATCGGGATTGTGTATCATTTTGAGGGAAAATCCTATGCCGTTACGGCTGCTTCTTATGATAAATACGGATATGAGTATCTTACCCATCTGCTCACCATCAGTATTATTTCCTTCGTCATTATTCTGATCCTCATCTACCTCTCAGGAATTTTTCTTTCAAAGAAGGCATTGAGCCCGCTTAGTGAAATGGTGAATCAGATCAAAAAAATTACAGCCGGAAAATTACAGCTGCGTTTAAAAACGACGAAAGAAAAAGACGAACTGAACGAGCTGGCTCAGAATTTCAACGGGATGCTTGAGCGGCTGGAAAATTCTTTTGATGCCCAAAAGCATTTTGTATCCAATATTTCCCATGAACTCAGAACTCCCCTGTCTGCAATTATTACCGAGCTGGAACTGGCTTCCAAAAAAGATCACACCAAAGAGGAATACCAGGAGAGCATTTCATATGCTCTGGAAGACGCCCGTAATATGGTGAAACTTTCCAACAGTTTAATGGATCTTGCCAAAGCAAGCTACGATCCTAATGAAATCAGTTTTTCAGAACTTCGTCTCGATGAAATTCTGCTGGAATCTTATACTAAAATCACAAAAGAAAATTCCACCTACAAGGTTTCATTGAATATAGAAAATGAGATAGAAGAGCATGAGCTTATTATCCGGGGAAATGAATATCTGCTGCAGGTTGCCTTTAATAATCTTATTGACAATGCCTGCAAATATTCACCGGATCACAGTTGTTCCATAGATGTATCAATGAATACCCGAAGGCTTTATATCCGCTTCGGCAATACAGGTATTACCATTTCCCCTGAAGATTTGGAACATATCTTCAAACCTTTTTACAGAAGTGAGACATTCAGAAAAGAAAAAGGACATGGAATCGGGCTTTTCCTTACGGAGAAAATTTTCATTCTTCATCATGCTGCTGTTCGGGTAAACTCAGAAAATAATAAAACCGTTTTTACAGTGATATTTGAGAATAAAAACAGCTGAACACCAAGGGGTATTTAATGTTGAGACGTTTTACTGAAGACTGTAGTTCCTATACTTGCGGCAATAACACAAGCTATAGAAATCCACTGTAAAAAGGTAAGATCTTCAGCAAGAAACAGCAATCCTGAAAGTGCAGCAAAAGCCGGCTCAAGGCTCATCAGAATACTAAAAGTCTTTGCCGGAAGCCTTTTCAGTGCCATAATTTCTAATGAAAATGGTAATGCACTCGATAAAATGGCAACGCCCAAACCTTTTACAAAAATCGTCGGTGTTAAATTAAAAACGGCTCCGTCCCATATTGTAAATGGTATAATAACAAGACTTGCAAACAACATTCCTGTCGTTACGGCATCTTTACCGTCCATAATTTTTGCCACTTTTCCACCCATTACAATATAAACTGCCCAGAACATTCCTGCCAGAAAAGCAAGCCCCAGTCCTAATAAGTCTATATTATTACTCTTCCACGGCACGATAAGAAGTATCCCCGCACAAGCTAATAATGCCCATACCACATCCAGTAATTTACGGGAGAGTGCCAATGCCAGAAACAAAGGACCTGCAAATTCAACAGTCACCGCCAGTCCCAAAGGTATACGCTGTATGCCCATATAAAAAATCAGATTCATGGCAGCCAGTCCTATTCCATACATCGCACAGTATTGCCATTTTTGTCTGTTGAACTTCAAAAACTTCGGACGGTTAATCAGTGTCAGTAAAATTGCTGAAAGTACAATTCTTAAGGTAACGGTTCCTATCGCTCCTATCTCAGGAAAAAGCTGTTTTGCAATAGATGCTCCGCCCTGTACACAGATAATAGCCATAAGGGTAGCCGGTATCGCTATATTTGATTTTTTCATTGCTGTAAGTATTAAAAAAGGCAGGAAAGAAGTTTCCTCAACCGAACACACTTTATTTTATATATGATCAGCTGTAACACCGTCACAAAAAATAATTTGCGGTCAAATGTATTGAAATTTTGTCTTTTACAATGGATACAGATGTCACTTCATTCCTCAATGATATAATTCAACAGAAATACTGGCTTAGGAAAATAATTCTGTTTTCTAATCATATTCTAATAACATTCTAAAGTTTTTCTAACAGCCATTCTCTAAAAGGAAGAATACCTTTGCAGCAAATAAGAACCGCTATGGATACCGATCCGTCACATTACAACAATAACTAAACATTCAGCAGTGTACATTTTCTGTATACAGGCTGAATGCCATACAAACAGAAAGATCATGAATACACTAGAATTTACTCTCCGTCTCTTTACAGCATTTGCCTTAGGAGCCAGCATCGGTTTCGAAAGACAATGGCGCCAGAAAAGTGCAGGTCTTCGTACCAATACACTCGTATGTCTGGGTTCTGCAGCATTCGTTCTTCTTTCCATCAGGATCGGAGGGGATGCCACAGGCAGAATTGCTTCTTATATCGTAAGTGGTATAGGGTTTCTAGGAGGCGGTGTTATCATGAAAGACGGGCTCACCGTTCGCGGACTGAATACAGCAGCTACGATCTGGTGTTCAGCCTCTGTAGGAGCGCTCAGCGCAATGGGATTTCCCCTTGAAGCAGCGATTACCTCAGGATTTATTATTCTCACCCATATCGTTCTCCGCCCTCTGGGGCTAAAACTGGGCAATACGATCACCAGCAGAAATCATTATACCGAATACCTTATCAGCATTAAATGTAAAAGCGAGGTCGAAAATCATATTCGTGTTCAGCTGATGCAGTCTTTAAGCGGAAATGATAAAATCTTATTAAAATCACTTACCAGCGATGACAATGGCATTCCTGAGAATGCCATCATCACAGCAGAAGTGCATGCTTCCACTCCACAGGACAGCTTTATGGAAAAAACAGCCAGCAGACTGACTATTGAAGACAAAGTCATCAAAGTAAGCTGGGAAATTATAGGCACTGAAAACGATTTATAACATTAAAAACAACCTTTGAAGCGATGTTAAAAAAATCTTCCAACAAAAATCTCAATTCGGCAGCTCTTGTTAAATTAAAAGAAGCAGCCTCTGAGAATGAAAAAATGATTTATGCAATGCTCGAAACTTCTGATGAAGGGCTTAGCGAAAATACGGTTAAAGACCGTCTGAAGATATATGGTAAAAATGAAATGGCCACACAAAAGGCTCCTTCATGGCTGAAACAGTTTGCCCATTCTTTCTTTAATCCCTTCAATTATATTCTGGCCTGTATTGCGGTAATATCTTTATTTATTGATGTCATCCTTGTACCAGACGGAGAAAAAGACCTGAGTACCAGTATTATTATTTCAGTAATGCTTTTATTCAGCACTGTTTTAAGATTCACTCAGGAATTTCGCAGTAATAAAGCTGCAGAAGCATTGAAAAGAATGGTAAAAACCAGCTGTCTTACCAAAAGAAAGTTCAGAGAAAGTGAAGAAATAGAGATTAGTGAAATTGTTCCCGGTGATATTGTAATTCTTTCTGCCGGTGACATGGTTCCTGCTGATTGCAGAATTCTAAAAAGCAAAGATCTTTTCATCAGCGAATCTATACTGACAGGGGAAGCTTTGCCGGTAGAAAAAAATGCACTGCCCATCCGTGATGCAAAAGACCGAAATCCGCTTAGTCTCCAAAATATCTGCTTTATGGGAACCAATGTGGTAAGCGGATCGGCTACTGTGGTAGTCGCCAACACGGGTATTTTCACATATTTCGGAAGCATCAGCAGAAGTCTTATTTCCAAAAGACCTGAAACTGCTTTTGATATCGGAGTCAACAAAGTAAGTTTTCTGCTGATCCGGTTTATGCTGATCATGACTCCGGTTATTTTTCTGATCAACGGATTGGTTAAAGGCGACTGGATGCAGGCTTTATTATTTGCCATTGCCGTAGCTGTAGGACTTACTCCCGAGATGCTTCCTATGATTGTCACTGCAAATCTGGCGAAAGGAGCTGTAAATATGAGCAAAAAGAAAGTGATCGTTAAACGTCTGAATGCCATTCAGAATATCGGAGCAATGGATATTCTCTGCACGGATAAAACGGGAACACTTACTCTGGATAAAATAGTTCTGGAAACCCACCTCAATGTTCAGGGTATTGAAGACGATGAAGTATTGAAATGGGCCTACCTCAACAGCTTTCATCAGACCGGTCTTAAAAATCTTCTGGATCAGGCTGTACTGGAGCATGCCGAAGTTCATCACCTCATTAAAGCAGATGAATTATATCTAAAAGTAGATGAAATTCCTTTTGATTTTGAAAGAAGAAGAATGTCTGTCATTCTGAATACCTCCAATGGAAAACACCTGATGATTTCCAAAGGTGCCGTAGAAGAAATGCTCTCTTTATGCAAATATGCCTTAGATCCTGGTGAAGATTACAGCCTGCATATTGAAAATGACAATATTGTTCCGCTGGACGACCGCATGAAACAGAAAATCATCAAAATGTCTGAAAAACTTAATGCTGAAGGGCTTCGGGTGTTATTGGTAGCAATTCGTGAATTTGACGGAGACCACCCGTTGAATTATTCCGTAGCCGATGAAAATCACCTTACACTGACAGGCTTTATAGGCTTTCTTGATCCTGCAAAACCATCTGCCGAACCAAGTATAAAAGCCCTTCATAAGCTGGGAGTTGAGGTAAAAGTAGTAACCGGAGATAATGATATTGTGGCCAAAAAAATATGTCATGATGTGGGAATTCCCATCAACACTATTATGCTTGGCGATGAGCTGGATAGTATGAGTGATGATGAGCTCAGCAGAGATATGGATCTGTATTCTGTTTTTGCGAAAGTAAGCCCTTTACAGAAACAACGTATTGTAAAGATATTAAGATCAAAAGGGCATACCGTAGGATTTATGGGAGACGGAATCAATGATGCAGCTGCCATCAAAGAAGCCGATGTCGGAATTTCCGTAGATACCGGTGCTGATATTGCCAAAGAAAGCGCAGATATTATCCTGCTGGAAAAAGATTTAATGGTATTACGCAGTGGTGTCATCTATGGCAGAAGAACTTTCGGAAACATTATTAAATATATAAAAATGACGGCCAGCAGTAATTTCGGAAATATGTTCAGCATGATCGGAGCCAGTGCATTGCTTCCTTTTTTACCTATGCTTCCGTTACAGATTCTGACACAGAATTTATTATATGATGTTTCACAGTCTTCCATTCCCTGGGATACAATGGATAAAGATTTTCTGGAAAAACCAAAAAAATGGGAAGCCGAGAGTATTAAAAAATTTATGCTGTATATAGGTCCGTTAAGCTCTATTTTTGATTATATGACCTTTGGGGTAATGTTCTTTATTTTCAAAGCTAATACTCCGGAACATCAGAGTTTATTTCAGACGGGATGGTTTGTAGAAGGCTTGCTGTCCCAGACCTTGATTGTACATATTATCAGAACCAAAAAAATTCCTTTTATCCAAAGCTGGGCGGCAGCTCCTGTAGTCGCTTTGACCAGTTTGATCATGCTGATCGGAATGCTGATTCCATTCACATCTGTTGCAGGATATCTGAAAATGCAGCCACTTCCGTTGAGTTACTTTCCTTATTTAATAACCATCCTTACCGGATATTGCATTCTCACTCAATTCGTAAAACAATGGTTTATTAAAAAATTCGGACAATGGCTGTAGCCAATCGGTGATTTTAAAAGATTTCACAAAAATATCACCTCAACTTGAAATAAAAAAGAAAAATTAAAATTAAATTAGTGGTAATAAACATTTTATATGAGAAAAACTGTATTAACAATAGTTCTTTTGGCATTACTTACTTCCTGTAAAGATTCTAAAAGCGAAGCCCCTCAGGATAATGACTTCGTAGTCAAAGGAAATAACGTGATGATTCCGGAATCCAATCCTGTCTTTAAAAAAATCAAAACTGAAGTAGTGGCAGAACAGGAGCATAGTGACGGAGTGGTTTCTGCCGGAACAATCCAGGCTATTCCTAATCATTATGCAGAAATTGCCAGTCCGTTTTCAGGAAGAATTATAAAGTCTTTTATCCAGCTTGGGCAAAATGTTTCCGCCGGAAGTCCTCTCTTTGAAATCCTTTCTTCCGATTATTTTTCGGTACAAAAAGATTATACGGATGCTTTAAACGATGTACAACTTGCGGAAAAAAATTACAGACGTCAGCAGGATCTTGTAAAGCACGGGGTAGGTATTCAAAAGGAACTGGATGAGGCAGAAACCGATTTCAAGAATAAAAAAACTTCACTTTCCAACGCTTCTTCGGCCTTAAAAGTATACAACAGCAAAGGAGGCGGTATCGGAAGTCCCCTTATTGTAAGAGCTCCTATCAACGGAGAAATCATTTCCAACAAGATTGTCAATGGTCAGTTTCTGAAAGGAGATGCTGATCCTGTTATCATTATTGCAGAATTATCCAAAGTCTGGATTTCCGGTGATGTAAAAGAAAAAGACATCCGCTTTGTCAATACCGGAGATCATGTTTCTGTAAAAGTAAGCGCTTACCCTGACAGAAACATTACCGGAAAAGTATACCACATCAATGAAGTTGTAGATGAAGATACGCGAAGTATAAAAGTTCTTATTGAATGCGACAATCCTGACCGAAAACTGAAACCGGGTATGTATGCCACTGTTAATTTCTCAACAACACCTACAAGATCTATCATGATTCCGGTTACAGCTTTAATGCAACAGGACAGTTCTCAGTATGTATGGGTAAAAACAGGTAAGAATCAGTTTACCAAACGTACTGTAACGGCCGGTGAAACCGATCAGAAAACTGTAAGAATTACCTCAGGGTTACAAGTTGGTGATACCATCATGACTGAAGGCGGAATTTATATGTTAGACGCGAAATAATGTAAAATGTACAAAAGCCCGGATCACTCTTTTATACTTTAGAATTAAGATCTATATGATCATGTATCCTTTGTACAAAAATCAAGAACTATGAAGCAATTACTTACAATCTCTATACAAAAGAGGTGGCTTATGCTTGCCCTCTTCCTTTTATTAGGTTTTTTCGGATATTATTCCTGGACCAAATTATCCATAGAAGCTTATCCTGATATCGCCGATGTAACTTCACAGGTGGTAACACAGGTTCCGGGGCTGGCTGCCGAAGAAGTGGAACAACAGATCACCATTCCTCTCGAACGATCTCTGAACGGGCTTCCGGGAATGCATGTCATGCGAAGCAAAAGTACTTTTGGACTGTCCATTATTACGCTGGTCTTCGATGACGGGATAGACGATTACTGGGCAAGACAGCGTATTCAGGAAAGACTCACGGATGTCACACTTCCTTATGGTGCACAACCCGGGCTTGATCCCCTTACCTCTCCTATCGGCGAAGTCTATCGTTATATTATCGAAAGTAACAATCACAGCCTGCGGGAACTTACAGATCTACAGAAGTTCGTGATTATCCCGCGTATTAAACAGGTTTCAGGAATTGCTGATGTTACCAATTTCGGGGGAATTACCACTCAGTTCCAGATCGAGCTGGATCCTCATAAACTCGAACAATATGGTCTTTCGTTATCTGAAGTGACCGAAACTATTTCCAAAAATAACGTCAGTGCCGGCGGAAGTATGCTTCCCCGAGGAAATCTGGCATATGTCATCCGGGGAATAGGGCTGGTAAAAGATTTAAATGATCTTGGAAAAATTGTGGTAAAAACACAAAACGGGGTTCCGGTTTTCCTGAATGATGTAGGTACTCTGAAGTACGGAAATCTTGAGAGAAAAGGGATTCTTGGCTATACAGACAGAAAGCGAAATTATTCTGAAAGTGTGGAAGGAATTGTACTTCTGCTCAGAGGGCAAAATCCTTCACAGGTACTGGATGGAGTCCATCAGGCTATTGAGGAATTAAATAATGAAACATTACCTCCGGGGGTAAAAATTCATCCGTTTCTGGACAGAACGGATCTGGTAAAAACAACCCTTCATACCGTCTCCCATACCCTTACTGAAGGAATCGTTCTGGTCATTATTGTATTGATCGTATTCCTTGGAAGCTGGCGTGGTGCCCTTCTGGTTGCTATTACAATTCCGCTGTCCCTGCTGTTTGCATTTATTCTGATGCATTTTACAAATATACCGGCTAATCTTCTTTCATTAGGAGCCATTGACTTCGGAATCATCGTAGACGGCGCCATTGTTATGCTGGAAACTATTCTGAAAAAAAGAGAAGAAGATCCGGAAGAAGCCCTTGAAGAGAAAACGATTACCCAAAGAGTCATCGAAGTTGCCAAACCTATTTTCTTTTCCACCATTATTATTATTACAGCTTATCTTCCGCTGTTTGCATTCGAACGTGTTGAGAAAAAAATGTTTACTCCAATGGCATTTACGGTAGGCTATGCCTTATTCGGAGCTCTTGCCGTTGCATTGATTCTTATTCCGGGGCTGGCTTATGTCATCTATCGTAAGCCACAAAAGATCTACCACAACAAATGGCTGGAAAAAATAAGTAATGCATATGGAAAAAGAATAGAAAAGATTATGCAGACTCCTAAAAAGGTAATGATTCCGGTAAGTATCGTACTGATATCGGCAGGAATTCTCTCTTATACCGTAGGAAAAGATTTCCTTCCTGAGCTGGATGAAGGCTCCATCTGGCTGCAGGTACAACTGCCACCGGGTATTTCTTTAGCCAAATCAAAAGAAATGAGCGATACTCTTCGGGCCCGAACACTCAAGCATAAGGAAATTACCTACATGATGATTCAGGCAGGACGTAATGATGACGGAACCGATCCATGGACCGCTTCCCACTTTGAGGTTTCCGTAGGAATAAAACCTTACAGCGAATGGCCTGCCGGAAAAACAAAAGCCGATCTGATTAAAGAGCTTGCTGCTGATTATAAAAATATGCCCGGATTCACTGTAGGTTTTTCACAACCGATGATTGACGGAGTAATGGATAAAATCTCCGGAGCCCATAGCGAACTGGTTGTAAAAGTATATGGAGAAGATTTCAAAGAAACCAGAAGAATCGCTGAGAATGTGTTGTCAACTTTAAATAAAATTCCGGGGTCTGCAGATCTGGCCATCGATCAGGAACCCCCTTTACCTCAGCTGCAGATTATTGCTGACAGAGATAAAATCGCCCAGTACGGACTGAACGTTGCCGATGTGGCAGACCTTATTGAAGTAGCATTGGGAGGAAAAGCTATTTCTCAAATCTTTATCGGCAATAAAGTATATGATATTTCCTGCCGGTATACAGAAGACAGCCGTGATACTCCGGATAAAATCGGAAATCTGATGCTGACCTCAGCTTCCGGAGCCAAAATTCCTTTATCACAGGTAGCAGAAGTAAAATTAAGCACAGGTGAGAGTACCATTACCCGAGAAATGAATAAAAGGCACCTTACCGTAAAGCTGAATTTAAGAGGTACCGATCTTTCTTCCTTCCTGAAAAAAGCTCAGGACAAGATTGAAAAAGACATTCAATATGATCACGAAAAATACCAGATTAAATGGGGCGGACAGTTTGAAAACCAAAACAGAGCCTATTCCAGACTGGCATTCATCGTTCCGTTAGCACTGGCTATTATGTTCCTGCTATTATATGGTGCTTTTGGAGACTTCAGACAGGCCTTGGTACTTATGTCTATTGTTCCTTTGGCATTATTCGGAGGGATGCTGGCGCTCAATATACGCGGAATGTCTCTTAATGTATCCTCAGCCGTAGGCTTTATCGCATTATTCGGAGTGGCTATCCAGAACGGAGTGATTATGATTTCTCATATTAATGATCTTCGTAAAAAAGGATATGAACTTAAACATGCTGTAACTAAAGGAGCCAGAGACCGTTTCAGACCAGTACTGATGACAGCAACCGTTGCCGTGATCGGGCTATTTCCGGCTTCTCTGGCTACAGGAATAGGTTCGGATGTGCAGCGTCCTTTGGCAACGGTAATTGTGTACGGATTAATGTTCTCTACTATTTTAACCCTGTTCGTTCTGCCTGCCATTTATTTTATGGCAGAAAGCCGTAACAAAAAACAAAATTTGGAATCAGATGAAAATTAAAGTTCATTTTATCATCATATCTGCTGTTTTGCTTGGCATGACAGGCAGACTCAAGGCTCAGGAGAAAGAACTTATCCGTTTTGATGAATATCTGAGTCTTGTCGGAAAAAACAACCTCGGATATGCAGCTCAGAAGTACAATGTAAGTATGGCAGATGCCGCCATTCAGACTGCAGGTATGTTTCCGGACCCTCAGCTGGAAATGGAAACAACCAATAACGGTGTGAATCAAAACATGGGCTATGTCTATGGTGCTTCCCTTGGCTGGACACTGGAAATGGGAAGAAAAAGGAAAGCCAGAATCAACCTCGCCAGAGATCAGTCAGAGCTGAGCAAAACCCAATTGCAGGATTTTTTCAGAAATCTACGGGCAGATGCCGGTTTAGGCTATATTGACGCATTAAAATCCAAAGCACTTCTGGAAGTGCAGCAGGACTCCTATAAAAATATACTGCAACTTGCCAAGTCAGACAGTATCCGGTACCGGTTGGGAACCATATCTCTGGTTACTTCAAAACAGAGTAAACTGGAAGCAGCTTCTTTACTCAATGAAGTATATCAGGCTGAAAGCGCCGAACAACAGGCTTTAACCAGCCTGTCAGTATTTCTTAGTGATAATAAAATCACCGGTAGAGATGTAGTGGGGGATTTCACTGCTTTCAACAGAGATTTCAGCATTGATGAACTTATCGTTCATGCATTAAATGAAAGAGCAGATTTACTGGCTGCCAAACAAAACACACAGGTTGCCAAAAGCCAGATCAGTCTTGAAAGAGCGAACCGTAAAATTGATTTAGGAATCAGTGCCGGCGCAGAGCGTCATACCGAAGCGACCAATGAAATCGCTCCCTCACCTACTGTAAATGCAGTAAAACTGGGAGTCAGCATTCCTTTAAAATTTTCCAACAGGAGAAATGCAGGTTTAAAAATTGCAGAAATGGCCCATAGCCAGGCAGAAATTGAATACCAGCAAATCGAACAGAGCATACGGGCAGAGGTGATGCAGGCTTACCAGCAGTACATCGCAACCCAAAAGCAGGTAAAGCAATTTCATAACGGAATGCTTACCGAAGCCAAAAGTATACTGGAAGGAATCACCTACAGCTATAAAAGAGGAGAAAGCTCTATTCTGGAAGTATTAAATGCACAGAGAACCTATAATGGAATAAGAAAAGATTATTATCAGGCTCTTGCAGATAATGCTACTGCCTTAATTGAACTTGAAAGAAAAGCGGGAATCTGGGATATTGAATTCTAGAAAAAGCCTAACCTTTTTAAAAAGCCCTGAGATCAATTTGATTTCAGGGCTTTTATTATTTTATATATTGTAACTCATAAATTCCAATCCATTCTTCCGGAGTTATTCTCCGGCTCAGCTCGGCAATTAAATCAAAAGGGATATCTTCCGGCTTTTTAAATCTGACACAGGACTTTCCCATATTCAGTTTTTTTTTGGAATGCTTTGGATATTCAGCAACAAACCATTCAAGAAGCCCAGGGCCGGAATAGAGCCCCATATGATACAATGCGATAAAATTTTTCTGTGAAGCAAGATTAATAAAAGGCAGAGGAGTATTTGCCGTACAATGATACCCTGCAGGATATGTTTTCAAAGGAACAGCCCAGCCTATCATCCCGTAACTTGTTGTTTCTTCAAAACCTTCCGGCAGATTGTCATTCACAGTATCAAACAGTTTTCTGAAAGCCTTTTGCCTTTCTTCAGGGATCTTCGAAATATAGTCTTCAACAGAGTCGGATGAAATTTGCATTTTCAGTAAAGTTTTAGAGGTTTAAATTAATAAAAATCCGGGAGAATAAAGTATAAAAAAGCAGCAGTATAATAACATACTGCCGCCCCCACTTATTCACATTAAAAAAATTATTTTTTGATTGCTTTTACAGTAGATTGAGTCCCGTCTTTAAAGTGAAGGGTCACAAAATATAATCCTGAATTCAGCATATTGAGGTTGAGTTCTTTTAGAGGTCCGTCGACAGTTTTTATGATTCTGCCGGAAACATCAGCAACCGTAACGGTTTTCACTTCTCTGTTATCCGATATAAAGAGAATATCCTTAAACGGATTCGGATGAACTTCTGCTTTTCTAACCTGCCCCTTCACTTCTGAAGTACTCAGATTAGCATTTTCAACCGTGAAATCATCTACATAAAAATTATAATCGGCACTATCATAGTTGGTTCCCGAAGTTCCATAAAAAGCGAATACGGTATTGGAACCGGTGTATCCCGTTAATGTATAGGTATAGGCATTGGATGTATTGGACGGGGTATTGTTTGCATCCCATGTCTGCAGGATTGTCCAGGTATTTCCGCCATCATTTGAAACGATAAAATGAACTATATCATCGGAACCCATCTGTGAAGCGGCTGTTCCCGAATATGTTGTTATTCCGTAATTGAATTTCACTCTGTAATTACCTGCAGAAAGATCAAAAGGTACTGTTTTAATCCAGCCTGTTCTGTTGGTACTGTATAAGTTCATATTGGCTGATCCGTTCGTGGCTCCGTTTAAGAAGTTGCGCTGAAACCAGTATGTTGAGGTTCCTGTAGGTCCGGTAGCAGGACTTCCTCCAGAAACAGAGGTCTCCCAACAGGTCCCCGGAAAGACGGTAAAATCATTAGTGTAAGCAGGCACTACTGCTCCGCATAATGTGGTAAAACTTTTTGGGAATGACCAGGCGCTCTGGCCGGTTGTCGTACTGCAATGTGTTCTTACCCAATAATAATACGTTGTACTTGGAGATAAGTTCACCAGCAAATTTGATGTTCCGGTTACATTTGAAAAATTAGGGATGGTACTGCCTGTAGGAGTTGTCGGGCTTGTACTGTAATAAATATCATGACTTACGGCCTGTGTTCCTGCAGGAACAGTCCATGAAATCTGTGCAGAATTGGCAGTAACGGTTCCTGTGTTGGCCAGTACCGGAGCTAAACAATCGGTATAAGCTTCTGCTGAAAAGGCAAATATATTGGCTACTCCCGCGCTGTTGGTTTTGGTAATGGTAACACTCTGAATCGGTTTTGCCTGATTGGCTGCATCAATATTCAATACCGTCTGATATAATCTGGGATTGGTTGAATTGGGTTCCAGTGAATCTGTGTTTCTAAGAATTCTCCCTATTCCCTGAATGGCAAAATTACTTCCGTTATACCAGTCTGAAATACTTTGTCCTGTGAAGACCTGAGTTGTATTATCCGTAAAAGTCACGGTAATATTGACGGTAGATGTTCCGCTACCACTGGTGGAAAGCATATATAATTTAAAAGCCGCTACGGGATTCGTAAATACCAATGTTCCTGTATTGCTTCCCGTAGTATTGCTATTGATTCGAAGGGAATTGTTTCCGCTTAAATTTCCCAGCTGAAAGCTTAGCCCCGGTGTTGAAGCTACTGCTGAATTAATAATTCCGTTCGTGGGTAAACCGTAAGTAAGATCGGCACTGGTGGCAGTCAGTTTAAAATCTCTTGACACAAAATTGTAGGAAACTCCGTCAACATCTGTTGTGGTAGAAGTCATAGAAGACCCGATTCCGTTGGCGATGACGTCATCGGTATATCCGGACTGAACCGGCATTGTCTGAAAATTTTGCCCTATCAGAGCAGAAGCAGAAAACAGAGCAATAACAGGAATTGCTCTAAAAAATAAATCTATTGTCATTTTATTCACATTTGAACGGTAAATTAAGAAAAATATTAATATAAAAAGAATATTTTTAATAAATATTCAATATTAATTCTGTTTAATGCTAATATTCACTATTTACCCATTTAAATTATCATGCCCGTAAAAGAAGAAATATAACCCTATGAGCCCCTTCTTCTTAGCGCTTAATTTTATTATTGGGAAATTAAATCTTATTTTTGTCATACAAATTTTTTAAACAATGCCGAATATTTCAAACAGAGCACTGCACATGCCGCCATCGCCGGTAAGAAAACTAGTTCCTTTTGCATTACAAGCAAAACAAAAAGGAATAAAAGTATACCACCTTAATATCGGGCAGCCTGATATTGAAACTCCGGAAACAGCTTTAAATGCTTTAAAAAATATTGATTTAAAAGTATTGGAATATGCGCTTTCTGAAGGAAATATAGAATACAGAAAAGCCCTTACTGAATATTACCATTCTTTAGGTTTTTCAGATTTAACTCCTGACAATTTCATTGTTACCAACGGAGGTTCTGAAGCTCTTAACTTTGCCATCTCTACTTTATGTGATGAAGGTGATGAAGTGATCATTCCTGAGCCTTATTATGCTAACTACAATGGTTTCACCAGCACATTTGATGTTAATGTAGTAGCTGTCCCTTCTACAATTGATACGGGTTTTGCCCTTCCGCCTGTAGAAGAATTTGAAAAGAAAATTACAGAAAAAACAAGAGCAATCATTATCTGTAATCCGGGTAACCCGACAGGATACCTGTACACTCGTGAAGAATTACAAAAACTTGCTGAGATTGCTTTAAAATATGATATTGTTATCATTTCCGATGAAGTATACAGAGAATATGTATATGACGGAAAACAGCAAATTTCTATGCTTGACTTCCCTGAACTCAGTGAAAATTGTATCATCATTGATTCCGAATCCAAGCGTTATTCTATGTGCGGAGTAAGAATCGGATGTATGGTAACCCGTTCGCAGAAGATTCGTAATGCAGCGATGCTTTTTGCTCAGGCAAGATTAAGCCCTGTTCTTTTAGGACAGATTGCTGCAACGGCAGCTCACCAGAATGACGGACCTTACATCAGAGCCGTAAGAGAAGAATATACCCACAGAAGAAACATATTGGTAGACCTGCTTAATGCAATCCCGGGAGTTATTTGCCCTAAACCAAAAGGAGCGTTCTACTGTGTTGCTGAGCTTCCGGTAGACGATACAGAGAAATTTGCCCAGTGGTTACTGGAAAAATATTCCCTGAATAACGAAACTATTATGGTAGCTCCTGCAGGAGGATTCTACAGTAATCCTGAATTAGGTAAAAAGCAGGTAAGAATTGCTTATGTCCTGAAAGAAGAAGATTTAAGAAAAAGTGCCGAAATTCTTAAAGAAGCTCTAAAAAAATACAGAGAAGAATTTAGCCTGTAATTCATATGATGCCGACAACAAAAAACATACATCTGAAAATCCTGTTTTCGATCTTTTTGCTGTCGGCATTATTTTCCTGTGATCAAAAAAAAACGGTAAAAACCATCACCCCTAAAAATCCGGACGGAATTACTTTTATCAGTGTATCCAATATCGGCGGAAGTCTTGGTCAATACAGGATTATCAAAATAACAGAAGACTCCATTGTAGCAGAAAAAGGAATTACATCCAACAAAACCCATACAGAATGGGCTTCCGCTATCAATACCAATACATGGAAACAACTTATATCTTCTATCCGTACTGGAGATCTGGATGATATAAAAAGTTCTCCAAGTCAACAATCTGTAGACGGAATGGATGAAACTTTTCAGATACGTACTCCTAAAAAATCACATATCTATGTCAATTCTTATGTTGATACCCTTCATTACAGGCAATTTCAACTGCTTAAAGAACAGATAGACAACATTCTCCCAAAAGAATATCAATAAAACATGCAAGAAAATTTTTCCTTAAAACCTTACAATACATTTGGAGTTGATGCCAGAGCTCAGTACTTCAGTGAGGTCAACACTATTGCAGCATTAAAAGAAGCCCTTCATTTTGCAGATTCCCAATCTCTCCCACTTCTTTTTTTAGGAGGCGGAAGTAATATTCTGCTGACGAAGGATTTTAAAGGCCTTGCCATTAAACTGAATTTAAAGGGAATCACTGAAAAAAATATCAGTGACAATGAAGTTCTTGTCACGGCAAATGCCGGAGAAAACTGGCATGAATTCGTTTTGTATTGCCTGCAAAAAAATTACGGCGGACTGGAAAACCTTTCTTTAATTCCGGGAAATGTGGGTACTTCTCCTATGCAGAATATCGGTGCATACGGAACTGAAATCAAAGATATTTTTGTCAGCTGTAACGTTCTGGATCTTGAAGACAATGAAGTGAAAACATTCGGTCTTGAAGATTGCAGATTTGGTTACAGGGATTCTATTTTCAAGCAGGAAGGAAAAGACAGATATGTTATTCTGGAAGTGAGTTTTAAATTAACCACAAAAAATCACCTTATTAAAACAGCATACGGAGCCATTACTTCTGAACTGCAAAATATGGGGATTGAAAAACCCACTATTCAGGATGTTTCTCAGGCAGTCATCAACATCAGACAAAGTAAATTGCCGGATCCTAAAGTCATTGGAAATGCCGGTAGCTTTTTCAAAAACCCGACCATTCCCTTAGCTCAGTTTGAAATATTACAGCAAAAATTTGAAAACATTCAGGGATATCCTAACGGAGATAAAGTGAAAGTTCCCGCCGGATGGCTGATTGAACAATGCGGCTGGAAAGGAAAACAAATCGGAAATGTAGCTTCTCATAAATTGCAGTCACTGGTTATCATCAATGCAACAGGGGCAGCTACCGGAAAAGAAATTTTTGATTTTTCTACCGAGATTATCAATTCGGTAAAAGAAAAATTCGGGATAGAACTCGAACGGGAAGTGAATATCATGTAATATAAAAACAGGAAGGCTGATTCGGGAGTGAAACAGCCTTTTTTTATTTTTATAAAATATTTATATCAGCTTTTTAATGTTAAAACAACAGGCCCCCTTACCCACTTCAAAATCAAAATCCACCTGATACTTATAAAATCATTATTTTAGCTGAAAAATACAGCACAGCATGAAGATAGCAATCTTAGGAGCCGGAAATATGGGGCTTTCTTTTTCAAAATCATTTTTAAAATACGAATTGATCAAACCGGAAAACCTTCATCTGATTATCCGGAGTGCTTCTAAAATTGCTAAAATATCTGAGGATTTCCCTAAATCCAGAATTTCCACCTTTGAAGAGGTAAAAGAGCTTGATGCAGATCTGATCATTATTGCAGTAAAACCACAGGATTTCCAGCATGTAGCCCAAAATATACAGTTCAGAGTAAAGGAAAACCAAATGGTACTCTCTATAATGGCGGGAATCAATATTGAAAAAATTCAAAAATCCTTACAACATCCTCTTGTCGTAAGGGCAATGCCCAATTCTCCTACCCTTTTAGGCATGGGGATTACAGGATATACTGCCGCAAGCGGCATTTCTTTCAGCCAGTTAATCAATATTGAAAGACTGCTCAACAGTACAGGAAGATCGGTTTATTTAGAAAATGAAGAACTTTTAGACGGGGTCACTGCTCTTTCAGGAAGCGGACCTGCCTATTTCTACTATATTATTGATGCCATGATTAAGGCCGGGATCGAAATGGGTATTGAAGAAAATCTATCCAAACTATTTGTAAAACAAACCATGCTTGGAGCCTATCACCTGATCAACAATTCCGATAAAAGCCTGGAAGATCTGATCAAAGATGTTGCATCTAAAGGCGGAACTACGGAAGCTGCTTTGAAGACATTTGAAGATAACGGTTTTAAAGATATTTTAAAACAGGGAATTCTGAATGCTGAAAAACGAGCTCAAGAGCTCAATCATTAATTTTTTTTTTCAATCATCTTTTTTAATAACCACCCTAAATACACCCCAAAAGTATTCAGGAGGATATCATCTACCTCAAATATTCCCATTCTTGTAAAATACTGAAGAGCCTCCACAATTACAATAGAGGAAACAAAAGCAATAAGTAAAGCTTTTATTTCCTGCAGTTTTGGAAAAAGCCATCCCAGAAAACCGAAAGGAATAAACATGATCACATTCCCTGAAACAATCATAACAATATCCTGCCACCGCTGTACTCCCTGAATAAACCTGATGGTAGAAAAAACAGGCTCTACCGTAATCAGATTATCTTCATACTGAAATCTGCCCATCCCCAGAAACATCAGGTAGAGCAAAAATAAAGTATAGGGTATAATGATGACTTTATAAAGTTTCTTTAACATCGGATGCTAATATATTCATTTCAAAAACATTAAATTTGTATATTAAAAATATTTAATGAAATACGTTTTACTTACACTTATTTCAGCAATGCTGCTGTCGGTTTCATGGCCTACTTACGGAGTTCCGTTTTTTATTTTTTTCGCACTCGTTCCTCTTTTAATGATGGAACATGGAATTTCAAAGTTTTCAGATTATAAAAGGAAAAGCTGGGTGATTTTTGGTTTATCTTACCTTTGTTTTGTTATCTGGAATATCGTTACTACAGGATGGTTGTATGGTTCAAAAAACCCTGATGGCAGTCATTCCATGATGGCGGTAGTATTCCCGGTTCTTGTTAACGCTCTCCTGTATTCTCTGGTTTTCCAATGTTATCACTGGTATAAAAACGCACAGGGAACATATTGGGGATTGGCTTTTTTAATTGCGATCTGGATGAGTTTTGAAAAGTTCCATCTGGGATGGGAACTGACATGGCCATGGCTGAATTTAGGAAATGTATTTTCCGAATATCCCAAACTGATTCAATGGTATGATACGCTTGGAGCTACCGGAGGAAGCTTCTGGATTCTACTGATCAATGTTTTAATTTTCTATACATTGCGAACCTGGGAAGCCGGAAGGAAAAGAAAAGACCTGATCAGAAATTCGTCTATCGTTATCGCTTTAATCGGCCTTCCGATGATTATTTCATTAATCAAATACAATAATTTTGATGAGAAACCATCCGGGCAGGTAAATGTTTTAATGCTACAGCCGGATCTTGATCCTTATGCAGAAAAATACTCCAAAGACAGCATCAGTATTGAGAATGATCTGCTGGCCCTTGCCGAAAAAAATGCCAAAGGACAAATTGATTATTTTATTGCTCCTGAGACAGCACTTCCCGGAAGAGGCTCCATCTCTGAAACCGGATTTGAAAAAAGCTTCCTTCTTAATAATATCAAAGAATTTCTGGTAAAGCATCCCGGTTCTGTTTTTGCAACGGGAATTTCATCCCACCATCTCTATTTTGATCCGGCTCATTTACCTAAGGAAGCTTACCAGGTGAATCAGGGAGTTTGGGTAACCAGTTATAATACGGCCATACAGCTGGCTCCTAATCAGAAAACACAGGTTTACCATAAAGGAAAACTTGTTCCGGGTGTTGAAATTTTTCCATATATGGGCGTTCTTAAACCTATTTTAGGAGATGCAATGCTAAACTTAGGAGGCACGGTAGCCTCATTAGGTACCGATAAGGAAAGACTGGCATTTTCTAACCCTTACAACAAAGGCAGGCTGGCTCCCATCATCTGTTATGAAAGCATCTACGGAGAGTTCGTAACCGATTATGTTAAAAAAGGGGCTAATTTCTTAGGGATTATGACCAATGATTCCTGGTGGGGAGTTACAGAAGGGCATAAACAACTTTTATCTTATGCCAGGCTGAGAGCCATTGAAACCCGAAGAGAGATTGCCCGCGCCGCAAACAGTGGTATTTCTGCACATATCAATGCAAAAGGAGAAGTAGAGGCTGATACTTTTTATGGAGATCAGACTACTTTATTTGCAAAAGTAAACCTTTATGATACCATGACGTTCTACACAAGAGCGGGAGATCTTCTTTCAAGATTTTCAATATTTGCTTTAGGTTTTTTATTATTTTATTTCCTTATTAAAAGGTTCCAGAATAAAATAAAAAAAGCATAATATTCATGCTTTAAAATCTGTAGAAAATTTTCTTCCGGATTTTCCGGACTGAATATAAATTTCTTATCATAAAAAAGAAAAGCCGGCTGGACGTCCGGCTTTTCTCATGATAGAAGATAGAATTGATTCAATTACTTAATCGTAAGCTTCTTGGTGGTTATTTCGTTTTTTATCTTCAGTTTTAATACATAGATTCCTTTGGGTAAATGAGAAACATCGACAGACTGATCTCTGTTTACAACAATATTTACTTTCCTTCCGTCTATTGAATACATTTCTGCTTCTGAAATTTTGTCTCCTTTGATATATATTTTTTCAGAAGCCGGATTCGGATATACAGCCAGTTCATTTTTAGCACGAACATCACTTGTCCCCAATGTACTGTTTATCACAGAAGGGCTGGAATAGGCTTTAGAAGCATCAATGGACTTTACACTCCAGTACACATTCTGAACAGAAGGGTCCAGATCCAGATACCATGAAGGAGTTGTTACCATATACCGTGCAATATCTGACGTCCCTTCTGTTGTTCCTACACTGATCTCATAACGAAGTGCAGCGACCGGCGTTTTATCATCCGTGGCTCCGCTCCATACAAAATTAAAGCGGTTTCCGTTCTTTGTCAGACTAAGATGTGTGGGAGGAGCAGGTTTTGCATTCGTTTCTGTAGAAGTATTCTTAAAAACTTTAGTTAATGAAGGCATATAAGAATTTGACCAGTCGAATCCGCTTAATAAAATATCAGGATGATTATCATTATTTAAATCAAAGAGCTGAACAAGTCCGGGACCTCCCAGATGAGATATTCCTGTCGGAACAGATTCCGTAAATCCCTGCCCGTTTACATTATATAAGTACGTCTTTATCATCCCGTTATAGTTTTCATTTCCTGAAATGATAAAATCATAATAGCCGTCATTATTCAAATCTCCCACACTTACGGATGCATCGGATAGATCCGGCATATTGATAGGATGGGCAGTTAACACTCCGGTTCCGTCATTCATTAAAACAGCAAAATAGCCGTTATCGTTTTCATCTTTTCCTGTCACTACAATATCCTGAAAGCCGTCAGCATTAAAGTCCGCAAAATCAATCTTACCACTTATCAAAGGTTCAAAATCCTGTGACTGTACCAAAGTTCCTCCCTGATTGATATAAACTCTGGAAACAGGAGATCCGGAAATATCAGATCCTATAATGACTAAGTCTAAAAGGTGGTCATTATTGAGATCCACTATTTTAAAACTTCCGTTTTGAGTTCCATCCACCCAATTTTCAGTCATATCAAAACCTGAACCTGTATTCTTGTAAAAATCAAGGGTATTTCTGAAGCCTGCTCCGTGAGAGTACTGGGTTCCGTTAAGGGCATAATCTGGTTTTCCGTCATGATTAAAATCGAAAACTTCCATAGAACCATAAATTTTCCCCTGCATTTCGTTTTCTTTTATAAACCCGGTTCCTGTATTTCTAAAGCGGTATTGTTTGTAGTTGACAATATCCATATAGCTGAGACCTGTGGAAATAATATCCTGAAGACCGTCATTATTATAATCAATAAATTTTATATCTCCCAGATGGGTTACATCTACTCCAAGATCAGCATATAAAGACAAAGTCCCGTTATTATTTTTATATACTTCATTATAGGTTGTATCCACATATCCGTCACCATCAGAATCTAATGCTCCATTGAGTACAATATCCTGGGTTCCGTTCTTATCCATATCTCCGAAATCAGCAGCAGCATAATAGAAATTTTTCATACCGGTCTGTATTTCAGTAAAACTCTGTGCGGTTATCCCAATTGGAATCATAGACAATAGAATATAAATTCTCTTCATATTATTTTTATTTAGATTAATTAAAAACAAAGATAAAATATTAAATTAATCTGGCCTGAAAAAGCATGTATGAAATATATCAGCACCGCTTAGAGGCTGTATTCGGGGAATTCGGCTATTTTAAAATCAATATTATCAATCAGTAAGTTATTTGCAAATATTTTCCAAAAGATTTGCCTATCTAAAAAATTCTTCGTTATTTTGCACTCTCAAATATTATACAAATAAGAACATCGAGATATGTCAAGAATTTGCCAAATAACAGGAAAGCGTGCAATGGTTGGTAACAACGTTTCTCACGCTAATAACAAAACGAAGCGTCGTTTTGAAATTAACTTATTGGAGAAGAAGTTTTACCTTCCGGAGCAAGATAAGCACGTAACACTGAAAGTATCAGCTCATGGATTGAGAGTGATTAACAAGATTGGAATCGAAGAGGCTCTAGAAAGAGCTGTAAGAAACGGATTGATTAAAAAGTAATTGAATCATGGCAAAAAAAGGAAATAGAGTTCAAGTAATCCTTGAATGTACAGAGCACAAAGAAAGCGGTATGCCGGGAATGTCTAGATACATTTCTACAAAGAATAAAAAGAACACCACAGAGAGATTGGAATTGAAAAAATACAATCCTGTTCTTAAGAGATCTACCCTTCACAAAGAAATCAAGTAATTTATAAATATAATTTACAATGGCAAAGAAAGTAGTAGCAACCCTACAAACCGGGTCTAAAAAAATGACCAAAGTGGTGAAAATGGTGAAGTCTTCTAAATCAGGAGCTTACGTTTTCGAAGAAAAAGTAATGAATGCTGATGAAGTAGATGGTTTTTTAAAAAAATAATCAATACTTTATTTACAATATAAAAAACTACTCATATTTTGGGTAGTTTTTTTTTATTTTTATGCTGTTAAAGACATAAAAATGAAATCGTTATTTATTTTGATTTTAGGTACCTCTTTTTTCTGTATAATTTCTGCTCAAAATATCAGCACAGATAAAGGCATGGTACTGACTGTTCTTGGAAATGTACAGGATGCAGGCTCACCACAGGCGGGCTGTAAAAAAAGCTGTTGTGCAGACCTCTGGAAACATCCCAGGCAAGACCGGAAGATCATCTCAATGGGAGTGATAGATTACGATTTACAGAAAAACTATATTTTTGACAGCAGTCCTGATTTCACCTCACAGCTTCAATTATTACAAGAAAAATCCGGTACATTGGGCAAAACAGCTCCGGACGGAATTTTTATTACCCATGCCCATATCGGCCATTATACAGGTCTGATGTTTTTAGGAAGAGAAGGTATGAATTCTAAAAATGTTCCGGTTTATGCTATGCCGAGACTTAAGAAGTATTTTGAGAATAACGGACCCTGGTCACAATTGGTCCATTTAAAAAATATTGAGGTTCGGGAAATGAAAAATGAAATTCCCTTGAAAATAAGCCCTCGCCTTCAGGTCACCCCTATTGAGGTTCCTCATCGGGATGAATACTCTGAAACGGTAGGATACTTAATTCAGGGCCCTCATAAAAGAGCAGTATTTATCCCTGATATTGATAAATGGAACACATGGAAACATAACATTACAGACATTATTAAAAAGGTTGATTATGCATTTTTAGACGCTACGTTTTATGATGCAGAAGAAGTAGACTTTAGAGATATCTCAGAAATCCCCCATCCATTTGTGACAGAGAGTATGAAGCTATTTAAAAATTTACCTTCTCAGGAAAAAAAGAAAGTTTACTTTATTCATTTTAATCATACAAACAAACTTTTAGTTCCGGATAGCCAGCAGACTAAAACGGTTCTGGCCAATGGTTTTAATATTGCAAGACTTGGAGATACGGTAGAATTATAATTTTAAAATAAGAAAAACATTAACAGTGCAACTTGTATAAAGTAGACAGGCAGTCCATATTTTATATATAATGTCAAAAAAACACTCATTTTTTGGGTAGTTTTTTTGCTATCTTTGCTCACCAGATTATTAATCAACAAAATATGAAAAAGATTCTTGTTCTGGTATGTACAGTGACTTTTCTATTTTCATTCAGTCAGAAAACAATGAATTCTGTAGAGTATAAAAGTTCATCAAAAGTTTTCAACATTAAAGGATTATCACAGTCGGTAAGTATAGATTGCGGCAGTTCTAAAATGATTTTATTATCGGGACAGGTTCCTTTGGATCCGGAAGGGAATCTGGTTGGAAATACTGTAGAAGATCAGACACGTCAGATTTTCAGAAATATCGAAAATATCCTGAGAGCATATGGAGGTACAGGCAAAGATATTATAAAGATGGGAATTTTTGTAACAGACATTTCAAAAGTGTCCGACTTCAGAAAAGTCAGAGACGAATATATCAATCTTGAAAATCCTCCTGTAAGCAGCCTTGTAGAAGTGAACAAACTTTTCAAAGAAGGGGTGTTAATAGAAGTAGAAGTCACAGCAGTGATTAAAAATAAATAAGAATAAACTAAAACTATGAGTTGGTTTAAAAATATTTTCAAAAAAGAAGAAAAAGAAACTTTAGACAAAGGGTTGGAAAAATCCAGCCAGGGTTTCTTTGAAAAGATGACGAAAGCCGTAGTCGGTAAAAGTAAGGTAGATGACGAAGTACTTGATGATTTGGAGGAAGTGCTGATTGCATCTGATGTAGGCGCCTCTACCACTATTAAAATCATAGAAAGAATTGAAGAACGTGTTGCCAGGGATAAATATGTCGGAGTAGGTGAATTAGATCAAATTCTTCGTGATGAAATTTCAGGACTCCTTCTTGAAAATCCGCACGCAGGAACGGGAAACATCGATACCTCCAAAAAACCTTATGTCATTATGGTCGTTGGAGTAAACGGAGTCGGAAAAACTACGACAATCGGGAAACTGGCCCACCAGTTCAAATCGGAGGGTAAAAAAGTAGTTCTAGGAGCTGCGGATACCTTCAGAGCAGCAGCGGTTGATCAGCTCACCATATGGAGTGAAAGAGTAGGTGTTTCTATCGTAAAACAGGAAATGGGTTCGGATCCTGCGTCAGTAGCATTTGATACGGTACAAAGTGCTGTAGCTCAAAATGCAGATGTGGTGATCATTGATACAGCCGGAAGGCTTCACAATAAAATCAACCTGATGAACGAGCTTTCTAAAATCAAAAGAGTGATGCAAAAGGTAATTCCTGATGCTCCTCACGAAATTCTTTTGGTTCTTGACGGTTCCACAGGGCAGAATGCATTTGAACAGGCAAAACAGTTTACTGCCGCTACAGAAGTAAATGCTTTGGCAGTTACAAAACTAGACGGAACAGCCAAAGGAGGTGTTGTTATTGGAATTTCGGATCAGTTTCAGATTCCGGTGAAATACATTGGCGTTGGTGAAAAAATGCAGGACTTACAACTTTTTAATGGTACAGAATTTGTAGATTCATTTTTCAAGAAAAGATGATTTATATCATGTTTTCCCTTATCTTAGTAAACAAATCATTTTAAAATATTAACACTTAAAAAATTTGCAACTATGGGAATATTAACATGGATCTTATTCGGTCTTATTGCAGGTGCAATCGCTAAAATGATCATGCCCGGTACACAGGGAGGCGGTTGGCTGATTACTATTATCCTGGGAATTCTGGGAGCTTTTGTAGGAGGCGCTATAGGAGTTTACATTTTACACTGGGGAGATGTCACCTCATTCTGGAATCCGAAAAGCTGGATTCTTGCCATCGGAGGAGCATTAATCATTCTCTGGATTTATGGAATGGCAACGAAAAAAAGTTAACACGAATAAAAAATAAAATCCCGGATCTGAATTTCAGATCCGGGATTTTTGTGTACAATATAATTTAGTTAGTCGATTTTAATCTGGTAGGGCATTGCCATTTTTATTTCAGACTGAAGTTTTTTGTCTGTGATCTGTTCAAGGATTTCATAGTTGGCTTTCCCAATCTTACTTTTGATAATTCTTGCCGAAACATCTTCTTCATTAAAGTCTTTAAATATCTGCTCAAACGGAGACATCTTCTTAGGGAAAGAGTCTACATAATAAGATTTCAGTCCGGCTTTTTGAGCTGCAAATTTAATTGCATCATGAAGAGTTCCTAAATTATCCACAAGACCGATCTCTTTAGCACGAACTCCGCTCCATACTCTTCCTCCTCCTACATTATCAATCTGCTCGAAAGTCTGCTTTCTGTTTTGAGTAACAAAGTGTACGAACCTTTTATACGTTCCTTCCACCCCTCTTGTCATCATATTCACACCGTATGGCGTTACCCCGTTCAATCCCGAATAATACATAGAATTGGCATTGGTAGCCACAACATCTGCACGAATTCCGTTTTTATTAGCAATATCTTTATAATAAGGTATTACCCCGAAAACTCCGATAGATCCTGTAAGTGTATTCGGTTCTGAATAAATTTTATCTGCTGCCATTGCAATATAATATCCTCCGGAAGCTGCATAATCTCCAAAAGAAACAATCAAAGGCTTTTTCTTTTTTAGCTGCTGAAGTTCAAATAAAATTTCATCGGAAGCATTTGCGCTTCCTCCCGGAGAGTTAATTCTTAACACAACGGCTTTTACTTTTTCGTCTTCCTGAAGTTTTTTAATATACTTCACATATTTTTCAGAATAAATATCATTATACCCGTCTCCGTTATTAATAGAACCTGAAGCATACAATACAGCTATTTTTTCTCCCGACTGATCATCATCCTCATAAGAGCTTATGTATTTAGCTAATGAAATTTTATTTAATTTTTCTTGGTCTTTTAAACTTAACTTAGATTTAATAATATCTTCATACTCTCCTTTCTGAATGAGCTTATCGGCAAGTTTATATTTTAATCCCAATTCAGGAATCATTCCATATAAACTATCCACAACCATCTTAAACTGTGTTGTGTCTATCTTTCGTGAAACAGCCATTTTGTGGGAAGTATTCTTCCAAAGGTCATTTAAAAGTGTACTCAGTTGTTCTTTATTTTCAGGAGAAATATCATTTCTTAAAAAAGGCTCTACTGCAGATTTAAATTTCCCGTGACGAATCACCTCAATCCCGATTCCGTATTTATCTGCAAAGTCTTTAAAGAAAGTCACTTCGGTAGCTAGACCTTTCAGCTCAATTCCTCCCGCTGGATTTAAATAATATTTATCCGCCACGGATCCTAAATAATAAGCAGATTGCGAAACACCATTTCCGTAAGCGTATACAAACTTTCCGCTTTTTTTGAAATCTTCAATAGCATTTCTGATATCATCAATCTGGGTAAGTCCTGCATTCAGATCATCAGCCTCGATACTTATCCCTTTGATATTATCATCTGTTTTAGCTTTATTGATAGCTTCCAGTACATCATACAAAAGAACGCTTTTATTCTGGTTACTGATTCCGAATAACCCGTTCTCCTCTTCAGTAGGACTATCAATAATATGTGTCTTTAAATTAATCGTAAGAACCGAATTCTTTTTCACTGTTACAGACTTATCACTTCCCATAGAACTGAATACAAGCATCACAATGAAAAAGACGAAAAATAAAGCGCAAAGTATTACAATTGCAACTATATTTGCCAAAACATTTTTAAAGAAACTTCTCATAAATTCAATCAATTTTTCTAATATGTCGAAGCATAAGGTCATTTTGTTACTAGGAAGTAACCTTGGAGATCAAAAAAAAAATTTAGAGCTTGCTTTACAGAAGATTAGCGATTCCGGGAATGAAATTTCACAAATGAGCGAATTTTTAATGTCAGATCCCGTAGAATTTGTCAGTTCTAATATTTTTTGTAATATTGCAGTAGTAATATTCACGCATCTTTCTCCAATTCAACTGCTTGAATTTATAAAAAAGATAGAAGTTGATATGGGAAGAATTAATGATTCAAAAGTATCCGGAGGCTATAGTGACAGGCTAATTGATATTGATATCATTACCTATAATGAATTAAACTTTAGATCAGAAAGATTAGAAATCCCTCATAATAAACATCTTTTTGAAAGGGATTTTTCAAGAATATTATTAAAGGATTTTATTTAAAACATAAAACATACAGTATGAAATTAGGTTTATTATTATTGGCGACACTGCCTATTGCCGTTTACGCACAGAATAGCGGTACTACAGTAAACTCTTCAAGCGAGTACCCCAACACTTTCTCTTCGGGATCAGCTAATGTACAACCTTTTGACAACAAAGCCAGACGTTTCAGAGACTGGTCAATTTCAGTAGGAGGTGGTCCTGCGTTCATGGTGCATTCTGCCCTGACATCTATTAATAAAGATAAGATCAACTGGGGATACAATGCTTACGTAAGTATTGACAAGCAAATCTCACATACATTTGGGTTAAGCCTTATGTATACCAGAGGAGAAACAAAACAAACCGGTCAGCTTCCGGGTATGCCGGGCCAATTAGCTGGTGTAGCTTTTGCCAACACCAAGTTTGATCAGATTGCTTTATTGGGTGATATTAACTTCTCTAATTTATTAAGAAGAGTAGACAATCATTCACCGTACCGATGGGCATTCCATGGTTATGGAGGAATTGGACTTCAAGGATACAGAACTTCTTTACATGATAATGACAGAAACAGATGGAGTGATAATCCTAAAAGAGTTCCGTTATTTGTTAAACAGGACCTTGATATTAGTTCCATTTACTATCAGGTTGGTTTAGGGCTTAAATATAATGTTTCTCCACTTATTGATGTAGAAGCAAGAACCATGTATATTATAAGTGGTGAGCAGGCATTTGATGGTAGCGGATACAATAATTCAAGCTACGATCCTAAAGACCCTGTAGAGTCAGGATATAGATATACAATTCTTAACAATAGAAGATCTTACAATGCCTGGACAGTATCTCTAGGGGTATCTTTCAAACTAGGAAAGCAAATGTCTCACCTGGCATGGCATGATCCGTTACAAGAAGCTTATTATAAAACGAATGTTTTAGAAAATGCGGCAACAGACTTCGTAGTTTGTGAGAAAGGAGATGCCGATAATGACGGAGTATGTGACGATTGGGACAGACAACTTGATACTCCTGCCGGGGCAAGAGTAGATGGTGCAGGTGTTGCTCTTGATATGGATCTTGACGGCGTTATAGACTTATATGATAAGTGTGTAACTGTTCCTGGACCGGTTGAAAACAACGGATGTCCGATCAAATAATTAACTGTCTAAAAAATTTATAAAATATACACGATGAAATTAAGTTTAGCAATTGCTGCATTAGCTATGGCATTCCCAGCCATTACCTATGCACAAGACTCAACAGCACCTTCCAGCGGAACGTATCCTAATACATTTTCTTCCGGATCTGCAAATGTTTCCCGATTTACCAATCAATCCAAAAGGTTTAATGACTGGTCAATTTCAGCAGGGGTTGGGGTTCCACTTCTTCAGTCCGCTGATTTAACTTCCATTAAAAATGGTAATGGTAAAAACCTTTTTGGATACTCCGCTTATGTAAGTATTGATAAAGCAATTACTCATGCTTTTGGAATCAATTTACAATATGACAGAGGTGAAACCAGACAGGGATGGTTCAATACTAAAGATGCAGCTCCCGACGCTAAAGCTGTAGCCGGCAGAACTCAGTATGACGCGATCTCAATTTTAGGGGATATCAATTTCTCTAATCTTTTAAGAAGAGTAGACAACCACTCTACTTACCGATGGGCGCTTCACGGATATGCCGGTGTAGGTACAATTGCGTACAGAGCTTACCAGAAAGATATCAACGGACAAAGACTGATGACTGAAGTGAAGCCTTTTAAACTGGGATCTTTATTTGCTCAGGCAGGTGCAGGTCTTAAGTTTAAAGTGAGCAGAAGAATCGATCTTGAAGGAAGAGTAATGTATGTAGTCACTGGTGATGACACATTCGACGGAGGAGGTGATCCTTACAGCGCTATCAACAGACGTTCTTCACAAATTTCTGATAACTTCATCAATGCAACCTTAGGTCTTTCCGTAAAATTAGGAAAACATGATTCACACCTAATGTGGCACGATCCGCTTCAGGAAATCTATTACAAACTTGATGTTTTGGCTAACAAAAAACAGGATTTCGAAGTTTGTAAAAAAGGAGATGCTGACAACGACGGAGTTTGCGACGATTGGGACAGACAACTTGACACTCCTGCCGGGGCAAGAGTAGATGGAGCGGGTGTTGCTCTTGATGCAGATCTTGACGGCGTTATTGATCTTTACGATAAATGTGTAACGGTTCCCGGACCGGTTGAAAACAACGGTTGCCCGATTGTAAAAAATAACAATGACACTGCGGTTGAAGTAGAAAAAACACTGAAAGATATTTACTTTAACTTCAATAAAGCAACGATCAGACCTGAATCCAACAGCAAACTAGACTTAGCTGCCGATATCATTAAGAAAGATGGCGGAAACTATCTTTTAACAGGACATACGGATGCTAAAGGAAATGCTGCCTACAACCTAAGACTCTCTAAAGAAAGAGCAGCTGCGGTAGTAAGCGCTTTAGAAAGCAGAGGAATCAGTCAAAATGTACTGAAGTCAAGAGGAGTGGGTTCCGAAGATGCTAAAATTCCTGCAACAGCTTCGGATGCTGAAAGATTAGCAGACAGAAAAGTTACCGTGAGATTTATTGAAAATTCACAATGGGATGCTATCAAGAAAAAAGATTATGAAGAAGCAGCACCTGTAAAAAAACATATGAAAAAAGCTCCCGCTAAAAAAAAGAAAAAATAATTTCTTATCAATAATAAAAACCGAAAAGAATTACTCTTTTCGGTTTATTTTTTTTCTATTACGGAATTTTTTACATACCTTTATATCATTTTCAGGGCTATAATTCTAATGTTAATGAAATAGATTAAAGCAATTTAGAAAAAAATTAACACAAAATAAGCTTTTAAGAAATAAAATCATTTAAAATAACTTAACTTAAAAAAATAACACTATGAAATTAAGTTTAGCAATTGTTGCATTAGCATTAGCTATTCCTAGCGCCAGCTATGCACAAGACTCAACGGCGGTTTCAAACGGAACGTATCCTAATACATTCTCTTCCGGATCTGCTAATGTTTCCCGATTTACCAATCAATCTAAAAGATTTAACGACTGGTCGATTTCAGCAGGGGCTGGTGTTCCACTTCTTCAATCCGCTGATTTAACTTCCATTAAAAACGGTAATGGTAAAAACCTTTTTGGATACTCTGCTTATGTAAGTATTGATAAGGCAATTACTCATGCATTTGGGCTTAAATTACAATATGACAGAGGTGAAACCAGACAAGGATGGTTTAATACTAAAGATGCAGCTCCTGATGCTCAGGCTGTAGCCGGTAGAACTCAGTATGACGCGATCTCAATTTTAGGGGATATCAATTTCTCTAATCTTTTAAGAAGAGTAGACAACCACTCTACTTACCGATGGGCGCTTCATGGATATGCCGGTGTAGGTACAATTGCTTACAGAGCTTACCAGAAAGATATCAACGGACAAAGACTGATGACTGAAGTGAAACCTTTTAAGCTGGGATCTTTATTTGCTCAGGCAGGTGCAGGTCTTAAGTTTAAAGTAAACAGAAGAATAGATCTTGAAGGAAGAGTAATGTATGTAGTCACTGGTGATGACACATTCGACGGAGGAGGTGATCCTTACAGCGCTATCAACAGACGTTCTTCACAGGTTTCTGATAATTTCATCAACGCAACTTTAGGTCTTTCTGTAAAATTAGGAAAACATGAATCTCACTTAATGTGGCATGATCCGCTTCAGGAAATCTATTACAAACTTGATGTTTTGGCTAATAAAAATCAGGATATCGAAGTATGTAAAAAAGGAGATGCTGACAACGACGGAGTTTGCGACGATTGGGACAGACAACTTGATACTCCTGCCGGTGCAAGAGTGGATGGTGCGGGTGTTGCTCTTGATACAGACCTTGATGGTGTTATAGACCTTTACGATAAATGTGTAACGGTTCCCGGACCTGTTGAAAACAACGGTTGCCCGGTAACTACAGGTCCTGTAGTAGAAACAGAAACTAAATTAGAAGGAATTGAGTTTGACTTAAATTCAGACAGAATTTTACCATCTAATACGCCTATCCTAAACAATGCTGTCAACTATATCAATTCTTCAAACGGAGGATATAATGTAATCGGAGCTACCGACACAAGAGGTACTGAAGCTTACAACCAGAAACTCTCTGAAAGAAGAGCGAACAACGTTAAAAATTACCTAATCAAAAACGGTGTTCAGTCTGATAAATTAAAAGCAATTGGAAAAGGTAAAAAAGACCTTAAATATCCTGAATGCGAGCCTGCTACTAAATGTCCTGAATGGAAAAACAGAGCAAACAGAAGGGTATACTTCGAAGCTAAATAATAAACTTATTATTGATTATATGAAAGTCACGCATAGCGTGGCTTTTTTTGTTTTAATACTTTCCTTATTTTTACCGTATGATTTCTCCACAGGACTTTCAAAAATTAAAATATGATACCCTTAAGTATTTTTGGGGCTATACCGGCTTCAGAGATTCTCAGGAAGAAATTATCAATTCCGTTATCAATGAAAGAGATACATTGGTTTTATTACCAACAGGAGCAGGAAAATCTCTTTGTTATCAGCTTCCTGCGTTATTAAAAGAAGGAACATGCCTCGTTATTTCCCCTCTTCTGGCATTAATGAAAGATCAGGTAAACCAGCTGAAATTCCGCGGAATAGAAGCTGAATATTTATCTTCTGAACTGGATGAATATGATGCTGAAGCCATTTACGGACGCTGTAAGGAAGGCCTGACAAAATTACTATATGTATCTCCGGAAAGGCTTACCAACACTCAGTTTTTACAAAATATCCAGGATATTCAGCTCTCTTTTATTGCTGTAGATGAAGCTCACTGTATTTCAGAATGGGGCCAGGATTTTCGTCCAAGCTACCAGAATATAAAAGATTTCAGAAAAAATAATCCTGAAATTCCCTGTCTGGCTTTAACGGCCACTGCAACACCAAAAGTACTGGAAGAAATCAAAACTAAACTCGAACTTAGAAAACCGGTTGTTTTTCAGAAAAGTTTTAAAAGGGATAATATCAGAATTTTCACAGAAGAAGTTTCTGATAAATTCCAACGTGTTTTCGATATCCTGAAATATAACAACGATTCCGGTATAGTATATGTAAGAACCAGAAAAGAAGCAGAATTGCTGGCTGAATACCTGAAGAAAAACCAACTGAAAAATGTAGATTACTTTCATGCCGGCTTAACGGTAAAAGAGAAAAACACCAGACAGAATTTATGGAATAGCAGTGATAATCATGTTCTGATCTCAACCAATGCTTTCGGAATGGGAATCGATAAAGACAATGTTCGTTTTGTAATCCATTATTCTCCTGCAGCATCTCTGGAAAACTATTATCAGGAAATCGGAAGATCGGGAAGGGATGGTAAAGACAGTTTTGCTTTCATGCTCTGGAACAAACAAGAGCTTTTGAATTTTGACCAGATCTTAAAAAATCAGATCCCTAATAAAGCTGAGTTTTTAAAAATCATCCATTACCTCTACTCCATTTTTCAGGTTGCCGAGTTTGAACTTCCTGAAAAAACATTCCAAATCAATATGCTGGGGATACAAAATTTCACCCGATTATCAAAAGCAAAAATCAACAATGTTTTAGGCTTTCTTCACAACCAGGAAATCATTTATTATAATGATAATAAAAGTCTTTCTTCACTGGAACTTCTGATGAGACCTGATGAAATAGATCAGTTACCACAGAAAGATGCCTACTTCATTGAGCTTCTTCTTCGGACGATTTCCGGTCTTACAACTCATAAAGTCATGTTCAGTGAACAGCAGGTGAGCAGCAAAATTGAAATAAATGTTGCTTTAATCAAAGAACGCCTCAAAGAACTTCAACAGAAAGATTATCTGGAATATATTGACGGAGCCTTATCCAGCGTAAAGTTTTTAAAACCTCGGGATGAAAGGGTAATCAATAATGCCTACTGGAAACTGTTTGAACATATTCAAAAAAATAAAATTCAGAAATGGGAAGAAATGAAGTTTTATACAGAAAATAATGATTACTGTAAAATGAAGCTCATCCTTTCTTATTTCGGAGAAAAAAATTCAAAAAATTGCGGACATTGTTCTGTTTGTGAAAAAAATAAACAATCCATTTTCGGAAAAAATATTTCTCAGCAAATTATCAATCTGCTGGCTAAAAAATCCGCAACTATTGAAGAACTTTCCGTACAGCTCAGCTATCACTCCAGAGAAAATATCCTGGAAAACCTTATTTATCTCCTTGATTCCGGAAAAGTAAAAATGCTGAATTTCAGAACGTATGCGATTAATCATGAACAATAAGACATTCATGATTGCAGTAGGTATGACTCTACCATATCCGGTAACGGATACGGGTCTGTTTCCCTGCTTAAAGCTCTCTCATTCTGAAACTCAAACCACGCACGAATCCAGAACCTCCCGGCTATTATTTTTCAACTCAAAAACTAAAAACTTATCTTTGTAGTATGAAATCATTGAAAGTCGTTTTTTTAGGAACTCCAGAGTTTGCCAAGAATTCTTTGGAAGCTATTCATCAATCTCATCATCAGGTTGTAGGTGTCGTAACTGTTGCAGACAAAGCCAGTGGCCGCGGTCAGAAAGTTCACCAGTCACCTGTAAAAATATATGCCTCAGAAAATAATATCCCTGTTTTTCAGCCTGAAAAACTGAGAAACCCTGAATTCTTAGAAGAACTGAAAAAACTGGAAGCCGATGTTTTTGTTGTTGTAGCTTTCAGAATGATGCCTAAAGTTCTTTTTGAAATGCCTGAAATGGGAACATTTAACCTTCACGCCTCTCTGCTTCCTGATTACCGTGGAGCTGCTCCTATCAATTACGCAGTAATCAACGGGGAAGAAAAAACGGGTGCTACTACATTCTTCATCAATGAAAAAATTGATGAAGGAAATATTCTGCTGCAGGAAGAATTTGAGATTTTATCTGATGAAAATGCAGGAAGCCTTCATGACAGACTTATGGAAATGGGAGCAAAACTAGTGGTAAAAACACTGAACGGCCTTGCAGAGCATTCAATTGAAGAAAAACCTCAGCCTCAGGTAGAGCACCCTAAAAATGCCTATAAAATATTTAAAGAAGATACCAGAATCAACTGGAAAGCTCCTTCAAAAACAGTTCATCAGTTTATTCTCGGAATGTCACCTTATCCCGCAGCCTTCACTACCTTAAAAATAGGAGAAGATGAAAAAGGATTAAAGATTTTCAGCGGAAAGTTTGAGGTTTCTGAACATGGAAAACCTGCAGGGACACTGGATATTTCAAAAAATGAATTCAAAATCTATACACAGGACGGATTTTATCTTCCTGAAGAACTTCAGCTGGAAGGAAAAAAAAGAATGACGGTGAAAGATTTCCTGAACGGTTTCAGAAATTTTGATGAAATAACACTGTAAACAAACGACGTTATATATTAAAAGACACCACCAATTTTATACTTGTGGTGTCTTTTATTATTTATCATTTATTTTATTGGCAATCTTCCGACGAATCCTACTTATAAATTCCGGTGTAACACCTAAATAAGCAGCAATCTGTATATTGGTAAGCCGATTGGCTGTTTCCGGATATTCTCTAAGAAAATCCAGATACCGCTCATCAGACGTTTTGCTCAGGTTAGCAATAATTCTGCGTTGTAATGCTATAATTGATTTCTGAAATTTCAGCCTCATTAGTTTTTCTACTTCCGGAATTTCTACATACAATTTTTCTTTATTTTCTTTCGAAATAAGAAGGATCTCGCTGTCTTCAATAGCCTGAATATTCAGTTTCGACGGAATTCGGTTGACAAAGCTGTCAATATCAGAAATCCACCAATTCTCAATTCCAAAATACAATACCTGTTCAGCTCCGTGATGATCTGTATGTGAAACTTTAAAACAACCTTTGACTACAAACCCTTCAAAGCTACAGACCTCCCCTTCTCTCAAAAGAAAGTTTTTTTTCTTTACCTTCAGAAGATTGAACGCACTGCAATAACGATCCAGTTTTTCGTCTGAAATGTCAACATATCCTTTGATATGATTTTTTAAGGCTCCGGTCATGGTTTAAAAATAAAAAAAGGTTTAGAAAAATCCTAAACCTTTTTTGTCATTATTTATAAGTATTTTCACAGCTGCACCGATACAATACTAATGATGCGCAGATTATAATTGAACCAGCTCAGTTACTTCTACATCATATCCTCCAACCTGAGGTTTGATATTAGGATTTTGAGTGATTACTTTAAACTTATTAATTCCCAAGTTCTTTAAAATTTGCGTTCCGATACCATAATCTCTGTAATTGTACGCTAAAGTAGGATGCTGCTCCTGCCCATCCTGATAGTTTAAGAACTGTTGTAATTTTCTCAGTGTATTTTCTGAGTTTGAAACATTATTGATAAAGATGATAGCCCCTTTTCCTGCTTCATTCACCATACCGGTAACTTTTTCCAATAAAGGTTTCTCACCGTTATTCAATCTTGTTAGAACATCAAAATAAGAATCTGAAGACTGTACTCTTACTAAAACAGGTTCATCTACTGTCCATGCACCTTTAGTCAATGCAAAATGAATCTGATCGTTTGAGGTTTCTCTGAAAGCATAGAAATCAAAATCACCATAATGTGTTTTTACTTTTTTCTCTTCCAGTCTTTCTACCAGATTTCCTTTTTTAAGCTGGTAATGAATCAAATCTTCAATAGAGACGATTTTCATATCGTGTTTCTGAGCAAAGGCATGAAGTTCAGGCAGACGAGACATTGTTCCATCTTCATTCATGATCTCACAGATCACTCCGCCTTCTTTTAAACCTGCTAAATGAGTAAGATCAATTGCAGCTTCAGTATGTCCTGCTCTTTTTAAAACACCTCCTTTTCTGGCACGAAGCGGGAAAATGTGTCCCGGTCTCATAAAATCTGTAGGTTTAGATTTTTCATCCATCAGAGCTAAAATTGTTTTTGCTCTGTCTCCGGCTGAAATTCCTGTAGAAGTTCCGTTACCCAAGAGGTCAACAGATACGGTAAAAGCAGTTTCTTTAGGATCGCTGCTTCTGCTTACCATCACTTCAAGGCCAAGTTCATCACATCTTTTTTCAGGCAGTGGCATACAGATCAGACCTCTTCCGTGAAGTGCCATGAAATTAATAATTTCCGGCGTTGTCAGTTCTGCTGCGCAAAGAAAATCACCTTCATTTTCTCTGTCTTCATCATCTACTACTATGATTATTTTACCATTTCTAAGGTCTTCGATAGCCTCCGGAATAGTATTTAATTTAATATCAGACATTTTTACGTTTTATTTGTGCAAAGATACTCATAAAAATAGGCATTTGCCAATTAATTATGAATGGTTTACTAGGCTTTGAATAAAGAGCTTACTGCATTTCTTATAATTTCATAAGACCTCAGTCTTTTCTGGTGGTCATAGATATGAGAGTTGATCATCAGCTCATCCACATTAAAGCGCTCCTGAAAATCGGTCAGTTTTTCCTGAATTTCCTTTTGATTTCCAATAAAAGTATATCTCAGTTTCTGAAGAACCATAGATTTTTCCATAGGTGACCATATTTCATCCATATCATCCACCGGCGGGGCAAAAGGCTTTCTGTCATTTCTTACGATATTAATAAATGCCTGAAATAAGGTGGTGGAAATGGTATGAGCTTCTTCAGAAGTTTCTGCAGCCACACCGTTTACGCAGGCAATAATGTAAGGTTTATCCAGATATCGGGAAGGCTCAAAATGTTCTCTGTAAATTTTAAAAGCCATCTCCATCTGCTCAGGGGCAAAATGTCCCGCAAAAGCATAGGGTAAACCAAGCTCTGCAGCAAGCCATGCACTATCTGTACTTGAACCTAAAATATAAAGCGGAATATCCAGCCCTTCTCCGGGAATGGCACGTACCATAGCCTCCGAATTTTCTTTGGAAAAATATCTTTGAAGCTCCAAAATCTGCCTTGGAAACTGTTCGTTGATAATAGCCGGATTTCTTCCCAGTGCCTGAGCTGTCAAACCATCTGTTCCGGGAGCCCGCCCTAATCCGAGATCAATTCTTCCCGGGAAAAGGGATTCCAGAGTTCCGAACTGTTCTGCAATAATCAGAGAACTGTGATTGGGAAGCATTATTCCTCCCGATCCTACTCTTATTGTTTTGGTTCCGTTGGCAATAAATCCGATTAAAACTGAAGTCGCAGAACTGGCAATACTTTCCATATTGTGATGTTCGGCCAGCCAGAATCTTTTATAGTTTAAATTTTCAGCATGATTGGCTAAAGATAAGCTGTCCTGAAAAGTATCATGAATGCTTTTCCCTTGCTTTACCGGCGCAAGGTCTAAAACAGAAATTTCAAAATTTTTCATATTAAGAAGTTATTTTTAAAGGTGATAAGAATCTCCTTTGTCAATTTCATAATTATAAATGGGGGTTTATAAAACCAAGCAAATTTAATACATCTGAATTGCATTAGTTACTTTTTGTAATTGATAGGATTGATGAGTGAGTTCAGGAAAAAACTATCGGAAAAGTCTAAGATATTAGGGATATCTTTTGTACATGATGTTCAAAAACTAAACTAAAACGATGTACATCCTCTTTGTAATTTTAATAAACTCACTTTAAACAATCAATACAATAACAACATTTTCAATAAAAATAACTCATTAAAAAGAGAAATAAATCACTATATTAGTATCGAAAACAAAACATATTATACACCATTAAAAATATCCTTATGAACAAAAAATCTAATGACTTATTGCATCATAGGTCACTGATAAAGAGAACAATCTTTGCAGGCCTGATTTTATCTGTTGTAGCAGCTTCTTGCAGTAAAAACAATGATGAGCTGATAACAGAAACCCAGGCAACAGCTGCCGGTATTGAGAATCTTAAAAAAGGGATGCTGGAAGGCCAGGAAATTACCTATGAAAGAAAAAACGGAATGAATTTTTTCCAGGGAGATATTGTACTTTCCGACCAGCAGTTATCCGGAGGCCTTTCTGCCAATAAAGGCGGAGCCAGCCTGTCCAGATGGCCCGGAGGTAAAATTTACTATACCGTTGCAAACAATATGGGCTCTATTAATGCCAATAAAATCACTACGGCAGTTAATGAATATAACGCAAAAACCAATACCCAATGGATTCCCCGTACCAATCAGACTAATTATGTGGAATTTATTTTCGGAAGTTCATCCGGATCAGACGGATGGGCACATATCGGATATCAGGGCGGAAAACAAACCATTTCATTAGATCAGTATATTTCCGTGGGATCGGTCATTCACGAAATGGGACATACCGTTGGACTTTATCACGAGCATTCCCGTAAAGACAGAGATCAGTATGTGAGCATCCAGTGGAACAATATCCAGGACGGACAGGCCTATAATTTTAATCAATATACTTCAGGAACGGATATAGGTCCTTTCAACATTAATTCAGTGATGATGTACTGGCCTACTTCCTACTCCAAAAACGGGCTTCCTACAATCAAAAAAGCTGATAATACGAATTTTACTTATAGCAGAACAGGGTTTACAACCGGAGATATCAATACGATTAACACCATGTATCCTTAATTCCTGATCCGCAGAAAGGCCTTATAAAATAATCAGGAAAAGAATCTTATGAATTCTTTTCCTTTTTATAATTATAATGATTTAAAAGAATCCTGATCTCGTTAAATTCAAAATTGCTTGGAAGTACATTCTTCCATTCCGTAAGTGTTTCGTGTGGTTTTTTGTAAAATTCCGTTTCGAAAGCCTTAATTTTATCTGAAGTAATAACTCTTGAAATATCCAGCAACCCCTGTTCTGCAAATTTCGCAAGGTGCCCGATTACCGTTTCTTTTACCAATCCTCTTTCCAGTGCAATTTCCCCAATGGTTTTTCCCTGTTCAAATAACTGAAAAGTGAGCACCTGAGAAGGAACTTTAGCAATTTTCAGATTGATCTCTTTATCATTTTTCTCGTCTAACAGTTTTGTCTCAAGCAGATAGATATCTTTAAGACTGTTTAAATATTCTTCAATATCTTCCAGCCAGATTCTGAATTCATCATTGTATTGTTTAAGGCCTTTTGCTCCTTTAATTTCAGCATAAAATTCTTTTAAAGGATCAAAAATTTTATTTCTGGTTTCCGTAAAGAAAAAATTAACAGCCCCTTTGGTTTTACTTTCAATTTCAGACCATTCTTCTTTTTTCTCAATAAAATGACTGACTTTCTGGAAAATAATTCTTTCCAGCTTTTCAAAGATTTTACCCAGATTCACAGCTTCATGTTTCAGCTGAAGATAAAGCTGATTCGTTTTTACATGATCCAGGTTTTTGGTCACAACTGAAAGTTTATTCCAGTCTTCGACTTCTTTTAAAAACCATACACAATCTACTGTACGGAGTACTTTTCTGATACTATAATCATATTTTTCCTGATTCAGAATAGATTCGATATGATCGTTTACCACAGTATCTGAATGAAAATGCTGGATTCTGCTGTCTTTAAAAATGACTTCGGGTGTAATTTTTGATTTTAAAACAATTCCTTCCAGTGTTCGGCACCGTGATAAAGCTACATACACCTGACCGGCAGTAAAACTTTTTCCGGCATCAATAATAACTTTGTCAAACGTCAACCCCTGGCTCTTATGAATTGTTACCGCCCAGGCAAGTTTAATAGGAAATTGTTCAAAACTGCCTAATACTTCTTCCTGAATTGTTTTATCTGTATCCAGGAAATATTTTTTCTGTTCCCAGGTTTCTCTTTTTACGGTAATTTCTCTTTCACTTTCATCAAGAACAATCCGGATTTCATTTTCATCAAGACCGATAATCTCACCCAGTTTCCCGTTAAAATATTTCTTTTCACCGGAAATATCATTCCTGATAAACATGACCTGTGCACCGATTTTAAGTTCCAGGAACTGCTCATTCGGAAACTGGTTTTCTTTAAAATCTCCAACAAGCTTGGCTTCATAAGTCTGAGCATCCACTTTTATTTCTGCCAGCTTCTCCTGATTGATTTCATCCGCCATTTTATTATGAGAACACAGATATACATAAGACTCTTTTCCCATATCAAAATCAGGATCGTATCTTTCATTCAGGTGGTCGAAATCAATATTCGCCACATCGCCATCCCTGATTGCATTCAGAATCTCCAGAAAACCCTGGTCAGACTGGCGGTACACTTTCGTAAGCTCAATCGTTACAATAGGTATATCTTTAATGGCATGGCTATCAAAAAAGAACGGAGAATTGTAATACATTTTTAAAATATGCTCATCTCTTACCACCGGCGGAAGCTGGTAAAGATCTCCTATAAACAGCATCTGTACGCCTCCAAACCGCTGATTATTTCTTCTGATAAATCTCAACGAGAAATCCATCATATCCAGTACGTCTGCTCTCAACATAGAAACCTCATCAATAATGATAATTTCAACCTCTCTTAAAAGCTTCAGTTTATCCTTTCGGTATTTGAAATGAGGCATCAGATCAGCTATATTATTAGCCAGACTGGTATCTATTCTCTCTGTCGTAGGCAGAAAAGTTCTTAACGGTAACCCAAACATGGAATGAATGGTAACTCCGCCGGCATTGATTGCGGCAATCCCCGTAGGAGCCACTACAATATGCTTTTTCTTGGTACGTTTTACAAAATCATTAAGAAATGTAGTTTTTCCTGTTCCTGCTTTTCCGGTCAGGAATACACTTCTGTTGGTATGTTCTAATAAGTCAAAAAAATGATTGTTCATCGTTGTCAAAAATACGGAAATGAATTTGATTTTCTTACCTTGGCACAAGTTTTGAAAAATCTTAAAAAGAACAATGTCTAAAATGAAAAAAAATTTACTCTATATCCCGATTGTGGTATTATCTACTACAATTAGTCTGGTTTCCTGTAATACATCGAAGAATGCCAATACCAATCTTCCCAAAGATATTTCAGAAAGACCTGTCGATGAAGACAGTCAGAAATATGATCAGGCCCAGCTGGATAGATTAAAAGCATCTATTGAATCTGAAGTTTCAGGAGAAAAGTGTACGGATGCCAATGACTGGACATTTGCTCCAATGGGTATAAAATCATGTGGCGGACCTCAGCAGTATATCGCTTATCCTAAAAAAATAGAAACCCGTATTTTACCAAGAATTAAGGAGTATACTGATAAAGTAAGAATTTTTAATGAAAAATATAATATTATGTCCGATTGTATAATGGTGATGCCTCCTACTTCTCTTAAATGTGTGAATGGAAAAGTAAGATTGATTACTCCGGAAAATAATTAAAAATAAAGCAAAGGTTCTATATCAAATCTACACAAATTCCATCAGGAGTTTTTTACACTAGGATTGATATACAAAGCTCCATCAGAAGATGGAGCTTTATTATAATTTTTACAGGATACTATTCAGACCGGAATCTGAATCATTCCTTACAATTCGTAGTCTTTCACATTTTCTTTATACCATGAAGAATATTTCACATAATTATCTGCGATCCTGTTTACTTCTCCTTCCAGTAACTGTGCATTGATATCTTTAATTTTTCTTGCCGGTACTCCGCCCCAGACTTCACCCGACTTAATGTGAGTTCCCTGAGTAACAACAGAACCTGCTCCTACAATAGAATTTTCCTCTACTAAACAATCATCCATAACAATAGCTCCCATTCCAATCAGGACATTGTCTTTAATGGTACATCCATGGACAATGGCATTATGCCCTATAGAAACATTATTGCCAATATTCAGGGGATGTTTCTGATACGTGCAGTGCAGCATTGCATTATCCTGGACATTCACTTTATCACCCATTTTTATATAATGTACATCCCCTCTGATAACTGCATTATACCAAACACTGCAGTCTTGTCCCATCGTCACATCTCCGATAATGGTTGCTGTTTCAGCTAAAAAAGTATTTCCCCCGATTTGCGGTCTTTTTCCTAATAGTTCTTTTATAAGTGCCATAGTTTTAATTTGAAAATTTAATAATAAACTTATTTAAAGATAAAAGTCCTGACAGTTGCATTGAATAATTTTTAAATTTCCCGATATCTAACTTCTAAATTAAAGCGATAGCAAAAATCTAACTCTCAATTTTCAGCTTCTGACTTCTAATGCGTATTTTTGTATCTCAAATTTAACGAAAAAATGCGTACCGTACTTATAGAACCAACTGAAAATCCAAAAGTAATGAAGTTTGTAACAGATTACAATCTTATTCCGGGATCTTTAGAATTGGACCAAAATTCAGATATTTCAGAGATTCCTCTGGCACAAGAGCTTTTCAATTATCCGTTTGTGGAGAAAATCTTCATAACGGCTAATTTTGTAGCAATAGCTAAACAAGATACTGTAGAATGGGAACATGTGGCTGAAAGTCTGAAAAATGTAATTGAAGATGAATTATTGGCTAATCCGAGAATTTATCTTCAGAAGAAAAAAGAAATGTATCAGATTTATGCTGAAATGACTCCGAATCCGAATGTGATGAAATTCGTTTCAAGCAAATTACTTATGGATGGTTTTGTGGAAGTAAAATCAAGAGCAGCAGCAGAAGAAGTTCCTTTAGCTGAAGCTATTTTCAAGGAATTTGATTTTGCTACCGAAGTTTTTATCTCCGATAATTTTGTCGCGGTTACCAGAGATAATTCCGTAGAATGGCATCAGGTAATGATGACCGTTCGTGCTCTTATTGCTGATTATCTTCAAAACGGAGGAGAAATTTCAAAAGCGGAACCTCAGAAACATGAAAACCCTGTTGAAAAAATCATCAACAGAGATTATACCGATGATGAGCAGAAAATCTCTGATATCTTAAATGAATATGTAGCGCCAGCTGTAGAAAATGATGGTGGAAAAATTTCTTTAATGGAATATGATGAAGCAAGCAAGACAGCAAAAATGCTTTTACAGGGCGCATGTTCCGGATGTCCAAGTTCTACGGCTACTCTTAAAAACGGAATTGAGAACATTTTAAAACAATTTGTTCCTGATCTGGTAGAAAGAGTAGAAGCTGTTAACGGATAATCCGACTGAAAATGCTTCGTAAAAATAAAATTCTGGTCATTATCGGAAGTGCTTCAAAAAATTCCAGCAACCAGAAACTGATTGAGCAGGTATTGGAACAAAATCCGGATATCGGCTTCAAAATATATGAAGATCTTTCTGTTCTTCCTCATTTCGACACGGCATTAACTGATACTGATACTCCACAGGAGATCATCAATATCAGAGAAGAGATCAACAATGCCGAAGGACTTTTATTTATTACACCGGAATATATTTTCAGTATTCCGGCCAGATTAAAAAACTTACTGGAATGGTGTGTTTCCACTAATATTTTTTCTGAAAAACCTGTTGCGGTTATTACTGCATCAGCAAGTGGAGAAAAAGGACATGAAGAACTTTTATTGATTTTAAAGACACTCGGAGCAAAAACAGATGTAGCCCACCAGCTGCTGATAAAAGGAATTAAGGGAAAATTTGACAACCATGGATCAGTTGAAAATAATACCTTTGTCAAAGTATCAAAATTAGTAACAGATTTTAACCGTTCTGTTTCATAATTAAAATTAAAAATATTGGAGAAAAAAGGAATTTTACTGGTAAATCTCGGATCACCGAAGTCTACAGCAGTAAACGACGTAAAGGAATATCTTGACGAATTTTTGATGGATGAAAGGGTAATTGATTACCGCTGGATCTTCCGGGCGCTTCTTGTTCGTGGAATCATCCTAAAAACAAGGCCTGCAAAATCTGCAGAAGCTTATAAAACAGTTTGGACAGATGAAGGTTCTCCACTTATTGTCATTACTGAAAAAATTCAGAAAAAGCTTCAGAAGATTGTAGATGTACCTGTGGAAATCGGGATGAGATATGCTGAACCAAGTATTGAAACCGGTATTCAGAGACTGGTAGATCAGGGGATTTCAGAAATCGTTCTTTTTCCATTGTATCCTCAATATGCAATGAGTACAACGGAAACCGTTATTGAAAAAGCGGAGGAAGTAAGAAAGAAGAAATTTCCAAAGGTCAAGATCAATTATATTCAGCCTTTCTACAACAGAGATATTTATATCAACTGCCTTGCTGAAAGTATCAAGGAGAAACTTCCGAAAAATTTTGATGCTCTGCAATTCTCTTATCACGGGGTTCCGGAAAGACATATTTATAAATCAGATCCTTCAAAAACCTGTAAAATTGATGAAGCTAATTGCATCAACAGTCAGGTAGATACTCACAATGCCTATTGCTACAGGCATCAATGTTATAAGACAACAGAAGCTGTGATTGCAAAAATGGGCCTTCCCAAAGAAAAAACCATTGTCTCTTTCCAGTCAAGGTTAGGAAATGACAAATGGATTGAACCTTATACAGATGAAACTCTTGAGACAATACCTCAGAAAGGAGTAAAAAATCTTGCTGTGGTTTGTCCTGCATTCGTTTCGGATTGCCTGGAAACACTGGAAGAGATTTCTGTGGAAGGAAAAGAGCAGTTCATTCACGGAGGTGGTGAAAATTTCCATTACATACCCTGCCTGAATGATGAAGACCGATGGATTGAAGTGGTAAAAATACTGTGCGAAGAAAAACTAAATGATTTTTATCTGGTATAATCAATCATTTCCTCAAAATATAAAAGGGCTGCCTCATGTACGAGACAGCCCTTTTAATGGTATGGTTTTATGCTTTGAAAGCTGGTTTAAAAATTATCATAGGACCCGAACCATGCAAATTCTGTATTGTGCGGAACAGAAACTCTGTTGCCGGCTTTATCATAGAGCGTTATTCTCGTCATCACCTCGGATTCTCCGTCCCAGGTTCTCCCCACCCAGTTATGATCAAGCTTAAAGCCTTCTTTAAATAACTGTTCCGGAACATTAATGGAGTTGGAAGTCGGGGTAAAATATTTGGTATATGATCTTGTAATATAAGCACCGGAGCTGTTGCTTTTGAATGAAATATCAACATCCATCCTTGAAAACTCATTGGCATTATTGGAGTTTGCTTTCAGGTTGATCACCTTTACTCCTCCGAATCCCGTCCAGCGCTTATCTCCTTTATATACATAAGTAACCAGTTTAGCTCTGTCTACACTTGCAGGATTATCCAGTTCAAGGGTTTCATCATTCGCCACGCTTCTCATCTGGGTGAAGATCGGATATCCGTAGAAGTTAGAGTCAAACTTAACATTAAACATAGAATATAGATTATCCAGTGAATTTCCCCAGAATGGTTCAGTACTCTTATCTCCCGTTGTCATTACAGTGACTACGGATTTAGATAAAATATCTGTTGTTTCCTGATTATATCCTCCGCCTCCGGAAACTTTCCAGATTTTAAAGGTAGCTTCAATCGCAGATTTTACTTTTTCATAAGAATATTCACTTTCAATTGCTAAATAAGCATATTTCCCGTAAGTCACCTGTTTTGTAAAATAAGGTTTACTGGTAAAATATTGAGAAGGAAATCCGGTCTGCTGAATAGTCTTAGCATCGTTGTTGTAGTCTGCTGATTTAAAGAACCCGTTTTTACTCGGCTCAAAGATCACATCAAATGAAGTGGCTACAAGCCTTGCAAAATAGATACTCTTATATTTCGTCGTATGGGTATTCTGAGACATTTTTGTAGTAAAAATAGTCCCTAAACCTACATTAAAAGAAAGTGCTTTTTGAACATCCGAATAACTGTAACATTCTGTAGCAGAATAATCAACGCTTTTTTTAACACCGGAATTGATGTAGTCATTGAAGTTTTTAGAAGTCACGGCCTGAGACAACATATTATTATAAGTAGTAAATCCTTTCGGGCTATCGATTCCTTCAATAACATAAGGATTTGAAAATGAAAAAATTAAATCATAAGGATTCTTTTCATAATTAACTTCTGAATCAAAAGCAAAGTTTTCAATTCTGCTTAAAGGATATACAGCTCCGGGATATATTGTTGAGCTGTTTACACTGATATTCTTCCCTGTAGACTGGCTATTTCCGGGAACTCCGGTTTTGGGACTATGGTCACCGACAAAGATATGATCTTTATCAACTGTAGAGACATCCCAGCTAAAAGGCTTATTGTCAAAACGGCCCATGTTCTGAGATCGGTCAGTATTTAAAACTTCTTCGTTATTATGATCCCGGACACAGGAAATCAGGCACAGCGAAACTGCGCAGCAAAATAAAATAATTCGCTTCATTTTTATATTTTTTTATTAGAAACCTCCTATTTATAGAGGTTGCCGCGAATTTAAAAAAATATATTTCAATATTACGTGAACTTATAAACCCAAAATACAACAAATGATAAATATCATCAATAGGTGAATAATAAGTCTGAAATTTGTACCGGTTCGAAAATAAAACTATAGAAACAAAAAGGCTAAAGAGATAAGAGATTCTCATAACGCCTCTGTTTCTTACAAAATAAAGAGCCTACCCCTGTCAGGAGGCAGACTCATTATCAAGATATATGAGAGATTATTTTTTCAAAAGGTTTCCGGCATTCTGACCATTCACAGTTACGACATACACTCCGGGAAGCATATTGGTCGGAAGCTGAATATCTATTTTATTCACTCCGTCCGTAAGATTTACTCTTTCAGAAATTTCTTTCTTACCTGTTAAACTTACCAGCTCCACAGTTCCTTTACCTGCCTTACTTTCGAAGACTACAGTAAATCTGTCTGTAGCAGGATTTGGACTGATTGTGTAAGCGGAAGTATTTGGAGCTGCTGCCACAAGTCCTGCTGCGGAAGTACCCCCTCCTACACCTACCGCGTTCCAGGCATTGGTCACCTGGGTTACTTCATTACTTCCTGCTCCGTATAAATCTGCGGCTGCCTGAAGAGAATAAGTTCTGGTATTGGCATATGTGGAAGAAGAAGTAAGATAAGTTGTTAATGTTCTGTAAGCGATAGCTCCGGCTTTATCCAGTCCGATTCCGGAGACATTATAGGCAAAACCGTTATCATTAGTTCCGGATCCTCCGGTTACCAATAAATAATACCAGAAATTTAACACTCCTGAATTGGTATGCACTCCGCAATAGTCGTTGGTAGTCTGTCCCGGTACGGCACAACCGGTAGTGGTTGCATCTTTCCAGTATTTTCCTTTATAGGTATCCGGCTGGCTGTAAGCATTGGGATTAGACATATCTCGGATAACATAATTGAAATCTTCCCCTAACGTCCAGCTGGCCTGATTAGGTCTTGCCCAACGTTCAATAGAGTTTCCAAAGATATCGGAAAAGCCTTCGTTTAAAGCTCCCGGTTCTCTCTGGTATACCAGGTTGGCTGTTTTAGAAGTCAGGCCATGAGAAATTTCGTGCCCGCAAACATCAATTGCTGTTAATGGTTTCCCTCCGTTTGTAGTTGAACTTCCATCTCCATAGGTCATTCTGGAGCCGTCCCAAAATGCGTTGAAGTAATTGGTGGAATAATGAACGTAAGATTTTATAGCAAAATTATTGTTATCGATACTCTTTCTTCCGAATTTTGTATAATAGTAATCCAGGGTCATTTCAGCACCCCAGTGTGCATCGGTTGCGTACTGATCTTTATTGGCATTCACATTATTCCACACGTTATCGGCATCTGTAAAATCTACGGCAGCCGAATAATTTGTCCCTTTTTGTAAGTTATAGGTTTCCACTGCTGTTCCGGCATTCCTTCCGGTTTCTCTTAGTCTGTAGCTGCCATTATAAGAGTCTGCTACAATATTTCTGTTTCCGCTATAGCCTGTTGTTGCCGTACCCGGAGCATTAACTTCATGAATAATTGCATCTATTCCTAAGATATTTCCGTTCTTGGCATCTACAAAAACATATTGTCTGCTTAATGGTTTTTCAGAATAGATATCAAATTTATAGGCTAATCTTAAATCATTCAGTTTTTCATCGGTAGGATCTGAATAATAGACCAGTTCTCCTTTCGGAGCAAAAGTAGCATTCACATCATTGGTTTCTTTTTTAATAAAATCTTCTTCTTCCCTGTTTTGCCATTTGTACGAATCTGCTCCTACAAAAGACAGGGCATTTTGCAAAGCAATATTTTCGGAAATATTTGCCTGTTTTTCAATATTTTGAGGAATTTTGAGCACCCATTTCCCTGACTCTCCTACAATTTTCCCGCCTTTGGTTTGTACCGCCATTACTCCGTATTCTACAGGAATATCATTAACGGTTTGCTGGAATTTATGAGTCTCAAACCCTAGCTGATCTTTCTCAAGTCCTAATTTACGGGCTTGGCCGGGTGCTAAGCGCTGAGAGGTTTCATCAAATAAAACCGGAGCTCCCTGAAATGCAGGTCCGTTTTTATCAAATCTCATAAAATCAGCATGTAATCCTCCTTTACCAGGAATTAATTTTGACGGAATGTCTTGCCCATAAACAAAAGAGCAGGCAGCAATGCTTGCTACTAAGATAAATTTTGTTTTCATAATAATATTTGTTAATTGCATGACAAACTTATAAACTTTTCACATTAAAATGAATAAAATGATGAATAAAATTTAATAGATATTATAAATCAATTAATAAAACACAATAATGATTTTATAAAAAAAAAACATAAACTATCATTATCCTATCAATTTAGTAGATATTAATTGAAAAAATTAACTAAAATCAATAATTTGTGAATTAATATTCACAAATTATGCTAAACATGATATTTTTGATCTAAAAAAACAAGAAATCCTTTATTCATAATACTTAACAAAAAAAATGAACAATCTTCTTTAAGATCGTTCATTCTAATTGTTCATTTTTTTATAATCAGAAATTAAACCTGACTTTATAAAAATATTATTTTTTACTGGAAATAGGGGTTCTGAATTCTCCATATCCCATCAACCCGTCATAATTTCTTCCGAAAGGAGCATAATACAGAAAAGCCTGATACAGGTTTTCAGTCTGCCAGAAATTCCCGTTCACTTCTCCAAAGTTCAGGGCACCATTATTTTCTTTTGTCGCCAGAACATAATTATAAAAACCCTGTTTTAAAAATATTCTCGCCACATATTGTTTGGCTGCTGCATCATACTGCATCTGATTTTCCTTAGTCGGCTGAAAATTATTAAATCCGCCAAGCACATAAATTTCTTTATCCACAGGATCTGAATCTAAAGAAAAATAAACCCAAGAATAATCTGCTTCTCTATCCGGATCCCGCTCTCTTCCCAGATCATTTCTCCTGTAATACCAGGCTCCGTTTACATCAGGCTGGTACTGATAATTTAAAGGAAAAGCCCAGACAGGATGCAGGTATGTCTGATTCACTCCGTCTTTGATTTCCGTTGCACGTACCATATCGGCCGGTGTATTCATATTTTTGTTATCGAAATAATAAAATTCGTTATTCCCGGGAAAACTAAGATTCATCTGCTGAAAAAGCAATTGATTTCCAAGCACAGAGCTTGGTTTTAAATTAGGGACCATCACATTCGGATTGTTATTCTGCATCACATTTAAAGTCATGGAATTCACATTGGATGAAAGATCCCCGCCTTTAGCAGTAGCCTGTACTTCTACTCTCTGATTGATATCCGGTCTTTTCGCATCTGATATTCTTGTGATGTTTAATCCGAGAGCCGTAACATCTTCAACCAGGTAAAACCTTCTTTTAAAAAGAGGTTTATCTGCTGAATCCTTATAAACAATCAATTCAAAATTTCCGGAAATTTTCGGCTGTATTTTATCATTTGGAAAACTGAGTTTGTAATGAGTATAGGGTTGAAGTGTATTAAAGGAATACTGAAACTGATCAAGAAGAGCATTCATACTTCCTGTAGCAATCTCTGTATAAAACAGATTATCATCATTCCAGTTTCTGTCATAATGTTTAATCGTATACCGGTAGATCTCACTGGCATTCGTAAGATCATCAAAACTTAAAACAAGTATTTCATTTGATTTAAACTTAATAACAGGAGTTTCGTCATTCGTCTGTGGATTAAACAACTGGATACTCTGGATATTTTGTCCAAAGACCAGGCCGCCCAAAGAAAGTAAAAGTAGTCGCAAAGTTTTCATTATGACGAAGATAACGAAAAATCATCATTTTCTTAATAATATCGTATTTTTGATCTCAAAATATTCAGATATGCTTCAGATTCAAGGCTTCGTTTTCAATTTTGCAAGCGAAAACACATACATCATCTACAATGAAAATAAAAATGCCTGGTTAATTGATCCGGGGAATATGAATGAACAGGAAACCCGGGCGATTGATAACTTTATCAAAGAGAAAGGCTTGAACATTCGGAAAATTCTTTTAACTCATGCTCACATTGACCATGTTTTCGGGCTTCAATGGGCTTTTGATACTTTTAAAGTTCCTGTAAATATGCATCTGGAAGACCAGGAAGTACTAGATATGCTTCAGGCAAGCGGCGTGAGGTTCGGAATGTCAATAGATCCGGTAAAGGTGGATATTGAGTATGTAAAAGAAGGTGATGAATTAGATCTTGATGGAGAAAAGTTCAGTATTTATCATGTTCCGGGACATTCTCCGGGAAGCGTAGTCTATCATAATGAAAATCAAAAGTTCATGATCTCCGGCGATGTTCTTTTTGAAGGCAGTATCGGAAGAACTGATTTATATAAAGGGAACTACGAACAACTGATTGATGGTATAAAAACAAAACTTTTCATTTTAGATAATGATACTCAGGTATTCTCAGGCCATGGCAACCCTACATCGATCGGTTTTGAGAAACAGTATAATCCTTTTTTGAAGTAGAGCGATCAAAACAATTCAACGAGAGAAATAAAAAAAGAACCCGTCAGAGAAATTCTGACGGGTTCCTGTTATAAAGAAATAGAGTTTAGAAATCTAAAGTAATAGATGCTCTGGCAGCAGCTCCCATAATAGGTCTTGCCATTCTGATATTGGTTCCTCCCATAGTCTGAGATCTTGGGTCTCCTTCTGTAATTCCTATTGTGTTGAAGATATTCGTACCATCTACAGCAAAACGAATTTTTCCTAACTGATAAGACATTCCTGCTCCGAATTCAGTGAAAGACGGCAGAATATTGTCATCCGTATTTCCTTCATTCTGAAAACGTTTTCCATAATAGTTCATACTTACATAAGCTCTCCATTCTTTCGTAATATTGACTGCCGGAGCGATATTGAAATAGAATTTAGGAATTCTCCTTACTACATTTCCGCTATAATCGAACAGACTGCCATCAGCATTTCTTCCTGTAAAATTTTTATATTTCGGATTCTGAATTGTTCCGTTAAATGTAACTTCAAGAATATTATTAAATAATCTCGCATACCCTTCAATTTCCACTCCTAAATTGGTGGTGTTTGCAAACTTATTTTCTGAAGTTCCGTCTGAGAATACATCAGTGAACGAAAGATTTTTAAGGGCAGAATAAAAAGGAATGACCGCAATATCAAAAGTACGGGAATAGTACTTATACCCTACTTCCAGCTGATGGGTTTCTACAGGCTTGATCTGGCTCAGATCTGACATATTATTATAATAAGCCTCTTCATTCGGAGATCTGAAACCACTTGAAAAACGTGCATAAACCGCATTTTCTCTATTGATTTTATAATTACTTGCCAAAGTATAAGACACTTTATTTACATCATAATACCAATATGTATATTGGTTTCCTAAAACAGCCATTTTATCATCAGCTGTCGTAGTTGCAAAGCTATGAGTTCCATCTGTCGTCAGACCTGAGTTATTAAGATTCGCCGTTGTAGTATTCACACCGTATCCTTTGTAAAAATCACGGCTGTAACGAATACCTCCGTTGAAGCTCCATGCATCAGTAATATTATAATCCAGATTTAAATAAAGATCATTCAGACTTCCCTGAATCTGCGAATCTCTGATCAGAAAAGACATATCCGTAACTCCGTTATAGGTCTTAGAATAACCTGTATCTGAAGGGTTCAGTGAAGGATCTACAAGATTCAGCAATTGGGGGCGGTCTGTAGCGGTAGTCAAAATATTGCTCCAGTTCCAATACTGATGAGATTTCCAGCTTGACTTATAAAATCCTGCCGTCACATTTCCTTTATCAAACTTATAGCTAAACTGCAGGTCGTTTACAAAATTGTTCATTTGTTTATCAATGGCCCAGAAGCCGAGTTTCTGAACATAAGCAGGGTCAACAGCCGCTCCGTTACTTACAAGAGAATACTGATAATTGGTCATCCCCATTTCTTTGGCAAATTCAGCTGTGGTTTTAGGTGCTCCTGCAGGAAAAATCCCTGTATAATTCATATTGATATCCGTATATCGGGTTTTATTCAGTACACTGAAATTATTCCCGAGATCATACTTAAATTCAGCGCCTGCCACATCCATTTTCGGATGAATTCCGTTCTCAAGATCTCTGCTGAAAAAGCCGCCTCCTGCCTGAGGAATATTCAACTGCCCGATTGTTCTGTAACTGTAAGTTCCGTAATTGGCATTAAAACCGGGAAAGGCTTTTAATGTATTTCCGTCCTGAAGCAAAGGAATCGGTAAATAAAATGTATTTCTGTCATCCAGTTTTTTATAATATACTTTCGCATAGCCTTTATCAAAGACATATTTCAGATTCATTCTGATCTGCCCGCCATTGTTAGCTTTAAAGCCTGTTTTTCTGATTCCGTCATCCGTTCTGTAAAAACCTCCTACATTAAAAAATAATTTATCTTTCACCAATGCTCCGCCCACATTCAGATCGGTACGCATTAATCCGTAAGTACTGGTTTCAAGCTTTGCTGTTCCTTTAAAATCATTCGTTCCTTCTTTAGAAATAAAGTTGATCAGACCTCCAGGAGAATTATTGGCATAAATGGATCCTGATCCGCCTCTTAAAGCTTCCAAACGGCTAACGGTATTGTCAACACGGAAAAAATTATCGGCATTCGCAAACTGAAGAGCACCGTCTTCAAAAACAGGAAGGCCGTCTTCCTGAACCTGTACAAACTCATACGCTCCTGCAGAAGGAATTCCTCTTGCAAAAAGATTATTCCCTACTTCACCTCCGGAAGTTTCCACAGCAAACCCCGGAACTCGCTGCAGCAATGCAGCCGCACTAATCGGATTTTGCTTTTGGATTTCCTTTGCACTGAATGTTGAAATTGCTGTGCTGGATTCTATTTTTTTCTTTGGATTGGAATTTCCTGTGATGACAATCTGATCGATGGAAGAAACTTTGGCAGAATCCTGAGTTGTTTCCTGGGCATAAGCATTATTGAAGTACAATGTAGCTGTAGCGGCGATTAAAAAGATTGATTTATTTTTCATAGCCCTATTTTTTGTTGTTAGTTTCAGTTTTGTTGTAATTGTAAATACACTCCATTCGTCCAACCAAACCCATCCTGATTGGGGTATTCCCCGCCGCCTGCAATTGTTTCCGTATCCAATGCATTGTATTTTTCCATCAGTTTTCCGGTATTCTTATAGACTCTTTCTACATTGGAACACCAGTTATTTTTTATCTTTTCAGCCAGCTCATCAAAGCCATAATTTTTCATGGCTTTAAATCCCAACCACTGATAAGGAGCCCATGCATTGGGTAGATCCCATTGCTGGCCTGATTGTACGGTAGTCGTTACCAGTCCTCCCTGATAAAGAAATTTTTCCGCAATATTTCCCGCCATTCCCTCTGCCTGTTTCTGGTCTGCCAGTCCGAGAAATAAAGGGTAAAGAGCAGCAATATGTTCAGACGGTGTTTTTGTGTTTTTTTTAGTGTGATAATCTTTATACATCTTTACTTTTTCATCCCAGAAGTATTTGTTGATCATCTGTCTTCGTTTTGCTGCTCTTTCAGTAAAATAATTTTCTTTGTCTCTAAGCCCAAGAAGTGCTGAAGATTTTGCCAGACTGATTTCCAAATGCCATAATAGACAGTTCAGATCTACCTGTACAAGATTCAGCGTTTCTATGGTCTGTATATTTTTTCCGTCTGCAAACCATCTGCTGGAAAAATCCCAGCCGGACTCACAGGCACTTCTTATATTTCTGTAAAACTCTTCTCCTGAAGTATTTTCATGATCTTCAATATCAATCAGATAACTTTCAGGGCGGGGTGTATTTTCTGAATCATAGTATCTGTTCAGGATATCCCCTTCAACTGTTTTGACTACTCTTTTTACCGCGGTGTTATTTTCCAGCCCTTCTTCACCATTCATCCAGAAATAATATTCTTTTTCTAAACTGTCATGATATTTTGTATAGATCTTATCATCCGCGGTAGTTTCAAAAAGAAGATCCAGCATCAGCGAAAAATACGGTGGCTGTGAACGGCTTAGGAAATGAGTTCGGCTCGCATTCGGAACAAAACCTATATGCTGAATCAGATAAGAACAGTTTTCTACAATATTCTCCATCATTGCCACTCTGCCGGAAACCTTCAGTCCCAGCATAATAAAATAACTATCCCAATAAAAAAATTCATTAAATCTGCCTCCCGGAACAATATAAGATTTGGGTAATTTCAACAGCGTTCCTTTTTCCTCATATGCGGTACGGGTAAGCTCATCCCATAATTTTTCAATATGTTCTTTAATAGGCAGATGTTCTTCCCTGTGAACAGAAACCTGAGCTCCTAAAAAATCGAAATGATTCATCACAAATTTTTTCAGGTCAAAGTGATCTGTATTCTTTTCCTGTTCATAGAGTTCGTTGATTTCAGCAATCGGAAGCAACGGAACAGCATCCGTCATCATTTTCTGATCTTCAAAAATCTCAGATTTCTGAACCTCATCAAAAAGAACTTGAATTTCGTTGATATAAAGTGGGTTACTCATGTCTATTGTTTAGGATTAATTTTTAATTTATTCATGAAAATTGCTGAAATAATCAGTAATGAAAGCGGAATCAGTGAAAGGTAAAATGCCTGCTGTCCACTAAACTCCTGAAATACAAAACCTGTAATAATGGATCCTACTGTTCCTCCGATAGCTGAAAAAACAACGATCAGCCCGGACATTGCACTGTGTAAATATTTAGGTATAGAAGCCAAAATTACAGAGTTGATACTTGGATAGATCGGAGCCAGCAAACCTCCCATTAACGGAAATAAATACACGACAAGAGGAGCATTCAGCCAGTTGGTAGCAGTATCTATATGAATATTATGCGTTAACGGCAGTACCAAAAGCAAACTTATTGCGAAACCAACTACACAAAATGAGACCACATAAATCCAGCTGAATTTTTTTGAAAAGAAACCTGATAAAAATCGCCCCAAAGCAAACGCTCCAGCTAATACGGCTCCAGCCTGAATACTCATAGAGGTAGGAACTTTTAATATCTCTTTATAAAAAGTAGGCGTCCATGTCTGAAAACTCTGCTCCACCAATACAAAAAGGAATGCACATAATAAAAAGAATAATACTTTTTTATAGCTGAATAAACTTGCGCTGTTTTTCAAATCGCCCAGTACATCCGTTTTCTCACTTTTAGCATCCTTCTCATTCAGTCTGGAAAAAAATAAAAAGAAAAAAGAAAATGCAGACAAAACACCTAATACCCAGTATACATTTAACCATTCTGTAGATTTTGGATCATGATCATCAATATACAGGCTGAATAAAACATTTCCCGCCAACACGCCGATCATAAAGAAACCTTCCAGAAATCCCATAAAACTTGAATGCTCTTTATCGGTTTCCGTAACCAGTCCAATGGAGGTAAAAACCGATATCTTGATTAAAGCAAAGGAAACCCCTACGATGGCGAATAATAATTTAAAAATCCAGAAGCTACCGGCAAATGGCATGATAAAGCACATACCGCTTACCAAAAATAAAGCGGTCAGCATTGAGTTCTTAATACCGATCCTGGGAAGAAATGAAGCCAGAATAAATGAGCAAATCGCGATCGGAAGATCTTTAAAACCTTCCAGAACACTGGCCGAAGATTTTGAAATTCCAAAATTCTGCTGGACCTGTAAGATCACAGTTCCCACAGAATTCAGAAGAATTGCGAAAACAAAATAATTTAAAAATAGAACGGCCTTGATGTTGAAATTTTTCATTCAGGTTATTTCTTGCCGGCTAAGATAGAAGCATTTGTATTAACGATAATTTAACACAGTAAATCAATATTTGAACAATATTAATATAATTAGTATTTTTAGTGATTAAATATGATTAATTAAATGAAAGTTACTTTTGAAAGAGTAATCCCTAATGAAAAGAGCTCGTTCCGGACGATTCATAATAACTCTCCTATTTCCGAATTCAAATGGGAGTATCATTATCATCCCGAAATTGAACTTGTCTGTGTCATTTCCGGGAGCGGTACCCGACATGTAGGCTATCATAAAAGTAATTATACAAACGGAGATCTGGTACTGATCGGATCCAATATTCCTCATTCCGGATTCGGATTAAATTCCATTGATCCTCATGAAGAAATCGTCCTGCAGTTCAGGGAAGAGATTCTGCAGTTTCCCCAGCAGGAAATAGAAGCAATATCCATTAAAAATTTACTGGAACTTTCAAAATACGGCATTCACTTTCATCACAAAGTAAAAAAGATAATATTGCCCAAACTAAAACTGATGCTGGAATATGAAGGCTATAAAAGATATTTATTGCTGCTTGAAATCTTATTTGAGTTATCCCAATGTCAAGATTATGAGCTTTTGAATAAAGAGATCATGCCTTATACCATTATTTCTAAGAACAAAACCCGCCTTGAAAATATTTTCACTTACGTGGAACATCATTATGATAAAGAAATCAATATTGAGGAGGTGGCCCAACTTGCCAATCTGACTTTACCGGCTTTTTGTAATTTTTTTAAAAAAGCCACTCAGATTACATTCACTGAATTTGTAAACCGTTACCGTATCAATAAAGCCTGTCTGCTGATGGCTCAGGATAAAAGCATCTCGGAATGCAGTTACAGCTGCGGTTTTAATAATGTAACGTATTTCAACAGAATGTTTAAAAAATATACCGGAAAGACCCCTTCAGAGTTTATAAAGAATTATTCTCATAACAAGGTTAATATAGATTTGAAGGCTGAAAAAGAAGTTAAAGCCACAGCTGTTTTTTAATCATTAGTGTTATTAAAATAACTTTCAACTTATGGAAAACCATAAGGACACACCATTAACATGGATTATTTTCGTGAAAAATAATTTATTAACAATTTAAAATTACAAATTATGACGATTAGAATCACATGTATCAAAAAAGACAATGGAAATCATTAAAATCCATATGCAGCTATTACAGACTTAGGATGGATTGACGAAAAAGGAGAGAAAGGAAAAAATACGAGACTGGAGATCTACTCTTTGATAAAAGATCAGAAGGTTATGGCCTATGTAACAGATGACAAAGAAAATTATGTAAAGGTTGTTACGGCAGTAAGCTCTAACGGCACTCAATATTTAAAAACGGAGGCTGACAGCAGTGAAAAAAATAATTTATTGTCACTTCCCGAATGTAAATAATCTACAGGTCTTAAATAAAAAAGCTGCTCTATTAAATAGAACAGCTTTTTTATTTTTTATAATATAAGAGAATTACTTCCATTTAATATTACACCCAAGACTTGGTCTCTGAATTTCTTCCTGCGGTTCTCCGGCTAAAAGATTTTCAAAAGCAATAATTAAATCTTCTCCGGTAACATCTTTATTATTTCCCGGTCTTGAATCATCCATCTGGCCTCTGTATACAAGGTCCAGTTTGTCATCAAAGAAATAAAAATCAGGAGTACAGGCTGCATCATATGCTTTTGCCACCGCCTGGCTTTCATCGAACAGATAAGGGAAATCAAAATTTCTCTCAATCTGAAATTCGATCATCTTTTCAGGCGCATCTGCCGGATATTTTTCAATATCATTGGCATTGATCGCAATGAATTCAATTCCTTTTTCATTATAGTCTTCATACAATTCATTGATCTTATCAATGACATGAAGAACAAACGGACAATGGTTACACATAAAAATAACCAGTGTTCCTTTTTCTCCTTTCAGCTCTTCTAAAGACTGAAGTTCATTCGTTTTTGACGGGTTTGGAAGCTCAAAAAACGGAGCTTTTGTACCTAATGCCAACATATTTGAGGGAGTATTCATATCCTTTTTCTTTAATTCACAAAGATAAAAATTTCTTTTATTATATCGTAAAGAAGATGAAGGATGAAAAATAGGAAAACAATAAAAAATACATCCTTATATCCATTTATTGACTCAGACTATATACCTCATTAATTTTTACAATAATTTCAATCTTATCGGCCCAAACCTCTTCCAGTTCCGGTTCTTCCGGCTTTGAGTCAGCTTCCGTGACCTTCTTTTTTCATGAAAATCAAAATAACGTTTGGAAGATATCTTCAAAAGTTTGTAGTTTTGCTAACACTGTTAGTAATAAATTATCATGGGCCTACATGAACGTCGTCAAAGAGAAAAAGAATCCATCCGTGCAAATATTTTGCAGGCTGCATTCACTTTGGCTAAAACTGAGGGCTGGGCTTCACTTTCTATGCGTAAAATAGCAGACGCTATTGAGTATAGTGCTCCGGTAGTATATGATTATTTTGAAAACAAGGAAGCCATTTTATTCGAAATCTCTTTAGATGGCTTTCACAAATTACATATAGAATTATTAAAAGCACAGCAGAAACACGAAACTCCGGAAGATCAGCTTGTGGCTATTGTAGACGCTTACTGGAATTTCGCTTTTAAGAATAAAGAATATTACCAACTTATGTTTGGGCTGGGAATGCAGTGTTGTGGAAAAGGACAGATGAAAAAGGAATTTTCGTCATTCCAAGAGCTGATTTACGAATGTACTTACAACATTATCAAGAAGAACGGTTCTAACCCGGATAATGCATGTCACATGTCTCACGCTCTTTTTTCAGCAGTACACGGAATGATTTCAATCATGATGATGCGTACAGCAGACATCCCGTCAACTATGAATAAAACAACTTTGGACGAAACTGTTTCGGCTTTTATTAAGTCTTTATAAAATTTTTTTGAATCAAAAATTAACACCGTTAGGAAACTTAACACTGAATTAATATAATTAATTCGTTTAAACCTAATTAAAGCAAAAACTATTTATGCAAAATCATAAACATTCAATTGTTAAAGCTAAGCATTTTTTCTTCAAAGATTAACACCGTTAGCAAAATTAACATAGATTACACCTCACATCTTCATATACTTAAATACATTAAAAACAATTTTCAATTATGGAAACAATCGACTTGATCGGACATTAAAAATTCTGTAATTTTTTTTGAACAAATTATTAACACTGTTAGGAAAAAAAACAGCATTTATTAAAAGAAACATTTACTTAAATCTAACACTTCATTTAAAAAAATTAAACTAACAATGAAAATACCTGGAAAAACAAGGTTTATTGTACTTATTGCAAGTATAATTCTTTTACAGAGCTGCACAAAAGCTGCAGAAGGATCCAATGCCGCACCTCCAGCTCCTGAACTTCCGGTTTATACCGTTATTACCTCTCCCGCTACTACATATCAGGAATTCCCAACTGCCCTAGAAGGAAAAAACAATGTGGAAATCAGATCTCAGGTAGACGGCTATCTTGACAGAATTTATGTAGAGGAAGGCGCTTATGTAAGAGCCGGGCAGCCTTTATTTAAAATAGACTCAAGAAGCTATGGGGAACAGATGAATATGGCACAGGCAAATCTGCAGGCTGCCAATGCGAATATACAGAAAGCAAAAGTAGAAGTGGACAGACTTCAGCCGCTGGTCGCCGCAAAAGTGGTTTCAGATGTACAGCTGAAAACAGCAAAAGCCAATTATGAGGCTGCCGTTGCCGCTGCTGCTCAGGCCAGAGCTTCTGTGGGAAGCGCAAAAATCAATGTAGGATTTACAACTATTACAGCACCCGTAAGCGGTTATATCGGCAGAATCCCATATAAAAAAGGAAGTCTGATCTCAAAAACAGATCCGAATCCATTGACATTATTATCAGATATCAGCGAGATCTATGCGTATTTCTCTTTAAGCGAACTGGACTTTATTGCTTTTCAAAATAAATATCCGGGGGCTACTTTAGAGGAAAAACTGAAAAATATGCCGATGGTGGAACTTGTCATTGCCGATAACAGTACTTATCCGGAAAAAGGAAAACTGAGTATTGTAGACGGACAGTTTGATAAAACAACCGGAGCCATCAGTGTACGTGCTGTTTTCCCTAATACCAAAGGAGCATTGAGAACAGGAAATACCGGAAGAGTGCGTATGCCACAGCTGATTTCCAATGCAGTGGTTATTCCACAGGAATCTACCTTTGAGATTCAGGATAAAACTTATGTTTACGTGATGAATAAGGATCAGAAAGTAACCGGAAAACCGGTGAAAATATCCGGAAAAACAGACAGCTATTATTTTATTTCTGAAGGACTTTCTCCGGGAGAAAAAATCGTATACACCGGAATCGGAATCCTGAAAGACGGAGCTTCCATCAGACCAAAAGCCATTTCTTCTGACAGTTTATTGAAAGCGAAACCTTTGTAATATTCTGAAAGCAGAGACTTAAAAAAATAAACTTCTTATGTTAAAACAATTTATAGAAAGACCGGTACTTTCAACGGTCATCTCCATAATACTTTTATTATTGGGAGCATTATCTCTCTTTAATTTACCGATTGCCCTCTTTCCGGACATTGCTCCGCCAAGTGTTCAGGTAACGGCTTTTTATCCGGGAGCCAATGCTGAGGTTGTCGCCCGTTCTGTAGCCACCCCGATTGAGGAGGCCGTAAACGGAGTAGAAAATATGACCTATATGACTTCTAACTCCAGTAATGACGGTACGATGACACTGAGCGTTTTCTTCAAACAGGGTGCAGATCCTGATAATGCAGCCGTAAACGTTCAGAACCGTGTATCAAAAGCCATGAGCCAGCTTCCTCAGGAAGTAGTACAGGCCGGGATTTCCACGCAGAAAGTTCAGAACAGTATGATCATGTTCATGGGATTAACCAGTGAAGATGCTAAACAATACGACGAACTTTTCCTACAGAATTACCTGAAGATTAACGTGATTCCACAGATCCAGCGTATTCCGGGAGTTGCCCAGGCTCAGGTATTCGGAACCAGAGATTATTCCATGAGAATCTGGCTGAAACCTGACAGATTAGCCGCTAATAACCTTTCTCCACAGGAAGTACTTGCAGCGATTAAAGATCATAACCTTGAAGCTGCTCCGGGCCGTCTCGGACAGGGAAGCAAGGAAACCTATGAATACATCCTTAAATATAAAGGAAAACTGAATAAAGGAGAAGATTACGAAAGTATTGCCATTAAGGCAAACAGCGACGGATCATTCCTCAGACTGAAAGATGTGGCAAGAGTGGAATTTGGTTCTTATACCTATACCGCAACCAACAGAGTAGACGGAAAACCGGTTGCCGGATTTGCAATTTTACAGACTGCCGGTTCCAATGCCAATGAAATCCTTACAGAAATCGAAAAGCAGGTAAAAGTAATGGAAACTACCCTGCCGAAAGGTGTAAAACCAATCATTATGTACAACTCCAAAGACTTCCTGGATGCTTCTATTCATCAGGTTGTGGAAACATTGGTGATTGCTTTTATCCTGGTATTTATTGTCGTGTATATTTTCCTTCAGGATTTCAGATCTACATTAATTCCGGCTATTGCCGTACCGGTTGCCATTATTGGTACTTTCTTCTTCCTTCAGCTGTTCGGTTTCAGTATCAACATGCTTACTCTGTTTGCCCTGGTTCTGGCCATCGGTATCGTAGTGGATGATGCCATTGTGGTGGTAGAAGCCGTGCACTCCAAAATGGAACAGACGGGAATGCCGGTGGAACATGCTACTATGAATTCTATGAGTGAAATTTCAGGAGCCATTATTTCAATTACCCTGGTGATGTGTGCCGTTTTTATTCCGGTAGGTTTCATGCAGGGACCTGCAGGAGTTTTCTACAGACAGTTTGCTTTCACTCTGGCGATCGCCATCCTGATCTCAGCAATTAATGCCTTAACACTGAGTCCGGCATTATGCGCCATGTTCCTGAATGATCCTCAGGGAGAGCATGGAGAGCACGGTCATAAAAAAGGTTTTGGAGCAAGATTTTTCAATGCCTTCAATGCCAGCTTCAACACCATGACCAGAAAATATATTTACAGTCTTAAATTTCTGATTAAAAATAAATGGCTAGCCATAGGCGGGCTGGTTGTTATTACAGCAGCCAGTGTTTTTCTGATCAAAAAAGCACCTTCAGGATTTATTCCTACAGAAGACCAGGGATTTGTACTGTATGCCGTGAATACTCCTCCCGGAAGTTCACTGGAGAGAACTCACAGAGCAACAGAACAGATCGACAAGATCATCAACGGGGAAAAAGCAACCAATCACCTTTGGGTAGCAGACGGAATGAATTTTATCAGTAATGCCAATGCATCTCCTTATTCTGCGGGCTTTATCAAGCTTAAAGATTATGACAAACGCGGGGATATGAAAGATCCGGACCAGATTGCTGCAACTCTTACAGGAAAGGTAGCTCAGGTAAAAGATGCCAATGCATTCTTCTTTAACTTCCCGACTGTACAAGGTTTCGGGAACGTTTCCGGTTTTGAATTCATGCTTCAGGATAAAACAAACGGTTCTTTTGAACAGTTGGGAACAACTACTCAACAGTTCATCGGAGAGCTGATGAAACGTCCGGAAATAGCCTTTGCTTTTACCACCTATGCTGCCGGAAACCCTCAGTATACCATTAATGTGGATACCGATAAAGCTAACCAGTTGGGTGTTTCTGTCACGGAACTGATGCAGACTATGCAGATCTATTTCGGAAGTAGCTTTGTCTCAGATTTCAACAGATTCGGAAAATATTACAGAGTAATGGCACAGGCAGATATTCCTTACCGTACGGATGTGAACTCTCTGGAAGGAATTTATGTTAAAAATAAAATGGGAGAAATGGTTCCGGCAAAAACTTTAGTGACCTTAAAGAGATCTTTCGGTCCTGAAACGGTAACCCGAAACAATCTCTTCAATGCAGTAACAATCAACGGTACCCCAAAACCCGGATACAGTACCGGAGATGCAATCAAAGCAGTAGAAGAAGTGGCTCAGAAATCACTTCCAAGAGGTTATGGTTATGAATGGACAGGGATTACCCGTGAAGAAATTAAAACAAGCGGACAGACTGCTTTTATTTTCTTCCTAAGTATTCTTTTCGTGTACTTCCTTCTGGCAGCACAATATGAAAGCTACATTCTTCCGTTTGCCATCATCCTTACCATTCCAACAGGAATATTCGGAGTATTTGCCTTTACCGGATTAGCGGGAATCGACAATAATATTTATGTGCAGGTAGGACTGATCATGCTGGTCGGATTATTAGCCAAAAATGCTATTTTGATTGTAGAATTTGCGGTACAGAGAAGAAAAGCAGGAAAGTCTTTGATAGAATCGGCTCTTCAGGCATCAAGATTACGTTTAAGACCGATCTTAATGACGTCTTTTGCCTTTATTGTGGGAATGCTTCCTCTGGTATGGACACAGGGCGCTTCGTCGAAAGGTAACCACTCTATTGGCTACAGCACCGTAGGCGGAATGTTAACAGGAGTTCTTTTCGGAATATTTATCATTCCTGTTATGTATGTTATATTCCAGTATCTGCATGAAAAAATGCCAAGCAGAAAAAAGAAAAGACTTCAAAGACAAAAACTGGAGGAAGAACTTTTGGCGACTCCTCACTAATAAAATAGGAATGACTCAACTTTGAGAAAACTTTAAAAACGACCTCCGTTCTTAATGGTTTTTTAAAGCACAACTGTTCTCCTACTAAAGACTATTCTGCTTCAGTAAAAACCTCTCAAAGTTTTGCATTCAATTAAAAGTTTAAAAACTATGAAAAGATTAAAAAATATTATTCTAACATTTGCGCTGGCTCTAGGCTCTGTTTCCTGTGTGTCAAAACTGGCTTACACAGAACCGGACCTACCGCTTCCGGAAAAGTTTCAGTATACGGCAACAGCTGATACCGCCAGTGTTGCCAGCCTGGAATGGAAACAATTTTTCAGCGATCCTATTTTGCAGGGATTGATTGAAAAAGGAATTCAACATAACTATGATCTTCAGATTGCCCTGAAGCAAGTGGCTTCTTCACAGGAAAAGCTAAAACAGGCAAAATATATGCAATATCCTGATGTTGGGTTCGGAGTAAGCGGGCAGATTTCAAAACCTTCGAAAAACAGCATGAACGGGCAGAGCTTAAATTTGTTTTTAGGACAAAGTCATGTCGAAGATTATAACGCGGCATTCAATCTTTCCTGGGAAGCCGATATTTGGGGAAAAATCAAAAATCAGCAGGAAGTTTCAAGAATGCAGTATTTACAAACGTATGAAGCCTCCAAGGCTGTTCAGACTCAGGTAGTCGCAGCTATTGCCCAGGGATATTACAATCTTTTAATGCTGGACAAGCAGCTCGGTATTGCCAGATCCAATCTGGAATTAACAGGAAATACCCTGCTGATTACTCAGAAAATGTGGGAAAGCGGTGATACGACTTCTTTAGGAGTCCAGCAGGCTACTGCTCAAAAGCAGGCCACTGAACTTTTGATCTCTCAGCTGGAGCAGAATATTGCCATTCAGGAAAATGCATTGAGTATTTTAGTGGGAGAAACTCCGAATAAAATAAGCAGAACGATTGAAATGTCCGATACTTCACTGCCTCAGAATATTACAGCAGGGCTTCCTGCAGCGATGGTGAGCCGCAGACCGGATGTACGCCAGCAGGAACTTGTTTTACTGGAATCCAATGCTATGGTAGGAATTGCTCAGGCCAATATGTATCCTGCATTGAAAATCACGGCAAACGGAGGAGTCAATTCATTTAAATTTGACAACTGGTTTCAGATTCCGGCTTCATTGTTCGGATCGGTTTTAGGTGGAATTACTCAGCCTATTTTCCAGAAAAGACAACTGAAAACAGATCTTGAAGTGGCTAAGATCCAGAGAGAGAAAAATGTATTAGCTTTCCGTCAGTCGGTACTGAATGCCGTAGGTGAAGTTTCCGATGCGTTGGTTTCCAATGAAAATTTAAAAATTCAGGAACAGAAAGCCACCGAACAGGCAACTACCCTAAAAGACGGAATTAAAAGCGCACAACTTCTTTACAGAGGAGGTTCAGCCAACTATCTGGAAGTGATTACAGCACAGGGAAACTCCCTACAGGCAGAGCTGAATCTGGCTTCCATTAAAAGACAGAGATTAAGCAGCATTGTAGATTTATACAGAGCGCTGGGCGGCGGTTGGAAGTAGTAATTTAAATTATATTGTTTGATTGCGGTTCTTCGGGACCGCATTTTTTGTTATTCTCTTTAGTGAAAAAAGCTGAGGATTTTTTAGACCACGGATGCACGAACTTCTTTTATTAATGAATACATTTTTTTAGCAATTTAATAATTTTCATCTGTGTATTCATAGCAAAAACAACCTTAATGATTTAAAAAAATCTAACACATAGATCTATAGGTTGTATGATATTGATGTATTCGTACTAATCTTCTCAGGGATCGCAAATAATTATTTCAGAAACTGCCCCGCAATCCATTGAAGCAAGTCCTCGTAGTCCGCCTGTGAATATCCCAACGGCAGATAATGAATATCTTCCGCTCTTCTGTACCATGTCAGTTGGCGTTTGGCATATCTTCTGCTATTTTTTTTAATTTCAGAAACGGCAAAATCCAAATCCCATTCACCATCAAAATATTTGAATAGTTCAGAGTAGCCCACCGTATTTAAGGCAGTAAGTCCTTTGAATTTTTCTAACCCTTTTACCTCATCCAGAAGCCCTTTTTCTATCATGATATCAACTCTGCGATTGATCCTCTCATACAATTCTTCTCTTGGGGCTTCAATTCCGATTCTGATAACACTGAAATCTCTTGAATCCTGCGAAACAGCAATCTGTTCAGAATATTTTTTATCTGTTTGCCAGATCACATCAATAGCCCGTAAAAGTCTTCTGTGATTGTGAATATCCACTATTTCAAAATATTCAGGATCAAGTTCCTTCAGAATCTCCTGAAGTTTTTCAATTCCCTCCTGCTCCATCATATGCTGAAGTTTTTCCTGATGAGCTGCATTGGCTTCAGGCAGATCATTCAGCCCTTCAATGACGGCCTTTTCATACATCATGCTTCCGCCGACAAGAATGACGGTATCATGCGTTTTAAAAAGCTCTTTGAGTTTTTTCAGGGCATCTTCTTCGTATTGCCCGATAGAATAATAGTCTTCTACTGAAAGATTTCCGATAAAATGATGCGGAGCTTCAGCCAGTTCCTCTTCGGAAGGAGCGGCAGTTCCTATTTTCATTTCTCTAAAAAACTGTCTGGAATCACAGGAAACAATCTCTGTATTGAAATATTGAGCCAGATCAATTGCTAATTTTGTTTTACCAATTCCGGTGGGGCCTACAACAGAAATTAAATTTTTCATCGGTTCACGTTCATTAATTTATCGGTCGCTTGAAATCTCTATAGATTTCACTGTGCTAATTTAAATGTTTATCTTTGTAGAACAATAAAAAACTATGATTTTATCAATGACCGGCTTCGGTAGAGCCGAAGGTGTTTTTGAAGGAAAAAAAATAACAATAGATATTAAATCATTGAACAGCAAGAGCTTTGATTTAAATATCAAAATTCCTTTACGCTATAAAGAGAAAGAATTTGAGATCAGAAAAATTCTTAACGATAGAATTATCCGTGGAAAAGTAGACTGCTACGTCAACCTGGAAAATCTTGAAGAATCAAACGATGTAAAAATTAATAAAAATTTAATTGATTCCTACATCAATGAACTTAAGAATATCGCTTCAGACGGACCTGATTTTGAATACCTGAAAATGGCAGTACGACTTCCTGATGCCATTACCTCAAGGCCTGATGAGCTGACAGAAGGAGAATGGGAAGCATTGGCAAAAATTGTGAATGCCGCTGTTGACAGGTTTGAAGAATTCAGAACTACTGAAGGCAGTATTTTGCATGAAGAATTACACAGAAATATTCAGAATATTGACAAATATCTGGCTGAAGTGATTCCGTTTGAAGAAGAAAGAATTGTCAGTGTAAAAGAACGATATCAAAAATCCCTGAAAGAATTTGAAAACGTGGATGAAACCCGTTTTTATCAGGAAATGGCCTATTTTACGGAAAAACTTGATATCTCGGAGGAAAAGGTAAGACTTACCCAACACCTGAAATATTATAAAGAAGTAATGGATAACGAATCTTTCAATGGAAAAAAACTGGGCTTTATTTCTCAGGAAATCGGAAGAGAGATCAATACATTAGGTTCTAAAGCCAATCACGCTGAAATTCAGAAACTGGTTGTGATGATGAAAGATGATTTGGAAAAAATCAAAGAACAAACGTTAAACGTGTTGTAAGTTACGAGGTCTGAAATTCGGGGGGTTATTGGTTTTAGAAAAAAGAAAATCACCCGGAATTCAAAACCCGAAACCCGAAACTAAAAAATATGGATAAAGTAATTATATTTTCAGCACCTTCAGGGAGCGGAAAAACTACATTGGTAAGGTATGCGCTGGAAACATTTCCGGAGCTTCAATTTTCAATTTCCTGTACAACGAGACAGCCAAGAGGAAGTGAAGTTCACGCTGTGGACTATCATTTTTTATCCCCTGACGAATTCAGACAGAAAATTGCTGAAGATGCTTTTGTAGAGTATGAAGAGGTTTATACTGATAAATATTACGGTACTTTAAAATCTGAAGTAGAAAACATCTGGAATCAGGGAAAAGTTGTTATTTTTGATGTAGATGTAAAAGGAGGAATTTCTTTAAAAAAATATTTTGGAGAAAAAGCCTTATCAATTTTTATAGAACCCCCTTCCATTGAGGAGTTGGAAAGAAGATTGATTTCAAGAAATACAGATGATACAGAAACCATCAAAACACGTGTGGCAAAAGCAGAAGAAGAATTGTCTTATGCCGGAGAGTTTGATAAGATCGTCATTAATACCGATCTGGACGAAGCCAAAAAAGAAATAGAAAGTTTAATAAAAAGTTTTATCAGTAATTAACGTCAGAAGCCGGAAGCCGGATAACAGAAGTAATCGCAATACTCTAAAATCCAATTTCCGATTTCTAACCTCTGACTTCTGATCATAAAAAAATTGAGGTGGATATGAGTACCGAAACATTAGAAAAAGCTAAATCTGCAATTCCTGTAAAAGGATTTCTGGATATAAAAGATATAGCCATTCCTCAGGGAGAAGAGCTAGTGAAAGCCATTCTTAAACTTAAAGAAGAAAAGAATGCTGTTATTCTTGCCCATTATTACCAGCCGGGAGAAATTCAGGATATCGCCGATTTCCTTGGAGATTCTTTACAGCTGGCAAGACAGGCCAAAGAAACCAATGCTGACATGATTGTATTCTGCGGAGTACATTTTATGGCTGAAGCCGCTAAAATCTTAAACCCAACTAAAAAAGTAGTTCTTCCTGATACCATGGCCGGATGCTCTTTAGCTGACGGATGTTCCGGAGAAGGATTAAGAAAAATGCGTGAACAGCATCCTAATGCTCTTATCGCAACCTATATCAACTGTAACGCAGAAACCAAAGCCGAAAGTGATATCATTGTAACAAGTTCAAATGCTGAAACAGTAATTGAGGCCCTTCCGACAGACAGGCCTATTATTTTTGCACCGGATAAAAACTTAGGAAGATATTTATCTAAAAAAACAGGTCGTGATATGATTCTGTGGGACGGAAGCTGCGTCGTACACGAAGCATTCTCTATGGAAAGAATCGCAAAACAGCTGGCAGAGAATCCCGATGCCAAACTGATAGCACATCCTGAAAGTGAAGAAGCTGTTTTAAAACTGGCTCACTTTATTGGTTCTACTTCTGCCCTGTTGAATTTTGTGGAAAAAGATGACTGTCAGAAATTCATCATTGCTACAGAAGAGGGAATTCTGCATGAAATGAAAAAGCGTGCTCCCCATAAAGAGCTGATTCCGGCCTTAGTTTTTGATGAAAGCTGCAACTGCTCGGAATGTTTCTATATGAAACGCAATACGATGGAAAAACTGTATTTGTGTATGAAATATGAACTTCCTGAAATCCTGATTGACGAAGAATTAAGGTTAAGAGCCTTAAAGCCGATTGAAGCAATGCTCGATCTTTCAAAAAGCATAAAATAAATAAAAGCACTGTTTTTACAGTGCTTTTTTATTTCTAACTGATTGCCATTACAGCATGGGAGCATAACATGTTCCCCCCGGTTTTCTCCAGCATCCCCAGGCACCTCCGCCACGGAAACATACATACGCAGCACCACCGCAGGCTTCAATCTGAATATCAGTAAAACCTCCACTGATATTTTTCTTTTCTTCTCTTGATAATTTTTTAATGGTTTTCATATTATTTTAATTTTCAATTACACCGTAAATATAAGAAATTCAACATATTAAATTTATTTTCATTGAATTTAATTCCACAAAAATTGAAATATCATTTATTTTTCAAAATAATTTGCCATTTCAAAATAATTTGTACATTTGCCCTGTAAATGAATTTTTTAAGAAACATAGCTGATATTTCTGCCCTGAAGACTTCCGTTTCAGGCGTATCTTCTGTTTCTACATTCACAACGACAACGACAACCCCATAAAGGGGTAAATTTTCACATATTATTTCCGGTACCCTGTACTCTTTTTTTGAAGAGTAAACATTTCGTTTTATCCCACCTCAAATAAATAATTGATGAAAATTTTAAAATTCGGCGGAACATCTGTCGCCAACGCTCAAAATATATTTCTTGTTGAGAACATCATAAAAAAAGAATCTGAAAACAACAGAATTATTGTTGTCGTTTCTGCCCTTCACAGTGTAACTGATCATCTGATTAAAGCCGCAGAATATGCTTCCGGCAAAGATGAAAGATATACACAACTTGTCAAAAACCTTGAAGAAAAACATTTACAGCTTGTCAAAGAACTCGTCCCTGTTTTAGACCATAGTGCATGGCTTAGTTTTGTTAAAAAACATTTCAATGACATTGAAGATCTGTATAATAGTATTTTCGTATTGGGAGAGCTGACTCCGAGAATTAAAGATAGAATAACATCTTACGGGGAGTTTTTATCTTCAAATATTATCGCAGCCAGACTCCGGCATTCAGGACTGGACTGTCTGTGGATGAATTCTGCTGACCTTATAAGAACTAATGATCATTTTACCAACGCCAAGGTAAATTTTAAGCTTACTGAAAATAATTTAAATAATTACTTTAATGCCCATCACAATCAGATTATTGTTTGTCCGGGATTTATAGCTCAGGATCAGAATAACAATATAACAACATTAGGAAGAGGAGGATCTGATTATACAGCATCTATTATTGCTGCTGCTGTTCAGGCCGAAGAACTTCAGATATGGACAGATGTAAGCGGAATGATGACTGCAGACCCACGTCTGGTTTCTCATGCCAAACCTATTGCAGAAATCTCTTACCATGAAGCCATGGAACTTTCTCATTTCGGGGCAAAAGTTCTCTACCCGCCTTCCATCCAGCCTGTCATGATCAGCAATATTGATCTCAGAATTAAAAATACTTTTGAACCGGAAATACAGGGAACACTGGTATCCCATCATCTGAAGGCTTCAGGAAGTGAAGACCAGCCTATTGCAGTGGGGATTTCAAATATGAGCAATATCGCGCTGCTTACTCTGGAAGGCAGCGGAATGGTGGGAATACCAGGAATTTCAGCTAAATTATTCCAGTGTTTAAGCCAGGAAAAAATTAATATTATTCTGATCACCCAGGGTTCTTCAGAACATTCTATTAGTATTGCTATTGACCAGAAAGATATCCTTCATGCTGAAAATGCCATCAACTTATCTTTTGCAGATGATATTAATCTGAAAAGAATCTTTCCTGTAACAATAGAAACCGGTCTTTCTATTGTTGCTCTGATAGGGGAAAATATGAAAAACAGAAGCGGTGTAAGCTCTAAAATGTTTGGATGTTTGGGAAATAACGGTATTAATATAAGAGTGATCGCACAGGGATCTTCGGAAAGAAATATAAGCATTGTTATTTCAGAAAATGATATCAAAAAGGCCGTCAATGTCCTTCATGAAGAATTTTTTGAAGCGGAAATAAAACAGATTCATCTTTATATCTGCGGAACAGGGAATGTAGGTTCCAAGCTGATACAGCAAATTTATAATCAGAATCAATATCTGAGAGAAAATTTTCTGATCAATGTAAGAATTGCCGGGCTATCTAACAGTCGAAAAATGATATTTTCAGACAAAGGAATCGGTCAGGAAGAATACACCAACTGGAATGAACACGGAAAAGAAGCTTCATCCCGGAAGTTTGCTGATGAAATCATATCCCGTAATTTGAGAAATTCAGTATTCGTAGATGTTACTGCAAGTCCGAAAGTCCCCGAGGTTTATGAAAGTCTGCTAAAAAGGAGTATCAACATTGTAGCCTGTAATAAAATTGCCGCTTCTTCAGATTTTGAAACTTACAAAATATTGAAAAATACAGCGAGAAATCACAGTTGTCATTTTTACTTTGAAACTAATGTAGGAGCAGGACTACCGGTAATTGGAACTATTGGGGACCTTATTAAAAGTGGTGACAGAATCACTTCAATTCAGGCTGTACTAAGCGGAACCTTAAATTTTGTTTTTAATAAGTATGACGGAAGCAGGCCTTTCTCAGAGGTCGTTGCACAGGCTCAACAGGAAGGTTATACAGAGCCAGACCCACGACTGGATCTTTCAGGAACGGATGTAGCCCGGAAAATTTTAATTCTGGCCCGAGAGGCAGGATATCAGCTTCAGTTTGAAGATATTGAAAATACCGGTTTTCTTCCGGAAGAATGTATGCATGGAAGTGTAGAAGGCTTTTATCAAAAACTTACTGAATATGAAGGTCATTTTAAAAACCTGTTGAATGAAGCCCGAAAAGCAGATAAAATTTTAAAATATACCGCTGAATTTAAAAATGGAAAAGCAAGTGTAGGCTTACAACACGTAGCTCCGGATAGTGATCTGTTTCATTTGTATGGAAAAGACAATATTGTCATTTTTAAAACTTTAAGATATTCTGAACAGCCATTAGTAGTAAAAGGAGCCGGAGCCGGAGCCGATGTAACAGCAAGCGGTGTATTTGCCGACATCATGCGATCTATCTAAAACATAAATTATGAAAAAAGTAAAATTAAAAATACCTGCCAGTGTTGCCAATTTAGTATGTGGATTTGATATTCTGGGAATGGCCGTTCATGAACCTTACGATGAAATGACACTCAGTATCTCCGCTTCTCCGGAAATCATTATTAAACACGAAGATTCTTTTGGACTTCCCGAGGAAGCGTCAAAGAATGTTGCCGGTGTTGTATTGCAGAAAATCCAGGAATATTTTCAGCTTTCGCATGGGTTTGAATTGGTGATCCGGAAACATATAAAACCGGGAAGCGGGCTGGGCTCCAGTGCGGCAAGTGCAGCAGGAGCGGCCTTCGGAGCCAATCTGCTGTTGGGAAACATATTATCGAAAGAAGAGCTCGTACATTTCGCCATGTTTGGAGAAGAGCTAGCTTCCGGAGTACGCCATGCAGACAATATTGCCCCTTGTATTTACGGAGGGATCACTCTTGTAAAATCTTCCAGCCCCATTGATATTATTCCGTTGAACACTCCTGATTTATTTGTAACGGCAGTACATCCTCAGGTTGAAGTGAAAACATCTGATTCAAGGCAAATTCTAAAGAAAAATATCTCGTTAAAAAGTGCCGTTGAACAATGGGGAAATATTGCCGGGCTGATTGCCGGGATTCAGAAAAATGATCTTTCTCTGATAGGCAGAAGTCTCAATGATGTTATTATAGAACCTGTAAGAAGCATTCTTATTCCTCAATTTGAAGAGGTTAAAACAGGCAGTATTGAAGCAGGTGCACTGGGAGGCGGAATTTCAGGATCAGGACCTTCTATTTTCATGCTTTCCGAAAAAAATAAAGTTGCAGAAAACATTGCAAAGCTGATGAAATCAGTGTATGACCAAGCAGGAATAGAAAGTTTTGTTTATGTATCCAAAATAAACCCAACAGGTATAGAAATCATTGAACAACATTAATAAGAAAAGACAGATGGAATATTATAATTTAAAAGACGATCAGGAAAAAGTTAATTTCAGAAAGGCAACGATAAAAGGCCAGGGAAAAGGAAAAGGGTTATTTTTCCCGGAAACAATTCCGCAGTTTGAAGAAAAATTCATTCAGAATCTGAAGTTATATACTCATGAGGAAATAGCTTTTCGCTGCATGAAAGATTTTATAGGAAATGAGATTCCCTCAGAAATATTACGGGAAATTGTTTCGGAAACGGTAAGTTTTGAAATCCCCTTACAAAAGATCAATGACCGGATCTTTGTTTTGGAACTCTTTCACGGGCCTACGCTGGCCTTTAAAGATATCGGGGCCAGATTTATGAGCCGCTGTCTTTCCTATTTTTTAAAAGATCAGAAGAAGAAAGTTAGTGTTTTGGTGGCTACTTCCGGAGATACAGGAGGTGCTGTTGCAGATGGATTCTACCAACTTCCGGGAATCAATGTCGTTATTCTTTACCCTAAAAACCGGGTAAGTCCGGTTCAGGAAAAACAGCTCACAGCTTTGGGCGGAAATATCAGGGCATTAGAAGTTAACGGAAGTTTTGATGATTGTCAGAATCTGGTTAAACAGGCGTTTTCAGACGAAGAAATCCAAAATAATATATTTCTGACTTCTGCCAACTCTATTAATATTGCAAGGTGGCTTCCTCAGCAGATCTATTATCTTCTGGCCTTAAAACAATGGCAGCAACATGAAAAAGAAGCACCGGTCATTAGTGTTCCCAGTGGCAATTTCGGAAATATATGTGCCGGGCTTCTCGCTCATTTCCGTGGTCTTCCGGCAGATCACTTTATTGCTGCCTGTAATGATAATGATACCGTACCGGATTATTTAAGAACTCAATATTACATATCTAAAAAAGCGGTTCCTACTCTATCTAATGCAATGGATGTAGGAGATCCCAGTAATTTTGTAAGAATACTTGAACTTTTCGGACATCAGTTTAGCAGATTACAAGATAAAATTTCAGGATATTCTATCAATGATGTCAAAACGCTGGAAACCATCACACAGGTATATCAGAAATACGGCTATACCCTTGAGCCTCACAGTGCTGTTGCTTATGCTTCCATGGAGCAATACCTGATTGATAATCCAGGCAAAAAAGGTTTTATATTGGGGACTGCGCATCCTGTAAAATTCCCTGATGCAGTAGAAAAAGCAATCGGTGGAAAAATTAAAATTCCTGAAGCTTTAAATCATCTGATGAAAAAGGAGAAAAAAACTCAGGAAATAAGTACAGACTTTGAAGAATTAAAGCGATTTTTGCTTCATAAAATTTGAGACAATGAGCAAAATATATCTTGAAGATGTAAAAATATATGCCTACCACGGAGTACTTCCGGAAGAGAATATTATCGGAACTTATTATATTTTAAACCTGGAGCTTCACACAGATTTGTGGAAAGCTTCAGAATCCGATGATCTGAATGATACCATCAGCTATGCAGATATCAATGATATCCTCCATACTGAGATGAAAATCCCTTCTCAGCTTCTGGAACATGTGGCAGGAAGAATAATCACAAAAATCCGCAGCCGCTTTCCGCAAATCGATTATATTAAAATTAAAGTTACCAAAACCGCTCCTCCTATGCAGGGTGAAATGAAAGGAGCCAGTATTGAGCTTGAAAAAAGTTTTAAACCTGAGAACTAAAATCCTTATTTTAGTCTCCTAAAAAAGATACAAATTGAAATTCGTTAAAATATTATTTTTAGTAGTATTCATCAATGCTTTCGGTCAATCCGGGATGGATAATCAATTAGCAGGCTATAATTTTCCAAAAATCAGATCCAGTATTACAATGCCGGTTACGATCCCTTTGTCTGAGCTTAGTAATATGATCAATGCCTCCGTAAAAGACTTAATTTATCAGGATGATTCTTATACGGACAATAATAATGATCAGTTCAAAGTAAAGGTATGGAAAACAAGACCTATCCGCCTTGTAGGTGGCACCAGTCAGAATCTTTTGATTGAGGTTCCCTTGAAAATATGGGCAGAAAAAGGAATCGGAACATTGGGAGTTTATACCTATCAGAATACAACTTTTGAGACGGTGATGTCATTTAATACAACAGTGAGTCTAAACAACAACTGGACTATTACTACCACAACACGTCCTAATGGATTCAGATGGGTGACCAAACCTGTGCTCGATTACGGAAGAATACAAATTCCCATCACCCCGATTGTTGAAAAAAGCCTGAAAGAGCAACAGGAAAAGTTCTGCAAAACCATTGATCAGCAAATGGCCACTCAGCTGAACTTTCAGCAATATGCCGTAATGGCCTGGAATACTTTTCAACAGCCATTTAATATTTCAGAGGAATACAATACCTGGTTAAAAATAAGTCCGGTGGGAGTTAACATTACTCCGTTAAAATTCTATGGTAACCAGATCAATACGACACTGGGTATTGACATTTATTCTGAAACTTTTACCGGAAATAAGCCAGGTGCTTCCCAGCCCGTAACAGCTGCTACGAACTTTAATTTTTCACCTACTGTTGCCGATAGTTTTCTTTTACAGACTACTGCTAATATCCCTTTCACAGAGGCCAGCAATATGGCAAGGAAAACATTTTTAAACAAAGAATTTGATATCCGGGATTCTAAAGTAAAAGTAACCGACATCAGAGTCTATGGTGTTGACAACCGGATTATCATTGAAGCTCAAACAGACGGATATATAAAAGGGACCTCTATTATTTCAGGAATTCCTGTTTATGACGAGGCCAAAAGAAAAATTGTATTGTCTGACACTAAATTTAAGCTCAAAACAACCAACATTCTGCAGAAAACTGCATCTGTCCTTTTTCAGGGTAAAATTGTAAAAATGATTGAAGATGAATATGGAATTCCTACCCAGGAACTGGAAGAAACATCCAGAAAAAGTATTGAAGATGCTTTCAATAAAGAATATTATAAAGGCTTAAAAATGAACGGAAGAGTATTTAACCTTAAACCCAGTAAAATATTATTAAGCAGTACGGGAATCACCGCTGTTATTGACACCAATGCAGCATTGAAACTACTCGTCAACGGATTTTAAAATTTAACCATAAAACCTATAAAAACTAATACCTATTATGAGAAAATATCTAGTAATTGTCGACAGACATAAAGCGTCGACCGGGATAAGATTTATCAATTATTTTTTAGACAGACTTTTTATACAAATTATTTTTTACGCGATCTTCTTCATATTCGGAATAATATATACGCTTGTTTCCGGAAAAGTAATCAATGCGGAAGAGTTTGACAATAGTATTACAGCTTCCGTTATTTCTATTGGGGTTTATCTTATGGTAGCTTTTTTATATTTCTTTATTATGGAGCTCTATTTAGGAAAAACAATTGCCAAATACATTACCGGAACGGAAGTCATCAGTATAGATGGTAATAAACCTACGGCACAACAAATCGCGAACCGTACTTTTTCCCGTGCAGTCCCTTTTGATTCCCTTTCTTTTTTGGGAAATAACGGATGGCATGACAACTGGAGTGATACACGGGTAATTAATTACAAAAAATATTATGCTGATAGACAGGCTAAAAGCGAAATTGATGAATTAGGAAACAAAGAAATTGCCTAAAAACTTTTGTTCATAAAGAATTTTTACTATATTTGCACACCTCAAAAATGGTAAAAATGGTACTTTGGCCGAGCGGCTAGGCAGTGGTCTGCAACACCATCTACAGCGGTTCGAATCCGCTAGGTACCTCCAAAAACCTCTAAATTTTATTTAGAGGTTTTTTTATGTTATTTTTCCTGATATTTTTCTCAATGCTATTTCAGGGTATTTATCCGGTCATCAATAAATAGGTTAAATAATATCATGATAAAAACTATTTTCCGGACAGCAATTCATACACCTAATTAATTCCTCAAGAATCTCAGTTTCCCCGATGTCTTTTTAAAAAAATAAAAAACCTTCCAAATCAATGGAAGGAAAGTTTTATTTTTTTAGATATGAAATTTTCAAGCGCTCAAATATACTTCAATGATAAACCGGCACCTATGACTGCAGTCATAAAAAAGTCCCCGGATTTCTCCAGGGAAACAATACAAATAAACGGTTGTAATGAAAAACTCCGGCATAAAAATAACGCCATTTATTTCACTACTTTATGAGTATAGTCATACTATTTATCATTCTCAGAAATTAGTTACCGATAAGCTGGTGTAAACTCATCAGAAAATATAATAGGCCTCAGTATATTATACTGAGGCCTATTATATTTTTTTATTACCTGTAGAGATTACATCAGGTTTTGTTAATTTTCATTATCAAGATTTTTGATACCGGCACGAAGGGAATAAAGATCCAGCTTGCTTGCTTTTTTCTTTTTAGCAATCAGGAAAGACACCATCTTATCTTTCAGTTTATTTCTGATCAGCAAAATATTTCCCATATATTCATCTTCACTGATTAATTCATTATCATATACCATCTGATTTTTTTCATGAAGGTCTTTCAAATACTGTATACCTTTTAATTGGGGCTGTGGCATAAAATCATCTTCTTCAATAAATCCCTCAGAAATCTCGATATTCAGCTGAACCCACGAAAAGAATTCAGAAGTCCCTATCAGTTTATTTCTATACGGTATGGCATTAATTTCATCTAATCCGGTTAAAACTCTATAATCTAATTTATCATTCATATTCGTTTCTTTTTTAACAGTAGCTACTCAAAAATGATGCCTTATTTTCAAAACAATTGTTAATTTTATAACAAAAGCACGATCAATAAAGCCAAAATAATGAGATATAGAAAAATATCTATCCAAAGATAATTGATCAGTAATCTGCCTTTTATGAGCAGCGTCATATACCACAAAAAAAAATCCTCGGAAATACCGAGGATAAAAACTAATAACCATGAAAACTCAAATTAAACATGAGTTACATTTCTATATTGAAAAATCGTGCCAGAATTGAAATTTCGGAAAAAATATTTTCACAAATAATTAAAGCACAATAAATGACAATTTTAAATATTTTCGCCTATTTTTCATAATTTAATTAAAAATCAATTTTAATTAATTAAAATTATTCCAAATAAAAAGGCGTGTAAAGAATATTATTACATATTACCTAATGCAAAAATCAACAAAATAAATTAAAAACCAAAATAAAAATAAACTTTAAAATAATAATGAAGACAAATGAACATATAAAATATTCAAATTGGCATAATTTATTCTATTATTAAAATAATCATTTAAATACAATATCATGGTATACAAATTTTTTAAAAAAGAAGATTTCATGAAACATAATGAAAATGAGTATCAGATTAAATTTAAAGTCAGTGAAATTGGTGAAGGAAGCAACCTTATTACTGAAAGATTAAATGAGAAAGGAGAATATGAAACCATTCAGGCTCCGATCAGAAGATTGAACAACGATATTTTTATTGTTTGGGATCGTCCGTTTGACGGTAGAATTCTTTTAGATAATTAAAAAGAAAAAGCCTCCAAAAAATGGAGGCCTCAAAAAACACAAATGATGAAAAAAATTTTATATTAGAAATAAAATTATTAATTGTTTAATCTATTTCTAAAGGTATACCACCCGTCATTTTTATTTTATGAGTATAATCATACTTTGTAAAATATTTTTAAATACTACTTTCTTGCAAACGATAATTGACAGCCGGAAATTTCTCCGTATTTCATTTCTTTTGATGATAATAATTTAAAATAGCTGTATTCTCTGGCAGGAGTTACCAATCTTTCACATGATAAAAATTGCCCCTTTGTATATTGTATTACTGAAAATGGCAATAAGTCATCTGCCCTATCCCGTTGAATACCATCAGTGTTTTATACTCATAAATACTCAGTTCACTATAATTTTTCTCTATCAGCCCTTATAAAATAAGAAAAAAAAACCAGATATGCTATGATCGAGGTTATGTTTTTCGCACTTTTTATTTAATACTTTTACAAAATTAATTCAAGAAAACGTGATAAAATTTTCTATACTTATAGCCAACTATAATAATGGAAAGTACTTTAGGGACTGCTACAACTCAATTATCAGTCAGACTTATGAAAATTGGGAGGTTATAATTGTTGATGATGCTTCTACGGATGACTCGGTAGATATAATACAATCATTAATTAAAAATGATCCCCGGTTCAAACTATATTATAATACAAAGAACGGAGGTTGTGGCTTTACCAAAAGGGAATGCATGAAACATGCAGAAGGAGAAATATGTGCTTACCTCGACCCGGATGATGCAATTTATCCGGAAGCACTGGAGAAAATGATGATAGAATTTACAGAAAAAAATGATATTGTAGCTGCCTATTCTCAAATGATGCTGTGCGACGATAAACTTATTCCGGACAAGGTTTCTGCCAATACCAAGCAAATCTACAATAACCGTTATTTCTTCAACTGTCCTATCCAGTTTGCTCACTTCTTTGCTTTTAAAAAGGATATATACTTTAAGGGAATAGGAATCAATCCCAACCTGAAAAGTGCTGTTGACCAGGATTTATATCTGAAAATTTTGGAACACGGAGACGTAAACTACATTAAAGAACCTCTATATTTATACAGGTTGCATTCCAGAGGAATTTCCCAGCACAGTTCAAAAAAGAATGCAAAAGAATCTTTTGCCAGGGTAATTTATGAAACAATGAAAAGAAGAGGAATCACAAAAATTAACAACCAGGATGTTCCTGAGCGCTATACCGGCTCAAAGGAAATCTATGAACTACTGGACTATCAGACTAACAGGATGCATCGGCTGATCAACAAAATAAAAGTTGCTCTGGATCTATAAAATAAAAACTCCTCACAAATGTGAGGAGTTTTTTTATAATCATCGGGTATAAATATGGAATAAAAAAATGTTATTCTCAGTAATGAAGCTATGTTCAGTCAAATACTGATTATAGCTTACTTTCTTATCCAAAAATACCCTATATCTCTCAAATGATTTATGAGCAGGATCATAAATGTTTATATTTTTTTAAACTCTCAATACAAAAGGCCTCCATTCAGGAGGCCTAAAAAACACAAATGATGAAAAAAATCTATTTAGAAAATTCCAAACAGAATATCTTTAAAAACAGTTTTAAAATTATAAATCTCTGTGTAAAACCGTTCTATGACTATCTATTAAGAAAAAATCCTCTGATGAGGATTTGGTAAATTTAGGTAAATATTTTGTTTTTACAAATTTATTCTGCCCAAGTTATCGGAATATACACGGTAATATATCCGTCTGCATCTACCGCTGCATCAGATACGGTAACCACTACAGATCCATACCCCGTCCATGCACCCTGACCTTGCATAGCAGAAAAAGTATATGTTCCTGCAGGAATTCCTTCATAATACTGAGGCAGAGCCTGAAAACCTCCGCCATAATACGTATCAAAAACCTCTCCTGTAGCCATATTTTCAGCAAGGAAGCTTCCTACATCATGACTGCCTGAAAGAATTTTCGTACCGTTTTGATCCAGCAGTCCATATCTAACTTTGTAAGTTTTTGTTTTCGCGTCCTGATTTGAAACTTCCGAACGAACCTGAGGCTGAGCCTTCACTACATTATCAGTGGAAGACCATGAAACAGCAGTACCTAGTAAACCTACAAAGGCTAACACTGCAAAAGTTGACTTTTTCATAATTGAATAATTTGGTTACTCAAATGTAATCATCTCGTATTAATTCAACGAAAACTAATAATGAACTTAAATTTACAATTCGGAACATATACAGAAGCCCCCCTGATTAAGAACATGCGGCCATAAAAATAATATTCATTTCATGAAAACATGTACTGGTATAATAAAACCTATGTTAAACTCGATTATCATTACAAATTTTGATTATGTCTGCATTCCCGTCATTAATTTTAACATTCTTTAACTGATTTTTGGCTTCAAAATTGAAAATAAATCTAAAACTAAAGTCGTTAAGGCTTAAGCTTATTAAAATTTGAATTATGAAAAAGATAGTATTGGCAGGTTTTTTATCCGTTTTTTTGATAACGGCCTGCAAGAAAGATGACAGGACAGCAGAGAAGTCTCTGGATGAACAAAAACTTGAGTTTCAGGCAAGACAGCTTGAAATAGAAAAGCAGAAACTGGCTATTGAAAAAGAAAAACTGGTGTATGAAGCTCAGAAAAAGGCAGATAGTATTTCAGAAACCAGAAAAAAGGTAGCTGCTGAAAATAATTCAAAACCACAAGTCATAAGAGAGACCAGAACGGTTTACAGAGACAGAACCACACATTCTAATTCAGGTGGAGGAAGCAACGGCGGATATGCAGATAACGGAAGCAGTGCTTCACAGGGAACTACTCAGAAAAAAGGGATGAGTAAAGCAGCTAAAGGAACCATTATAGGAACTGTAGGAGGTGCCGCAGTGGGTGCTATCGTTGCCAAGAACAACAGAGGTCTGGGTGCTGTAATTGGAGGTGTAGTAGGTGGAGCTACCGGATACACAATCGGCAGATCTCAGGACAGAAAAGACGGAAGAGTACAACCCCGAAGATAATATTTTTACTATAACATATAAAGATTGCTTATTTTTAAGCAATCTTTTTTTATGATATTAATTTTATTTTCTACGATTTTTATGATCCCGGTCCTGATTGGATTGGGAAAAATCATGGAGATTTTCTTTGGAATCCTATTTCAGGGAATTGCAGGAAAAATTTTATCAGGCATTCTGGGAATAAGCCTTGTATGGACTCTACTTTCCTTTTTTATTCCTCTCAATTTATATGTCGAAATCCCGACTCTTGCTTTAGGGTTATTTTATTTTTTAAAAGAAAAATTATACCGGAAGTTGTATCAGTTTTCAAAAGAAGACCTATTCTTAATCGCTAGTGTTTCTTTAGTTATTGCATTAACCGGCTCTTTTTACCCTTATATACTGGATCATTTCGGATATTATGTTCCCACGGTTAAATGGATTTCAGAATACGGATTGATTAAAGGAATTTCTAATCTGGATCTCATTTTGGGGCAAATGTCTGTCTGGCATATTTTTCAGGCAGGTTTCTCAAATTTTTCGGACCCCTTTTTAAGGTTAAACTCAATTTTACTGATTGTTTACACCTTTTATATTGTGGAGAAAAAAAACTGGATTCATCTGTGTTTTATCCCTGTTCTGTTATTATTTGCACAGTCACCCAGTCCGGACCTTCCTGTGATTGTTTTTTCATTAATTATTTTAAATGAAATCACAACAGAAAATAAAAACCTGTCTTCTCTTTTTGCCTTTTCAGTTTTTGTTTTTGCAATAAAACCTACCATGATATGGCTTCCTATGCTAGTCTTTTTATGTTCGGTTTTCATTTATAAATTTAATTTCAGATCATTAATTTTCGGGGGCTGTATTCTTCTTTTATTTTTCATTAAAAATATATGGACATTTGGCTATCCCGTATTTCCTGTATCTTTCATAGATTTGGGAGCAGACTGGAAGCCTAATTCTGAAGTATTAAAGATATCTTCACAAATAGCTATTCAGAAAACCTATGATATGCAGTATTCATATGAAGAAATTCAAAAGTTTTCTACGTATGACTATATCAAAAACTGGGTATTTTTAAAAGGTATCAAATCTAAAATCAATCTATTTTTTATTATCAGTCTGGTTATATTTTCAGTATTTACCTGGAAGAAAAAAAGAAAGCTCCTCACACTCATCTGCATATCTTTACTGATAAAGACTGTATTAGTATTGTTTTTTTCAGCCCAATACAGATTTTTCATCGATGTATTTTTTGTTATATTTTTCATCCTGTTCAGTTATTATTTTAATCAGAAAAAATCGGTTACCGCTTTTTCTGTATTAAGCTTGGTTTTAATTGCAATCCTGTCTTTTCCACAGGTTATCCAGCAATACCTTCCGAGTTTCAGACCAGGCAGATTTATGGCAGGCTTTGAAAAGCAACAGCTCTATAAGCCCTCCGTCTACGAATATCATCGCTTTGATACTTTCCGGATAGGAAATTTAAAATTTAATGTTTCCAAAGACTATCCCTATAACTTTGACACTCCCCTCCCCTGTATTTCTGCCAATTATATTTTCGATGATATAAAGGCCGGAATCTTTCCCCAGCTCTGTGATAAAAATAATATTCGAAAAGGATTTATCTGGAAAAGACTGAATCCCAGTGAGAAAAAAGAAGCCCTGGCGATTATTAATATGATCAAAAATACATATAAACAGAACAAATAGTGAAACTTTATTATCTGGAGAAAAAAAGGTAATTTTGTATCATGTTCAACACATTAGGTAATCTTCTTAGTCTTACAACATTTGGAGAAAGTCACGGAGTGGCTTACGGCGGTATCATTAATAATTTCCCGGCAGGTTTAACGGTCGACCTTAATCAGGTTCAATATGAATTGAACCGAAGAAAACCCGGCCAGTCTGCTATTGTTACCCAGAGAAAAGAAAGCGACACCGTAAAGTTTCTTTCAGGAATCTTTGACGGAAAAACAACAGGTACACCCATTGGTTTTATTATTGAAAATGAAAATCAGAAATCAAAAGATTATGACCATATTGCAGGTGCATACCGTCCTAGTCATGCAGATTTCACTTATGATCAGAAATTTGGATTAAGAGACCATCGCGGCGGAGGTAAATCTTCAGCAAGAGAAACAATGAACTGGGTAGTTGCAGGTGCTTTTGCCAAGCAATTATTACCGGAAATTGAAATCAATGCCTATGTTTCTTCTGTAGGGGATATCTTTTGTGAAAAACCTTATCAGGCTTTAGATTTTTCTAAAACCGAAAGTAATGATGTTCGTTGTCCTGATGAGGATACTGCCGAAAAAATGATTGCCAGAATCAAAGAAATCAAAAAAGAAGGCAATACCATCGGAGGAACTATTACCTGTGTTATTAAAAATGTTCCTGTAGGAATCGGTGAACCCATTTTCTCTAAGCTTCAGGCAGAGTTGGCAAAAGCAATGCTGAATATTAATGCCTGCAAAGGTTTTGAATATGGAAGCGGATTCTGTGGTGCCAAAATGACTGGTAAAGAACATAACGATGCTTTCAATACAGACTTTAGTACAAAATCTAATCTTTCAGGGGGAATTCAGGGCGGAATTTCAAACGGAATGGATATTTATTTCCGTGTTGCTTTCAAACCTGTCGCCACTATTTTGAGACCTCAGGATAGTATAGATAAAGATGGAAACCCTGTTATTGTAGAAGGAAAGGGCCGTCATGACCCATGTGTCGTTCCAAGAGCTGTTCCTGTAGTGGAGGCTTTGGCTGCATTTGTCCTTGCTGATCTGTTTTTGATCAACAAAACAAGAAATATCAATAACTTTTAACATAAATATTTTTAGTAATGAAAAATTACTGGGATAAAGGAATTTCTTTTGAAGACTATCTTCAGATTGCAAAAGAAAGATTAGAAAATCCTGCTAACCAACAGGAGGCTGATTATAAACAATATTACGAACTGGGACTTCAAAGAATGGACAGAACGGTAAAAAAATATGTCCCGGATGAAGAACAACGTAAAGAACTGGCTGACAAAAATTTTGACGGAAAGATTTTAATAATTTCCGAAGCATGGTGTGGTGATGCAAGCGCTACCGTACCTGCACTTTTCAAATTCTTTGAAGGTCATAATGAAATCAGGGTCTTTTTAAGAGACAGTGATAAAAGCCTGATCAATCAGTTTTTAACAAATGGAACGGAATCTATTCCAAAAGTTATTATTCTGGATAAAGATTTCAATGTAAAAAACTCATGGGGACCACGCCCAAAATATGGTTATGAATTACTGATGAAGTATAAAGCCGATCCTGAGGGGTATCCTAAGGACAGTTTTTACAATGATCTTCAGATCTATTATGCAAAAAACAGAGGTAAAGATGCTGTTCAGGAAATCTTAGATTTACTATAAAAGAGCCCTGAATGATCATTTGACAATAAAAGAAATCGTGTATGAAAAAGACTATTATTTATATTGTAATCATCGTCATTATTGGTATCATTACTTTGATACCGGGTGTAAGAGACTTTTTAAAAAATCAGTTCTTTCCGGTAGCTACCATTGAAAATGCAGTTCACATCAGTGAAGAAGATTATGATATTGATCTGAAAGGAATCAATGCACCGAGTACTAACCTTAAAAACTTTAAGGACAAAGCTGTTTTCCTGAACTTCTGGGGAACCTGGTGTCCTCCCTGCAGAAAAGAATGGCCTACCATTCAAAAGCTCTATGATACCCGAAAAGATCACGTAGATTTTGTACTTATTGCGATGAATGATAAGGAAGAAGATGTAAGAAAATTTTTGAAAGAAAATAATTACACGGTTCCGGTATATATTGCTCAAAGCCCTATATCTGAAAAAATTCTGCCTAAAGTTTTTCCCACCACTTTCCTTTTGGATAAAACAGGCAGAATAATTATCAAAGAAGACGCCTACAGAGATTGGAACACAGAGACTGTGCATCAGTTCATTGACAATATTATCAAATAGACTTTTAACTAAATTTATAATTTATTGGTACAGGATTTGTGAAGTTTACAGCATTGAAAAACTTATTTTAAAAACCAAACACAAAATGAAATATTCAAAGTTAAATCTTGCAAAAGAAGCTATCAGTCACAAAGGTTTTATAAAAAAAATTCCTGATATTTTCAGAATGGTAAAAATGTGGAGAAAAGGTATGTATCCAATGAAATCCATAGATATCATTCTTCCTTTGCTGGGGATTTTATACGTCATCTCTCCTATTGATTTACTTCCTGAGTTTGCAATTCCTGTACTCGGAGTAATGGATGACTTAGCGGTATTGTCACTTACCATTCCTAAGCTCATCAAAGAAGTTGACAAATTTTTACTTTGGGAAGCCCAGCAAAAATATAGCGGGGTCAAAATAATTGATGCTGAAATCATAAAATAATAGTTATTATATAGTGTAAAACCATCCTTTCGGATGGTTTTTTATTTACAAATGAGCGATAAATTTTTGAGCCTTATTTCAATTCCTTAAATTTGCAACATCTAATAAAAAATAATGGAAAGTAAAAAAGAATTCTTCTTGGAGTGCTACAAACTAGGCATCATCAAATTTGGAAGGTTTACCTTAAAAAGTGGTATTGAAAGTCCGTTTTATGTAGACTTAAGACCTTTGGCTTCAGATCCTAAAATTTTAAAAAATCTTGCAAACTATTTATTGGAAATGCTTCCGTTAGATAATTTTGACCTGATTTGTGGAGTTCCTTACGCTGCACTTCCAATGGCTACTGCGATGTCATTGGAAAGCTACATTCCGTTAATCATTAAGAGAAAAGAAGCAAAAAGCTACGGAACCAAAAAACTAATTGAGGGAATTTATCAGAAAGGCCAGAATTGTCTGCTGGTAGAAGATGTAATCACTTCAGGAAAATCTTTGGTAGAAACAATTGCTGAAGTAGAGCAGGAAGATCTGAAGGTTTCGGATATTGTTGTAGTCCTGGACAGAGAGCAGGGTGGAAAACAATTGTTGGAAAGCAAAGGATACAGAGTTCACACATTGTTCAATATCTCAGAAGTATGCGGAATTCTTCAGGAAACAGGAGAATTATCAGATGAAGAGGTAAAAAGAATTCAGGATTTTCTTCAGGGAAATCATATCCAGTTTGAAGAAGAAATCAGAGCTTCTTACGAACAAAAATTAAAAAACACCCAGCATTCTGTTTCGAAAAAATTACTGGAAACGGCTATTGCAAAAAAATCTAATCTTATTGCATCTGCAGATGTCACCACTACTCAGGAGTTATTGGATTTAGCTGAAAAAGTAGGCCCGCATATTATTGCTTTAAAAACCCATATTGATATTATTTCCGATTTCGATTACGAAAAAACAATTAGCCCTTTAAAACAAATTGCAGCAAAACACCAGTTTTTATTAATGGAAGACAGAAAATTTGCTGACATTGGAAACACTCAGGAGCTTCAGTTTACTAGTGGTGTATTCAAAATTACAGATTGGGCAGACTTCGTAACATCACAGGTAATCGGAGGGTTCGAATCATTAGACTGCTTTACTAATGTAGGAGTGGTAGCTATTGTAGGAATGTCTTCAAAAGGAACGTTGACAACAGCGAGCTACCGTGAAGAGGCTTTAAAAATCGCTTCATCTCACCCGAATGTAATCGGCGGAGTATCTCAGAATAAAATTCCTGAAGATCTTCTATTATTTACTCCGGGGGTTAATTTGGCAGACTCAGGAGATGGCAAAGGTCAGCAGTATAATACTCCGGAACAGGTCTTTAAAACTTTACATACAGATTTTATCATTGTAGGAAGAGGAATCTATAAATCTGACGATCCTGAAACCTCTGCGATTACCTATAAAACAGAAGGTTGGAATGCGTATATTAATTCTTTGGAAAAAAAAGCAATTCAGAATTAAAAACCTGTAAAGTATATACAAAATAAGCTATATTTGGTGCTTTATCACGAAATATTTGAAAAAGATCAGCATTTGTCTTATTTTGTTATTTGGAGTTGCTCAGGTTTCTGCACAGAAAGACAGTATATATATTCAAGCAAAACTATCTTCTGACAGAAAAACACTTGAAGTCAGTCAGGAAATAGTGTATTATAATCATTCTGATAAAGATCTTCATACCTTAAAACTCTTAAACTGGGTTTCTGCCTATAACAAACGGGGAACTTCATTAGTTTACAGAAAACTGGAAGACAGAAACAGTGATCTGCATTTTGCAAAGTCTGATCAATTGGGTAAACTATTGGAATTGGACATTAAAAATTCAGACCACCAATCTGTTGCTGTCGGTAATCTTTCCGATGAGAATCTTTTTATTCCTCTGAAAGAAGCCTTACAACCGGGTAAAGCCGTTACTATGCAGTTACAATACCGGATACAGCTACCTGATAAGCAATTTACAGGATATGGTACATCCGCTCGGAATACTGCCTTAAAATACTTTTTTATTGTTCCGGATCATTTTGATCCGGACAATATTTCTCAAAAAAATTATCTTGATACCGAAGAGCCTGTAAGTTTTAATACTTTCTGGACGATCAATTTTGATATTCCTGTCAGTAGCTTTATTGAAGGAAACCTTCCGCAAATCCAGATGAATTCCTTTCAAGGATATCTGGATTCCGATCCTGAATTTGTTATTTCCACTAATTCGTATCCTATCATTAAGGCTGATGTAGACGGAACTATTACTGATATTAAATTTGGCTATAACCTCAGACCTGAAGAAAAAGAAAACCTTGAGTTTTATCTTCCCTTACAATTAAAATTCCTTAAAGATAAAATTGGTTTCCTTCCCAACAGCCTCTTTATTTCTGATAAATTCAGAGAGAAAGAAGACTTTTTTGGAAATAATGATATTGCATTCTGGAAATTCAGATTTCAGCTATTTACCGATGCGGAAAAAACAGATCTCGACTATTTCGGAATCATCACAAAAAAAATTCTTGATGAGAATATTATTGCAGATAAAGAAAAAGACCATTGGTTTAAAAACGGATTAAAATCATATCTTGAAATTCAATACCTAAAAAAGTTTTACAATGACACAAAGCTTTTAGGAAGTCTTCCTGAAAATAAAATATTCGGAATAAAGCCTCTAAAAATATTTCATGCTTCCAAAGTAAAACTACTGGATCGTTACGGGCTAACCTATCAGTATATCATGCTTCAGAACCTTGATCAGAAAATTGATGAAAATTTTTCTTCGCTCAGCAATTTCAACGACATGGCTATCAGTGGTTTTGAAACCGGAAGTTTATTCAATTACTCTGCGGATAAAATGGGCTATGATAAGTTCAATACGATTATAAAAAATTATATTACTATTCATTCAGGACAAAAAATTAACCCTGAAGAATTCCTGAAGGATCTTTCTGAAAAAGACAAAAACACACGATATCTGACTGATTTTTTCAGGCAAAAAAACAGAGTTGATTTCAAGCTGAAACATATTAAAAAAGAGAATGATTCTTTACAGATCAAAATCGTTAAAAACACGGATGCAGCGATTCCAGTAAAACTGGAAACCCAAACCAGAGAAGGTGATAAGAAAGCTTACTGGATCGAAACTGAAGAAAACCAAAGTATTACCAATCTCTCTCTACCGGCTTCGGATAACATTTACAAAGTCACCTTAAACAGTGGTTATATCTTTCCGGAGTCCAATTACAGAGATAACTTTCTATATGCAAAAGGATTATTCTCCAATGCAAAAAAAATCAAGCTTAAACTTATAAAAGATATTCCTAATCCGGAATATAATGAAATCTATATAAGTCCCAGAGTTCGTTTTAATAATACCTATGATAAATTCCTTTTGGGAGTTAATTTAAAAAACCAGTCTTTCTTTGATCAGAAATTTTTGTATTCATTTACTCCAACCTATAGTACGGGAACAGGACAACTGACTGGCTCAGGAGCAATCTCCTATTCTTTTCTTCCCGCTGAAAGTATTATCAGAAGTCTTACATTCGGGGTATCCGGAGCTTATTTTCATTATGACTATGGGTTAGCGTATAGAAAAGGGACTGTACTCTCATCCATCAGTTTCAGAAAGAACCCGAGAAGTACAGTAAGCCGAAGCATAGGTCTTTCTTATAACTACTTTGAAAGAGATCTGAACCCGGTAATGATTGCCAATGATGATTACAAAAAATATAATCTCTGGAGTTTCGGCTACGGCTACAGTGACAGCCAGATGATACATGAAAAAAGCTTTAGCCTGAGTACACAGGGAATGGAGGATTTCAACAAACTTACTGCTGAAGGATTCTATCGTTGGGAATTTGCGCCTAAACAAAAATTAAGTCTTCGCTTATTTGCCGGCTATTTTATCAAAAACAATACGAGAAACGATTTGTTTAATTACGGAATTTCCAGAGTCTCGAATTATGCGTTTTCATACAGTCTTTTAGGAGAAAGTGCGAATAGCGGCATTCTTTCCCAGCAGTTTATTTTGGCAGACGGAGGGTTTAAATCATTTATTCCGGGAACAGTCAATCAATGGATTACATCTTTTAATGTAGACTCCAGTATCTGGAAAATATTCCATGTTTATGCTGATGCCGGTTTATATAAAAATCAGGGACGTGATCCAAAATTCATTTGGGACAGCGGAATCAAAGTAAGAATTATTCCTGATTTTCTTGAAGTATACTTCCCCGTACAATCTTCACTGGGATTTGAGCCGGGCTTTAAAGATTATGCAAAGCGAATCAGATATACTCTTGTTCTTAATTTAGGATCAATAATCAATGCTGCCAGAAGAGGCTGGTATTAAATAAAAAAGAACAGCTCTCTATTGGAACAGCTGTTCTTCAACTATAAAAATACTTAATCTCTTACTATTTTTTGAGAAATAGGAACATTATTAATCGTTCCTGTTACAATATAGGAGCCTTTAGGCAGGTCTGTGATATCCATACTTAAAGCAGTTTTTGTAGGTGATTTTTTGATCACTCTCCTGAAAGAATCATATATTCTGGCATCCGTAATCTCTGATCCAAAAATAATTTCATTTCCTTTTATATACGGATTTTGAACAAATCCTGTTTTGGCATTTCCTTCCAGAGAGAAATCTGCCATATTATTTTCATTATTTCCTGCAATTCTCACAATCCCGGTTGTAGGAGTCGGAGACGGGGCAGGTCCGTCACCTTTAAACTGGTCAGCATTGGAACCATACCCTACAAAATCCAGTAGATTGGAAGAGGAAGGTCCCGGAACCTGTATATTATTATTCGCTAAAGCAATTTTTCCGGAGACCCCTGAGATTCTTATTCCGCTTGATTTATTAAGACTTCCGTCAAAATTAATGACTTTAGTAGCAATAAAATCGGGAGTTGGTAACTCCACAGAACTTCCTGTTATTGCGGCTTCCTGTATCAGATAAGTTTGTTCGGGATTTAAAGTAATATCCGGCAATGTATGGTATTGTGTAAAAGCCCCCACTGCAGGTGCATATTGAATAGTAGCTCCGGATAATGAAACCGGTGCCGAACCTATATTTTTTAAAATGATATAATTATTTTTCAAGATGGCACCTGAGTTCTCATTGCCACCATAGATCTCATTAATCACAATTTGGGCATTGACAAATACAGTCATCAGTACCAGCCCGGCAATAGTAAATGTTTTTTTCATCAGAGTAAACTTTAGTAATAGTTTTCTATTCAAAATCATCAAAAATAGTACCACAGCGTATTGAAAAAATCACCCGCTTCTCGAAGCGGGTGATCTGTATTTCTGTATCCTGAAAAAATTAATCTTTCATAATTTTCTGAGATACCGGCTCACCGTTCAGGGTACCTGTTACAATATAAATTCCTTTAGACAGATCTGCTACATTCAGAGATGTATCCTTTTTTACTGAAGCAGATTTCAGCAATTTTCCGCTGACACTGAAAATTTTAATTTCCGATGGTAATCCGAACTGAATTTCGTTATCTGTCACATGAGAATTCTTTACCAGAGTCTCAGTCTTTACATTTTTAATCTCTGAAACAGCTAAGCTTGAAGCAGTTCCTGAAACAGTAACATTATCTAGTCTTATTGTCCCGCTCCCAGCATAATTGCTTGAATTTATTGCTTTATAAGTACTGGTAGAAGGTTCAAAAACAGAAACGAGCCTGAATCCAAAGCCTGCATTATTATCTGCTGCAGGAATAGAATTTTGAATGGTCGTCCATGCAGTGGGAAGTCCCACTACAGAAGGGCTTCCTACATCCGTCCATGTAGTGCCATCTGTGGTATACTGCATCTGAAAGTACATTGATCCGGTATTTGAACCGGCAATATCCACAGACACCGAAATGCCTGTATATCCTGCAGTACTCACATCAAACTTAAAACCTGCTGTACCGGATGCTGTTCCTTGTGCAGGAAATGAAGTGGCACTCCATGATTTTCCTGATGAGGGATTTCCTGACGGATACTGGGTACCCGAAGCTTTAGTCGTAACAAAACTTGCTGTTCCCGCTCCGGTGGACGGAGTAATATTACCTGCATCAAAATTCCATTGGGTAATTGTTGTCTGGGCAAACATAGCCGATGAGGCTGCTATAGCAAGCCATAGAGAATAAAAGGTTTTCATAAATAATTTTTTTTAAAATTTGCCAGATAAAACTACAAAAAAAGCATCCCCGTCCTTTGGTGATGCTTTAATATTTAATAATAATTTAAAGTTAAATTAAAATCAATTTAACATATTGTTTTTCAATACATTAACCTTTTATTTTAGTATATAAAAAATCATCCGCTTCAATGAAACGGATGATGTATATTTTTATCTAAAAAGAATTAGTCTTTCAATATTTTTTCAGAAACCGGTTGGTTATTGATTGTACCTGTTACGATATAGCTTCCTTTTGTTAATTCAGCAACACTTACCGTTCCGTTTTGTTTTACAGAAGTTGTTTTTACAATTTGTCCGAACATGTTAAAAATTTTCACATCTTTTACGTCAGATCCGAAAATAATTTCATTATTCTTAACCAATGTATTCTTTACAAAGTTTCCTGATTTTGTTTTTTGGATATCAGAAACCGCTAAAGTAGATCCGGCAGCCACAACGATATCATCAATGAAGAATCTGTTACTGGAAGCTACTGCTCCTTCAAATGTAAGAGTTACAGGCCCTGTAGCTCCCGTAATATTTACTGTATAAGTAGAAAATGCTCCTTTTACTAACGTTACATTAGCTTGTCCTAAAGTAGCACCTGTAGCAGAAATATTCAATGTTGTACCTTCACTTGCTCCATTCCATGCTCCTGCTCTGAAAGTTAAAGTTCCGTTTCCTGTTAAGTTGAATGTAGGAGTTGTCACTGTTCCTTTTGCAGAACTCGTTCCTGCTTTAAGACACTGATTTCCTTTGTAAACTTTGGCGAAAGTCCATGCACCGCCCGTTGTGTAAGATGTGCTTCCATCCGAAAATCCGGATGCTGCAACACTTCCGCTCCATCCTGCATCATTTCCGCCTGTTCCTGTTACATCATCAAATGTAGCACTAAAAACGGTTTGAGCAAATACCCCTGTTGCTAATAATACGGTAGCAAAAAAAGAATAAAGTTTTTTCATGATTTAAAATTTTAATAATTATTATTTTTCTCTGCAACAAAATTAACCCTATTTTTTAACTTAATACAATAAATAGGTTAATTTTTTGTTAATAATAGTTGACCCATTGCTGTTAACATTTTTTAAGTATTTTTACGGATTATTTTTACTGGCTTGCGGAATTGTATTGTTCTATTTGTTTTATTTTTCTTAGGCATATTCTCGGGAAATGCCCAGGTATTTTCATGGAAAAATCCGAATGTACCTGAGGACAGCATAAAAAAAGACAGTATTCTCGCTGCAAGGCTTGAACAGGATATTTTCGCAAAAGACACCCTCGACTTTATAAGAACTAACAATAAGATTGTTATCGATGAAGCGGTACTCGCTAAAAATGATAAAAAACGATTTTTAGGGGAACTTAATTCTAAAGGCTCCATTATCCGTGGGATTACGTTTGGGAATAATCAGGGGCAGTCCGTACAGAGTTCTATGGACCTTCAGATCTCGGGCCGGCTGTCAAAAGATGTTACCATTTTAGCGAGTATTTCAGACCATAATCTTCCTATACAAGCGGATGGTTATACTCAGACATTAGAGGAATTCGATAAAATTTATATGCAGCTCAACATCAAGGATAAATCAATCCTCAGAGCCGGGCATTTGGATCTTGTGGAGGCTAAAAATTATTTTGCCAAATATCAGCGAAGAAGTATGGGACTCCAGTTTCAGACGGAATTCGGAAATGAAAATAAAACGTTTGTAGATATTTCCATGGGGGTTGCACGAAGTGAGTTTCATAGAATCCGCTTTCAGGGAATTGAAGGAAACCAGGGACCATACAGGTTGACAGGTAAAAACGGGGAGTTATTTATCACTCTAATTTCCGGTTCGGAGCAGGTATTTATTGATGGTATTTTAATGAAACGCGGGGAAAACCAGGATTATATCATCAACTACAATACGGGGGAAGTTACCTTCACCAGTTTCCGCCCGATTTTCCAGCAGAACTTTATCACCATTTCTTATAACTATGCCAACAGAAATTATTCAAGATATCTGTTTACCGGTAAGCTTGAGCATCAAAGAGAAAAATTCAAAGTGGGCTTCAACTGGTTTATGGAAAATGATAATAAAAATGCTCCGCTTTCCTTGAATCTGTCCAAAGAAGATGAAGAAATTCTGGCCAATGCAGGAAATGATCCCAATCTGATGTATGCTCCGTCCGGAGTTGTCACACCTTATGATGTGAATAAAATATTATACGGCTTAAGATCCGGTACTTCCGGAAATTATTATGAGTTTTCCACAGATCAGAATGAAACGCTGTATCAGGTTTCTTTCACTTATTTTGGAGCAAATCTGGGAGATTATAAAGTATCACAAACGACCAATAACGGGCGTGTCTTTGAGTATATGGGCCCTAATGCGGGAGATTATAAAGCTGTAAGAAAGCTTCCTTCTCCCCAAAAGTCGCAGGTATTCTCTCTTAATTCAGAATATCTGCTGAATGAAGGAAAAATAGGGGCCGATATTTCCCTGAGTAATTATGATATTAATTTATTTTCTTCAAAAGACGCTGATCAGAATCTGGGATATGCGTGGCGTATTTTCGGAAATAAAAGCTTTACCAAAAATAACTGGAGAGGTACTCCAAGTTTTGAGTATCAATATATCGACAGACAATTCCATATTCTTGACCGGATCAATGATGTAGAATTCTCCAGGGATTTTAACCTGGCTCAGGAATTCAACCAGAAGACACAGAACAGATTTATATTCAGCTTTTTAAACAAATGGAATAATAAATCCAGTCTAAATTATCGCATCAATTATTTAAATGAACAGGCATCTTACAAAGGGCTTAAAAACGATTTAGATTTCGGGTGGATTACCGGAAAATTCCTTACAAAAGGGAATTTATCTCTCCTTACCACCAATGCGATTTTACAGGACACTAAATTTATACGGGGGGCTGTTTCAACAGAATATACCGGTAAAAAAGGAAGCTGGGCTATCGGAGGAAGTATGGAACACAATGAAAAGAAGTACAATGACACTCAACTGATGGATGTCACAAGTTTCAGCTGGAAGGAAATCTTTGTTCAAAAGAAAATCGGAGATAGTACCCGGACTAAACTTCTTGCCAAAGTCTATATGAGAGATAACGACTCGGTACGTGATAACAGACTTCAGAATATGAATAATATCCTGGGAGTTATGGCCGAAAGTCAGATTATTAAAAATGAGAAAACGACCTTAAATGCTTTAATACATTACAGAAAATTTTTCTACCAGAATGTAGATGCAGGAGCTACTACCAGAAATAATGACTTCGTTGTCGGAAACATCCTTTACAATCAGCAGCTTTTTAGAAACGGTATGCGACTTCAGGCATTCTATGAACTGGGTAACGGGCAGGAAGCGCAAAGAGAATTTCAATACATTAAGGTAACTGACGGACAGGGTATCTATAAATGGACTGATTATAACGGAGATGGTGTGCAGCAGCTTGATGAATTTGAGATTGCAGAGTATTCTGACCTTGCTCAGTACATCCGTGTTTATACCAATTCTGTGCGTTATATTCCTTCTAATAAAAACAAATTACAGCTTGCCTTATTTGTTAATCCTGCTATTGTTTTTAATTCTGAAAATGCATTTTTAAAACGCTGGAATTTCAATATTTCCCTGAACTCTCAAAACTCATTCTATAAAAAAGACAAGGTGTTAGTGCTTAATCCGTTTGAAAAAAACAGTGACCAAATTCTTAAAAACCAGAATATTTTAACCTCCGTTCAGTTTAATCCCACCGATAAATCAGGGTGGAACGGCAACTACCGTTTTATATCCAATGACAATCTTATCAATGCCAATTTCAGTAACGAAGAACGTGAGCAGACTTCTCATTTCATTAATATAGGATATTGGTTCAATAAAGAATTCAGGGTAGACTGGGAAAATTCACTTCATGATATTAAAAACTCTTCACAGCTTTTCGCCACAAGAGATTACCGTCTCAATAATATTGAAACAAAGCCAAAAGCAACTTATAAATTTACAGACGCCATTCAGACCGAATTTTCTGCAGCTTATCGTAAGAAACAGAGAATAGATGGTGAAGAACTTCTGAAAGCCTTTGATATTACGGGAACAATCCAGTGGGAACGCAGAAAAACGTCTATCAGGGGAAATTTCTCATTTATTAACAATACGTTCACCGGAAACAATTACAGTATTGTAGGAAACCAGATGCTGGACGGTTTAAAGCCCGGAAAGAACCAGGTATGGAGTATATTTATCCAGCAGGCTATTAATTCCTTTATTCAGCTGAACTTAAATTATGAGGGCAGAAATTCCGGAGACCGAACGATTCATATCGGAAGTATGCAGGTCAAAGCCAGCTTCTGATTTCTACCATTATTTTTTTACCATAAAAAAGCCCCGATACCAGTACCGGAGCCTCTATGTGAATTTATAATTTTTATTTTTTAATCACTTTAACAGACTGTGATTCTTTTTCTCCATTCATTTTCAAGACATAAACCCCTGCAGGTAATTTTCTCATATCTACACTGCCTTTTTCAGCATTAATAGTCTCACTGATGACTTTTTGACCTGAGATATTGTAGCCTTCAACATCTTTAATTTTACCGGCTCCATTGATATAAAGATAATCTGTTACCGGATTTGGGTAGAAGCTTACTTTATTATTCTTAGTCATTTCATTCACTGCCAGAACGTTTGCAGTAAATTCAAAAGCACCCAGATCCGGTGTTACGGCATTTCTCGTATTACCATCCGCATCCACGGTCACATCAGCAACTGGTGTCCCTTTATTATCAAGAGCCGTATTGCCGGTAGTGGATAAATGAAAATCAGTAGCGGAAACAAATACCGGAAGAATATTCAGAGAATTCGCATTTCCTCCAAAACCTACCTGAACATCGGTTAATAAAGCTTTTGCAGCATTCCCTATATATCCGAGATTTGTTCCTGAAGAATAATAATCATTATAATTTATAGTTGAAAATACAGTATTTGCTGCTCCTGAATAAATGGCATATTTATCACCGGCTTGTGTCTGGGTATTGACAAAAAGATTATTTCTCACATCAATCGCTCCGGCTGCAGTTACCCCGTTGGTAACATTAAAAGCTGATGGTCTTCCGGAAACCGTCTGGTTAACATTCATTACCACCGTATTATAATATATCTTATAACCAGCCCCTGAACTGATTATAATTCCGTTACCATTATCATTGGTATCCCCACCCAATGAATACCCATTACCGGAAATACCGTTAATCACATTATTTGATACTAAAGTATTTGCAGCAGTACTTGTAGTAGCCAGATAAAGACCTTGTGCCCCGTAACCTCCTGCATTGGTATTTTTTATACCACTTATCTTATTATTATCCACAATCATTCCGGTTGTCTGTGTTCCTCCGGCAAAAATTCCGGCAAAAAGGGTTCCGGTTCCACTGGAATTAAAGTTAGAAATTGTATTTCCCCGTACTGTTACGTTAGCAATAGCAGATGCACCGGTATTTCCAGTAGTAACCGTAATTCCGGATGCTCCTCCGGCACCTGTACCTGTATATCCAAGGTTGGAAATTGTATTGGAGAGAACAGAGGAATTCACTGTTCCCGTTGCAAACCAGATTCCCCTCTTAATTTCTGTGTTCAGCGTTTCAAAATTTCCAATGTTATTATTGCTCACCATTACTCCATCTGCCCCCTGTACGTAAATTCCTGCAAGTCGGTTGGCATCCGTACCTGAAGCTGTAAGGTCATTCCCTGTAATCAGAGTATTAAATCCATTATTTGCACTGATTGCGGCTAATAGATAAATTCCTATATAGGCTTTCTTGATGGAATTATTCCGGATCACTACGTTGCTAAAGTAACCTCCGGTGGGGGAAGCATTTCCATCGTATATTACAAAAGCAGATGAAGTATTGATTCCATTAATAATATTAAGGTTTTTCACAGTAATATTAGTATTCGCCGTCGCAGCAGAAGTTGCTATAAAGGTAAGAACCTGCGGAGCAGTAGTGGAAGTATTGGTAATCGTCAGATCTTTTGTACCTGCTGTAGGATCATTACTTCCGTCCAGTGTTATATTACTTCCCATAATTTTTATCAGTGGTGCACTGGCAATACTTCCGGAAATAGTTGCGGTAACTCCGGTAGCCGGTTTTATCGACAGAGAAGTATAGCTTGCTGTACCTCCGCTTGCATTCAGACTTGCTGTTGCAGTTTCCGTTGTGTTTCCTGTAATACTGATTGTAATTCCTCCTTGATGGGTTCCTGCATTAACGGCATCAAATGCATCTTTTAATGTAGTGTAGGTTCCTGTCGTTGTACCTGCTGTTGCGGATAAACTGACCTGGGCGTGAAAACTGGAGACGGCAATACCTGCCATCAGACAAAATAGAATTTTTCTCATTATTATTAATTTTATTACTAAATGTATAAAAATATTTTCAATAAAAATTGAACTTCAATGAAAATTAATAACTTAAATTGAATTTTAATTAAACGAAAATTCATAAAATACCTTAAATAAACGAATACAAACGAAACACAGGATATTGAAAAAAAATAGTTAAATAGTATTTTTTTAGAATTTCGTAAATTTGCAGCATGATAAAAATAGGCAACATAGAGCTGCCGGAATTTCCACTTTTGCTGGCTCCAATGGAAGATGTAAGTGATCCTCCATTCAGACGTTTATGTAAAATGCATGGCGCAGACCTTATGTATTCGGAATTTATTTCTTCCGAAGGTTTAATACGTGACGCTATGAAGAGCCGAAAGAAACTGGATATTTTCGATTATGAAAGGCCAGTCGGCATACAGATTTTTGGTGGAGACGAAGAAGCGATGTCCTTGTCTGCAAAAATTGTAGAGGCTGTAAACCCGGATCTGGTGGACATCAACTTTGGGTGTCCCGTAAAAAAAGTAGTCTGTAAGGGAGCAGGAGCAGGTGTTTTGAAAGATATAGACCTGATGGTACGTCTTACAAAAGCAGTAGTAAGCTCCACTCATTTGCCGGTAACTGTTAAAACCCGTCTGGGTTGGGACAGTACATCCATCAATATCGATGAAGTAGCAGAACGTTTACAGGAAACAGGAATCAAAGCTTTAACCATTCATGCAAGAACCCGCGCACAAATGTACAAAGGGGAAGCAGACTGGGAACATATCTCAAGAATCAAACAAAATCCTAATATTGAAATCCCTATTTTCGGAAACGGAGATATAGATTCTCCTGAAAAAGCTTTAGAATATAAACAAAAGTATGCATGTGACGGCATTATGATCGGACGTGCGGCCATTGGTTACCCATGGATATTTAACGAAATCAAGCATTTCTTTGAAACCGGCGAACATTTGGCAGCCCCTACTGTTGCTGATCGTTTAGTAGCAGTACGTCAACATGCAGAATGGAGCGTAGAATGGAAGGGAGAAAGATTGGGATTAGTTGAAATGAGACAACACTACAGTAATTATTTCCGCGGAGTTCCTCATTTTAAAGAATTCAGAAAAAAATTCCTTGAAGTGTTTACCCTGGAAGAAATGGATCATCTGATTACAGAAACACAGGCGTTTTACGAAGCTTATCAGGAACAGGTATAAAACAAAAACCATCAAACTTTCATTTGATGGTTTTTTTTATCATTATAAGTGAATTATATTAGTATCCTTCTGCTGAAGATTGATTTTGAATTAATGCTAACGCTGAAGAAGTTCCGATTCTCTTTACTCCCAGACCAATCATTTTTTCTGCATCTTCCGGAGTCCTTACTCCACCGGCAGCTTTTACCGGCAATTTCCCTGCATTATCCAGCATAATCTTTATCCCCTCAAAAGTAGCTCCGTTGGGCTTTCCTTCGGTTGTTACATAAAAACCTGTAGATGATTTCACAAAAATATGAGGAAAATCATGTTCAGTAAAATTCTCTTCTGCCCAAGTAGAAATACTTTTGGTAAGATCAGCAATCTGCTCATCTGACAATGCGGCAATTTCAATAATCCATTTAACAATCTTGTCATGTTTCAGCCCAAGCTGTGTACATTGTACAAACTCTTCTTTTACTAATGCCGTATTTCCCTGAAGATATGCATTATAATTAATCACAAAGTCTAATTCGTCTGCTCCGTCCTCAATTGCTTTTGAAGCTTCAGCCAGCTTTTCATCAATAGAATATGTTCCTTCGTGAAAACCTATTACAGTTCCTACTGCAACATTTGAATTTCTTTCCTGAATATACTTTTTGATATCTGATACGTAATCCGGACGGATCATCACCGCGAAAATACCATTATCAATAGCTTCCTGAGCCAGTTCTTTATCTTTTTGAAGGGTTTCTTCATTTGAAATTCCTGATTGCTCAGGGGTTTTCAAGTACGTTGAATCCAAATATTGGGCTATGTTCATATCGTTATACTTTCAATTGTCTGTAAATACCTTGTTCCAGGGATATAAAAGTTTCTGTTCTTGTTACCCCTTTCAGTTTCTGAAGCTTGCTTAGAATCTGCATCAAATGATCATTATCTTTACAAAGAACTTTCAGAAAAATGGTATAATTCCCTGTAGTATAATGGGCTTCCACTACTTCATTAATATCATGTAAAGACTTTACCACATCAGGATAATGACTGGGCTGATCTAAAAACACACCAATATACGAAATCACCTTATATCCGATTTTTTTAGGATTAAGGAATGATATTGAGTTTTCAATAACTCCGGCATGCTCGAGTTTTTTGATTCTTTGATGTACCGCTGTTGTAGATATTCCAACGTTTTTTGAAATGTGTGCTAAAGATGTTTTAGCATTATCCATCAACATGTAAATAATCTCTTTGTCGATGGAATCTAAATGATAACTTGTGTTGCTCGAATTTTTCATTTTCTACTTTTTTATTATTTATGTTTTTTAAGGTAAGTCTCTAAATTTAACAAAAACCGGGAAGTGATCACTATATCCTCCCAAATACCGAGTCCCTGCATAGGTACGGAATGGCCTGCCTTCAAACATTCTGGTTCTGCTGCTTAATTTTTCAGAATTAAATATACAGGCCTCCTGAAAGGCAAGTATCTTATTGTCAAGAAAAGATCTCGACATGATAATCTGATCGTACAACAATCCAGACTTATAATGAAAAGTAGAATAATTTCTTGTAGAATACAACTTTTGAAAAGGATTCATTAAAACCTTCTCATGATCGTTGTCATAGAGAATTTTAACTAAATTTTCATCATCCGGGTTTTCGTTGAAATCACCACACAATATAACATGTTCCTTATCATCATTTACTATTTTCATCATCCGTTCCCGGATCTCATTCAATATAAAGGCTCTTTTGGGTTTATTGATATCTTTTTCACGCTTTGAGGGAAGGTGCGCGATAAAGACATTAATAATTTCCCCTTTATATTTTATTTTAGAAAAAAGTACATCTCTGGTTGTGTCGTAATTTCCTGTGTTTTTATTTGATATTTCAAAAAAGAAAGTAATGGTTTCGGAATCGATTACCTCTACTTTATTTTTATCGTATAACATGGCTACATCCACCTTTCTTTCATCCATAGAATTGTAATGTACAATTCCAAATTCTGAATTAAAAGGTTCCATTTCTACAAGGTCTTCTAAAACTTTCCTTCCGGAAACCTCAGCAAGTCCTATTATAAATGGCATCGCACCGTTATCCTCCTTCATCAATTGAAACGCATGAGAAATCTTAAAAAGTTTATTTTTATATCTCCTTTCGTCCCAGCTTCTTAAACCTGATTTCGTAGGATCCAATTTATGGACAGGTTTCGGATCAGGCAAAAATAAATTTTCAACATTATAAAAAGAGAACAGTTCCATCAACACAAATTTCTTTAATTAGCATGTTCTTTTCTCAATCGTCAAATTATTTATTTTATTAAATTCCTTTAACCTGCTTCAATAAATCCCTAACAAGAAATCCATCAAATATACCAAAAAATATCATCAGAAAAAACTGAGATAAATTAATTATTCAACAATTTTCTCATTTAAATTCATATATTTAAAATGAGACAGCAGGTGAATTTTTTAAAAAACAAAATAAAATTTTAACTTTAATCTAAAAACACTAATTTTTTTCTAAATGAGAATTTATATAACAAATATTATTCCATTTCACGACCTGACCAAAAGAATATATTAAAAAAATATTAAAATGTTAATTTGATCACTTAGATTATTTTTTAAAGTAAATCAGGACGTTTTTCTTTTGTTATTCTTACGGCCTCATCATGTCGCCATTCTTCAATTTTCGCAAAATTCCCACTTAAAAGTACTTTGGGAACCTCCAGACCTTTATAGCTTTCAGGCCTTGTATAGATGGGTGGTGAAAGTAAATCATCCTGAAAGCTGTCTGTCAAAGCACTTTGCTCGTCATTTAAAACCCCTGGAAGTAATCGGATCACTGAATCTGCAAGAACACAGGCAGCCAGTTCTCCTCCGGTAAGAACATAATCTCCTATTGAGATTTCTTTGGTAATATGAAGGTCTCTTACTCTTTGATCAATTCCTTTATAATGACCACATAGGAAGATGAGGTTATTTTTAATAGAAAGTGTATTGGCTATTTTCTGGTTCAGCGTCACTCCGTCTGGTGTCAGATAAATCACCTCATCATATGCCCTTTGGGATTTCAATTCTGAAATACATTTATCCAACGGCTCTACCATCATCACCATTCCCGCTCCGCCTCCATAAGGCTCATCATCAATTTGTCTGTGCTTATTGATTGCCCAGTCTCTCAGGTGATGAAAATGGACTTCAGCCAGTCCTTTATCCATCGCTCTCTTCAAAATAGAAGTTTTAAACGGACTTTCCATCAATTCCGGAAGTACGCTTATTATATCAATTCTCATTGTAATGTTCCGTTTTTCTTTGTAGGTATAATAATTAATCTTAAAGATGAATCTTTATTGAAATAGCTCCACATCCAGTTGAAGAATATGGCCAGCTTATTTCGAACGCTCAAAATTAACATTAAATGGAGAAACATCCAGAAATACCAGGCTAAAAATCCCTGAAATTTTATAAAGGGTAAGTCAACAACGGCTCTGTGCTTTCCAATAGTCGCTAATGAGCCTTTATCGTCATATTCATATTCTTTCCATTCGGAAGGGGTTTTCTTTAAAAGGTTTCTCCCTAAATTTTTAGCCTGATTAATGGCCACATTCGCTACCTGCGGATGTCCTTGCGGATATTTTGGAGTTTCCATATAGGCAATATCTCCGATAGCATAAATATTATCGTACCCTTTTATTTTATTATACCGGTCTACTATATATCTGTTTCTGACTAATTTTTCTTCCGGAAAACCATCGATAACATTTCCTGTAACACCTGCCGCCCAAATCACATTATTTGACGGAATTTCTTTTCCGCTTTTCAGGTATACCTTATCGCCGTCGTATTCTGTAACAATCTCACCACTCATGAATGTGACTCCAAGATCTTTAAGGTATTTTTCAGATTTTTCCTGGGCTTCGGCACTCATTACAGCCAGGGGTTTTTCTGTAGAACTTACCAGAATAATTTTCAGATGATCGAAATTCATATAAGGATAATCCCTCGGAAGAATTTCTTTTTTCATTTCTGCAAAAGCGCCCGCCAATTCTACTCCGGTAGGACCACTTCCTACGATGACGATATTCCAGTTTCCGTCATCACTGCGGCTCTTTTCAATAATCAGTTTTTCAAAGGTCATCAGAACATGATTTCTTATTCCGATTGCTTCCTGGGTATTCTTCATTCCGAAAGCTTTACTTTCAAGATCCTTATTACCGAAGAAATTAGTTTTACAGCCTGTTGCAATGATAAGTTTGTCATAAGTAAACTCGGCTTCGTCAGTAATCACTTTGTGATGTACCGGATCAATTTCTTTCACCTCGGTCATACGAAACTGAGTGTTTCTGGACTGCTGAAAAATCTTTCTGAAAGGGAAGGAAATATTGGAAGGTTCTATCCTTCCTGAGGCCACCTGATAAAAAAGCGGCTGAAACATATGATGATTCACCCGGTCCAGAACAATTACTTTTTTGTTCTTGTTATTCAATGTTTTTGCAAGCTGCAGCCCCGCAAATCCTCCTCCGATAATGATGATTTTTTCGCGTGTTTCCATAATACACAAATTTACTGATTTTATTTAGCATTTAGCAGTGAAAAAAGTTAGTTTTGCAAAACTTTATGACACCGAAAAAGTACACCAAAAAAACTGCCAAACAGGTTCACAAAAACAGACGGAAGAATTATTTTTTCCGCAGAAAAGTGATATTGGCGATTCTGATTCTGGCTTTAATAGGTACAGGCTTCTATTTAAAACAGTCTGTCAGTTATTATTATGCACTGTACTTTAATAAATTCATTCATAAAAAACTTCACAACACGGAGAAGGAAGCACTGAGGATTCAAAAAATCCTTACCAGCAATCTGGATAAAACGTATGGTTTTGATATTTCCCACTATCAGAACAAAGAAGACATCAAATGGGACAGTTTAAGTATCGGAAACAAAACCATTCCATTAGAATTTGTTGTGATGCGTGCCACTATGGGAAACCGCACAGCAGATAAACATTTTGATGATTTTTGGGAAAAAGCGAAAAAACATGAGCTGATCCGCGGAGCTTATCACTTTTACAGAGCCGATGAAGACCCTGTCATTCAGGCGAATAATTTCCTGGCCAATGTAAAGCTGGAAGGAGGAGACCTCCCTCCTATTCTGGATATAGAAAAAATTCCCAAACGCAAAACCAATAAGAAACTGATAGAAGACCTTAAAGTATGGTGTAAAATTGTGGAAGAAACTTATGGTCAGAAACCAATCATCTACACCTATTATCATTATTATAAAGATTTTCTGAAAGGTGAATTTGATGACTATCCCCTATGGCTGGCCAATTATAATGATGTTCCGTCTCCTTCACCGGATGACCGATGGGATTTCTGGCAGTTTACAGAAAACGGAATTGTTCACGGCATCAACGCCAAAGTAGATCTGAATATTTATAATGGAAACTCCTGGTCCCTGAAAAGACTAACACTGGATTAGTAAAAAGAAACGAAGATGGAAGCTGGAAGTTTTTTGATATATTAAAACAACTTCCATCTCCTCACTTTCCATCTTTAACTTTTCCCTAAAAACCTGAAAATATCTGCATTAAGTTCATCCGGTCTTTCATAAGGAACCATATGGGTAGTATCCTTATAAATTTTCAACTCTGCATTGGGAATTTGCTTTGAAAGAAATTCTGAATGATCCGGTTTAATCACATCTCTATCTCCAGCAATCACCAATACCGGACTTTTTATAGTATTTAGATCCTTTTTATTAATATTAGGCTGTGTAAGCATTATTTTTAAAAGCCTGCGTTCATTGAGGGTTTCAGCAGGAGCCATTTGAATTAACTGCTTCATTTGTGTATTGAACCGCTCGATAATTCCATTTTCTACCCCTTCAGGAAAAGCATTCGCTCCGATGGTCACCAGCTTTTTAAGACTTTCCGGATACTTTAATGCAAATTCAAGTCCTGTATTTCCTCCATCACTCCAACCAACAATGTTTATTTTATCAAGCTTCAGATTATCTGTTAAGGCCTTTACATCGTCTGCAAACAATTTATAGGTGAAATCTTTTTTTGATGTATCGATACTTTTCCCCTGTCCTCTTGTATCTATTACAATTACTTTATACTGCTTGGACAGAATGGGAATTTGTTGATAAAAATCCTTTATACTTCCTGAATTTCCGTGAAGCAAAACCAGAGGTTCACCTTCGCCATATATTTCATAATACAGATGAGTATCTTTCAATTTCAGATAATTTCCGGCAGATTGATTTTTGCCATATATTGACTGATCTGCTTCCTGTATATTTTGTGTATTATCGCGTAACCAATTGGAAGTAATATCATCTGTATAAGCATTATCATCCTTAGCATTATTTTTATCCACTTTCACATCAACATTGATAGCAGGTGCAGCAATGCTCATCTTCATCCAATCTCCATAAAATTCTCTGATAAATCCTGTTCTGAACAGTGCAGCACTGATTTTAATCTTTCCTTCAAATCTTTTCAAAAATTGTATTCCGACAAAAAACTTTCCCTGAACCCAAATATTCCGATCATTAACGTCCAATGTATATGTTCCGTCCTTAATCATATCTTCAGTAAGTTCAACAGTGATTTCTTCATCCAGAATATTTTTATCCGGATACCCATTTTTTTCACCATAAATACTATACCGCATCAGAACAGGTTCATTTGACACATAACTGGCTATATTCAGATTGATATTTTTTATCTTAGAACGTTTTTTAGCATTAAACTCTAGGGCGGTTTCACCCAGAAAATTACCATTGTCCATCCCTGGATTTACAAGATATATAACAGTCTTTGTTTTGGTATTGACCCCCCAGTTTTTATCAACCAGTTTTTTAGGCTTAATAGCAATTTCTTTAAGATTTTTAATTTTTTCTTTTAAAAATAGGTTCTGCTGGTCATGTTTTTTAAAATCCTGTATTGTTTCTTCATACAGCTCATAGCCAGGCACTTCTATTTTTATTTTTTGTTGGGCTTCCAGTTTGGATAGATCGATTGAAAATTTTCCTTTTTCATCGGAGATGACTCCGATATCTTTCTTTTCAACCCCGATTTTTACATAAGGAATGGGTTGATTTTCGTTTTTAGACATCACCGTCCCTGAAATAACCTGGGCGTGAAAAGAGCAAGCAGTAAAAACGAATAATAAGGTATTAAATTTTATCATGGTAAAAGTTTATGCAAACTTATTTATTTTTGGCTGGTAAAATTCTTAATACCTTATTAAAATCATCTTTTTTTTAGTTAAAATACTTACAAATAATAGTCTTTCATCTTAGTGAAAACTCTTTGTTAAAGAACATTCATAACTTCATCCCACGAAGAGACTCTTTTATACGTCTCATTTTCAATAAGTTCATTATGAGGCTGGGTGAAAATTAATCTTTTTCCTGAAAAATGATCCAGATTCTTTGGATAATCATCAATCATTACATCTCCTGAAACGACTCTTTTACTTCCGCAAAGCACAATCTGTTCCCAGGTAATGAACGGAAAATGCTCTGCGAGCCAGTCATATTTTTCTCTCAGGCTGTTGGGAAATTCCATTCCTGCAGAAACAATATACAGTTCATACTTGTTATTAAGATACTCCAGTGCTTCACGGCTGCCTTTCATTACGGGTAGCGTTCTGAAAAATCCCAGTTCGTTAACATGTTTTTTACCATTCGGGAAAGCTTCTATTTCAGGCTTTCCGGTGAGTTCTTTTATTTCAATCTCTCTTCCGGTGTCTCTTTTTTCAAATTGTATAAGCTGATGGTATACATCTGCCATTACCCCGTCCATATCAACAATTACTTTTTTCATACTACAAATCAGATTTTACATACTGTGTTACAGTGATTTTTTTAACCTCATTCAAATGTACTAATTAGTTTTCCCGGACAGCTTATGAAAACTATTAAAAAATTTTAAATATCATTTTAACAATAGCGGACCGGAAATTTTTCTGGCTACATTTTCGTACTTTTGCGGTCAATTCAAAATCAATCATCAATTCCAATGAATTACGTTTCTGCTGAAAACCTTACCAAATCCTACGGGATCAAAGTTTTGTTTGAAAACATTTCTTTTCACATCAATGAAGGCGACAAAATCGCTATTGTTGCTAAAAACGGAAGTGGAAAATCCACCCTTCTGAAAATATTAATGGGTAAAGAAATTGCAGACAGCGGTACTGTGATCATTAATAAAGATATTCAGGTGGTATTATTTGACCAGGAAATAGACTATAACCCTAGCCTGAGCATTGAAGAATTCATGATGACACTGGATTCCAAGCCGATCCTTGCTCTTAAAAATTATCACAAGTCTCTTCACTCCACTGATTCTGATTTTATTGAAAAAGCATTAGCCGATATGGAATCCCACAAAGCATGGGACCTTGAGAATGAAATGAAACAGATTCTCTCCCAGCTGAAGATCACTGATCTGGATGCTAAAATGGGAACACTTTCAGGGGGACAGATCAAACGTGTTGCTCTCGCTAAGCTCCTTACGGAAACCAGAGCTGAACATAAACACACTCTACTGATCATGGATGAACCTACCAACCACCTTGATGTGGATATGGTAGAATGGCTTGAGAACTATCTGAATAAGGCCAAAATAACTTTATTACTTGTGACCCACGACCGGTATTTTCTGGACAGCGTCTGCGATATGATCTGGGAAATGGAGGACAGGAATCTGTATGTTCATAATGGCTCATATGCTACTTATCTTGAAAATAAGATGATCCGTGAAGAAAACCTTTCCGCAACAATTGATAAAGCAAATAATCTTTACAGAAAGGAACTGGAATGGATGCGAAGACAGCCTAAAGCCAGAACCACGAAGTCAAAGAGCAGAATCGATGCGTTTTTTGAAACGGAAAAAGTAGCAAAAACCGATACCAGAAAACAGGGACTGGAACTTGATTTCGAGATGAAACGTCTGGGAAATAAAATTCTTGAACTGAAACATATCGATAAAAGCTTTGGAGATAAAGTCCTGCTTAAAGATTTCAGCTACCAGTTTCAACGTGGAGAAAAAATCGGAATCATCGGAAAAAACGGAGCCGGTAAATCTACTCTGTTAAATATTATCCAGGGATTCGAAAAAGCAGACAAAGGGGAAATTGAAACGGGAGAAACGATTTCTTTTGGTTATTTTTCTCAAAAAGGTCTTACTTATAAAGAAGATGAACGTGTCATTGATTTTATTAAAGAAATTGCCGAGTTTTATCCTTTAGCTAACGGAAAAAGTCTTTCCGCATCACAGTTTTTAAGATTATTCTTATTCGATGATCAGTCTCAATACTCCCCTATTTCAAAGCTTTCGGGTGGGGAGAAGAGAAGGCTCCACCTGATGTATATATTGTATCAGAATCCTAACTTTTTGATTTTTGATGAACCTACGAATGATCTGGATTTACCTACTTTAACGGTTCTTGAAAACTTTCTGCAACAATTTCAGGGTTCTTTAATTATCGTTTCTCACGACAGGTATTTTATGGACAGAATTATAGACCATGTGCTGGCTTTTGAAGGAGATGGTAAAATAAAAGATTTCGTAGGGAACTTTTCAGAATACCGTGAGGCTAAAAGCCGCGAAGATGCTTTGGAAAAAAATACAACGGTAAAACCGGAACCTGTAAAAGAAACAGTTGCTGTACAGGATAATACCCAGACCGCTAATTCTAAAAAAAGAAAGCTGACCTTTAAGGAACAAAGAGAGCTGGAAACTATCGAAAAAGAAATGCCCGAACTGGAAGAACAGCGTGCAAAGATCTTAGAGCTTCTTAATAACGAAGCTGATTATGAAAAGATTGCCCAGCTTTCTGCCGATCTGGAATCTGTTTCCGGAAAACTGGAAGAGCATGAAATGAGATGGCTGGAAATTCAGGAGTTGTTATAAAAATGGGACGTTCTGAATTATAAACCGGAAAGGCTGTAGAGTCTGCAGCTCAAAAGTATATTGATACTTCAAACCTGTTTATAGTTCAGAATGCACCTACCATTTACAATTGAATGATTTTTTCTTTTTTTACACTTTCAAGCGAAGCATCTATAATTTTCATATTCTGAATAACTTCTCTTCCCGGTGAGGGTAAAGCATATCCAAAAACAATATGCTCATAGATCTGCTGGTAATAATCCATATAATTTCCTGCTTCACTTGAAGTCAGAATCCTTTCTGTTTCGGAGTTTTCATTTAAAAAGTTTAAAATTCCGTCCGGCTGCTTCAGGGGCATTGTCCATTCTTCGCCATATACCGGAATTGCTCCTGCTACCAATTCATTTTCCTGATTATCTGTTCTTTCATGCAAGAAGCTTCCTCTGTCTCCGTGTATACTATATGCGTAATGGGCTTCTTTAGTAAAAACAGAAGATTTCAGTCTTACCCTTAGATTGTTTTTATAGTATAAAAGAATTTCAAAATAATCATTAGCAAACTCGGGACCTTTCATAGAAAATACATCTGCGAAAAGTTTTTCCGGATATCCGAAATACTGTACAGCCTGATCCACGAGGTGTGATCCTAAATCATGAAGTGATCCTGAACCGGTCTGATGAGGATTTTCTTTATGCTGTTTTCCGCTAGGTGTTGTTCGGAATCTGTCAAAACGAATTTCGGCTTCTTTAATATTTCCTAGTTTTCCTTCATTTAAAATTTTCTGAACCTGTAAAAAATCGCGGTCAAATCTTCGGTTCTGATATACGCTCAAAAACAGTCCTCTTTCTTCGGCAAGCTCTACCAGCTTTTCTGCTTCTGAAACATTTACTGTAAAAGGTTTTTCAACGATAATATTTTTGCCTGCTTCCAGCGCTTTCTTTGCATATTCATAATGCGTCTGAACGGGAGTATTAATAATCACCAGTTCGATATCCTCCTGTTTGAGCATATCTTCTACCGAGCGATAGATTGTCGCTTCAGAATATTTTTCTTTGGATTCTTCTTTACTTCTTTCTACTACAGCAGAAATGAAAAACCCCGGATGTTCCTTTAAAAAGGGAGCATGAAATACTTTCCCACTCATTCCAAAGGCACAAAGCCCTGCTTTTACCAATTGCATAATTTTATTTTTCAACAAATATATTCATAAAAAAACTCACGATCCCCGATCTACAACAACGATAGAAATAATCCATTTATAAGCCAGAAAAAAAAATGATAAAAATCAGTTTTTTATTTTTAACTATTCTAAACAAATACTTACATTTGCGGCCTATTTAAAACTGTTCTACATAAAAATAATGAAAAGACAACTACTTTCTTTAGGGCTTCTGGTCATTGCTGTTTCCGCAAGTGCTCAACTTAAAAATGTTGAAGCAGATACCATCAGAACCCAGACCATTGAAGATATTAATCTTCACAAAACGGGAAATCCCAACCAGGCAAGAACATTATCTACAAAATCCAACCTTACGGTAATGGAGAATCCACAGGCTATAGCCATTGTTACTCATGAAATTATTGAGCAGCAACAGGCTAAACAGTTGAGCGATGTTCTTCAGAACGTAAACGGATTATACGTTACCTCATCCAGAGGAAATTCTCAGGACAGCTTTGGAGGGCGTGGTTTTAGTTTAGGAAATGATAATATCTTTAAAAACGGGGCAAGAATAAACAGTGGAGTTTTCCCTGAAGTAAGTGGGCTGGAAAGAGTAGAAGTTTTAAAAGGAGCCAACGCCATGCTTTTTGGTAACGCCGCTGCAGGGGGTATTATCAACATGATTACTAAAAAACCGAAATTTAATTTTGGGGGAAGTATAGGATTAAACGGAGGAAGCTGGAATTCTTATAAACCAACGGTAGATATTTACGGACCACTATCTAAAAACATTGCTTTCAGAGTTAATGGTGCATATGAATATGCTGAAAGTTTCAGGGATGTGGTACAGTCGGAAAAATATTATTTTAATCCGTCCTTCTTATTTAATATAAGCCAGAAATCACAATTGATTGTTGAGGCAGATTATCTTAAGAATAATTTCACTCCGGATTTTGGTATCGGTTCTATTACGAATAGTGATGGTAGCTATACCATGAATACCTTATTGCCAAGGAATGCCTTTTTAGGAGCAAACTGGCAATATCAGAATGTGGAACAGGCTTCCACGAATGTTACTTTCAACCATCAGTTTAATGAAAAATGGTCTTTAAATGCTGTGGCTTCTTATCAGAACTATACCAAAGATTACTTCTCAACGGAAAGAGTACAGTGGGCCTATAATGATAAAAACCGTCTTGTCTGGAACAGACCATTAAATAAAACATACAATGAGCAGAATTATACTTCTGCACAGGTCAATATCAATGGGGAATTTAATACCGGAAGAATCAGTCATAAGATTTTAATCGGAGCTGATGCTGATTATGGTACAGCAGATTCCTATACTTATTATGATCCTAGTATTGCAGATCCTAAAAAAGCAGCTTTCGGAACTTCTTATTTATATGGTACTAACGGGAATCCGGATGGACTGGTATTTATGGATGATCCGTCTACATGGGCAGCTGGAGGTATTCCAAATTCTAAAACACTGGAAAAGAACAGAATCAATACCAGAAGAATCGGAGTATTTGTTCAGGATTTCGTGAGCCTTACCAAAGAACTTAAAGTGCTGGCTGGTTTACGCTGGTCGTATGTAGAAAATATGCCTACGATCAATACAAAATTTATGACCAATACAAAATCATTTGTCGGTAATACTTCCACTTCAGATCAGGCAGTATCTCCGAAGTTGGGATTGGTGTATATGCCTAATGATAATCTTTCCGTATTTGCAACCTATACTAATTCTTTCGTAGCAAATGCAGGATATATGTCTGACCAGCTTGACAACCTGAATACTTCCGGAACTTCAGCCGATGTATTGGCAAGAATTGCTAATTTACCGAAACAAGGAATTAAGCCTACTACAGTAGATCAGTATGAAATAGGAGCAAAGAAAAATTTCTGGAACAATGCAATTGCTGTTAATCTTACACTATATCAGATTATCTACAATAATTATTATCAAAATTATTTCTATACTTCAACGAATACTAAAGGAGATATCAGTGTAATCACTCCGGATAACAACCTGAAAGAACTGGCAGGAAAGATGAGAAGCCGTGGAGTGGAAGTAGATATTACGGGTAATCCTAATGAAAGCCTATCTATTATTGCAGGATTCTCTTATAATAATTCGGTTTATATTGATACTCCTGAGAAAGGATACGTAGAAAACCAAAGACTCGTAAGAACTCCGGCGACGACTGCCAATGCCTCTGTTTTCTATAAATTCACCAGCTATGTAAAAGGATTAAAAGTAGGAGCAGGTATTTATTATATCGGAGACAGAATTGCCGGATGGAATGATTCGAAATCTACCAATATCACCAGAAATAATATTACAAGAATGATACCTATCAAAGATTACACGACAGTGAGTTTATCTGTAGGATATGACTGGAAAAAATTCTCTATTCAGGGGAAAGTGGGTAACCTGTTCGATGTAGTCAATTATAATGTTCACGAGAATTATTCGGTAAATCCGATCACACCGAGAAACTATTATTTTACACTGACCTACAGACTTTAGCAATAAATAATCTCTCGATAAACAACTTAAGTGGAAATTGCATTTTTGCAGCTTCCACTTTTGAAATTTTAAAACAAAACAATAAGATATGGATAAGATTAAAGACACAAGAAGTTTCATGAGGGTTACACACCGTTATCTGGGATACTTTCTTGCAGGAATCATGGCAGTATATGCCGTAAGTGGAATTTTACTTGTATACAGAGATACCGATCTCCTTAAGAAAGAAAAACAGTATGACAAAACCATCACAACCAACCTTTCAGAAAAAGCATTGGGAAAAGAACTTAAAATGAAAGGGCTCGAAGTTGAAAAAACGGAAGGAACGGTGCTTTATTTTAAACAAGGAACATATGATTCGGCAACGGGAAAGGCAAAATATACAAAAAAAGAACTTCCTTTTGTACTGGATAAAATGGTTAAACTTCACAAATCACAATCCAAAGATCCCATCGCTCCGCTAAGTGTATTTTTCGGGATTGCACTCTTCTTCTTTGTTATTTCAAGTTTCTGGATGTTTAATCCTAAAACGAAAGCCTTCAAAAGAGGAGTTAAGTTTACTATTGCCGGATTGATTATTTCATTAATTCTACTGTTTATATAAAAAACTAAGGTTGAAGCACAAAATAAGGAATAATTAATTTTTTTCCGTTTTTATGTTTTTAGCCTCATTATAACTTTCTGATTTAATTATGGAATCATTAATGAATACGTTAAAAAGATACATTATATCTCATTGATATTGTTAACATTAATTTTGAAAAATTATCTAAAATTAAGACTCTGGCACATTTATTGTTTTTTCTATAATTCGTGAATAATAAACATTTAATTATTAAAATAATAAATTATGAAAAGACTTATTTTAACAGGGATATTAGCTGTAGCAGGTTTAACAGCAACCGCAAACGCTCAGATTCAGAAAGGTAATTGGATGGTAGGGGGTAACCTTGCAGGAGCCAACTTCGGTTTAAATAAAGGAGGTGGTTATGATTTTAATATTCAGCCGAAAGGAGCTTATTTTATTGAAGACAATATAGCAGTAGGAGGATATGTAGATTTAGGCTTTAAAGGAGCTAAAGATGCCCCAACTACTTTCACATATAATGTTGGAGCATTAGGACGTTATTATCTTAATCCGGGAGAGCAGGGAGTAAATAACTTACTACACCACGGAAGATGGTTCTTCGAGGGTAACTTAGGAGTTGGAGGAACATCAATCTCTAAAGGAGGTTCTTCTTCAAACGGTCTTAACTTCGGATTCGGTCCTGGTTATTCTTATTTCATTACTCCGAACATTGGTTTAGAAGGTTTAGTGAAGTATGATGCCAACGCAGGATTCGGAAGCGGCGGATATACCAACAAAATTACTTTTGGTTTAGGTTTCCAGGTTTATCTTCCAACGTCTAAAGCAAAACAAATCATCAACGACGTTAAGTAATACAAAAACTTATAAAAATGAAAGCGCCCCGGAAATTGATTTCCGGGGCGCTTTTCGTACAAATTAAAACTAAACTATAAAAAATCAAATAAATCATGTATTGGGTTGGGGCGTATATCTTAAATACGACTTTACTTCAGTTACGCCTTTCGGAAATATTTTTATGGCTTCTTCCGTAGAAACTGAAGGCGGTACAATAACATCATCTCCATAATTCCAATTCACAGGAGTCGCGACACGATAAGCATCTACCAGTTGCAGCGAATCCAGCACTCTGAGAATTTCATTAAAATTTCTGCCTGTAGAAGCCGGATAGGTAATAATCAGCCGTACTTTCTTAGCAGGGTCAATAATTAATAAGGAACGTACTGTAGCTGTTACTGAAGCATTCGGGTGAATAAAATCATAAAGCTCAGAAATTTTTCTTTCCTGGTCTGCAATAATCGGGAACTGCACATCCGTATCCTGGGTTTCATTAATATCCTGAATCCAGTTCTTATGATCTTCTACTCCATCTACACTCAGAGCAATAACTTTTGTTCCTCTCTGTATAAATTCTGATTTCAGCTTTGAGGTATATCCCAGTTCTGTAGTGCAAACAGGTGTATAATCTGCAGGATGTGAGAATAAAATTCCCCATGCATCTCCTAAATAATCATAGAAGTCAATATCACCCACCGATGAGGGTGCCTGAAAATTGGGTGCTGTATCTCCTAGTTTAATTGACATAATATTTCGCGTTTGTTAGTCTACAAATTTAGTAGACTTTTTGAAACTAGCAAAACTTTTCTTAAAAATTTATATCTTTAATTCAAAATTTATTCATGGAGAAAACAGGACTTAGGTATGTAGACGTTGTTTACAAGGTATTGGAAAACTGGTATGTAACGTTGGCAGAACTTACTCCGAAATTGATTGTAGGTATTTTGGTATTTACATTTTTTCTGATTACCAGTAAATATTTAAGCCGGATTGCCGTAAAATTATTCCATAAATTCTTTCCGAAAAGTCAAAAAGAGAGCTCTTTGGTAGCTTTGATCAGCGTATTCAGGTTTCTGATTATGATGATGGGAACTTTTATTTCGCTTGAAATTATGGGTTTCAGCGGCTTTCTTTGGAAATTTATCGGAAGTTTGGGAGTGGCAGGGGTCATTGCCGGGGTGGCTTTGAAGGATCTTGTTTCAAGTATTTTTTCAGGAGCGCTTATCGGTATTGATAAAGCTTTTAAAGTAGGAGATTATATCACTATAGGGGCTCATTCCGGAACGGTACAGGAAATTGGTTTTTTAACCACAAAGATTCTTACGGATGACGGAAAGAAAGCTTATATTCCTAATCAGGTAGTTTTCAATGCTCCATTCTATAATATTACCGCATCACCACAGCGCAGGATTATTTTAAATTTCGAAATTCCTGCCGATGAGGATATCAGTAAAGCACAAAAAGGAATTCTGGATGTTGTTAAAAACCTGGATAATGTAGATAAGCCGGATACTACAGAGGTAATCTTTACAGATCTGAAACAAGGCTCATTTAATCTTCAGGTAAAATTCTGGATCAAAATTGGAGCGAATCTGGGACAGGTAAGAAGTAAAGCCTATTTACATATTAAAGAACGCTTTGATACAGATAATATAAAGCTGGTAACCCCTACAAGTATCAGTATTACATCAGATAATACCTCATCTGAAAATCATGATAAATAGATAAAAAAGCCGCTTTTGAAAAGCGGCTTTTTATGAAATTATTTAATAATTAATTTTTCGGCATGTTTCTCACCACGCTCTGTGGTAATAGTCATTACATACATTCCGGCAGTTAATCCGCTTATGTTGATATGGGCTTCTCCGTTAAAATTTCCTGTTTTTACGAGTCTTCCTGACGCGTCCGTCAGACTGTATTCTGCTTTTTGAGTTGAATTTTTAAGACGGATGTTCACTTCATGATGAGCAGGGTTAGGATACACTGCAAAATTTTTCACTTCAGTTTCTTTTGTTGAAAGCATTTTTGCAACAGAGAAATTGGAGGTATTGACAGCAAAATAAATATTACCAACAGCTTTCACCATAATTCTTGCCGATGCTATATTTTCATTAGGAAAATCAACTACCGCAGATCCGTTGTTGGGAACATTTGCAGCAAGAACAGTATCAAAAGTATTTCCTCCGTCTTTAGACAGTAAAATAGCTACCTCCTGTGTATTTATCATTCCTGTATTTGTTCCTGCCACATTCCAGGTTATCGTATTCGGTCCTGCATTATATGGATTATTATTTCCATGCGAGGTTACAGTAAAAGGTCCGTCATTAGTAACAGTTACCATCATTGCATCTCGTGCAGACTGATTTCCGGATATTTTATTATCATTCACTAGTAATGAAAAATTCAGTATTCTCGCAACAGCCGGGGTCACTTCCCATTTGGGAACCAGATTATTTGCTAAAACAGAAACCATTTCAGGAAAATATCTTTCCTGTTGAGTATTGGGAGACTGTGACCGATAAAGAGGGCCTGCTACACTAGTCGCCAACGGTGGCTGAATACTGTTTTGATTATCATATTCTTCCCATAAGTAAGTGACAGGATCATTATCAGGATCATATCCCTGGCCTGTTAAAACAAATGCAGTTCCTTTCGGAATAATATAGTCGGCTCCTGCTTCTGCCACTGGCGGTGTATTACCGGTATATACCTTTGAAGAACAGTCTACGGATCGGGTAATGGTAGCATACATTTCATTAACACTTGCTGCATGAAAATAAGGACTGCTGTTAGCCTGCACATTATTGTTTGCTCCACAGATTCCCGCATAAGCCATAATGGTGGTTCCACTCCCTGGTTCATAAGCTGTAGACTGGTTAATATTACCTCCGCCACAACTTCCGGTTACAGCAGCAAATGTATGATTGGCGCCAAACTGATGTCCCATTTCATGAGCAACATAATCAATATCAAAAGGATCATTCACCGGTGCTCCGGATCCTGTAACTCCTTTTGCTTTTGAGGTAGATGAACATAAGGCCCTCAGCATTGCAACCCCACCGCTATTTGTTCCAAAAACATGGCCAATATCATAATTAGCCGCGCCAATAACAGTATTCACTGTGGTCTGATTCTCACTCAGCATAGCACCGGCATTCCCATTAGAATAAGGATCGGTAGCCCCGTTGGTGTAGATTAAAAGATTATTATTGGCTACCATTACCATGGTGGAAGCAATCGTTTTTTCATAGACACCGTTCACTCTTGTCATGGTGGTTGCCATTGCAGCCATTGCAGCCCCTACTGTTCCGCCATGAAAAACAGTATACTCTCCTGTTGCAGCCAGCGCAAGACGATAGGTTCTGAAATATCCGTCTGCTACTAAAGGAGCTTTACTGACTAATGAATGATCTATTAAACTTTCTGCTTCATTCAGCATTCCGCAGTCAAAAGATCGGTTATTCTGAGATACATCTTTTCTTTTATAAAAGATATAAGAGGAATTGTTATGGGTATAGGCATCGAGATAACTTATTTCCCAGCCGTCAAAATACATCATGCTGATTCCTGTCTCGGGAGTTATACTGAAGCGTATCGTATTTCCGGAGTTCTTTTTCTGCCATCCGATATAGGACCGGACATCGGAAAATTTAGCCTGTAGTTCCGGCTCCATAACTGAAGCTTCCTGTACGATATAATCCTGGAAGTTTCCGTCAGCATCAGGAAATTGAAGAACTAAGCTTTCGTCTGTTGAAAATCGTTGTGGTGCTTTTTTTAAATCCGTTTTTATTTTGTCCAGATTCAGCTGATACAATGAAAAGGTTTTGGGCATTATTGTTCTTGGAGCGAGATCCTCCCCTGTCGCTCTTTGTAATTTCTTCCAATAATTTTGCTGTGCGTAGCTGAATGCCGCAACGAGCAGGCAAGAAAGAGTAAATGATTTTGTCTTCATATTAAATTAAGATTTGTGTTAATTGAAATACTCTTTTTCAAAACGTAAGAAAAGAACATGATTCACTTTAACGAGAATTATTACAAAGTTAATATTTTAAAAGACATATTGATGATATAACAATAAAAAAACCGTTTTCTGATGAAAACGGTTTTTTTATCGATAAGGTTTAGTGATTAAGCTAAAACTTCTTTTACTTTATTTGCAGCTTCTTCTAAAGTAATTGCAGAGTGAACCGGAAGGCCAGACTCATCAATTAATTTTTTAGCTTCTACAGCGTTAGTTCCCTGTAATCTTACGATCAATGGAACCGGAAGGCTACCCATAGCTTTGTAAGCATCTACAACCCCCTGAGCCACTCTGTCACATCTTACGATACCTCCGAAAATGTTAATTAAAATAGCTTTTACGTTTGGATCTCTTAAAATGATTCCGAAAGCTGTCTGAACTCTCTGAGCATCTGCAGTACCACCTACATCAAGGAAGTTAGCAGGGTTACCACCTGATAATTTGATGATATCCATAGTTGCCATTGCAAGACCGGCACCGTTTACCATACAAGCTACGTTACCATCAAGTTTTACGAAGTTAAGACCAGCTTCTCCAGCTTCAACATCCATAGGATCTTCCTCTCTTGTATCTCTTAATTCAGCTAAGTCTTTGTGACGGAACAATGAGTTGTCATCTAAAGTTACTTTTGCATCTACAGCGATAATTTTGTTATCAGAAGTTTTTAATACAGGGTTGATTTCGAAAAGAGAGGCATCAATTCCTGTATAAGCATTATAAAGAGATGAAATAAATTTCACAAATTCTTTGAAAGCATTTCCTTCAAGACCCAGGTTAAAAGCAATTTTTCTAGCCTGAAATCCCTGAAGACCAATAGCAGGGTCAATAAGTTCGTTGTGAATCAGGTGAGGAGTTACTTCGGCAACATGCTCAATATCCATTCCTCCTTCAGTAGAATATACGATTGTATTTTTCCCTTCAGCTCTATCTAAAAGAATAGAAACATAAAATTCTTTAGTTTCAGATTCTCCAGGATAATAAACATCTTCTGCAATCAAAACAGAGTTTACTTTTTTACCTTCAGCAGAAGTTTGAGGAGTTACCAACTGCATTCCGATGATATTCTGAGCGTTTTCTTTAAGTTTATCCATGTTTGGAGAAAACTTAACACCTCCACCTTTACCACGACCACCTGCGTGAATTTGTGCTTTTACAACCCAAGCTTGAGCTCCGGTTTCAGCAGTCAATTTTTCAGCAGCTGCTACAGCTTCATCTACGTTGTTTGCAACGAAACCACGTTGGATAGCTACTCCATACTTTGATAAAATCTCTTTTGATTGATACTCGTGAAGATTCATATTATTTTTATTATTTTATTTTAATATTTAAAGGTTGACAAATTTACTAAAAAGACACGGAAGTTCAAGTTTATTGACTTAAAATTTAAAGTCTGAATAACTTGATTTTTAACATATCCTTCAAATTTGCCCTATTCTTCCGCCAATTTTTCAGATTGCGATCCTATAAACGGAATTTTCGGTGCAAGGAAATATCCGGTGAGGCTGGCAAATAAAATCGGAACGAAATAAGTAAATCCTGTCAGTGTTCCCAAGATAATTGTTGTACTCATTGGCGTTCTTGTAACACATGCGTTGATGGCAGCCATACAGCTTACAATTGCTAACGTCGTATCCACAGCCGGAAACAGATTATGGATAATCAATCCTAATGTTGTACCTACAAAAAACAATGGAATAATGAAACCTCCTCTCCATCCGGAAGTTACAGTAATGGCAATCGCCAGTATTTTAAAGACCAGAATCAGGATCAGAAAGTTTAATCCAAAATTCCCGCCGATCAGCTGATTGATTTCATTATGTCCGAAATACCTTGTAATGGGGAAATAATAGGCAATGAATCCTAATATAATTCCCCCGACACATGTTTTAAGATAGATCGGAAATTTTCTGTATTCAAAAACTTTTTTGAAAAATTTTACTACAAAAATAAAAATCCAACCGAATAATGTTCCTACAATTCCAAAAGCCGTGGCATAAGCAAAATCATAAACTCCTGTATAATGATATGCCTTCAGATCCCATGTTGCTCCGATTCCCAGATGAATGATCAGCGCAAACATCAGATAACTGAAACAGCTGGCTACTAATGCAGGAATAATTGCTTTATAATATTCAACCGCATGTTTGTGGTGCAGAATTTCCAGTGAAAAAAGACTTCCTCCCAACGGAGCTCCAAATAAAGCCGTAAAGCCAGAAGCCATTCCGGCGATACTTAGAGAACGCAACTCCTCTCCTTTCAGTCTGAAGATTTTTCCAAGCCATGTTCCTGTAGAACCCGTTACCTGTACTAAAGGAGCTTCAGGTCCTAAACTTCCTCCTGATGCCACACAAAAAAGTGACGACAGGATCATGGAAGGATTGTTTTTCGGATCTAATTTCCCCTTATTAAATCTGATGTTGTTAACGATCAGATGAATTTCTCCCGGATCACCTATGAAATGAATCACCAATCCGGCCAGAAGGCCACAGACTGCCATGGTAGGAATTACCATCCATCCCTGAAATTCCGCCAGAAACCCGGTAAAATATTCCAGTACAATCCAGTATCCACCAGCAATAATGCCACCTACCAGACCTGTAATAGCCCACATAAAAAAAGTACGACTGAACACAAACGGATTAAACCTGATCGGCTGATCCAGTAAATTAAATGTTCTTATAAGCCGTCTTCTTCTATTGATCTTCATAGTTAGATTTTATTTTTAGCGAAATAAAGAATCAGCATCCCCCAGCTAAGGATCATCAATAATCCACCAAGCGGAGTAATAGGTCCCAAAAATTTCAGATTAGTACCTAAATAATCCTGCATACTCAGAAAGTAGATACTTACGGAGAATAAAAATGTTCCGGCAATCATTAAAATGGAGGTCCATTTTTCTGCAGATGTTTCGAATTTTAAAATATACCCGATGATCAAAAGGAAAAAAGCGGCATACATCTGATATCTTACTCCGGTTTCAAAACTTTCAAGTCTTTCTACAGATAGTATCTTCTTCAAGGCGTGTGCTCCGAATGCGCCAAGAATTACTGACAGCATTCCATATACTGCTCCAAAAATTAAAGTAATTGTTTTCATTTTATAATTCTTCTAATTCTAGATTTAAATATTTTTTTGTTTTTGCATCCTGCCATGTTCCGGTAACCTTGTTTCCGTTTATCTCTGCTTCTACAAAAGCTCTTGGAATCCACTGGCTTGTGGCATCATCATAATGATCATTCTCAGTGATGGAAATGTGATTTCCCTTCATCTGCCCGTCCCACTGAATGAGCTTTTTACTTTTATCATACCAGTATTCCGCATGGAAAGCTTTTACCCCTGAGTTATTATCAGCAGGATAAAAACGGGTTACAAGAACTGTCACCGGATATTTCCCATCAATTTTACCTTTATACAGTTTATTTCTGAAACTTGTCTTTTCTGTTTTATCAGAACCATTCAGTAAATTCCGGGTATAAGCACTCCAGTATGTATCCAGCTCTTTGTAAGAAAGCTCTATTTCGTGACTGTCAAGCTCATCTAAGGCTCTCATCGCATGATTAGAACATCTGCCGGCCACAAAAGTTAATTTATCTTTCCCGAAGAAATATCGGATATCTTCTAAAGTATGTTCTGTAAAACAGTCTTCATACATCGCTATCTGATCTTTAGTTTCGTCTGGAGGATTTTTCTCCGCTTTCAGCCTGACAAGAAAATCAGAGATTCTCTTCTTTACCTTTTGCCTGATAATACCTTCCACGATCTTCACTGAATCCGGCTGAAATAAATCCTCAGCATTAATAAAATTTCCGGTTCTCAGATCAAAGTTCTTCCAAATGGCAAAACTTTCAGGATAAGCACCCGAAGCCTCTCCATCCATCCCGATACTGAGAATATTTTTAGGAGTTTCAATTTTTTTCCAACTATAATAATAGATATAATTGGAAAAAGAAGTGGTTCCTGTAGAAACCAGTTTGGACGGGCTTATCTGAGACCCCGGTACATACTCAAGCTCATCAACCTGCAGAAACGTATTGATCTTATATTCTACTTTCGGCTGATCCGAATATGAAATTACAGGAAAAACAAAGTCTTCGGTTTTAGGCGGCAAATTACTTATTTTCACATTTTTCTGCTGCGAAAACCCCAGACCGGATACCAATAAAAAAAACAGGATTGTCTTTTTCACTATTCTGACTTTATATACATTAAAATGAACTTGGCAACCAGCGTAGAAATACCAAGTATGATAAACATATTGGCAAATCTTTTGGAGCTTTTAAAGCCTTCATTATTGGTTTTCTTTAAAAAGAATCCGAAGAGTAGAAATACGATAGGCAAAATAATCTGTAACATTAGTTTCCTCTCATTCTGTTAAACTCATTGATCACTTCGTGATGGCTTACCGTTTTATCTTTAAAGTAAGTCACAAAATGCTGTTTCTCTTCTTCTGTAGCACCTAACTGATTTAGAATATTCAACAGGTGCATTTTCATATGTCCTTTCTGAATTCCTGTGGTTACCAGGGAACGTAATGCTCCGAAATTCTGCGCCAGTCCCGAAACAGCAAGAATGCTCATCAGCTCTTGTGCAGATGGTTTACCCAGTAATGCCAGGGAGAATTTCACCAAAGGATGGAGATTCGTTAATCCGCCTACTACTCCTACAGAAATCGGAAGATCAATCCAGAATCTGAAAATATCGTTATCTGTAGTACAGTGGGTCAGAGATCTGTACTGTCCGTCTCTTGCAGCATAGGCATGAGCACAGGCTTCTGTAGCTCTGAAGTCATTTCCGGTTGCAATGACTACAGCATCTACCCCGTTCATTACTCCTTTATTGTGAGTGGTTGCACGATACGGTTCAATTTCAGCAATGGTAACTGCCTGTTTAAATTTAGAAGCAAATTCTTCAGGAGAAATCCCGCTGTCGTCTTTTAGATCTTCCATTTTACAGGAAACCTCAGCTCTTACGATACAGTCCGGTGTAAAGTTGGACAGGATGTTCATTACGATCTGTAATGAATTTTTTTCTTCCTGTGTAAAATCTTCACTGGTTGCAACTTCCTGTCTCAGGGTTTTTCCAAATTGCTCAAGACAAGAATTAATAAAGTTGGCCCCCATGGAATCTACGGTATCAAAACTTGCTTTCAACTGGTAATAATTCGGCATTTCTGCAGTTTTATCCACCAGACTGATATTTAAGATACCACCACCTCGTTTTCTCATATTGGCAGTGATATCTTCCGTAGTTTCAAATAACTTCTTCTTTAAACTGAAATTAAAAAAGTGCAGTAATTTATGAGGCTCTACATTAAATATAAAGTGGGTATGCCCTAGTTTTTCAGTATTGATGATGGTTGTTTTAAAGCCGCCTTTATCAATCCAGAACTTAGCGGCTTTTGAAGCTGCCGCCACTACTGAACTTTCTTCCACTGCCATCGGAAGTGCCAGTAATTTTCCGTCGATTAAAAAATTCGGAGCAATTCCGTAGGGCATATAGAAATTGGAAATGGTGTTTTCAGAAAACTCTTCGTGAAGTTTCTGAAGATCTGCATCTTCGTTCCAGTATTGTTTTAATATATTTTGGTATTCCTGATTTCCTTCAAGGTATTCGTTTACGAGCCACTCGATTTTCCCCTGCTTCGGAAGCTTGGAAAAACCTTCGATTGGTTTATGATTCATGATACAAACTTTAATGAGCTGTAAATATAATGATTTTGAGACTCTTTTTTGTTGATAACTTCTATGAAAAAATGTTGATACTTATCAATTTTGGAACTACTTTTGGATAAAATTATGATACAAATTATAACACACTTTTAACAATATGAATTTTGACCGCCTGAAAGAAAAGCTTGAAATCCTTGCTGATGCAGCGAAATATGATGTTTCATGTTCATCAAGCGGCGGAACAAGGAAAAATAAAAAAGGGGCTTTAGGAGACAGTTCTGTAAGTGGAATTTGCCATACCTATACGGAAGACGGAAGATGTGTTTCCCTGCTTAAAGTTTTATTGACCAATCATTGTATTTTTGACTGCGCCTACTGCGTTTCAAGAAGCTCAAATGATATAAAAAGGGCAGCTTTTACCGTTGAGGAAGTTGTAGATCTTACCATTAATTTTTATCGAAGAAATTATATCGAAGGACTATTCCTAAGTTCAGGAATTTTCAAAAACGCAGACACTACCATGGAGCGACTGGTACGGGTAGCCAAAAAGCTCCGTTTAGAAGAAAATTTTAACGGCTACATTCATTTGAAATCGATTCCGGGAGCCAACGATGGACTGATGCAGGAAGCAGCATTGTATGCGGACCGGTTATCCGTTAATCTGGAAATCCCTACCGAAAGCGGATTGAAATTATTGGCTCCTGAAAAAAACAGGCAGGATATGATCAGCCCGATGCGGTATATTCAGAAAGGGATCCATCAGTATGAAGATGAGAAAAAGATTTTAAAGAAGGTTCCCAAATTTGCTCCGGCGGGACAGTCTACCCAGATGATTGTGGGCGCTACCAATGAAAACGACTTACAAATTATTAAAGTAGCAGATCATTTTTATAAAAACTTTAATTTAAAAAGGGTCTATTATTCCGGTTATGTTCCTGTACTGGAAGATAAAAGACTTCCTTCGCTGACCACAGAAGTCCCTATGCTCCGGGAGAACCGTTTGTATCAGTCTGACTGGCTGATGCGATTTTATGGTTTTAAAGCGGAAGAAATTTTAGATCCTAATGTTCCGTTTCTTGATTTGGAGGTAGATCCGAAATTAAGCTGGGCATTACGACATCTGGATCAATTTCCTGTAGATATCCAGACGGCCGATTATCATATGATTTTAAGAATTCCCGGAATCGGTGTAAAATCTGCACAAAAGATCATCAGTGCAAGACGTTTTCAGATTTTAAATATGGATCATTTGAAACGGCTTGGAGCAGCTGTCAACAGAGCAAAATATTTTATTGACTTCAATGCAGGAAATGCCTATTTAAGATATCTGACGGATAAGAATTTGAGAAAATTACTGACAGGCGGAAGTTCTTCCAAATTTCACAATCAGTTTTCACAACAATTGAGCCTTTTTTAATACAAACAAAAATGACTACCCTACTTTACGACGGAAGTTTTGACGGCCTTTTCACAGCAATATTTGAAGTTTTTGAATACCATTATCAGAATGTGGAAATCATCAGAAGAGAAAATTTTCATCAGGAAAATATTTTTGCGGAGATCCACGAGGTGATTACACAGACTGAAAAATCCGGACGGGTTTTACATAAGATGGAAAAAAATATAGGTAAGCGGGGAATCCGTCAATTACTGAAAGTTTTTTTATCCGGCGATACAGAAAGCGAACCCTTAATTCTATCAGCTGTAAAACAAGCTGTTCAGCATCCGGAAAATAATATATTAGAAAATTTTGCAGATCCGGATATCCTAAAAATCTCTAAAATCTGTAAATCTGTAGATCGGGAAAGCCATCGAATGACAGCTTTTGTCCGGTTTGAAAAAATGCAGGACAACCTTTTTTTTGCCCAGATAGATCCTGATTTCAATGTGCTCCCACTGATCCGAAAACATTTTAAAGATCGTTATCAGGACCAGAAATGGATGATTTATGACCGGCACAGAAATTACGGAATTCTGTATGATCTGGAAGACTGCGACTTTTTTTATCCGGACGTACCCCTCAGTTTCAATCAGTATCAACAACAGTTTCATGATGATGAAAAAAATTATCAGATACTTTGGCAACGGTATTTTACAAAAACCAATATTGCCGAAAGAAAAAATCTTAAGCTGCATATTCAGCATGTTCCCAGGAGGTACTGGAAATATTTAACAGAGAAATGGTAGAAAAATCATCTCATTGTGGATAACCTCATAACCTGGCGTATACATAATAACAGAAACGCCGGATAATAAAGATTAAATACTATTTTACAGGTAAATATAACATATGAATAAGTATCACTTCTGTGTGGATAACTTTTTTTATAAATGAACCAAAATCTCAAGTAAACCTATTGTAAAAGCTACTAAAAAACATATAAACCAGTGTTATACAAAAACATAAAAAACACAACATCAGATAAAAGAGCATTGTGGATAACTTTTCAGACATAAATTGTATAGATCTATATCAACCCCCTTTTCCAGAAATATTTACTGATCCCGGAAACCTTACACTAGAAACCAATCCTCATGGTGACATTGTGGATAACTTTTTTTCATCAGACTTCGTGCTGATTGATTTAAAAACCTTCCAGGAACCAACAAAAACAGACCTCTCATTTTCAGCTCATTAAAAATCAACACAGTCAACAATTCCATATTGTGGATAACTTTTTCCACTCTAAAACCATCGTAGATATGTTCCGGTTTATTTTTTAATGATGCTGCGAAATTTGCAGAAGAAATCAATCTACAATATGACTTTGTGGATAACTTTTTTTTATCAGATTTTATATGAATTTACGTAAACCCTTTTTCTGACTAATAAATCAAATTACTTATTTACAGATCATTAAAAATAACACCAATCAACAATTCCATATTGTGGATAACTTTTTTCAGTCAAAAAATAGCCGGAATCTGTTCCGATCTTTCTACTGAAATTCCTGTGAAATGGATGAGAAGAACGAATCCACTTTCCGACTTTGTGGATAACTTTTATTTACGAATAGTCCGCAATGCTCTTTTGACGATATACTGTGTCTCTTTTGTCTTACTTTCCCGAAGCCATTCATTACAAACTTCCACCACAAATTCCGGCTGTGATTTACCGGCATCATTCAGCCAGTTTCCAACACTGTTCTGTACATATCTTGAGGGATCTGATCGTAAAGGTCCTAAAATATCCAGCCCAAGACCCGGGTTTTGTTTTAATTCCTGAATATGCTCACACCAGACTCCCCTAGGTCTTGTGGATTCACTGGCAAAGCGCCTGATATTTTCATTTTCACTGGTCGTCCACTTTAATAAAACGGATAAACGAAACCAGAAACATCCTTCATAAAAGCCATGTTTCTAGGCGGTTTTTAAAATGTAACCGCATAGGATTGTAAGTTCCCGTATCTTAAAAATTTTGTCAGTTTTGAGATTACAATGACGGGACCTTCTTTTTTTATTGTTCATCATCTAAAAATGATCATATTTGTAATCGAATCAAATGAATATGAAAAAAATTATTCCCGGAATGATGATGATGATCATTATTGCATCAGGCTGTACCCAAGATAAGAACTTTCCAAATCTCACTCCCCACGAAACAAAAAATCAGGTACGTGAAACTTCGGTAGAGATCCATAAAGATAAAAATACTGTCAGAGAAAGATTCTCTCCACCAAAAGATTATTATTGGCAGGAAGAAAAGCCTGATTCTTTCGGCTATTTTATTGAACATTTTACGTTGAAACCATATGGAAGTCAGATTTTACGGTATGATGGTATTCCTATTTCTACACAATATCTTCATGAAGCTGTTTTTGATATTGATACCGGAGATAAAGACTTACAACAATGTGCTGATACGGTGATCCGAATGAGAGCCGAATATTTATATAAGATAAAAAGAGCAAATGACATTGCATTTCATTTCACCAGTGGAGATCTGCTGAGCTGGAACGACTACCAAAACGGGACAAGAGCTTTTGTAAACGGAAATGCTGTAAGTTTCAGAAAAACGGCAGGATTTGATAGTTCTTATCAGAATTTCAGAAATTATCTTGATCTTATTTTTAATTATGCAGGAACGATTTCATTAAACGAAGAGACAAAACCGGTCATCAAAAATGCTGATTTAAAATCCGGAGATATTTTAATTACTCCCGGAAGTCCGGGACACGTGGTATTCATTGCCGGAGTCTCTAAAAATAAGGATGGGAAAAAATTATTTTTACTGGCTGAGGGGTTTACTCCGGCTCAGTCTGTACATATTCTTTCCAATCCGTTTTGTAAAAATATTTCGCCATGGTATGATCTGGATATCCATGCTCCGGAAATCAAAACAGCACGGTACATTTTTAAACCTACAAACTTCAGAAGCTTTTAATCATTTATATTCAAAACTATTGGAAACTTACTGCTATAATCTGAACTTGTTTTTGTAAATTTGTGTTCGAAATTTTTTACTAGATGAAAGAGAGTGCTGTAAAAAAGATTGCAGTTCTTACTTCAGGAGGAGACTCTCCGGGTATGAATGCTGCATTAAGAGCGGTGGTAAGAACCGCCAATTACTATAATATCGAATGTTACGGAGTAAGGGAGGGCTACAATGGTCTGATCAACAATGATTTCCTGAAAATGGGAGCCCGTTCCGTAAAAAATATAATCAACCAGGGCGGAACGATTCTAAAATCTGCCAGATCCGCTGAATTCAGAACAAAGGAAGGCCGTCAGAAAGCATACGACAATTGTGTAAAGCTGGGAATAGACGGATTGGTATGTATTGGTGGAGACGGAACTTTCACCGGTGCTAAGATCTTCAGTGAAGAATTCGGAATCCGAGTAATTGGTATTCCGGGAACTATCGATAATGATATTTTCGGAACAGACAATACAATCGGTTATGATACCGCATTGAATACTGCAATGGATGCTATTGATAAAATTCGTGATACGGCAACTTCTCACAATAGGGTTTTCTTTGTGGAAGTAATGGGTCGTGATGCAGGCTTTATCGCTTTAAACAGTGGATTAGCAGCTGGTGCTCTGGATATTCTGATTCCTGAAAAAAAGGATAGTGTTGATGAGCTTTTTGTGAAATTCAGAAACGCAGAGAAAACAGGAAAATCATCCAGTATTGTAGTGGTAGCAGAAGGTGAAAAACTAGCTAATGTTTATGATCTTGCAGAGAAAACAAAGCAGACGTTCCCGGATTATGATATTCGTGTCGCCATTTTGGGACATATGCAGAGAGGAGGTTCTCCCAGCTGTGCAGACAGGGTTTTGGCAAGCAGATTAGGTTACGGTGCCGTAACAGGGCTAATGGAAGGACAGACCAATGTAATGGCAGGAATGCGTTCCAATGATTTAACGTATACACCTATAGAAGAAGCCATTAAAAAACATAACGAAATCAATAAAGATCTTTTACTGATTTCAGAAATTTTAGCAATCTAATTATTTTTATAATCTAATAAAAACAAACTATTATGTCAACAATTAAAGTAGGTATCAACGGTTTTGGTAGAATTGGACGTCTTGTTTTCAGAGCAATGACTGAAAGAGACAACATTGAAGTTGTAGGAATCAATGACCTAATCAATGCAGAATACATGGCTTACATGTTAAAATATGACTCTGTACACGGTATTTTCCCAGGTGAAGTTTCTGTAGAAGGGAATGATCTTGTGGTGAACGGAAAAAGAATCAGAGTAACTGCAGAAAGAGATCCAAACAACTTAAAATGGAATGAAATCGGTGCAGATTATATCGTAGAATCTACAGGTCTTTTCTTATCTAAAGATACTGCTCAGGCTCACATCAATGCAGGTGCAAAAAAAGTAATTCTTTCTGCTCCTTCTAAAGATGATACTCCTATGTTCGTAATGGGTGTAAATCACAAGGAACTTACTGATGATATCAAAATTTTATCCAATGCTTCTTGTACTACAAACTGTTTAGCGCCTTTAGCTAAAGTAATTCATGATAAATTCGGAATCGTAGAAGGTTTAATGACCACTGTACACGCTACAACAGCTACTCAGAAAACAGTTGACGGGCCTTCAGTAAAAGACTGGAGAGGTGGTAGAGCTGCTCTGAACAACATCATCCCTTCTTCTACAGGTGCTGCTAAAGCGGTAGGAAAAGTAATTCCTTCGTTAAACGGAAAATTAACGGGTATGTCTTTCAGAGTACCTACAGTAGACGTTTCTGTAGTTGACCTTACGGTAAGATTAGAAAAAGCTACATCTTACGATGAGATCTGTGCGGCTATCAAAGAAGCTTCTGAAGGTGAATTAAAAGGAATCTTAGGATATACTGAAGATGCAGTAGTATCTCAGGACTTCGTAGGAGATAAGAGAACTTCTATCTTCGACAAAGACGCTGGTATTATGCTTTCTCCAAACTTTGTAAAACTTGTTTCTTGGTATGACAACGAAATGGGATATTCAAACAAATTGGTTGATATGCTTGTACATGCTGCTTCTTTATAATCAGTAATCAGCAATACTAATAATAAAACCTTCCCGATGGGAAGGTTTTTTTGTTTTGATTATACAGGACAAACGGCTCCAATACCTTTCTGAAGAAAGTACTTGATAATGATCTTTACTAAAGATTTGATAAAAACTCCCAAAGGAATAATCTGTCCTATCGCTTCTAAGATAAAATCAATAATTTTACCAAAAACACTATCTTCCCTTACGATGGAACAGAATATTTCTTTCAGTCTACTCCACAGCCCCTGTAGATTAATACTTTCGACTGTTAAAGCGGTGAAATGCATATTACTTACTAAAAACACTTCCGCTTGTTCTTGGGTATAGGAAATGTAAAGCTGTGCCAACGCATTTTGGGCATCTTGTTCTGTAACGTCTCCCTGGCCTAATCCTTCGGTAAGAACCTCATTTGAATATACAGACAGGTCTACTAATTTCATGTTTTCATTTTTTATTAACATGGCTTAAAATTTTATGGGTTGTTACAAAGTTTCAAAAACTGTCAAAGTGAAACAATTACCCTTTCGGGTGATTTAAGATCATAGAATATCATCGCATCATAACTGACAAAACTCACACTTAATTTTCAGCATAAAACTTGTACTTTTATCTGTCATGGAACGAATACCGCTACAACCCCGTTTTAAAGATTTCCCTCATTTCAGAAATTTCTGGGAAAACGGCAATGGAAAACAGCTCATTGAGTTTTCCGGAGCTGAAGTGAGTTTTAAAAACTTTGAACAATATTCCTCTTTCTTTTATCATACTGATGAAGCCGGTGATGATGTTGTAAAAGAGGTTTATTGTACCAAAAACTTCCAGGAGGCATCCAGAGAAATTGAACATTATATCCGGAATGGAGTTACAGAAACCGATGCCGTTCCTGAAAGTGTAAAAAAATTATTCTTTCAAACCCAAAAAATTCCCGGGTGGCTGAATCGCGATCTGCTCAAAAGTGGGGCTGAACTATGCATGAGAAGCAATCTCGACTCTCTAATTTCATTAAGGGATTATTGCTTAATCGGGGGATATGATTATGCTTATCTTAACAAACCTCTGATTGCAACGGAAGCCCTGAAAAAAGGGGCTGTAAAACGTCTTTCAGAAACACTGGATTTCTGGGTAAATGCAACACGTTATCATGCATTGGAGCTTCATGCAAAAGGATATGAATTTGCTATAAAAACACGTCTGATCCATTCTTACGCAAGACTTTCCATCAAAAAACATTATCAGGACTGGGATACTGAAAATTGGGGTGAGCCTATTAATTCCTGGGATATGATGGCCACTTATATAGGCTTCAGTCTCGTTTTCCTTCACAGTCTTCAAAAATTAGGAAATACCTTTTCTGCTGAAGAAGAACAGGGAATTTTTCATCTATGGAAATATGTAGGTTATCTCTTGGGTATTCCGGAGCAGCTTCTTCCTGATGATAAAAAGCAAGCTACGGAATATTTTTATTTATGGACTTCCATTCAACCTCCTTCTGACAAAGACTCTGTTCTGCTGGCTCATTCTTTATTAAATGAATCCCTGGAAAATCCTATTTTAAAATTTGAATTTCAACGGAAAAACCTAAGATATCTTCATATCTGCTGTACGTGGTTTCTTCTGGATGATGAAGTCTGTAAAAGACTTAAAATTCCTGAAGTTTCCAATAAAAAATTATTTCCAAACTCAAAAATACTCTTCAATAAGATTTACGATAAACTTGTAAGCCGTAATTCCAGGATAAAAAGAGGAAATAAAGATCAGATGAAAGTACTGGAAGACTATCTGAATATCACCAAAAATTCAAATTTTCATTAGAAAAAAGATCCTATTGCCGGAGTTTATTTTCCTTCGTCTTATCTGCATCCAGTTTTCTGTACCTTATATTCCAGATCAGATACAGTAAAAATAAGACCAGCCAGACGCCAATGACAGCACCTGTGAAAATTCCTGCGATGGAAGGATGAAGATAATTCGGTTTATAGAAAAGCCTGTCAAGGGTTGTAAATTTCTCTTTCAGGCTGTTTCTTTCATATGTATTTCGTATGGCATTCAGAGGCTCCTGCTGATGGTCACGGTAATAAAAGACATCTTTAGTCAGGTCTTTGGGAATGATCTGTGTTTCGATATTATATTTTTTAAAAAGGACATCCAGCTTCTGGAACGAAGAAAGTAGTGAGTCCTGGCTATATTGGTAAAGCAGATTATATCTTTTGACTGCATTCTTATATTGTTGTCTCTGCTCAGGGATTGTATGCAAAGTGGAAAACAGGTTTTTGTTTTCAAGAAAAATACACATCTTTTCATCATATTCAGGATTTACTTCTACTCCTTTAAATACAATTTCGGTACTATCCCCTATCTTCTTTTTAGAAATAATCCTTTTCTCCAGCTCATGGGCATCAAGCCCAAAAAGATCAAATACTAATTTCGTTTTATTACTTATTTTTTTATGATCCGCACTTAGCATTCTTAGGGTATCAATACTATAATACCTGGATTCTGTTGAATAATAATCCTTATTCTCCGGATCATAATATATCGTATCCCTCTGTTCAATCACAGGATAAGGTCTGGGATATAAAATATTTTCAGGATTAAACAGTTTCTCCGAACTATAGGAAGTATAGTTGTATAAAAAAGGTTGTAAGACGTTCAACAATGTTTTGTCTTTATTAAGATCCTTTTCAGGCAGGTCAGTTCGCAGTTTTGCATTTAATCCCAGGCTGTAACTGATGAAAAAAGTCAGGGATAAGAAAGACACCAATAAAAGGATAATACCCATTCCTAAAATTGTTGAGCGCTCATTTCTTTTTGATGAATGGTTTTTAAGGAGAATAATAACGAAGAAAAACAAAAAAAAGCCGGATACAAAAAAATGAGAGATCGAGACATCATCATAAAATTTGAATCTGTAAAACTCTGTATACATATCAATTTTTTGAAGACCTTTAAACTTTACATACCCGTAAATAAAGTAAGCCAAATGTATGACAGCTAATACAGCGAAAGCTTTAATCAGGAATCGTTTTAATTTTCTGTCCATAGAATAATCTTTAAAAACAATGTTTTAAGATAAGCATTTTTTTATATCGGGTGGAGAAAATTATGGCAGTACTCATGAATAAGCTGTGAAGACTATAACAACCGGAAATCAGCTCTTCAACACCCACTTCCGGCCTCATATTTTATCTTAAATTTATTTTTTTAACATTCCTCACTTCTATCTTCCACATCTATCTCGTTATGAATGATATCACTCATAAAAATTTATCATTTTTTAACTCTAAAAACAGGTTTCAGGGATAAATAATATTAGCTTTTGATATTTAAATTATGTATTTTTGAGAAATTATTTTAATAGAGATGAGTAACATTGATGATAAGAAAAAAGCACTCGCATTAGTGCTTGACAAGCTAGATAAAACATACGGAAAAGGAACGGTAATGACTTTAGGTGATGACTCTATAGACAATACGATAGAAGTAATTCCTTCCGGTTCTTTAGGATTAGATATCGCATTAGGTATAGGAGGATATCCAAAAGGAAGAATCATTGAAATATATGGTCCTGAATCTTCAGGTAAAACAACATTAACACTTCATGCTATTGCTGAAGCTCAAAAAGCCGGAGGTATTGCTGCATTTATCGATGCCGAGCATGCTTTCGACAGAACTTATGCTGCTAAATTAGGAATCGATTTAGAAAACCTTATTATATCACAGCCGGACAACGGGGAGCAGGCATTAGAAATTGCGGATAACCTGATCCGTTCAGGAGCTATTGATATCGTAGTAATTGACTCGGTAGCTGCCCTTACTCCAAAGGCTGAAATTGAAGGAGAAATGGGAGATTCAAAAATGGGTCTTCATGCAAGATTAATGTCTCAGGCATTGAGAAAACTTACGGCAACTATTTCAAGAACGAAATGTACGGTAATTTTCATCAACCAGCTGAGAGAAAAAATCGGTGTAATGTTCGGAAATCCTGAAACGACTACCGGTGGTAATGCTCTTAAATTCTATGCTTCTGTAAGAATTGATATCAGAAAAGCAAGTGCACCTATTAAACAAGGTGATGAGGCAATCGGAAGCCGTGTTAAAGTAAAAATTGTGAAAAACAAAGTGGCCCCTCCATTTAAGCAAGCTGAATTTGATATCATGTACGGAGAAGGAGTTTCTAAAGTAGGAGAAATTCTTGATACTGCGGTAGACTTAGGAATTGTAAAGAAAAGCGGTTCTTGGTTCAGCTATGAAGAGACTAAATTAGGTCAGGGACGTGATGCGGTAAAAGATGTATTAAGAGACAATCCTGAACTTGCCGAGGAACTGGAAAACAAAGTTAAAGAAGAAATTATCGCTAAAAAGCAGTAATTTTTACAGACGCTATAATAAAAAATCGGCTGAGCCTGGGGCTCAGCCGATTTTTTATTAATTAGGTTTATCATCTGTTAATTCAAATCCCCAGTCTTTTCCTTTTTGGGTGGCCGGAACACCTTTTGTCATCCATACCGGAGCTTTCGCTCCTTTAAGATAATAATCAAAAAACTGCTGTTCACGGATTTGGATATCTTTTCTGTTCTGGCGCTTGATAAGGTTATGATCATCGCCATTATAATTCAGAAGCCATACGGGTTTCCCGAGACGACGCAATGCCGTAAACATTTCAATTCCCTGATACCAAGGCACCGCTCCATCTTTATCATTACTCATAATAACTACCGGGGTTTTCACTTGATTAATTGTAAAAAGCGGTGAATTTTTAATATAAAGTTCCGGAGCTTCCCATAGGTTTTTTCCTAATCGGCTCTGGGATTTTTCATACTGAAACTGTCTGTTCATCCCGGAACTCCATCTGATTCCCCCGTATGCAGAAGTCATGTTAACAACAGGAGCTCCCGTCCAAGCGGCAGCATACATATTGGTATGTGCAATAAGATAGGCTACCTGATAACCACCCCAGCTTTGTCCCTGAATACCTATTTTAGTACCATCTACCCACAAATTTTGCTTCAGCTTTTCAACTCCGGAATTAATATATTCCATTGCAGATTCGCCCGGAAGACCATCGATATAAGAAATATCAGGAGTGAAAACCAAATATCCGTTGCTCACAAAATAAGAGATATTTAATCTTGAAGGGGTCGGAGCCGGTGCTACGTAGCGGTTCAGATTATCAGAAAGTTTTTCATAGAAATAGACAATCATAGGATATTTTTTGTTCGGATTGAAATCTTCAGGTTTGTACAAAACTCCTGTAGATGAATTTCCTTTTGGTGTTGTCCAGTGTACCAGCTCATCAGTCCCCCAATTATAAAGATTTTGCTGCGGATTGGTATTGCTCAGTTTTTGCTGATCTGAAAAATCTGATGTGGCAAAGATATTTGGAGAATCCGCATATGATTCTTTTATCAGAATATACTCCGATGCATTTTTCGCTTTTTGAAGGCTGCGATATCCCCAGACATTTTCTAACTGAATTTTTACGGGATCAGTGTTCGACTGAATAGATGTTTTAAAAATTCCGTTTGCTTTGGATGTATTGTCAAATGCTGACAAATAAACAGAAGACTTCCGGTTTATACTTTTAATATCTTTGTCTAATTGATACGTATCAAATGTTATTTTATTCTTACGTCCAAATCCATTCGTAATATTTCTTGGCTTTTTTGAACCGTTCAGGGAAAATTCCCACAGATCATAACGATCTTTGATAATCACAGATTCATCATTATCCGTCCAGGATGCAATCCCATAAGGATCCGGAAAATCCGGCATATCGAACTGTTCATCAACGAAAGAAACCGGTAAACCGTTATTAAGAGGAAGTGTCTGTCCGGTTTTAACATTATAGCTCAGCCACGCTCCTTTTTCTTTATCAAAAATCACAACAAATTTTCCAAGCGGGGATACGGAAACCGACCCGTCCAGATTTTTAATAATTTCCGTTCTTTTTTCCGTTTTATTATCAATCAGGAAATAGGTTTTCTTTGCCGAACCTTCCCATTGTGAAGAAATACGATTATTTAAACTTGTAATACCAACAACAAAATCCGCATTCCCATCATTAACTAATCGTAAAGTATCCAGATCCACATTATCAATATTTCTAAAGGAATCAGGTTTTTCCGTCTGCATTACCGCAGCATAGGATTTCTTCAAATCGTTTTTTAAATCCTTTAGCTGTACTGTTTGCAGATAATCATCTCTATAATTCCAGATATCTACGACAGCATGATCATTAGCAATCATGGCCGTATCTTTTGCTATAGATTTTGGAGCAACACCAAAATACAGCTGTTTCCCGTTTTTGCTGAATAAAGGTAACCGGTTTTCAGAAACTACCCAATCTTTTCTCATCTGAGCATTCTCATTGGTTACCATTTCTTTTTTGCCACTTTTAAAATTAAAATAATACAGCTGATACAATTTCACTAAATCATTCTGTGCAGAAGCAGTTCCTACAAAGGCAAGCTGATTTCCGTCTTCGTCAAAAGACAATTGCGAAAAATCGCCTTCCATTTCTGAAATTTTAGTGACTGTGCCTTTTTGCAGATCGACAACCTGTACAGTTTGAAATGCATATTTCTTTGGTTTTGATTTGTCAGTATCTTTTTTATCTGAAGATTTTTCGTCTCCTGAGTCCTTATTCTCTTTTTTATCCTTACTGGTTTTCTCTTCCGGCTTTTTAGTCACAAAAGCGAGCTCTTTTCCATTTTTACTGAATTCGTAGCGAATTACATTATCGTATATGGTGCTTTTCCCGTCCAGAAGATTTTTTACCACCAGCTGCAGCGGTTTTGTATTTTTATCATCATCTTTTTCATCTCCGTCTTCTTTATCAGAAGATTCATCAGAAGATTTATCCTTTGTATTTTCCAGAAGATAGGCAACATAAGAACCTGCTTTTTCAGGGATTTTAAAGGCCTTTACATCAGGAATTTTTTCTGTTTTACCGCTTAGCAAATCAACGACAGCAAGACTGTCTTTCGTTAATTTACTCTGTTTAAGCTTCTTATCTTTCACCGCCTTTATATCTTTATATAACGGACGGATCTGAAAAACAGCAAATCTGGAATCATTGGTAAAATCCACTTTTGCTCCTCTTGCAAACTTCCTGGAAGTTTTATTCTTAACGGAGTATAAAAAGAGGTTAGGATTTCCTTCCTGAACATCCACAGAATAGGCAATCCATTTCCCGTCATTTGAGATTTTTCTCGTGCCTATATTTTGCCAGCTGTCATAAACAGAATGGTCTAAAGGCTTTTTTTGCCCAAAGACACAGCAGGTCATCATGAGCAGAATAAAAACTGTACATTTCAACTTCATTTTTAAAAAATTTAAGGATTAAAAGTAAGCTATTTCTTTGACAAATCCATATGACGCACCGGCTTCATCGTAAATCAAAAAGAATGTCATTCTGTCACATTCTTCTTGATGGTATTTTTTTTGAGCAGTATGATGCACAATTAAAATCTAAAATATTATGACTAAAGGAAATATTAATGTATCTGTTGAAAATATTTTTCCCCTTATAAAAAAGTTTCTTTACAGCGACCACGAAATATTCTTGAGAGAGCTTATCTCTAATGCTACTGATGCTACTTTAAAATTAAAACATTTAACAAGTATTGGTGAAGCGAAAGTGGAATACGGAAATCCGAAACTTGAAGTTAAAATTGATAAGGAACAGAAAACGTTACGCATCATCGACCAGGGTATCGGGATGACTGGTGAAGAGGTTGAAAAATATATCAATCAGGTTGCTTTTTCAGGAGCAGAAGAATTTTTGGAAAAATATAAAGACACTGCAAAAGATTCAGGAATTATAGGACATTTCGGGCTTGGGTTCTACTCTGCATTTATGGTAGCTGAAAAGGTAGAGATCCTTACAAAATCTTATAAAGACGAACCGGCAGTAAGATGGATCTGCGACGGAAGTCCTGAGTTTAGTCTTGAAGAGACCACAGACAAAACAGACAGAGGTACCGAAATTATTCTTCATATTGCTGAAGATTCCGTAGAGTTTTTAGAGGAAGGTAAAATTCGTGAACTGTTATTAAAGTATAACAAATTCATGCCTGTTCCTATTAAATTCGGAACCAAAACACATACACTCCCTTTACCGGAGGATGCTCCGGAAGGCAGCATTGCTGAAACGGAAGAAGTAGACAACATCATCAACAACCCGGTACCGGCATGGACTATTGCTCCAAGCGAGCTTACCAACGAGGACTATATCAAATTCTATCACGAATTATATCCAACACAATTTGATGAACCTTTATTCAATATTCACCTGAATGTAGACTATCCTTTCAATCTTACCGGAGTTTTATTCTTCCCGAAACTAAGCAACAATTTAAATATCGATAAAGATAAAATTCAGCTATACCAAAATCAGGTATTTGTAACAGATGAAGTAAAAGGGATTGTTCCAGATTTCCTGATGCTTCTGAGAGGCGTTATTGATTCTCCGGATATCCCGTTGAATGTGTCCCGTTCTTATCTTCAGGCAGATGGTGCCGTAAAGAAAATTTCGTCTTATATCACTAAAAAAGTGGCAGACAAAATGGTTTCTTTAATTAATGATAACCGTGAAGATTATGAGCAAAAATGGAATGACATCAAAGTAGTGATCGAATACGGAATCATCACTGAGGAGAAATTTGCTGAAAAAGCAGATAAATTCACATTATATCCTACAACAGACGGAAAATACTTCCTGTGGAACGAGCTGGTTGATAAAATCAAGCCTTCGCAAACAGATAAAGACGGAAAATTAGTGATTCTGTATGCTACGAATTCTGATGAACAGCACAGCTATATTCAATCTGCAAAAGATAAAGGATATGAAGTCCTTTTATTAGACTCGCCTATTATCTCTCATGTCATTCAGAAACTGGAAACATCAAAAGATAATATTTCATTTGCAAGAGTAGATGCAGATCATATCAATAACCTGATCAAAAAAGACGAACCTGTTATTTCAAAACTCAATGAAACGGAGAAAGAATCTTTAAAAAAGAATGTAGAAGAAGCCATCAAAGATGCAAAATTCACCGTTCAGCTTGAAGATCTTGACAGCAATGATGCTCCGTTCACCATTACTCAGCCTGAGTTTATGAGAAGAATGAAAGAAATGCAGGCAACAGGCGGAGGTAATATGTTTGGAATGGGAGGCTTCCCAGAAATGTATAATCTTGTGGTAAATTCCAATAGTGAACTTTCTAACCAGATCTTAAAAACTGAGAATACTGAGGAAAAAGAAAGCCTAATCAAATACGCTTTGGATCTTGCAAAATTATCTCAAAATCTACTGAAAGGAAAAGACCTGACAGATTTTATACAAAGAAGCTATAAGCAACTTGAAAAATAATAGACCAGAGACTGTTTCATTTTGAAGCAGTCTTTTTTTTATTTGAGAGGTTGGGAAAACGCAAAGACGCAAGGATATTATCTCCGACAGCGTAGAACAGGTGCCACGAATAATCTTATTTACACTGATCATCTACCTGTCGTAAAAAAACCGCACTGTCCAGATATATAATTATATTGAAGATGAAGAGCTGTTTCATATTAATAAAAGAAATTCGTGTATTCATGGCAAAAAGACCTACATAAAATTAACAAAACCCTTTACATTTTTTAACTTCTTTCTCTTCCTAAAAATAATTAACTGTCTACCCAAATACTATTCATATTATAAACCTTTTCATGATCTCCTATTCGCTATTATTACTTTGTTTTATATTTTTTGGGTTTTCTATTGTATAAATTATGCTTTTTTGCCATTTTTGTATAAAATGTCGGATATGCAAAAAGAAAAATTACGCGTCATCAGAAAGCAAAAAGGCTATACTCAGCAGCAGGTTGCAGACTTTATCGCAACGGATGTATCCAACTATAGCAGAAAGGAAAGCGGCGATGTAAAAATCATCAGAGATGAATGGGACAAAATTGCCCGTTTTTTAGATGTTCCGGTAGAAGATATTTATGAAGAAGAAGAATCCACAGTAGTTGTTAATAATGATCATCCTATATTTAACGATAGATCCTCTTCTGCAGGAGTAATCACGAATCAGAATAATTATGATAATATTCCGGGAGCTGTTATTGAAAACTTACAAGGATATATTGCTTTATTAAAAGAAGAAAATACCAGACTAAAGGAAGAATTAAAAAATTCTCAGGGTACCTCAAGAGCTAGGAAATAATACGCTTTTAAGTTGTAAAAATATTTGCGTCACTCATATCAATGTATGAGTGATTTTTTTTGCTTCTTTTTATAAGCACTGGGCAAGTTTGATGCCTTTATAATTCATTCATGGGGTCCCAGAATAGCTTTTTGAATCCTTTTATCCTTAGATTTTCTATAATAATTCCTTCAGCTTCAAGTTTTTTTTGAAATTCCGGGACAGACAATACTCCGGAACTGGAAATTACACGATGCGCAGGAACATCCTTAGGACATCCGCCCATTGCCTTTCCTACATGACGCGAATGATTCGGATAACCTACAGCTTTAGCTATAGCTCCATAAGTAGAAACTCTTCCCTTGGGAATAAGTCTTGCTACTTCGTATACCTGTTGTTTGAAAATATCGTCCATATCTGAAGTCTTAGAAAAAATAATGTGTGTGTTAACAGTATTTAAAAGATAAAGATATGAAAAAATGAATGGTACACTACGTATTTAGCCGCCACAAATGCACGAGTAAAAAAATCATACCCCTATACCTAAGTATCTATGGGGTTTTCAAAAATACAACCATATAGTATCTAGCATTCATAAAATAAATTCGTGTATTTATGGCAAAAAAACGACTCTCCTGCCAAAAATTTCAGACTTTTCTGCACCCCGAAAAGACTTTGTATTCACGTGGTTTTTTCAAAAAATCTGCGAACTTAGCCTAAAGACAAAAAAAGCGCTCCAGAATTGAAGCGCTTTTATTCTAATCTCGTTAAGAGTTTATGTCTTAAGCATTCTCAAGGATATAAGAGAACATCAATGGTGCACAGATAGTAGCATCACTTTCAACGATAAATTTCGGTGTAGTGATATCTAATTTACCCCAAGTGATTTTCTCATTGGGAACCGCTCCCGAATAAGAACCGTAAGATGTTGTAGAGTCAGAAATCTGACAGAAATAAGACCAGAAAGGAATGTCATGCATTTCCATATCCTGATACAACATTGGTACTACACAGATAGGGAAATCTCCTGCGATACCTCCACCAATCTGGAAGAATCCAACTCCTTTTCCAGCTGAATTTTTAGTATACCAGTCAGCAAGGTAAGTCATATATTCGATTCCTGATTTCATGGTTGTAGCTTTAAGCTCTCCTTTGATACAGTAAGAAGCGAAGATGTTCCCCATTGTAGAATCTTCCCATCCTGGTACTACGATCGGCAGGTTGGCTTCTGCTGCTGCAATCATCCATGAGTTTTCTCTGGGAATTTCATAGTACTGCTCCAATACTCCTGAAAGGATCATTTTGTACATGAATTCGTGAGGGAAATATCTTTCTCCTTTAGCTTCAGCATCTTTCCAGATCTCAACGATATGTTTTTGTAATCTTCTGAAAGCTTCTTCTTCAGGGATACAAGTATCTGTAACTCTGTTTAGGCCTCTTTCTAAAAGATCCCACTCATCCTGAGCAGTCAAATCTCTGTAATGAGGAACTCTTTCATAGTGAGAGTGTGCTACAAGGTTCATTAAATCTTCTTCAAGATTAGCTCCTGTACAAGAGATAAAATCTACTTTTCCCTGACGGATCATTTCAGCAAGAATTTTTCCTAGTTCAGCAGTAGACATTGCTCCTGCCAAAGTAATCATCATTTTCCCGCCATCTTTAAGATGTGCAACATATCCTTTAGAAGCATCCACCAATGCAGCTGCGTTGAAGTGCAGGTAATACTTTTCTATGAATTCAGTTATCGGTTTGCTCATTTTTTTAATTTTTGCAAAGATAAAACTTAAAAACGGAATGCAGTCAAGGCACTTGAAGAAAGTGTGACACAGGGGTCTTTTTTTATCATTTGTTAAATGAAAATCTTAGACTCTGTTGCCAGAGAATACAAAAGTATCCATTATATTTTATCCTCAATGTGCGGATTTTCTTATGGCTACTTATTAAAATAAGAGCACTCTTTATCTTAGATACAATTATTCGTGCATTTGTAGCCCATGAAAAAAACGCAGCTCGAGTGAGCCACGTTTTCATTGTAATTCAGCTTTATCCTTCCCAGATTTCTACCCTAAGAATTTCAATTTTTCTTTCTCCGTTTCTGAAAGGCCAGTTGATGACATCTCCTACTTTATAGCCTACTACAGCAAGGGCAATATCCGAAAGAATGGAATGTTTATTTTTCTTCAGTTTTTCCTGTGTGGAAGGCACAAAAATATATTCATGTTCAAAATTCTGAGTATGATCCTTTAGCGCTACTTTTCTGTTCACAGTCACGATATCTGCAGGCAAATCTCTTCTTAGTACCTGTTTTGCCTTTCTGAGTTCTTCAGTAAGTCTTTGTTCTTCACCTATACTTACTTTTTTTCTTCTCAATGTATCTTTGATAGCATCATAAATTCCTGTGGTTACAATAATATGATCGGACATTTTTTTCAATTTTAAAAATTAGAAGGCAGTATTCTCCGATGATCCAATGTGGAATACAAGCCTACTTAGCTTCTTCCATGGATAGAAAACTGCAATAAAATAATTAATATAAAAATCCGGAATATTCCCTGTCTTGGATCCTGACAGGGCTTAATTAATAAAGTCTTTAGAACTTTTCAGAAAGGAATCTGTATGTAAATAAAGTAAAGACAGCAACAATCCCGCTGGTCGGCGTATCGTTGATAAAAAGATGGTTGCTGTCATTATATTTTGTTTTAATTCTAACAAAGATAGAACTTAAAATCGGAATGTGGCAGCTGCGCTCAGAGAAATTCTGGTTAACCCCTCTTTTTCATTATCTCCAAACTCGTAAGTCATTCCGTTAAATTTCATTTTGTTCAGGGTACCTCCCGTAATACCTACTTTAGGACCAATCATAAAATTTTTGGAAACTTCGTACTGGTAACCAAAACCTGCATCCAGACCAAGGTTTGAACCTGTACCTTTTATACTTCCTGTTTTTGTTGTATAAGAAATTACTCCAAGTGCTAAATCCACAAATAACTTATGCTTTGTAGGCTCATTGTAGTTGGAATACATAACAGAAGGCCCGAAGAACGTGATATTATCTTTGGTTGAAACCGGAACGGAAACCATAGTTCCATTGTTATCAAATCCTGAGATCCATCCGTTGCTAGAGGCATTATAGTTGGAAAATTTAAATCCGATTCCCACACTTCTCAGATTATAATAGGCTGAAATATCGAAATGAACCCCGTTTTTTAGTCCTTTGACATAGTCTTTTTCTTCTCTGGAAAGGCCGGATGGTGTTTCAGCCACTCTCCATGCATATCCCACAGATGGCATGATTGAAATTTTTTGTTGCTGGGCAAAAGAAAGCAAAGAACCCGAAATAGCTCCTAATAGTATTAGTTTTTTTATCATTATTTTGAAAATTTCGCCAAAAATAAAACTTTCTGCGTAAGGAGCCAATTAAAATTTAAAACGTCTGTTTTCTTTTTTATCAGAGAGTTTTTTCTTATTGTCCAGTCTTTTTTGTTTTTGGCCTTTTGAAGGGTTGGTTGCCGTTCTCTTTTTAGGTATAATTAAAGCTTTATCAACAAGTTCAATAATTTTTTCAATCGCTTTATTTTTATTCATTAATTGGGTCCTGCTTTCGGAAACATTAAGAAATAAAATACCTTCTGCATTTATTCTGTTTTTAAGTTTATCCTGAATTATTTTTTTTTGATCTTCACTGAAAAATTCTGATTCCGCCACTTTCCAGAGGACGGTTACGGCGGTTTCTACTTTATTGACGTTTTGTCCGCCGGCCCCGCTGCTTCTGGATGTTTTAAAGCTGAGCTCTTTTGAAAAGTCTTTCATTGTATTGGATTTTGAAAATTAGGAGGGCAAAGCCCGTCAGAAGAAAACTACACATTGTTAGCTATCTTTTGATACAGTTCCATGCGGCTTACTTTTCCGTTAGGAGTCCTTGGAATTTCATCTATAAAAATAATTTCTTTCGGCTTATGAAAGCTTTTCTCAAATCTAATCTCTGAGATTTTATTCAAAATATCTTCCGATCTTGTTCCTTCGATGATGAGTATCAGCTTTTGTCCCAGGCTTTCATCTTTAATTCCTAAAAACAGGGCTTCATTAGGGATTACTTTTTTGACGAAAGCTTCTAAAGTTTCCGGAAAAATTTTCGCGCCACCTGAATTGATCACATGATCTATTCTTCCTAAAAATTTAAACTGTCCGCCTTCTTTAATCTCAACTAAATCATTAGTTTTCAGCACTTCATCATTCACAGCAGGAGCAAAAATTGTCAGGCATTCTCTTTCGTCTAAAGAAACGGATACATTTTCAAAAACTGTAAAATAATCTTCCTGTTCAGGCATCAGTTGTCTTAGCGCAATATGAGAAAGTGTTTCAGACATTCCGTAAGTTTCAAAAATCTGATTGGAAGCACTCAGGTTCATTTGCTGAATTTTTGTTTTCAGACTTTCGGAAACCGCAGCTCCTCCAATAATCAGGTTTTTAATCAGGTGAAGCTGATCCAGTGAATTTTCTACCTGAAGAGGAGTCATCGCACAGAAGTCGATTTCTGTTTCCAAATTTTCAACAGGCGCTAATGAAGGTTCTGTAATTATTAATTTCATTTTCCTCTGAATAGAACGTACCACCATCATTTTTCCTGAGATATATTCTACCGGCAGACATAGTAATGCGGTATTCCCTTCTTTTAATCCTAAAAAATTGCAGGTCATGACTGCAGAATTGATCATTTTCTTTTTTTCGATTCCGAAAACTTTGGGAACTCCGGTAGAGCCTGAAGTCTGCACATTTACAGTGGTACCTTCGGAATACCATTCTTCTAAAAAGATTTTCACTTTTTTTTCAAATTCTGTTTTGAAAGATAATTTATTAATATTGAGATTATTGAAGTCTATCAGCATATTTTCCGTAAATAAAATCTACAGTAAATTTAAAAAAAAAATCAAAAAGTTCTTGTATATAAAGAAAAAAGCTGTAAATTTGCACCACTAAAACAAACAGAGACTCATGGTGTAGCGGTAACACTACTGATTTTGGTTCAGTCATCTGGGGTTCGAATCCCTGTGAGTCTACAAACCATCCTTTTTTAAGGATGGTTTTTGTTTTCTGTAAGAGCTATTTAATTCATAAAAAAAGACCTCAACAGGAGGTCTCTTTCTATCGGAACAGGTATATCGGTTATTTTTTCAGATCATCAATTTCATCTTGTATGGATTTTATTTTATCTCTTAATTCCTGACTTACTTTTCCAGGGATATTTTTAACCTTTCTCAGATCTAAGGCCAGCATAACAGACGCGATTCCCATAAAGATAAAAGATACTCCGGTCAGCGTAACCAGAGAAATCCCTGTAAATACGGGATTAAATATAAGCAGTAAAGAAAATATAATGCCTCCCACACTGGCAAGGGCTACATTTCCCCAACTCATGATTCGCATGCTTTTCAGATCAAAGGCGAATCCCAACAGCTGAAATGAGCGGAATAACAAAGTAAATCCTACTACAAACGGAAGAATAGACATTGAAATCTGCGGATAAGCAATCAGATATACCCCTATTGCAGTAGTAAGCAGCCCACTTACCAGAAACCAGCCCCAGCCCTGCAGAGATTTACTGTTTTGTATGGAAAAGAAAATCTCCGTAATACCGGAGAATAAGAATGAAACGCTGAAGAATATAGACAGCGTCACATAGGTTGCCAGTGGTACACTGAATACATAAAAACCGCAGATCAGAAATAAAATCCCAAAGATCAACGGAATATACCAGTGTTTAACAGAGTTTGTAAGTGTTTGAAATAAATTGGCCATAGGTGTGTTTTTTAATATTGCCTACTTTGTAGTACGGTGTTCGGCTTGTCCGCATATATTTTCAAGAAAAACGACAATTCTCACTTCAATTTGAAATATCATTCACTCTAATTTATGAAAAAGAACTGAATTCAGGATGTTTTTTGCGAATAATTTTCGACAGAAAAAAGAGACTTGCCTTTAATTCTTCTCTTCCCCCTGCGGTCTACAGCCGGAAACAGAAAGCTTCGAAAAATAAAAAAGATGAAAATCATTATGATCTTCATCTTTTAAAATAGTGTAAAATTTGTTTTATTTTATTCCTTAGGCTTGTAAAGTTTATACATCACAAATAAGAAACCTACCCAGACAGGAATCAGAATAACCTGGATTTCCATTCCTGTAATACTCATTAATCCTAAAATCAGAATTAAAAAAGCGATACAAATATAATTGGATACAGGAAAAAATATAGATGGAAATTTGGAAAGAATTCCGTCTTTACGGATTGATTTTTTAAATTTTAAGTGGGTATAACAGATCATCAGCCAGTTAATGATCAACGTAGATACTACTAAAGCCATTAAGTATTCAAAAGCTTTTTCCGGCACTATTTTATTAATGATTATACAGATTCCCGCAAAGCAGGAAGAGACAATAATAGCATTGGTAGGAACAGAATTTTTATTGAGTTTTTTCAGAAACTTCGGAGCATTTCCCTGCTGAGCAAGCCCAAAAAGCATGCGGCTGTTACTGTAAACACTACTGTTATATACCGATAAAGCGGCTGTTAAAACAATTAAATTAAGAACATTGGCAATCAAAGTGTTGAACTGGATTATTTTGCCGAAAAGACTGAATTCAAGTCCGTTCAGGTTTTGGAAAACCATCACAAACGGGCTGGACCCTTCGGTAATATCTCTCCACGGGCTTAAAGAAAATAGAATCACTAAGGCTCCTACATAGAAAATCAGAATTCTGTAAATCACCTGATTGGTTGCCTGCGGAATGGTTTTTTCCGGATTTTTTGCTTCTGCTGCAGTAATTCCAATCAGTTCCAGCCCTCCGAAGGAGAACATGATCATAGCCATGGCAGCAAATAACCCTGAATATCCGCTTTCTGTTTTATTAAATAAACCTTTCGGGAAGAATCCGCCGTCATTCCATAAATTGGTAATACTCGCTTTTTCCCCTCCTGTTCCGCTTATTAAAAGATAAATCCCGAAAATAATCATGGCAATAATGGCAACTACTTTAATAATGGAAAACCAGAATTCCGTTTCTCCATATACTTTTACAGAAGCAAGATTGAGGGCATTAATCACTATAAAAAAGAATAAACTGGATACCCAGAGAGGAATTTCAGGCCACCAGAAATGAATATAATGACCAATGGCTGTAAGTTCTGCCATACTTACCAGAATATAGAGAATCCAGTAGTTCCATCCGGAAGCAAACCCCGGAAAGTTTCCCCAATATTTATAGGCAAAGTAGCTAAAACTCCCCGAAACCGGTTCCTGAACTACCATTTCACCAAGCTGACGCATAATAAAGAAGGCAATAATTCCGGCTAATGCATACCCTAAAATAACCGATGGTCCGGCGAGTACTGCGGCAGGTCCTATTCCCAGAAACAACCCTGTTCCTATGGCACCTCCAAGGGCTATTAATTGTATATGTCGATTTGTTAATCCTCTAACTAAAGTCTCGTTTTGTCCTGTTTTATTTTCGTTGCTCATTGAATGAATTATTCGGTCGCTAAATATATAAAAACTTTTGAGAGAAATTCACATTCCATGGGGTAAATTGACAATTCACGAATGAATGAGCATAACCGGTTTTTTATTTAATTTGATACGATTACTTAATTGGTAGGAACTGCATAAATAATATTTTCACTCCAGTCCCCTCCGAATCTGTCGAAAGATGTACCTGCCTGAACTCCGGAAATGGTATTATCTCCTGCAATATACCGGTAGGTTTTCACTGCGCCTGAAGAATTATTAATCACTAAACTTCCCTGGATAATAGAAAATCTGGTAATGGCCGAAGTGGGCCCCTGTATCAGTCCGCTTACTAAGCGTGGTCCGTCGGAAGTAAGATCAAGCGAAGGTGTTGCCGTACCTCCTACAACAAGGCTGGGATCATCTGAAAAACTGGTCCTCAGCCACATCCACTGATCTCCGGTCAGCAATGCTCCGGAAGGATTGACAAGCTGTTGTACGGTAACCAGCCATTTACCGGGCGGCAAAGCTATATAAGACCCTGTGTAGATATAGGTACCTGCCGTACTGGTAAAAGGAATGTTGATGCCCAGTCCGTTTACCCCTCGTACAACAGTTAATCTTACCGGTTTCCACAATCCGTTTCCGTCGGTATCCGAAGTCAGTACATAATTTTCATTTTGGGCTCCGTCTGCTATTTTTATTCCCGGTACCGGAGTTGTTGAAGTTCCGGTTGTTTTGATATCTAAACTTGTTGCGGGTGTATTATTTCCTATTCCCACATAGCCGTTGGCTGTCATTACGACATCATCCGCCTGATTGGCAGGACTTACATTTCCTGATGTTTCATTATTTTTTTTTCCGTCCAGATGAAACATTGCTTTCGGATTGGGAGTATTCAGACCAACCTGAGCATTCATTGTATGATTCGAGCCAATCAGTACAACAATGAAAAGTAAACTTTTTCTCATAAAAATGTATTTAGAATCTAAGGAAAACTTACCACCGGCATTAAACAAAGCATTCTTACTTATCTGCCGTTAGTTTTATTTTCACAAACTTACCGCGATAAATAAATAGTTCCCAGAAGACCCTGTACACATTTTTCCACAACAATGTCATGATTTTATGACATAGCAGAAGAATACTAATGGATTTCGTTATAAATCTCAAGCAGTTCTACCAGATTGGTGATCTTTAGCTTCTGATAAACTCTCCTTTTGTAGGTACCAACCGTAGATTCCTCAATATGAAGCAGATTGGCAATTTCCAGATTACCGTTTCCTTTAGCCAAAAGATTAAAAACCTGTAATTCTCTTTCTGACAGAACCTCAACCGGTTTTTTCTTTTTCATCCCCTTCATGATTTCATTCATAATTTCCGGGGTATAATAATATCCGTCTTTAAAAATAGCATCTACCGCTTTCACGAAATCCTCAGGATCACTCTGCTTGTTTAAAAAACCATTCGCTCCTTCTTCAATATATTGCATGGCAATACTTTCTTTATAAGAAGTAAAAATCAAAACCGGAGTATCCTCATCTCTATTTTTAATTTCTTTTACCATCGATTTGAAGATACTTCCTGGAAGTTCAATATCCAGAATGACCAGATCAAATTTTTGAGTTTCGACTTTCTGTTTCACTTCACCGTATGTCTCAGCAAAATCTATTTCAAAATGATCAAAATTTTTCTCCAAAATCAAAGCAGTACCGACTCTCACCACATGATGATCATCTGCAATTAGTATTTTTTTTGTCATATCTTAATAAGAATTTTAATGATTGTTCCTTTCGGGGTATTTTTATGAAAAGTCATTTCGGAATTAATCTTCATTACCAGCTGGACAACCATATGTAATCCTAATCCGTAATTTTTAAAAATCACATGTTCATTCCCTTTTTTCTGAAAAAGCCCGGAATAATAGATCATCTGTTCATCGGACATCCCACTTCCCGTATCGGCAATATTGATTTCTATATGTGATTCTGTAGATACCGATGTAATTGTAATTTCCCCGTTTGTTGTATTTTTTACTGCATTATCTATAATATTATGGAAAACCGCAAGAAGAATATTTTTATTAAGTTTAATTTTTAACTGATGATCACAGAAATTGTAAATAAATGTGTTTTTCTGTATTGCTATTTCTTCAAATAATAATTTTTTGATTTCAATCAAATCATACACGGAATATTCTTCTTGCTCTGTATTTTCCTGTTTGTAAAGCTCAGTATATTCTTTAAGGCTCAGGGTAAATTTATACAACTGCTCTGAGGTTTTGTAAATGCTGTCAAAATATTTCTTCTGAGCTTTTGGATCTTCAGACCGGGTAAGCTCCTGCGAAAGAAGTGCTATAAATTTAACCGGTGTGGTAATATCATGGCTAATGCTTTCTACCAGCTTTTTTTGATAATCGGATTCATTTTTAAGTTTATCATTCGTTGCCCGTAGTTCTTTATCTTTATGATCCAGTGAATTTTTCAGCACCTTATTTTTTAATCTTAAAAAATTGGTCCTAATCTGAATAATCACCAAAACAACCAATATAAGGATACAGACGATCATCATTTTAAAAAGAAGAGTCTGATAGAAATAAGCTTCCACTTCTACAGGAAGTGTTTTATAAACAAATTTTCCTGTTTCAGAAGATAAAAACCGTACCAAAAGATGATACGTTCCGGGGTCAACATGGGCTAGCCTGAATGTTCTGTCACTTTTAATATGTATCCACGGATTATCATCACTGTCTGAGAGTCTGGCCTGAAGATAGATATTTTCCAAATCGGAATAGTATGGAATATCTATATAAATTTCTGCATTTTTATACCCACATTCCAGAAAAAGCTTATCCTTCAATCTGATCATTTTCCCTTTTACCCTGGCTCTTTCCAGATAGATATCATGAGCTTTAGGGTAATAATTCCTGATATTGCCCGGGGTAAAAAATACAAATCCTTCCATAGAAGGAAATACAAATTGCCCGTCTGCCAGCTTATGCGCACAGGGATTCGCACTTCCGTTGAATTCATTATTTAAAAGACCTTGTTTTTTGGTATACCGATAATAGGTCATGAGTCCTTTTGGAATTTTCATGTAGTGCAGGAGGTCATTTTTATTCACCTTAAATAATCCGTTATCGGACGATATCCACAAATTGGAATGGGCATCTTCCAACAGATAATGAGCATTTGCCAGAAAATCATTTTTATCGGTCGGAACTTTTACAGCATTCTGATCTTTTACTAAAAAAATCCCCCTATTGTAAGTGGTAAACCAGATATTTCCGTCTTTTGTTCTGATGATCTGTTTTACAGGAAGACCTTTCCCAATCTGATTGACTATCCTGTTCAGAGAAAGGGAGTAGACATAAATTCCACCGCTGCTCCCCATATAAAGAAGGTCTTTATTGTATCTGAAAACAGCATCTATATTATCTTCACAAGGAATAATTCTGCTAACAGCATTAAAATGATCCTGATTAAATATATAGAGATAAGACAATTTTCCCTGTACGACAGATGCCATATACAGCCCGTTGCTTTTATATAACCCGTCTATCTCTTTCCCTTTAAAAGCAATAGAATCGTATGTTGTAAAGCCGGTGTTTTTATATCTGATGTGAATGGAATTATTTTCCCTGTACACCAAGTTTCCGGAATTATCTTCAAGGATATAGCGTTTATCATAAGATTGGGATGCCTTGAAAATTCTTTCTGAAGCGGTATTATCATATCTGATTCCTTCCTGGCTAAGAATAGAACTATTCCCGTAAGGAATGGCGGCATAACAGACCTCATCCTGATAAGGCAATTTTTTTCTCGAAACGGAAAAATCCGAAAGACTAAGAATTTTAAGCCCCTTGATGGAACTTCCTATATAAAGTTTACGGGTTATTTTATCATAGAACATTGCTCCGGAAATATCCTTATCAATATCTTTATATTCCAGTAGATAGGTAAGCTTTAACTTTCCTTCAGAGAATTCGCTGGTAAATATTTTCCCATGGCTGATCATGAAGACCTGTCCTGAAATCTGCTGCCAGTAGATCTTAGTTTCGGGATCTGTGTAAACGGAAGGCACTCTCATCTCGGAAAGTTCTCCCCTGTATAATCGGATCATGCTTTTTCCTGCCGGATCACTTATGAATAAATGATTATCATGAACAAACATCTTTTTTAACCGATCACGGGGAAAGCTTCCGGCAACGATAATTCTTTTCTTGCTTTTCTTATCAATGTAAATAATACTGTTATTTTCAAAATAGTAAGATCCCTCTTCCAGTTGAACATAATAGGAATTGATGTAATAAGAAATATATCTTACCGTAATATTGTTTTTTACAATCCGCTTATAAATCTTATTTTTCCCAGCACTTCCGAATTCGAATGTATTGTCGGCAGCTACAACATCGGGTTTCCGGCCGGAAATCAAAAGAATTTTTTTTTCAGAAGTATTGAAAACGGCGATACTGTCCTTTTCTATACTACCATAGAAGTCTCCGAAGCTTAAATTTTTAAGTTTAAAATTTTTATACTGTACGAAATTGTCCCCGTCATAACGGAGAATCTGTCCTTCCATAGAAAGCCAGATAAAGCCATACTGGTCTTTAACGATATCTTTAATGCTGTTTTGCGGCAATCCGTTATCCATATTATACCATTGGATGGTATAGTTTTGCCCGTGGATACATAGGAAAAATAAAAGTGAAACAAAGTATAGAAGTTTCATTCAGTGGTACGGGCGTTAATTTCATGACAAATATATTGTAGAAAATCATAATTATTGTAAATATTTTTCCACAATCATGTGAAATTTTTTCTACATAATCATTTATAAATAACGCATCTGTTAAAGCATTTTGATAAAAACACTGATCTGAGTGGAAAAAGTCTTCTTATAATCAGACTGATAGAGTGGTAATTCCGGAAAAATAAAAAAAATAATGCAAGATTTACCTCCGGTCAGCAGAAGAGACCATTCGTTCAGGTTACGAAAATTTAATTTAAAAGAAAAATGGGTTTACAGATATTCTTTCGGAATGGTAATATCGTTTTTCTTCAGATACTCAAGCAGGCTCTGGAATTTATCTTCAGAACCATCCGTTCCGCATTTGTGGGAAATGCTGCAGATATCGGAAGGCTTAATCTCTAAAATATCAGAGATCTTTGTCAGAATATCCAGATTGATCTTCACCTTGGAATTTTCAATATCGGAATAGGCTTTCTGGGAAATTCCCATTTCAAAGGCCATATATTCCTGTGTAAGATCTTTGCTCCTACGGATTTTCCTGATATTTTGTCCACATACTTTCATCGTTTTTGTTTTAGTAGTTTTCGGTATACTTTAGAAGATTATCTATTAGCCTTCAACAAAGTTAATAAATACCTTTGGCAAAACATAATACACGTTACATGATATTTATTTTCATCGTAGAAAAAAGCAGAAAATAAGCTTATTTCAGAGAAAATATCACTTCGGTAAACACTATTGGAATTTATGGAGACGCAAAAATTTAATTATGACAATAATATTGTCAGGGCATTCCTCTATGCTACAATCGTATTCGGACTCATCGGATTTCTTCTGGGACTTACGGCAGCACTGATGCTTTTTTATCCGGAATTACCTGAATTTTTATTCGGTACAGATGATACTACTATTAAAAGTTTAGCCTCGGGTAATATTCAGGGTTTAATTAATACTCAGGGTGCAATGGGCTTCGGCAGAATCAGAATGCTTCATACAAGTGCCGTAATTTTTGCCTTCGTTTGTAATTCCTTCTTCTGCGGTGCCTACTATAGCATGCAGAGGCTGTTAAAAACAAGAATGTACAGTGATACTTTATCATGGATTCATTTCTGGTCATGGCAGCTGATGATCATCAGTGTGGTAATCACATTCCTGATGGGAATCAATACGTCTAAAGAATATGCCGAACATGAGTGGCCGATAGATATTCTGATCGCATTCTCATGGATTATTTTCGGAATCAATATGTTTGGGACCATTGCTAAAAGAAGGGTAAGACATCTATATGTAGCTATCTGGTTCTATATGGCTACCTGGATTGCTGTGGCAATGCTTCATATCTTCAATAATCTGGAAGTTCCCCTATCATTCACAAGCTGGAAATCATATTCTGTATATGCAGGTGTAAAAGATGCATTAGTACAATGGTGGTATGGTCATAATGCGGTAGCATTTGTATTGACGACTCCTGTACTAGGTCTGATGTATTACTTCATGCCAAAGGCGGCACAACGTCCTGTGTTTTCATACAAATTATCTATTATCCATTTCTGGTCGTTGATCTTTGTATACCTTTGGGCCGGGCCTCACCACCTGCAGTATACAGCATTACCGGCATGGGCTCAGGCGGTAGGTACAGGATTCTCCATCATGCTGATTGCCCCATCATGGGGTGGAATGTTAAATGGTCTTCTTACCTTAAGAGGAGCTTGGGATAAAGTGAGAGAAAATCCTATTCTTAAATTCTTTGTAGTTGCTGTTACCTGCTATGGGATGGCTACTTTCGAAGGACCTTTATTAGCGACAAAATCTTTAAATAAAATCGGGCACTATACAGACTGGGTAATCGGGCACGTACATTTAGGAGCTCTCGGATGGAATGGTTTCATGGCATTTGGAGTCGTTTATTATCTGGTACCGATCATGTGGAGAACCCAGCTTTGGTCCAAAAAACTGGCCAACTGGCACTTCTGGCTGGGAACATTAGGAATTATTTTCTATGCTGTTCCGATGTACATTTCAGGATTTACACAGGGACTGATGTGGAAACAATTCAATCCGGACGGAACATTATTATGGAAAAACTGGCTGGATACGGTAACTGCGATCATTCCTTACTTTAAAATGAGATTCTTAGGAGGTATCCTTTATCTTTCAGGAGCTATTCTGATGGTCATCAATGTGATCAAAACGATAAAAGCCGGCTCATTCCAGAAAGAAGTTCCTGCTGAAGCTCCTGCATTAGCCAATATCGGCAGGGCAAGAAAAGAAGGAGAAGGAATACACCTTTGGCTGGAAAGAACTCCTACTTTACTCTGTATACTGGCTTTTATTACCGTAGCAATCGGTGGGCTTGTGGAAATCATTCCGACATTATCATTAAAGCAAAGTGTTCCTACCATTACAGCTGTAAAACCATACACTCCACTGGAACTGGAAGGAAGAGATTTATATATCCGTGAAGGATGCAATGCATGTCACTCTCAAATGATCAGACCTTTCCGTGACGAAGTGGTAAGATTCGAGGGGAAAAACGGACAATATTCCAAAGCGGGAGAATTTGTATACGACAGACCATTCTTATGGGGTTCTAAGAGAACAGGCCCGGATCTTCACAGAGAAGGAGGAAGAAACCCTGATTCATGGCATTTCAAGCATATGTACAACCCAAGAATTACTTCTGCAGGTTCTATCATGCCGCGTTTCCCATGGCTGATCACCAATAAACTGGACCGCACACAAATGGTGGATAAAATGAAACTGATGAAAAATGCATTTGATGTACCCTATACAAAAGCTCAGATTGACTCTGCCAATCAATGGGCAGACAATCAGTCAAAAGCTATCGTACAGAGAATTTATTCAGAAGCTACGGATGTAAAAGATCAGATGGTAAAAGAGAAAACGGCAAAAGGATCAGCCTATGTTCCGCTTGAACAGAGAGAAATTGTAGCGATGATCGCTTACCTGCAAAGGCTGGGTACCGATATCAAAACAACGCAGATCCAGACAGCAAGCGCAGACTAATCATTTAAAAATTGTATTGCAATGAAAACGAGAACCCCAATTTCTATATATATCGTAACAACGATTGGTTTAACGATCATGGCCTTTGAAATGTTTGCCAGTGATTCAGGATATTTTTCCTCCCCGTTTTTCTGGGCACTGATCCTGATTGCCATTATTCTTCTGATGATCATGAATTCCATCGGGGATATGATTGAAAATGAAAGTTTCAGCAGATTATCCGAAGAAGAAAAAAAACAATACCTGGCTGATAAAAGTGTTCCTTACTATCAAAAATTATGGAATTCTGCTTTCAAAAAGCAGTCCGTAACTGAAGAAAAAGATATTCTTATTGATCATGGTTTTGACGGAATCACAGAACTTGACAACTCGCTTCCCAAATGGTGGATCGGTTTATTCTGGTTCGGATGTATTTTCTGTGTCGTTTATCTGATGGCCTTTTCTTTCACAGACTATGCTCATCCTGAGGCAGAATATACCAAAGAAGCCAAAACCATGCTGGCTTCCATCGAAGAATACGAAAAAAATGCACCGCAAATTAATCTGGAAACTGCAAAATACAGTGCAGACAATATTGCAGAAGGTCAGGAACTTTTCAAAACCAATTGTGTGACCTGTCATGGTGACGGAGGAAAAGGAGGAATTGGCCCCAACCTTACCGACACTCACTGGATCAACATTAAAGAAAAAAGTTTATTCAAAAATGTTTTCTGGATGCTCGAAAACGGCTCTCCTAACAATCCAACGATGAGACCATTTATCAAAGAAGGAACTATTACAGGAAGAGATGCAGAAAAAATTGCGGCTTATATTTATCACATCAACCAGGAAACCCCTCCGATTACCGTAGCACAAGGTGGTGCCGCAGTACAGGGAGAAGAGGTAAAATGGGAAAACGGAAATAACTAAAAGAAATCATTATCTCAATGAAATAAACCATGCCAAGCCCCCTTTACTACTACATTAACATTTGAATTTTCATTTTTGCTAACTAACCTTTTCAACATTAAAAAATGATACAAAGGGGGCTTTTTAAAAAACAAAATCCGAACCTTGGCTCGTCTTACTCAACTATTCACTTGACAACTACAGACTAAAAATTCCATAATAAGGCAGCCAAGGCAGGATTTTTGCATTCGAAAATGGTACCACAACAAAGTGTAAATAATTTAGTATTATTATCTTTGTTAGAAACCTCATCGCATTTGAAACTGAAAATCAACACCAGCAAACTTTTAAGGCGTATTGCAATAACCTTTATTTCAATATTGGTTTTTCTTACCCTGTTGATCTTAAGCTTAAGACTACCAGCCGTTCAGAACTTCATCAAGGACAAACTTATTGTTTATCTTGAGAAAAAAATCAAAACCAAAGTGAGCCTCGAAAGAGTCTACATCGGATTTCCAAACAGTCTTGTTATGGAAAATCTTTATGTAAAGGGGCAGGATGTAGATACACTGTTAGCGGTAAAAAAACTGGATGTAGGCCTCCATATGCTGAAACTTATCAAGTCTACGGCAGATATTACCTCTGTAGATCTGGAAGGAGCCCGTGCCCATGTAGTCCGAAAGCCAGATGGCAAATTCAATTTCGATTATATCATTGATGCTTTCGCCACCAATGATAAGGAGGAAAGCCCATCAAAACCTTTCATTATTTCTCTTGACAAAATCAATTTAAAAGATGTGGGCGTTACTTTCAACGACCAGCAATCCAGAAATGATATTAGCCTTTATTTCAAATCTTTTGATACAAGGGTTAAAAAATTTGATCTCAATAAAAACACCTATGCTGTTAATGATATTAATCTGGACGGATTAAAATTAAAACTAAAACAGGGGCTTGTAGAAGAGGTTTCCAAAAAGGTGGAGAAAAAAGTAGATTCCCTCAATGATAAGAAACCGATGAATATCGGGCTGAGAGGAATTAAACTTACCCATTTTGATATTGATTATGGTGATGAAAATACCAAAACTTTTGCTAAAGTTATATTTAAAGAATTAAGTACAAAAGTAAATAAGCTTGACCTGGAAAATAATGCATTCAATGTTGCCGATGTTGTTCTTTCAGGAGCAGACATTAATGCCAACCTTTATCTTCCGGCTCAAAATGCCAATCCGAAAAAAACACAGGAGCCTGAAGTTTCAAAAGTGACTGATCAGGACAAAGCTATGAGTCTTCTTCTGGGAAAACTTGTCCTTAATGATGTAAAGGTTTCTTATCATAATACAGCGATTGCTCCTACCAGACAGGGTATGGATTTCAACCATCTTGATTTCCGTAAAATGAATGTTGAGGTCAGAAGCTTCAAAATGGAGCATAATACCTTTGCAGGAACAGTTAATTCAGCGGAAATTCAGGAAGCGAGAGGTCTGGATATTCAAAAATTCAACACAGATTTCTTATATGGTGAAAAAGAGGCTTATCTGAAAAGCCTTTATCTTCAGACCCCTAAAACCCTTATCCGTGATGAGGTAATTTTAAATTATAATTCCATTGATCAGCTTACTTCAAACCCGGGAAGTGTAAAGGTTTCTGCCAACATTAAAAACTCTAAAATCGGATTTTCAGATATCTTAAATCTGGCACCTGCTTTAAGAAGTACGGTTCCTTTCAACAAATACCCGAATGCGGTTTTAAGTGTAAATGCTAATGTAAAAGGAAGTGTGAACGACCTTCTCATTCAGGATCTGAAAGTTTCAGGGCTGGACGAGTTGCGGGTAGCAGCATCAGGAAAGATTAAAAATGCGATGAATCCCAGCCAGCTGTATTACGATGTCCGTATTACCGAGTTTTCTTCCGGAGCCAAAACGATCTTTAATCTTGTTCCTAAAAATACAATTCCTTCCAATATTGCATTGCCTTCTCACTTCAGTGTAAAGGGGAATGCTAAGGGAACCACTAAAATGGTCACTACAGACCTCAACCTCTACTCTACATTAGGAAATGCAGCAGTCATTGCTCAAGTAGATATGCGCAGGAAAAATCATGAATTGTATGATATAAAAGCGAATCTTCAGGGAATACAAGTTGGGAAAATTATCCGGAATAAAGATATCGGAGCCATTACAGCCCAGATTTCAGCTAAGGGAGAAAGCTTTGATTTTAAAAATGCCAGTGCCGACCTGAAGGGCCATGTTGCATCCGCAGTATATAAAGGCTATCGTTATCAGAATATGAATTTAACAGGTAAGATCAATAAAGGGGCTTATCATGTTATTTTAAATTCAAAAGATCCGAATGCAGATCTGCAGTTGACCGCTTCGGGAGTTTATGATGAAAAAAATCCAACGGTAAAAATAAATGGTGAGGTCATAAAACTGGATGTCAATAAACTTGGATTCTATGAAAAACCTATGATCATTGCGGGAAAAATTGATGGTGATTTTACCAGCCTGGATCCCAATAATCTGAACGGTTATTTAAATCTTAAAGATTTCGCCTTTTCAGACACCAAAGAAGTATATCCGGTACAGGAAGTTAACCTGAAAGCGTCTTCTACAAAAGATTCCACGCAGATTAATTTCAACTCACAAATTGCCGACGTAGAACTGAAAGGTAAATATAAGCTTACCCAGATCTTCGGCGCTTTAACACAAACGATCAATCAGTACTATCAGTTCCAGAAACCGGGGAAAACACAGAAAATTGATCCGGGACAACATTTTACGTTTACTGCAAAGGTGAAGAACGATGATCTGATCAGAAAATTCGTTCCGGATCTGAAAAGTTTTGAAACTATTAATCTGCTTGGAAATTATGATGCTGATTCTCAGAAAATTGAAATTGACGGACAGATTCCACAGTTATTATATGGTGAAAACTCCATTGAAAATGCAGCATTAAAGGTAACGAATGAAAACCAGGCGTTACAATATAATCTAAATGTGGCAGCTTTAAAAAGCTCAAGCTTCTCGTTAAAAAAAATAAATATCGGCGGAGATGTTGCTGATAATATCATCAATTACAATGTGACAACTAAGGATGATAAAGATGCCACTCAGTTCCTGATTGCAGGAAACGCAAAATCGCTGAATGACATTACAGAAATCTCCCTGAATCCAAATGGTTTAAAACTGAATTACGCAGACTGGAATGTAGCGGAAGACAATAAAATACAGATCAGCAGTAAAGGAATATTAGCCGATCATTTTATAGTATCAAACGGAGGCAGCCAGATCTCGCTACAGTCTGAAAATCATACTCCTGAAAGTCCTTTAAATGTTTCGTTGAAAGATTTTAAAATTGAAACGATTACAGAGCTGATCAAAAAGGATACTGTTCTGGCCAGAGGAACCATCAACGGAACCGCCCAGCTCAGGGATATCATGAAAAAGATGACTTTCACTTCCGATTTAAATATTTCCGACCTCATTGTTTACGGAAGTCCGGTAGGAAATATGGCCGTAAAAGTAAATAATTCTTCTGCCAGTATTTTAAATGCTGATATTGCTCTTTCCGGAAATAACAATGATGTAAAAATTCTTGGGGATTATAATACTTCTTCAAGTACTTTTGATCTGAATATGGCTATCAATAAGCTTCAGATGAAGAGTATCCAGGGATTCTCCATGAATGCCATCACCAATACGGAAGGTTATCTTTCAGGAAACTTAAAAATTACAGGCAGTACGGAAAAACCGAACATTCTGGGAAAGGTAAAATTCAATGACGCCGGTCTTGAAATTGCAAAAACAGGAAGTGATTTCAGAAAACTGAATGACGAAATAGACTTTACCAGTCAGGGAATAGAGTTCAATACATTTAAGATCAATGATAAGGACGGAAATGCTCTTGTTGTAGACGGGCAGGTCCTTACCCAGACGTACAGAGATTTTGCCTTTAATCTTAATGTCAATGCTAAAGATTTTAAGGTTGTCAATTCTAAAAAATCAAACAACGCGATGATGTACGGAATTCTGGCCATTGATGCAGGGCTTCGTATCCGCGGAAACCTCGATTTGCCAAAAGTAGACGGCAGGTTAAGTGTTGCAGATAATACTGATTTCACTTTTGTTCTTCCTCAATCTACCCCGTCATTACAGGAAAGAGACGGCATTGTGGAATTTGTGGATCAGGATCAGGTGGTTTTAAACAAAACAATTAAAGCTGACTCCCTTAATGCCAAGAGTCGTATCAAAGGGATGGATGTAAGTGTGAATATTGAAGTGAGTAAAGAAGCAAAACTGTCCTTAGTGATAGATAAAGCCAGTGGAGATTTTGTACAGCTTCAGGGAGAAGCAGAACTTACAGGCGGCATAGATCCTTCAGGAAAAACAACTCTTGTGGGTGTTTATGAGGTCAACAAAGGAAGTTATGATCTTTCGGTAAGTCTGTTGAAACGTAAATTTGATATCCAGAAAGGAAGTACTATTACCTGGACAGGTGAACCTACAACAGCGATAATGGATATTACGGCTGTTTATAAAACGGAAGCTCCGCCCATTGATCTCCTGGAACAGCAGATGAGCGGGAAAACGGCTTCTCAAATGAATCAGTACAAACAAAAGCTTCCGTTCAATACCTTATTAAAGATGAAGGGAGAACTTCTAAAACCTCAGATAAGTTTTGACATCACTACAGACGAAAAGAACAACTCTGTAGCTTCCACTATAACGGATGATGTAAATGCCAAGCTGGCCCAGCTGAGAACGCAGGAATCTGAAATGAATAAACAGGTTTTTGCTCTGTTGCTTCTCAACCGTTTTATCGGAGAAAATCCTTTTGAAAGTGGTGCCGGAATGTCTGCAGAAACAATGGCAAGACAGAGTGTAAGTAAAATCCTTTCTCAACAGCTGAATAACCTGGCCTCAGGCTTAATCAAAGGAGTGGATCTTAATTTCGGTCTTGATTCTTCAGAAGATTATTCAACCGGACAAAAAAATACCCGAACGGACCTGAATGTAGATATCAGTAAAAAATTATTGAATGACCGCCTGAAAGTAACCGTGGGAAGTAATTTCGGATTAGAGGGTGAAGCCCGTCAGAATGAAAACATGACCAATATTGCCGGCAATGTTTCTGTAGATTACAGCCTTTCAAAAGACGGTAGGTATATGCTGCGTGCTTATCGTAAAGATGAATATCAGGTAGCCCTACAGGGGCAGATTATAGAAACGGGGGTAGGATTTATCATCACTGTGGATTATGATAAGTTCCGGGAAATTTTTGAAAAATCGAAAGAAAAGAAAACTAAGAAGAATCCAAATAATCAAGTTGTAGAATTTAAATAATGAGTAATCCATTCCATATCTATTGTAAATACCTGTTGGTTTCCGGACTGGCAGCTACTGTGGTTTCCTGCAGCAATACGAGGTTTCTGAAAGAAGGGCAAATGCTTTACACAGGTGCCGAGGTGAAAATCGTAAACGACACGATTTCTAAAAAAGAAAAGAAAGATCTCCAATCTGCTCTGGAAGCCAATCTTACTCCCAAACCTAATTCTACATTTCTGGGGATGCGCCCCAAGCTGTATTTCTACAATATTGCCAAAGAACCTAAAAAAGACAAAGGTTTTAATTACTGGCTGAAATATAAAATGGGTGAAAAACCTGTATTATTAGGAGATGTAGATCGTGAATTCAACAAAGACATTATAGAAAACTATTCTGAAAACAAAGGATATTTCAATGCACGAGCCACCTATGATACTGTTTCCAAAAACAAAAAAGCAAAAGTAATTTATACGGTAAGGCCCGGCGCCCGATATCTTATTGAAGGCGTCAAATTTCAGAAAGATTCCAGCCTTGTTAATCAGGAAATTCAAAACATAACCGGAAAAACGCTGTTGAAAAACGGTAAGCCTTTTGATCTGGATGTCATCAAATCTGAAAGGGAAAGAATTGATAACGGATTAAAAGAAAGAGGATTTTATTATTTCCATCCTGATAATATTATCGTACAGGCTGACAGTACAGTCAGTAAAAACCATAAGGTTGAGCTGAATGTAAAACTTAAGGAAAATACACCGGATCTGGCCACACAACAATTCAGTATTGATAAAGTTGTTGTATTTCCCAATTATAATATCCAGGATGTAAAAGACGGGAAATACCGTATCCCTATGGATAAAGATTCTCTTTCCAAGTATGCTTTTGATGATATTTACGTGATTGATCCACAGCATAAATTCAAACCGAAGATTTTTGACAGGGCATTATATTTTAAAAAAGGGGACCTTTATAACCGTTCCAACCACAACCTTACCCTGAACCGGCTGATCAGTCTCGGGGTATTTAAATTTGTAAAAAACGAATTTATCACCTCAGATTCTTTACAGCATAAATTTGATGCTTATTATTTACTGACTCCACGGCAAATTCAGTCTTTACGTCTGGAAGCATTAGGCAGAACAAATTCCGCCAATTACGCAGGAAGCGAGCTGAATCTGAACTGGACTCACAGAAATTTTTTCAAAGGTGCCGAACAGTTTAAGGCCGCAATTTATGGTGCTTTTGATTTTCAGATGGGGGGTGCTCAGGATGCCAATAATATCTTCCGTGCCGGAACCAATGTTCAGCTCTCAATTCCCAGAATTGTAGCTCCATTCCGTTTTCAGTCTTCCAGTGCTTTTGTACCCCGAACCAATATCACATTAGGTTATGAATTTCAAAACAGAACAAAATATTATACCCTTAATAATTTTACGGCCTCATTTGGCTATGTATGGAAAGAAAATGCAAGAAAAGAACATGATCTGAAAGTAATCGATATTACGCTCGTTTCTCCGCAGAAAGTAACGGATGAATACAAAGCAATATCGGCTAATAACCCTGCAATGCAGCGTATTGTAGAAAATCAGCTTATTTTCGGCCCTACGTATTCTTATACCTATACCAATACAATGCTTCCCCGGACCAATACTTTTTATTATAAAGGAACATTGGATCTTGCAGGAAATATTACCGGGCTGGTTACAGGTGCCAATGCTGAAAAAGGTAAACAAAAAGAGATCTTCGGGATTCCTTTCAGCCAATATGCCAAGATCGAAAATGATGTCAGGTTTTATCATAAATTTACAGAAAAATCTTCTTTAGCTACCCGACTCATCGCCGGAATTGCTTATCCATACGGAAATTCAGAATATATTCCTTTCGCTAAACAATTTTTCTCAGGAGGGAGTAACAGTATCAGAGCTTTCCGTGCAAGAACGCTAGGTCCCGGAAGTTTTGATCCGAGAACGATCCAGCAGGGAGCCTATTTTGATCAGTCCGGAGATATAAAACTGGAAATGAATGCGGAATACCGGGCCAATCTTTATAAATTTTTAAATGCTGCCGTCTTTGTAGATGCCGGAAATATCTGGCTGATCAACAACGACCCTAACAGACCCGGAGGGAAATTCTCAAAAGACTTTTTAAATGAAATTGCTGTAGGTGCCGGAGTTGGTCTGAGACTTGATTTCTCTATCCTGATTTTAAGGCTGGATTTAGCCATGCCTTTGAGAGTACCTTATTACGAAAAGGGAAGCAGATGGGCTTTCGATAGAATAAATTTCGGAGACCCAAGCTGGAGAAAAGACAACCTTGTTTTAAATATTGCCATCGGATACCCGTTTTAAGATGATTAAAAATATTAAATTTTTCTGGGATGTTCTAAAAGATACATTTACGGAATGGAACAATTCTTCCGCATCTAAAGATTCGGCAAGTCTCGCCTATTACGCTATTTTTTCTATTCCGGGATTATTAATTATTATTATCTGGATATTGGGAAATTTCTTCGGTGAAGAAGCGATTCGTGGGCAAATAAGCATTCAGATCAGCGGAATTATGGGACCTGATGTCGCCAAAAGCATTGAAGGCATGCTTGCAGGTGCTCTTATTGATAAAAAAAATATTTTTATGAAAGCAATAGGGGTAGGATCACTTGTTTTTGGTTCTACCACTTTATTTTTTCAGCTTCAGCACTCATTAAATACGCTTTGGGATGTGGAAGCTGCCCCCAAAAAAGCATTGCTTAAATTTTTACTGGACAGAGCCAATTCATTAGGCATGATTATTATTCTTGGTTTTCTAATGATGATCACTATGATTCTGTCTTCACTGATCAGTCTTTTCAGTAAAATCATTACCCAATATTTTGGTTTTGAAACCTACCTCGTCGCTGAGCTGGTGAATTTTGCCATAGGCTTCGGGCTTGTGATGCTGCTGTTTGCGCTTATGTTTAAAGTACTTCCGGATGTATTGATCAGCTGGAAACCTGTCTGGAAAGGAGCTTTCCTGACTGCAATATTATTTACCTTAGGAAAATTTCTGTTAAGTCTTTATTTCAATCAGGTAAAACCAGCCTCTGCTTTCGGAGCTGCCGGAACAGTCATTCTGATTATGATGTGGATCAATTATTCCTGTATGCTGATTTTTTTCGGAGCCAAATTTACCAAAGTATATACCTACAAAAAAGGGTATAAAGTCACTCTTTCCAAACATGCACGATGGACAGCGGCCAAACTGTATGCAGATAGTTTACAACAAATGGAAGCTAAAAAAGAAGAAGTGTAGTACTGCAGAGAGATGGTAAGTTTTGGCCAATATTGATATAGATATCCCCTATTGATATTTATCCTTCATTATCTTGATGCTTACCCCTTTCTCCTAATAAAAAAAACCTCCTGAAAAATCAGGAGGTTTTTTTTATTTTACATTCTGTTTACTGTTCCTATTCCCAGCAGTTCTAAAGACTTTTTAATGGTCTTCGCGGTAAGATCTGAAACATTCAGACGGAATTGCTTTACATTTTCATCATCCTGGTTCAGGATTGGATTATTCTGATAGAAAGAATTGTATGCCTTCACAAGGTCGTACACATAATTGGCTACTAGAGCCGGGCTTAATGTTTCTGCCGCTTTTGCCACTACTGTTTTAAAGTTGGCCAGCTGCATCGTTAATTCCTTCTCCGACTGATTCAAAATGACATCAGCCGTATCTTTTTGCACATCGTCTGCCTTAGATAACAAGGACTGGATACGAGCATAGGTATACTGAATAAACGGCCCTGTATTTCCATTAAAATCAATACTTTCTGCCGGATTGAAAAGCATTTTCTTCTTAGGATCAACCTTTAACATGAAATATTTCAATGCTCCTAAGCCTACTGTTTCGTAAGAAGCTTCTTTATCTTCTTCTGAAAGGTTCTCCAGTTTTCCAAGTTCCTGAGCTTTAGATTTTGCTGTTTCATACATTTCCTGCATCAGATCATCAGCATCAACAACCGTTCCTTCACGCGATTTCATTTTACCTTCAGGTAGTTCTACCATTCCGTAAGAAAGGTGATACAACTGATCTGCCCATTCATATCCTAATTTTTTCAAAATCTTGAATAAAACCTGGAAGTGGTAATCCTGTTCATTTCCTACGGTATAAATCAGTTTCTGAATATCATTCTGCTTGAAACGCTCTACAGCAGTTCCCAGATCCTGTGTCATATAAACGGAAGTACCATCTGAACGTAACAATAATTTCTGATCAAGTCCCTCATCAGTAAGATCACACCAGACAGAACCATCCTCTTTCTTGTATAAAACGCCTTTATCCAACCCTTCCTGAATAAGGTCTTTTCCTAAAATATAGGTATTGCTTTCATATTGAACCTGATCGAAATTTACGCCCAGTCTCTTGTACGTTTCATTGAACCCTTTGTAGACCCAAGAGTTCATTTCAGCCCAGAGATTTCTTACCGTTTCATCTCCATTCTCCCAGTCAACAAGCATTTTTTGAGCTTCCTTCATCATCGGAGCTTCTTTTTTTGCCTGCTCTTCTCCTATTCCCTGTTCTGTAAGCTCAGCAATTTCTTTTTTATAATTCTTGTCGAATTCCACATAGTAGTTTCCTACAAACTTATCCCCTTTTGTATGGGTAGCTTCAGGCGTTTCTCCGTTTCCGAATTTCTCCCATGCTAACATCGATTTACAGATATGAATTCCTCTGTCATTAATAATCTGGGTTTTGATGACATCATATCCCGCTTCTTTTAAAATCTGTGCCACAGAAAATCCCAACAGGTTATTTCTGATATGCCCCAAATGCAAAGGTTTATTAGTATTGGGAGAAGAATATTCTACCATTACCGTAGCATTTTTCTTTTCTATGCTTGAAAACCCACTGCTTACCGATCTGAAGTTATCCATAAACAATTGGTTTTTCACTTTAACATTAAGGAAACCTTTTACTACATTAAAGCTCTCAAATAAATCCGTCTGCTCGGTTAAGGCTTCTCCCAGCTCTACCCCAATACTTTCCGGATTTTTCTTTAATTGTTTTACCAACGGGAAGGTAACAATGGTAAAGTCCCCCTCAAATTCCGTTTTATTTTCCTGAACTTCCAGCTTTATGTCTTTTAATTGAAATACATTTAAAATAACTTCTGAAAGTTTCTCTTCTATAATATATTTAATATTCATGTTCTTACGTTTACGTTTCATGACGGATCCCAATCCCCGAACACCGGGGATCTTCCCTCCTGTTTTGGACTACAAATATACGGAAATAAAAAAACCGCCCGAAGGCGGTATGATATGAATGTGATTAAAAATGGGTTTAGTTTTGATTCCAGAAAGGAGTAAATTTATTTTTAGTAAATATATCTGCACTACTGAGCGCAGGTACGTTAGCAGAATTACTAGCATATTCTGAGTTAGGATAAAATAATCTGAGAGGTCTATTTGACTGTGTACTTGTTACAGCCATGGGAGTTACAGGGTACCCTGTTCTATTGTATTCAATAAACATCTCTGTAGGATTTATATTGGTTAAAGCCAGCCACTTCTGAGTCATAATTGCTTCTATCTTTTGGCCGGTCGAACCTACACCTAATCCCAATCCTGGTCTTGTTGCTATGATAGCTTTATATACAGCTACATCTGCCGTAGCTGCTCCAAGCCACCTGCAAGATGCATCAATTGCTTTATTAAAATGGTCTTCAGCATTGGTAAACAGAGAAGGATATCTGATAGCAGCTTCAGCCTGCAAAAGTTCACTCTCTGCTACTGACATAACAACTCCTCCTCTGGCATTTCCCGCTGCAATAAGTTCACTAATAGTAGCCACTGTTTTATCACCTATAAAATTACCCAACGCAAGTCTAGATAGATTTTTATTATCTAAAAGAGCACCAGGCTGTCCTGTATCAGCTCCCTGTCTGATACCTTTCACCTGTGGAATACCATTATATGTAACAGAAGAAAACATTCTGAATCTTCTGGGATCAACGATATTATTAAATTTGGAATAATATGTTTCAGATGAATTCATAAGATTACCATTTAAACAATTTGCAATATGTTCAGAAGCACACAGGTATTTATATGCCGAAACATCAGAGCCTGAAGAATTAACTCTATACGAAGTCAGGAAAGGGTTCATTTTATCATTATTTCCGGAAGAATATCCTGGGTTGTTAAGAACATTTTCATCCGCACCACCACTTCCGTTGTATTTAATAAAAGCGGATCCAGAAAGATCCGCCAGTTTCAGATCTCTGTAAGCAGCCATGTTACCGCTAACATTAGACATTCTTAATAGCATTCTCAACTTGATGGTATTTGAAAATGTTTTCCATTTATTCATATCTCCTTTAAATACAGGATCTGTAGCCGCTATTACAGCATTAGAATTTTTAGTATCTATTAAAGTATTAGCAGCTTCTAACTCTGCAATCAATGCTTTATAAATATCCTGATCATCATCGTATTCAGGGGTTGTGTTTCCGGACCGTAAAAATGCTTCTTGATAAGGAGCATCTCCATACAGATCAACAATATACTGCATATAAAATGCTTTTATAATTTTAGCAATTGCTACATAATTATCCTGAGAATGATCAGTATTAGGATAATCCTCTACTAACTTAAGATTCGCAGTATATAAATAAATTCTGTTCCAAATTCCTGAATAAAAACTACTGTTTACAGAGCTCAAAGCATACTCTCCTCCATATATTCCTCCATAATTATAAACATCTGTAGCCCAGCTATTCATCATTACATTTCCAAAAGTCATCATTGAATATATACGTCCTCCTCCTTCCTCACTTCCCTGGGTTCTGAACAATTCGTTGATGGCACCTGGAAGCACCTGAGCAGGGGTTATATTTTCAATATGTCCTGCATTAGGACTCTCATTAATATCCAAATAGTCATTACACGAAATAATATTTAAACTTAATACTACAACAGCTGACGCCAATATTAATCTTTTTTTATTTTTTTCCATTTTTCTGATAATTAAAAGGTTGCACTCATGCTGATCCCAAAAGTTCTGATAGAAGGATATTGTCCTGTAAATGCTATTCCGTTAGCATTGATATTTCCGGATGTAAGAGCCTGCCCCGGACGTTGATTTATATCTCCACTGTTACTTGATGTTTCAGGGTCTGCAAAATTCCTGTTGCTTTTTGCATACCATGCAAAAGGGTTTCTGGCATATACGCCAAAGGTTAGTCCATTGATAAAAGTAGATTCTAAAACAGATTTTGGGAGGGTATAGCTTAAAGCAATTTCCCGTATTTTAAATGCTGTTCCGTCGATAACGAATTCCTCACCTACTGCATTGAAGTTACCATTAACATTAAAATAAGCTCTTGCCGAAGAATAATTTGCCCCTAAAGCAGGCGTATTATTTTTAACATAATTAGGATTTGTCGCTGTCCCTACATTCTGGACTGAGTTGGGAACCACATAGCCTTTGCTTCTGTCAAAGTCAGCAGATTGCTCTAACGCACCTGTAAATGCCAATATCCTTTTTATCATAGACACAAAGCTATTCCCTGTTCTGTAATCTGCTGTACCCGAAAGCCTGAATCCTTTGTAACGGATAGAGGTACTGAACCCCACAATATAATCAGGAGTGACTTTACCCAATATTTCAAATCCTGAAGTTGCCAAAGGCATTCCATTCGCTCCAACTATAATTCTTCCCTGATCATCTCTCTGATACTTAGTCCCCTTAATCAATGGATATTGTTCTCCCTTTTTAATATAGATTCCTACATTAGGATTGGTATATGACAACAAAGGAATTTCATCAACCCCGTTTTTAAGATCAGTGACTTCTGAAGTATATGTACTGTATGATCCCCTGATATTCCATTCAAAATCTTTTGTCCGGATTGGCGTAAGTCCTAGGTCTAATTCAAATCCTTTATTAGTAGCATTCCCCAGGTTATCTCTCAAAAATGAAATCCCAGAAGGACTTGAAGTAGAATAGTCCGTAATCAAATCTGTGACACCTGATTTGAAGACAGCTGCTTCAAAAGTAATTCTGTCTTTAAAAAAGCCTAATTGCAATGAAGCTTCTTTAGTACTGGTGAATTCAGGTTTAATATCGGGGTTGGTAGGGTTTCTATTAATTAAATAAGAAGAATAAGTCATCGGAAATCCAGAAGGAATTAAGCCGGTTACTTCGTCTGTTGCATAAGGACCGATAGCAGCCGTACTTCCTACTTTTGTATAAGAAGCCGTGATCTTGGCGTAATTTAAAATACTATTCTTCAGAAAATCAAAAACTTTTGTAGGTACAAAAGAAAGCCCTACTGAATAATACGGATAAGCCTTAATTTTCAAATCATTTGTATATGTAGGACGTGTTGCTACCACAGAACTCTTCTCAACCCGAAATGTTGAATTTAAAAATAAATAATCCTTAAATGCTAAATCAAGGTTAGCAAATCCCGCGATACTTCTTTTACGTGATTGTGTATTTTGAAGCAGGGAGAATGAATCCGGATTCAATACATTATTAATATGATAAAATCCTGGAATCTGAAGATTTTTCCCTCCTACAGTTGCTACCGTATAGTAATCATCTCTCATGTTATTTCCTACATTTAATTTCATATTCAAATTATCTGTAAGCTTATAATTAAAGTTTAACATTAAATCCCCATAATAATTGAATATCCTGCTCACACTTTTATAGTAATTGGATTCAATATTGGTAAGTCCATAGTCCGGCAAAGATGTTCCATCATAATCAGTTCCTGTATTGACAAATTTTTTATCCGAGAACTTCCAGCCGTTATTATAACTCTCCCCTAATCCCGAAATACTTAAAATATTCCCTAGATAAGAAACACTGATATGATCATTAAAAGAATATTCGGCACTTAAAATTCCATTAAAAGTCGTACTTTTATTATTGTATCTGCTATTATCAATAGTCCAGTACGGATTAGTTGCAAAAGGAGTAAAATAATACTCTGCATTCGGTTTTGAAAATGCTCTTAGGTCTATATTTGACGGAGTCTGAATCAATCGATAATATAAGTTTGAATCTGTCTCATTTGTTTGCTGATCAATCATATTAAAAGTACCATCAACTCTTAGTTTCCCTAATTTTTTTCCGGCTTTAAACAATATATTATTCCGGTTTAGTCTGTCTTTATCAACAACAAAGTCATTCTGAGTTCTGTTGATTGATAAAAATGCATAGGCATCACTTCCTCCGATATTCATTGTCAAACCATTTTGATACAAGAAACCTGTTTTAAAAAAATCTTTCAAATGATTCTTTCTGTATGCAAAGTTCCCTTTTACAAAATTTCCATTGGCATCAGGAGTACCTTTAATCATTGGTTTACCACCAATGGCCATATCTGAATAGGATGGTCCCCAGGATTCATTTTCATAAGGAACCCAATAAGTACCTCCTAATTGAGAAGGTCCCGGATGAAATATTTCTCCTGGATTTCCCTGACCATATTTATCCTGAATGATAGGAAGTTTGTACACAAACGAAGCATCAATATTGGAAGTAAGAGTAAACTGTACTTTTTCAGATTTACTTCCTCTTTTTGTGGTAACAATGATCACTCCATTAGCTCCTCTTTCTCCATAGAGTGCAGATCCTTGCTGTCCTTTGTAGACATTGACACTCTCGATAATATCCGGAGGAAGTTGTTGAAAAATCGCTGCACTGGAGGGTGCTCCGTCAATTACGATCAAGGCTCCATTATCCCCTGTCAAAGACCTTTGTCCTCGCAAATTAATGGTAGCTTGTCCGCTCACCGAACTGTTGGGCACATTAATTTGAAGACCAGACACTTTACCTGTTAGTGCCTGAACAGCATTTGGATTGCCTGCCTTAGTAAGCTCTTCAGTTCTTATAATTGCTGTGCTTCCAGTAATAGCATCCTGTTTCTTTTTGATTCCCAGTGCCCCGGTCACCACCACCCCTTCAATTTCTTTAGCTTTTATAGTATCTTTCTTCTGTTGCCCTTTAACAGCTAAAGAGGATGAAGAGAGTGCAACAATCAAGACACTGGTGTATAATTTCCTCATATCCAAATAATTTAATATTCGGACAAATTTGTTAATCCTAATTAACAAGTCAAAGTAAAAAAATTAAAAAATTACAAAATAAACAATAAAAGAAGATTTTAAATAACAAAAGGTTAAAATAAAACACAAAAACAATTGAAAAAAATTAATAAAAATCACATTTATTGATTTTTTCAACAAAAACAAAGTATTGAATTAATATTACTAATGGTGTAGCATAAAATCACTTGTAAAAAAGATATAAAATAACAAAACCATATAAAAAAGTCAAATCAATTCTGACTAATTTCAGGCAAAGAAAAGAAGAATGACGGCCCATATACTAAAAAAACCGCCCGAAGGCGGTCTCATATGAATGTGATTAAAATGTGTGTTAGTTTTTGTCCCAGAAAAGTTTTGTAGTCAACTTGTCTCCTCCTATTGAAGCAGCTGCGGCTGCATAGTTGGTTGGATTTGTTGTTGTTTCTCTGATTGGGTACTGTAATCTTACCGGTACTTTTCCTTCTGCCTGAGAAACAGCTGTAGGAGGAGCCAGCAATACAGGATAATCTAGTCTTCTGTAGAAATTCCATCCCGTTGTTCCCTGGTTAAACATGGCTACCCAAGCCTGTTCACCAATAGACTGTTTCCAGTTGGCTGCATTATAAGGGTGAGCTGCCAAATAAACGGCTGCATCAGCTGTAGAAACACCCCATTCTGTTAAAGATGCATTCACAGCGTTGTTATAAGCTGCAGTTGCTCCGATACCAACTCCCCAACGAGCAGAAGCTTCAGCAAGGTAAAATGCTACTTCTGTGTAGTTCATAATCACTCCCTGAGTCGTTTCAGTATAGGCGAATTTACCGATATGGCTGTTAGCAGCAAAACCTGAAGGTCTTCCTATGGTACCTCCTTTATAAGGTGTTACATTATTATCAAAATAATTGGCTCTTCTAGGGTCAGAAGATGCGTTCATATAATCTACGAGTGTTTTTCCTGCCACAAAGTCATTTCTGTTACTGGCCACTAAGTTCTCAAATAGCGGGTTGTAATTCGGAGAAGCACTCAAATATGAAAATGCACAATTATCTCCTGCGCTGGTCATTACTCCTGAGCTAACCGCTGTTGTTGCTGTAGACTGAGCCAAAGCAGGATTATAATCAGCAATACCGATTGCTAATTTTAAAAGCAGTGAATTCCCAAATACTTTCCACTTGGCAAGGTCTCCGTTATAGAATAAGTCTCCGCTGGCAAAAGTTCCGCCATTCGGATCAATCACTGCTAAATCTGCTTTTAATCTAGTAATAAGATCAGCATAGATGTCAGCTCCTTTATCATATTTGGGAAGCGGATTTTCATCAATATTATTAGAGGCTGTATACGGGACATCTCCAAAAGTATCCACTAAGGTCTGATAGACAAAAACTTGCTGAATATCCAGGATGGCCAACTGGTTCTTTTTCGTTGCCGGCCATGTACTCTGCTCACTGGCAGTAGGAACATAAGCATTGATAATACTTTTCGCTTTTACTAAATTTTGCAGGGTATTTACATATAAATCCAGCCATACACTGTTCGCGATATTTCTGGTTACAAAATCATAATTACTTTCATCCACATAAGTAACTTCCTGCCAATACTGCATCGTTAATCTAAAATTATTTTCATTAACACTAGGGGTGTTTAAATAATCCGACAATTCCTTTTGTGAATAAGATAATAAGGCTTCCGGTCTTGTTGTATATGCACTGTTTGGATCTGTATTTAATTCTTCAAAATTACTACATGATAAAGCAGCTACACCGATGGATAATAATCCTATATATTTACATATTTTTTTCATTTTAAATTCAAGTTTTAAAAGTTAGCTTTAATACTGAAAGAGAAGACTCTTGTCGTTGGCATTACTCCCGCCTGATATCCCTGTACGTTACCTGAACTTAAAGCAGCTTCAGGATCAGCATAAGGTAAGTTTTTATGAATAATCCACAGGTTATTACCAATAGCACTGAAAGTAAGTCCTTTAAAGAACGTGTTAGCCAGATACTTTGAAGGAATACTATATGATATGGCAACTTCTCTTAATTTAACAAAACTTGCATCGTAAACAAACGCAGAAGCAGGTGCATTTAAGTACCCGAAAGCTCCTGAATCAGAAGCTGATATTCTTGTCGTATTGATAGATCCGTCAGCTTTTACACCAGGCATAATAAGACCTCCACCCTGGCTGATCAGGTTTCTGACAGGGTTTCCTAAATCATTAAGTCCTGCAGTTTCCGGATATAAACCACTTGATAAACCATAATACTGGTCAAGTGAGAATATATCTCCTCCTTTTCTCCAGTCGATCTGGAATGACAATTGGAAATCTTTGTACGTAAATTTATTGATTAATCCTCCAAACCAGTCTGCCTGCATGTTACCGATAACATTATCAGTACTTGAAGTTTTTAAGTATTTTCCGTTCGCTCCCACTGTTTTCTGCCCGTTGGTATACACAAAGTCCGTTCCTTTGATGGTTCCGTACAAATCATTCAAACTTGCATTAATAGTAACCCCACCCTGGAATGACCCTAATGTAATATTTTCATTTCCCGGAGCAATTCTGGTCACCTTAGTTCTAGGGTTAGACCAGTTGGCGTTCATTTCCCATTTAAAATTCTCAGATTTAATAGGAACGATATTCAATGAAACTTCGAAACCGTCTGTACGTAGGTTACCGGCATTCTGAACCTTTGTTGCCACCCCGTTAGCATAAGAAACAGGCAGCGCTAAAATTTGATCAAAGGCGTCATTTCTAAACCAAGCCACATCAAAACCGATTCTGTTTTTAAAGAATTGGGCATTCAAACCTAATTCTGTCTGTTTTGATCTTTGTGGTTTTAAATCTGCATTTTTCTCAGAGGTATTGTAATAAATCATTGGCAGATCACCGAATGAAGTGGAGGTCAGATATTGATTTCTCAATTGATCTGCAGCCGTATCACTTCCTACCTCCGCATAAGATGCTCTGAACTTACCAAAGTTCATTACACCTCCTTTTAAGAAACTCCAGTTAGAGAAAACAATACTCGCTGAACCGGAATAATACCAATATACGTTGTTATTCACAGGTAAAGCTGAAGACTGATCTCTTCTTACGGTACCTTCAACATAATAGGTTCCCTGATATCCTAAACTTGCCTGCGCAAAAACACCGGCAATTTTTTTAGTTGTATCAATCGTAAGGGCTCTTGGTGGTGTAGATAGTGAATTGGAAACCGTGTATAATCCAGGCACATACAGACCACCTGAAGTAGACTGAGAGTTACTGTAGAAATTGATAACGTTTAAGTTGGTCCCGATTAACGCACTTAAATTTAATTCGTTATCGAAATCTTTTTTATAATTAGCAATGAAATCGTAGTTGGTTTCTCTTTGTTTAATCTGCATTACAGCAAAACCTGAAGGCTGCTCAATAGATGTTAATCCGAATCCCATTAATTCAGGTACAGATCCTACTGCCTTTTTGTCCTCCATTCTTTGTGAGAAGCCATCTGTACCTACTCTAGCCAATAAGTTTAAGTTTTTAGTAACATCATAGCTTAATGAGAAGTTTCCGGCAAATCTTTCTCTTGTATCAAAAACGGCATTTTCATATACCTGGAAATAAGGGTTATTCCAATATGCCGGTGTCAGATTATCTGCTGACGGAATATTCCAGGTATAGTTATTTCTGGAATTGGAATAAAAATACTGCTGATCTTTTACATCAACGTTTACCGGCCACCATTGTCTGAATCCTGAAATCAAGTTTCCGCTATAACCGGTTGAGTTTCTCCCTCTTACATTTTGAGTAACATAAGTCGCACCAATAGTTGCGTTTAAATTATCCATGAGTTTATAGGAAGCATTACCCGTAATGGTATTTTTATTCAGATATGTATTAGGCATAATATCAGAACCATTCTGATTGTTGAATGACAATCTGAAAGATCCGGTATCACCGCCTTTTGAGAAAGAGACTCCGTTATTATAATTAGTTCCTTTCTGGAAGAATCTTGACGGATCATTCTTTGCAGCCACCCACGGCGTTGCTCTACCGAAAGTAGAAGAACCCGGAATGAAAGCTCCATACTGATACACCAGTAAATTAGGATCAAAAGCAGCACCATAGGATGCATCCTGTGCTGTAGGAGCCATTGGTCCGCCATTATATTCCTCAAACTGAGAATCTTCATTAGGCCCGTAATAATAGCCATATCCCTGTCCGTATTTCTTTTGGTAAGTTGGGAAAGTCTCTTTATTGATTGCAGAAATACTAATGGATGAGTTCAGTTCAATCCCGATATTTTTACCTTTTTTACCTTTCTTAGTCGTAATAATAATAGCTCCATTCTGCGCTCTTGAACCGTATAAGGCAGTAGCCGCAGCTCCTTTTAGTACGTTCAAATCTTCAATATCATTAGGGTTAATATCTGAAATGGTGTTTCCAAAGTCATACCCTGGTCTTCCCTGTAATGATTGAGCTGAAGTATTGTTATTGGCATTAATCATTGGCACACCATCGATAACGAATAATGGCTGATTATTACCTGCAATGGATTTATAACCTCTTAATACAATGTCAACAGAGCCTCCGAAATTGGAAGCTGCTTTTACTTGTAAACCCGATACCTTTCCTGATAAATTGCTTGTAAAGTTGTTCGTTGGTGACTTCGTTAAGTCGTTAGCATCAACGCTTTGAGTAGAGTATCCTAAAGATTTTTTCTCTCTTTTAATACCAAGTGCAGTTACTACTACACCTTCGATCTCCTTTGTTTTAAGTGTATCCTTCTTCTGTTGTGCATTAGCAACAGCTACAGATGAAGTTAATACTAAAACAAGAAGACCTGTTGTTAGTTTCTTCATATCAAATTAATTTTGTATTGCTACAAATTTGTAAAACTTTCTTAATAACACAAAGAAAAAAGTAAAAAAAATGTCATATATTCAATATTTATAAATTAAAACGATAAAAAAAGTATTAAATTAAGTTAAAATAGCAATATTTAACAAAAACAAAACATTTAAAGATTATTTTTTTTTAAGAAATAATAACAATAATAAAAATTGAAAAAATCTATATTAAATTTAACTAAATACCCTATAATCATTTGAATAACAACACAATAAATCACACTAAAAAGAAAAATATAAACAATCAGCCTAAAATACGATGCCTAGCATATATTATTTTTTTCAACAAAAACTTACAGATTAGTGGCAAACAGCAACAAAAACATCATGAAAGACAATAAAAAAAACATAGTATTGCAAATGGTTTAGAATAATGAAAGAATATTTGTTACATCATTAAAACACGGTCTCAAATTAGAGTATTTTTATAGGCTAAAAATTTTGCCCCGCTCCATATGTTTACTAATTTTACACCTCTTTATATCCCTTAAAAAAATGGAGTTATTACAAAAATGGACAGATATCTACATCGAAGCAGGGTGTGATGAAGTGGGAAGAGGCTGTTTAAGTGGGCCCGTAGTTGCAGCAGCCGTAATTTTAGATGATCATTTTAAGCAGAGCCTGGTCAATGATTCAAAAAAACTCAACTTCAAGACGAGAATGGAGCTGGATGATTACATTAAAGACAATGTAAAAAATTATGCTATTGCAGAATTATCTCCCGCATTCATTGATGAACACAACATCCTTAATGCCAGTATTCACGCTATGCATCGTGCACTGGACAAACTTACCATTACGCCTGAACTTATCCTGGTAGATGGTAATAAATTTCATCCTTATAATTATATTCCCCACCAATGCATCATTAAAGGAGACTCCAAAGTTTTATCTATTGCTGCCGCTTCAATTCTGGCCAAAAACTACAGAGATCGTTTAATGATCGAACTGCATGAAGAACACCCGGAATACGGCTGGGATACCAATTTCGGATACGCCACTAAAAAACATCAGGAAGCGCTGATCAAGCATGGTCCTACAAAATACCACAGGCAGTCTTTCAGACTGAAATATGATTAGAAACGCTGTGACTGAACAAAAAAATAAGCTACCCGATATGGATAGCTTATTTTTTTATGTTATATAAACAGATTATTTCTTTCTGCCTTTCTGCTCCTGTACTTTTTGTTGCTCCTGAGCTTTCTCCATCATTTCTCTCATTCTCTTCTGGAATTTCCCTTCTGCTTTCGGCTTCTCTTTATTCGCCTGAATCTGAGCATGGATTTTCTTTTCGTCAAGAATCACATACTTAATCACAAGGATAATCAGAATGTTGATCGCATTGGATACAAAATAATACCACGAAAGACCAGATGCTGATGTATTCAAGAAGAACAGGAAGGTAACCGGGAAAATATACATTAATACTTTCATGTTGGGCATTCCCTCTTGTTGAGGCTGCTGCATATTACCTGAAGTCATGATCGTATAAATTAAAATAACCACCGTACATGCTAATGCAAAAATACTCAGGTGATCTCCCAGGAAAGGAACCTTAAAGGGTAATTTGATCAAATCGTCATAAGCGGTCAGATCTTTTGCAAACCAGAATCCTTTTCCTCTTAAATCAATAAAATTCGGGAAGAAACGGAAGAGTGCATAGAAAATCGGGATCTGAACCAATGCCGGTAAACACCCCGCCATCTGATTCACACCGGCTTTCCTGTAAACCTCCATCGTAGCCTGCTGCTTTTTCATAGGGTCAGCATCTTTCAGTTTTGCATTCACCTCATCGATTTCCGGACGGATTACTTTCATCATGGCACTAAGCTTATGCTGCTTGTACATAATGGGAGAAAGAATCAGTTTCACGATAATAGTCAGTAAGAAAATAGCCCAACCTGCAGTTAATCCCCAAGATGCAATAAAGTTATACATAGGAATAAAGAACCAACGGTTCATGGCTCCGATAAATGACCATCCTAAAGGAAGAATTTCATCAAAGTTTTTATTATATGATTTCAGCAACGGAAGATCTAACGGCATAAAATACCATGTAAAATCCTGGTTTAGCTCGCTTCCTGTCATCTGAACAAAACCTTCATAATTGAATTTTTTCAGATATTCTCCTTCTTCTACAGATTCCTGATTTCCTTTACTTTGTGTAAATCCGTTCTTAGCTTCAATGACAGAAGAGAAGAACTGTTGTTTCACCCCGATCCAGTTCAGCGTTTCTTTCTCTTCATTCATCGTTGTTCTTCCATCGTAATCATATTTTTTATAATTATCAAATGCATAAGAAAACTCTGAGTGAGACTGTTCCTGAGCTCTCCCTTTTTCAAGGTTTCTTACATTATAGTCCCAGATAAAATCCGCTTTATTATCAGAAGTAATTTTAGAAAGGCCCTGAGTTCTCACTTTAAAATCCAGGGTATACTTTGGCAGCAGAGTATAAATAAACTGAATGACAGCACCGTTATAATCAGCTGTTAATGTTACGGCATTTCCGTTTACTGAAGGTGCAAAAACTAAATCTTTAGTATTGACTACTTTTCCTGTTTTATCCTTAAACTGGAATCCATAGTTGGAATTATTTTTATTGATCAGATAAAGAGGCTGATCTGCATTATCCGTTTTATGGTCATACGCTTTATACTTTAAAAGCTCTACTTTAGAAACCTGACCTCCTAAGCTGGAAAATTCCAATTTCAATTCATTGTTTCCAAGACTGGCTGTCTGGATCGCATTAGGAGTTACATTTGGATTGATATTGCTTGCCTGAGTTTGTTTTACAGGATTTTTTGCCTGTTCAGTTTTCTGCTGCTGAGCTTTTAACTGCTCTTCCTTCGCCTGCTTGTTCTGGAAATAGAACATAAAACCGAAGAGAACCAGGCATAAAACCGCAAAACTAATCATTTGCTTCTTATCGATTCCGTTGTTTTGTTGCATTTTATTTTTATTATAATTAAAATTCCTATTTATAATTTGCTACAGGGCTATAAGAAAACTGATAAATCTGTAGCAAATTTGAGCTGACAAAAATACTATTTTTTTATCAAAACTCTATGCTTTACCATGTTACTATATAATAAACTCAAGCTGAGAATAATCAGCCTGAGTTTATATGTAGACGTTTATGATAAATATTTACCTTATTTCTTTTCGCAAGCTTTAATGAAAGCCCTGAATAACGGGTGCGGTGTAGCTACCGTACTCTTATATTCCGGGTGATACTGAACCCCTACATAGAACGGATGATCAGGAAGTTCCAGTGCTTCCACCAATCCTGTTTCAGGATTAGTTCCTGTAGCGAGGAAACCGTTCTTTTCAAATTCCTGAAGATAGTCACTGTTAAACTCATAACGGTGACGGTGTCTTTCGGAAATATTTTTGTTTCCATAGATATCAAATAATCTGGATCCGTTTTTCAATGAACATTTCCATGCTCCAAGACGCATTGTACCTCCTTTATCTACTACATTTTTCTGTTCTTCCATTAATGAGATGACAGGATCCGGAGTTGCTGTATCAAATTCCATTGAATTCGCTTTTGTATGTCCTAACACATTTCTTGCAAATTCAATCGTCATGATCTGCATTCCTAAGCAGATTCCCAGCATTGGAATTTTATTTTCTCTGGCATATTTTGCGGTAAGCACTTTTCCTTCGATTCCTCTGTCTCCGAAACCAGGAGCCACAAGGATACCGTTCACACCTTTCAGAACATCTTTGATATTATCTTCCGAGATATCGCCACTGTATACCCATCTTACTTTTACTTCCGTTTCAAGATCAGCTCCTGCATGTTTGAATGCCTCAGCAATTGAAATATATGAATCCTGAAGGGAAACATATTTTCCAACCAATGCAATTTCAACGGTTTTCTTAGGATTCTGGAATTTCTTCAGGAAGCTTTTCCAGTCTTTAAGATCGGCTGTCTTATCACTTTTCAGATCCAGTTCTTTCAATACAACATCATCAAAGTTCTGTTTCTGAAGATACATAGGAACTTCATAGATCGTTTCAAGGTCTTTACATTCAATAACGTTATCCAAAGGAACGTTACAGAACTGAGCCAGTTTTGCTCTCTGATCTTTAGGAATTTTATGTTCTGTTCTGCAGACTAAGACATCTGCCATAATTCCGCTTTCCATCAACTGACGAACGGAATGCTGAGATGGCTTTGTTTTTAATTCTCCACTGGAAGCCAGGTAAGGCAATAATGTCAGGTGAATCACCATAGAATTGCTCTCTCCTAATTCCCATTTCAACTGACGAACAGTTTCAATGTATGGTAAAGATTCAATATCTCCTACAGTACCTCCGATCTCAGTAATAATGATATCGTAGTCCTGCTTGGAAAGGATTTTAATTCTGCGCTTAATTTCGTTAGTGATATGAGGAATTACCTGAACTGTTTTTCCAAGGAAATCTCCTTTTCTTTCTTTCTCAATTACAGTCTGGTAAATTTTCCCTGTAGTAACGTTGTTGTTTTGGGATGTGGGAGCATCAAGGTAACGCTCATAGTGGCCTAAATCCAGATCCGTCTCCGCACCATCTTCAGTCACATAACACTCTCCGTGTTCATAAGGATTCAATGTTCCCGGGTCGATATTGATATAAGGATCAAGTTTTTGGATCGTTACGTTAAAACCGCGTGATTTTAGCAATAGTCCCAGAGAAGCAGACACGATTCCTTTTCCCAAAGATGAAGTTACACCTCCTGTCACAAAGATGTACTTTGTATTCTTTTTACTCATTAGATTAGGTTTGTGCAAAGTTATGGGAAAAAGAAATACAAAGCAATCTTTTAGATTTTGAAAATAAGAAAACAGGCATCAAACAACCATAAAACCTGGATAAATTTTATTTTTTTTCACATGCTGTCACTTTGTATACTGATACAAAAAGAGAGCATTTCCTCACAGAAACACGCTCTTTTTCGTATGTGTTATTTTTAGCAGCATTCTACCATGGCTGTTCTCCCGGTGAATTCTCAATATTTTTATAATTATTCCTCAGCATTCTCAATGCCGTTGTTCCATTAATAAACCTACAGTCACTATACTTTGAATTCAGGATGACATTATTCTCAATTTCCTGAGTAGACTGGCCTGCTCCTCCTTCTGAGAAAATTCCCCAGGTCATCATTCCGTTTCCTCTTATTTTATTATGTCTGATGGCGATTTCATTATTATTTCCTTCCACCAGCTTAATCCCTGCTAACCGTCCTTCATTTGCTGCATTTTTAGTACCCGGATTTTCAACAATATTAAAGGATACGTTCAGAAGATTATTATTGGATTCAATCAAAATCCCGTTTTCTCCGGATGTCTGAACATTGTTATGGGAAACATCTACCCCTTTAGCATGAGAAACATATAATCCCACATTCCCAATATCATTGATTACATTATTGGAAATCACCCCGCCCTCAACATGTCTGATGTTAATTCCGTGCTGCTTTGCATTTCTCACTACATTTCCAGTGACCACCACATTTCTGGCAATAAGTTGGTAAGGTGCTTCTTTATTGGTATTATTAATAAGAATCCCGTCTCCTGCTGCCGGAATATAATCCTTTTTAGGATCAAGTGTTCCAACAAGCGCCTCATCGATCACAGTTCCCGCATTGTCTACAATATTATTCGAAATCACAATATTATGGCAGACATAATTCGGATAATCCTCCTGATCATAATTCTGTAATTTAATTCCAATCCCCTTTGTATTGCGGACTCTGTTTCCCAGTACCGTCATATTTGATATGCCGGCATCCAGATACATTCCGTGTTCCAGGATCGTATTTTCGATATCATTATCGGAAATGGTTACAAACGCTGAATTTTCAGCAATGATGAGCCCTTGTGATGAATTTTTAAAATAATTCTGAACGACATTTATATTTTTTCCTCCGACCGCGATTCCGGCATTGTCTTTTTTTCCCAGCCCTATTTTCGCCCAGTCTTCCGTAAACTCATTTTCAACACGGTTCTGTTTAAACGTAAGATCAACCATATTTCTTAAACCTGAGACTCCGGCATAGGTGAAATTTTTAAACAGGTTTTTCTCGATCCTGATATTCTGAGCTCCATAACAATAAATTCCAACGGCTTTAGAACTGGACGCCAGATCATAATCATAATCGGTTTTTAAACCTTCCAGAAAAAATCCTTTTATCGATATATTCTTTTTTGCGGTACAATTAAAAATCTCAGTATTCTTTTTATTCTGTTTTATTTTACACTGATCGGATAATAGCCTTTGATTAGACTGAAGAAAAAGCGCCCCTGAAATCTCAAGAGAAATTTTTCCAAAGAAGGTATCATAACCCAGCTGCAAAATTGTGTTGAGGCGCTCTGCTGTCAACTGATCAGAAAGACCCTGAATACCCCACCACAGAACATTGACATATCCCGTCCATTGTCTTTTATAAAAGTCATTTCCTTTTTTACGGTAAACCGCGCCATCTCCGTTGCCTGTAGCAGGCACTCCTGTATTTGTCTTTTTATAAATTACCGGTTCAAAGGTGTAACTGTCTATCAGGTTTACCTCATCATCATTAGGAAAAGTACTTCCCTGTGCAAAAAAAGCTTCTGTGTAAATCATATTTTGTTTTTAAATGGTTACAATTGATTCCCGAAAGAATCTGAAACAAAAATATTCACTGACAGCGCCAAAACCTGACGTGTTTTTTACAAAAGGCATATAAATGATGTATGCATGAAAAAGGCTTCCGGTGAACCGGAAGCCTTTAAACTATTTTCTGACCATTATTGTTTTACCAATTCGAAGTAGGTATTGATTTCAACATCTTTTGCAACCCCTGCACCGGTAGGATCATATTTAATATCATAATCCAGACGGTTGATCGCAAATTTTGCCTGAACTCCCATCACTTCTTTTCCGTTTTTATTTTTGGTAATTCCGCCAAATGTTACCGGAATGCTGATATCCTTCTGTACATCTTTGATCGTTAATCTTGCTTTTAAGGTATAATTACCGTTTTTATCTTTGGTGAGGACATTTCCTTCCAGTAAAATTTCAGGATATTTGCCGGATCCGAAAAACTCATCACTTCTCAGGTGTTTGTCTCTCATGTCTACTCCCGTATTAATGGTTTCGGAAAATACGGTCATATTAAAAACAGCGCCCTCCAGATTTGCTCCTTTTGTCTCTACTTTACCGTCAAACTTGTCAAATCTTCCCTGAACAAAACTGATCCCCATATGTTTAATCGTAAAATTCACGGAAGAGTGCATAGGATCTACAGCCCATGTTCCCTGTGCAAAACTTAGGATACTGAATAATGCGAACACGAAAGATAAAAGTACTTTTTTCATTGTAATTATATTTTACATTAATATTTTAATTTAATAAAGCTAAGATATAAAAGATATCCCTGAATTTAATGGATATTATTTTTAAAACATAAATCCCGTAGAAAACCACCGAAGAAAAATTCATTTTTTTTATAACTTCGCAGTATGGCAAAACTGAAAACAGCATATTTCTGTCAAAACTGCGGCTCCCAATATTCACAATGGATGGGACAATGCAAAAATTGCGGTCAATGGAATACTTTAGTAGAGGAAATTGTAGAAAAACCTTCTCATAAAACACCTCCATTTTCAAAATCCAAGCAGCATGTCATCAACATCATTGAAGTTGAGACGAGTGAAGAACCCAGAATAAAAACGCCTTCGGAAGAACTGAACCGTGTATTGGGCGGCGGTATTGTACTAGGCTCTGTTACCCTGATCGGAGGGGAACCGGGAATAGGAAAATCTACCCTGCTGTTGCAGCTTGCTTTAAAAATGAAGAAAAAAATCTTCTATGTTTCCGGGGAAGAAAGTGCCTCTCAAATTAAAATGAGAGCCGACAGGCTTACCGATATACAAAATCCGAACTGTTTTCTGTTTACGGAAACCTCATTAGAAAAAATTCTTCATGAGGCCAAAAAACTGGAACCGGATTTTATGATCATCGATTCTATTCAGACGCTTCAGTCCCAATTGATCGAAAGTTCTCCGGGAACCGTTTCCCAGATCAGAGAATGTTCCAATGAAATTATAAAATACGCCAAAGAAACCAGTACTCCTGTATTTCTGGTAGGGCATATCACCAAAGACGGTCAGATTGCAGGACCAAAAGTTCTTGAACACATGGTAGATGTTGTTTTAAATTTTGACGGCGACCGGAATCATCTTTTCAGACTTTTAAGAGCCAATAAAAACCGTTTTGGTTCCACCTCGGAAATCGGGATTTACGAAATGATTTCTCAGGGATTGAAAGAAATCAGAAACCCGTCTGAAATTCTGATCACAAAGAAATTTGAAGAGCTTTCCGGAAATTCCGTTGCCGTTACACTGGAAGGCAACAGGCCAATGCTATTGGAAATTCAGGCATTGGTGAGTACAGCCGTGTATGGGACTCCGCAAAGAAGTTCTACGGGATTTGACTCTAAAAGACTAAACATGCTTCTGGCTGTACTTGAAAAGAGAGCAGGTTTTCAGCTAGGTGCCAAAGATGTTTTCCTGAATATCACCGGAGGTATTAAAACGGATGATCCCGCATTGGATCTGGCAGTAGTAGCTTCCATTCTTTCTTCCAATGAAGATATTGCGATCTCCGAACATTACTGCTTTGCAGGTGAAATTGGCTTAAGTGGTGAAATTCGTCCGGTAGCACAAATTGAGCAGAGAATTTCAGAGGCTGAAAAATTAGGATATGAAAAAATATTTGTTTCAAACCTCAATAAAATTCCGAAAAGAAAATTTGGAATCAAGATTGAAGAAGTCAGTAAAGTGGAAGATTTCCATGAAAGGCTTTTTTAATTGCCGAATATAAATTTCCGGCTTAAAAAAAATTGGCCAAAGCCAACGGATAAATAATATATCGTGGAGCGGGCTTTAGCCCGCTCCTATTGATACCCCGAAAAATATTGAAATACCGGAAACATCTTTTATCTTTTAATATTTTTAATTCATACCTTTAATTTATGAATTATCTGGCTCATTCTTTTCTGACTTTTACTGACGGGCAGATTGTAGGACAATTTCTTGAAGATTTTATCCGGAACAGGGATCGTTTTTCTTTTCCGAAAAATATTCAGGACGGGATTACACTGCACAGGGCCATAGATACTTTTACAGATTCTCATCCTGCCATTCATGAGGCCAAAAAGGCATTTGCTCCTCTTGTAAGATTATACGCCGGAGCATTTGTAGATGTTTCTATGGATTATTTTGTTGCCAATGATCTTTCCCTGAATTCTTTAACCGGATGGAAATCTCATTCATTGCGGGTATACAGGGTATTGCATGAAAATGAAAAATGGCTTCCCGAGCATTTCAAAAAAATGCTGGTCAAAATGGAACAGGATGACTGGTTGTACAACTATCGTGAAGACTGGGGGATAAAATTCAGTATTCAGAATGTTCTTAATAAAGCCCGATATCTGGATAAAGACATTCCTGTTTTTGAAGCTTTTTTAAAAAACAAAGAACGGCTTCAACAATGTTATGATGATTTTTTTCCTGATCTGACCGCTCATGTGAAAGGAATCAACGCATTACTACAGTTAGAAAAATAACAATAAAAAAGCAGCTATGGAACTATAGCTGCTTTTTATTAAAATTGTTTGTATAAATAACGGTTAGGATAGGTCAGTTTTTCACTTTTCCTTTCTCCGCCCACGATTATATGGACAATATTGATCTGATCATCAAATAAATTATAAAGGAAACTTACGGCTGCTTCCACTTTTTTAGGATGGGCAACCGGCTCTGATTCCAGAAAGATATTCACGGATTCATGATCTTCTTCGTAACCTATATAATTGACTTTTAAAAATTTATTATCTGATTTTAGTTTAAAATATTCCTGACAATACTTCTGCAGAGCTTCACTGAGCTGAGTTTTGTATTTCGCATCATTAAAATGAAAAGTACTGCCGTATTTTTTACTTAAACCATCCTCCATATCATCCAGAAAAAACCTTCCGGTTACTTCAAATGTTTTTGACTTTGCATTATAATTGATCTCCACAGATCCTACATGATAAGGATGAACAGCTTCAGCTCTTGCAAAACTCTGAAAGATAACCGTCATTGACAAGAACAGTCCAAACAAAAATCTACCCAACATTACTTTTATAATTTTAAACAAATATAAAAAAAGCAGCAATTATAAAAACTGCTGCTCTCTTTTGATAAGGTTAATTAAGGTTATTCTTTAACGATTTTTTTCGTGATTTTTGTATTGTCATTCAATGTAATTGTAAACAGATATATTCCTTTTACAAGGCCTGAAACATCAATTTTATTTGAATTGGTTTCTACATTGGCTGTTTTAATTAATTTTCCTGAAGCATCATAAATTGCCACTGCAGCTTTAGAATATCTTCCTAAAATAATATTTACATAATCTTTAGCCGGATTAGGAGTAACATTCACCTCCGAATTAAGCTTAACATCTGCGGTACCTAAAGCAGATGTTGTTTTAACAAAATATCCGCCGAAACCTGTAGTCTGGAAACTCACTTCCCAATACTGATATGTATCATTCCATACAATATCGGCAATATTAGGAGCAATCACTGTTGCCGCACCACCGAAAGAAGCTGTTGTTCCTACATTTCCTGCGCTTGTTCCTGTATATTTTTCAATGATAAGATTCGCTTTGTTGGCAACATCAGCAGGAGAAGTAGGCAATTTCGTAGCATTGGTTAGATTATAAGCATCAAAATCAGCCTGTTTAAAATACAAGGTCACTTTTCCTGTCGCTAAAGCGGCATCTGTTGCCGGGTTAATTTCAAATCTTCTCGCCACATAGTTGGGCTGAGCATTATCTACCCATACTTTTGAGGTCACATTTCCTGTTACAGTACTTGCGGTTTCTTTTTCTACCCTTGCAATAAACTGACAGTTATTGGTAAAATAATTATATCCTGAAGCCACGGCAGCTGTTTTCGTCTGATTAGCCGTAGCCAGATTTTTAACTTCCGCTACATTTTCATACACTGTAGCTCTCATTTTAAGATCAAAAGTTCTGGTATTCCAGTTGGTACCGTCTGTTGATGTTTTACTGCGTCCGCTTACGGCAATTGCTTCATTTTTCACGGCTACCCTTCCACCAAGGCCATTGATCACGATATAAAAATCTTTCCCTGTAGCAACCTGAACATTTAAAGCAGATAAATCAATATAATTCCAGCTGAATCTCTGAATATCGTTTACCCAGGAATTTACTGTTTTAGTCGCAATAATATCTCCCGGATCACCATTGGCATTTACTTTTCTGATCTGAATATCAACGGCCATATCACTAGGAATTGTAGATGTTCCTGTTGTAAACGAGAAACCACCCAGCTTTCCTGTTAATGTCGGGGTATATCGGACAGCTAAAGCTGTATTATCAAAATAAGTATTATTTTCTGTATTGGCGATAATATAAGGCTCATCATAAGTCACCACTTCAAAATTGGATTTTACACATCCTAATTCATCGGTAACAGCCTTATAAATATCCAGTTTTCCGTAGCCCCATCTTGTATTGGGAACAATTCCGGTGGCCCCATCCTGTCTCGCATTCCCGGTAAGACGGGACTTCACCTGTGCCGCCGTTAAAGCGGGATTAGCCTGAAGCAGTAAACCAACGGCTCCTGCTACCCCTGGCGAAGACATACTTGTTCCCTGGTTTTTCACATAATAATTGGTCCCGAAAATAATATCCGAAGCTCCCGGAGCAGAATCAGAAGACCTTGAAGATATAACATTCTGGCCTGAGCCTGCAATATCCGGTTTCTGAAAGCCATCCACGCGAGGTCCCTGAGCACTGAACGAAGAAATGGATTCCTGCGGAGTTAAGGTATAATACCCTCCTGCTGTTGTATACCAGCTTGCTCTTCCCATATAAGAAGCCACTGTAATGGCACTGGATGCATTCCCCGGACTTCCTACGATATATTCATTATCTCCGTTTTGCAAAGTAGTGGTTACTCCCTGGCTGTAAAGCCATCCATGAGAGGTGATCTGCTGTGTTCCGTTATTGGTAATATCTAAAGTATAAGTTCCCTGGCTATTGACCGTAGATCCTGAAACTCTGCTTATCACCAGCTGGACGTAGCGTTTATTATTATCATTCCCCCAGTAATTATACATAGAGGCAGTAAAACCACCACCTAATATACTGTGAGCGGTAGTTGTGCTTATATTCTGCGTATACTGCTGTCCGTCAGGGGCAGTTAATTTAGCGGTTACCGGAGAATTATCATTAGCATACATAATAAATGAAAATACAGATGCTGCTGAAGTATTACTTCCCACCGTAAATGTATAAGATTGTGTAGCATTCGGATCTATGGTAACTTTTCGGTGAAGATTGGCTCCATAATCATTTCCTGCGGAAATTACGACTACCCTTCCCGGGCCTGATGCAGTAAAATCATTCACGGCCACTTCATGAGAAGAGGTACCGTCATGAGCACTCGCCTGTCCACCGATACTCATATTGACAACGATGGGTTTATTGAGAGCAGTGGCTACATTTTTAAAATAAGTTAATGCATTGATGGTATTGGTTGTCGGGAAAGATCCGTTTCCTCCTTTTACAAACACAATATCCGCTTCAGAAGAAAATCCTTTATGTCTTTTATCTGCGAATGCAGCTCCGTTTCCTGCAGCGGTACCGGAAACGTGGGTTCCATGTCCGTTACTATCATTTTCACGCACAAAACCTGCCGGCGTACCATCCAGCTCATCTTCAATCTGGGCTCTGGTATATTCTACTCCTGTTGTAAATCCTGCAGGCGCAGTCTCTGTGCCTTGTGCTGTAAGCGTCTGATCCCAAATTGAAACAATTCTGCTTTTGGTCTGGTCACTTGCTTTTCTAAAATCAGGATGTTTCCAATCGATACCGGTATCAAAAATCCCTACCAGAACTCCGGTTCCGTTATAAGCCGTATTATTGAAAACCCCATCCTGCAAAAGACTTGCGCCGGACTGGGCTCTGCTTACATCATTATGAGCTTCATCAAATGTAGGTGCCATTACGGAAGTTACATAAGGAAGATTCATCAGTTTTTCAATATCTTCAAGACTTACCAAAGCTGTAGAAAAAGTAGGAAGCTGGCTCTGAACCAGGAATCCGTCAGCTTTTAATTTTTCCGGTTCTTTTGTATAAATAATACATGAATACATCGTTTGAGCTCCTTTTGAAGTCACCACCAGATGCTGATCCAGTTTCATATCTGCACGTTCCAAATCTCTCACAACGTTTCCTTTCGCCAGATTTTCTTTATTTTTCAACAAAGTATCAAAACGAGAATCCAACTTTTGTACCTGCCCGTAAAAAGCATAAGAGTACAAACCTAAAAAAGCAGCAGTAGCATTTCTGAGAAGCTTCGCTCCTCCATACGAAATGTTTACTTTTGCAGGAAGTAATTTTTTAATATCCATTTTCATTTTTTTGATCCTACAATTATACAATTTTTATTTTAAAAACCTTTTATATAAAGTATTAATAATTAAAAATCATAAAATACCAATAATAATCAAAATAAATTTCTATTTAACATAATATTCTAAATTTAAAAACTCATATTCCAAATGCAGGATTTTCTATTTTATTTACACCTTGGCTGGGAACATATCATTTCTCTGGACGCCCTTGATCATCAGCTGTTTGTCTTAGCATTGATTGCAGTCTATTCTTATAGTGACTGGAAAAAGATTCTGATTCTGGTGACCGCCTTTACAATCGGACATTCTATTACGTTAGCTTTAAGCATTCTGGATGTTTTCAGAGTCCCTTCAGACTGGGTTGAATTTTTGATTCCACTGACTATTGTTCTGACTTCTCTGGATAATATCATTATGAAAAATCAGAAACAGACCCTGATGCGGGCCAATTATTATCTCGCACTCATCTTCGGTCTTGTTCATGGCATGGGATTCGCCAATACAGCCAGGGTGATGATTGCTAAAAGCCAGGGAATAGCCATTCCTCTTCTGGGGTTCAATATAGGGCTTGAACTGGGGCAGATTGTCATTGTTTTTGCAATCCTGGTTATTTTATTTATGCTGCTCAATATTTTTAAAGTGAACAAAAAAGACTGGATTCTTTTTGTCTCTTCCGGGGTATTCGCTTTATCTCTGAAAATGACTTTGGAAAGAATCCCTTTTTAATGCGGAAATATTTTGATTATTTCAACAGCTTATTACTATCTTTGATGATTATTAAATCATTTCGGTTATGAAACTAAAAGTTGGTATACTTTCACTTTCTGTATTTGCATATACAGGTTTCACCGCACAAAATATTCAGAATAACCCCGGCAGCAATCACGGAAACAAATTCGAGCAGCTCGGCACTATTCTTCCTACACCAAACATTTACAGAACCGCTTCAGGAGCTCCGGGTCACGGATACTGGCAAAACAGGGCAGATTATACTATCTCCGCCTACCTGGATGAAGATAAAAGAAATCTGAAAGGTTCTGAAACCATCACGTATCACAACAATTCTCCTGATGATCTGGATTATATCTGGCTTCAGCTGGATGAAAACGAACATTCCACCATTAACAATGCGGGATTTGAGAGTTCAAGTGTCCTTAAGCCGTCTGTTACTGACCAGCAGCTTAAAGTAACCGAGCTTCCCGTCAAAGATAACGGATACGGAGTGATCCTTGAAAAGGTTACAGATGCTTCAGGCAGTCCTTTAAAGTACACGGTCAATAAAACCATGATGCGTATCGATCTTCCGAAAGTACTGAAAAAAGGAGAAAAACTTACATTCAAAGTAGACTGGAACTACAACATTTCCAACAGAATGAAAATGGGCGGCCGCGGCGGCTATGAAAATTTCCCTGAAGACGGCAATGACCTGTACACGATGGCTCAATGGTATCCGAGAATGTGTGTTTACAGTGATTTCCACGGCTGGCAGAACCACCAGTTTACGGGAAGAGGTGAGTTTGCACTGGTATTCGGAGATTTTAAAGTTTCGATGAATGTTCCTGCAGACCATATCGTAGGCGGAACCGGTGAATGTAAAAATTATGATCAGGTATTAACTTCTGATCAGTTATCAAGATACCGAAGAGCGGAAAATGCCGGTGAACCGGTAGAAATTGTAACGCTGGATGAAGCTAAAAAAGCGGAAAAAAATCATTCAAAGCAAAGAAAAACATGGGTTTTTGAAGCCAATAATGTAAGAGACTTTGCGTGGACTTCTTCAAGAAAATTTGTCTGGGACGGCATGCGTGTCACCATCCCTGAAAATAATAATAAAGTAATGGCCATGAGTTTCTATCCCAAAGAATCTTATAACCTTTACAGAAAGTTTTCCACAAAAGCAGTAGCACATACCATTAAAACATATTCGGAATTCACCATTCCGTATCCTTATCCGGTAGCTCAGTCTGTAGAAGCAGCCAACGGAATGGAATACCCGATGATCTGCTTTAATTTCGGAAGAACTGAAAAAGACGGAACTTATTCCGAAGCTACCAAGAACGGAATGATCGGGGTAGTGATCCATGAAGTAGGACACAACTTCTTCCCGATGATCATCAATTCCGATGAAAGACAATGGGCATGGATGGATGAAGGACTCAATACGTTCACCGAATATCTTACAGAAGAAAAATGGGATAACAAATTTCCTTCAAAAAGAGGGCCGGCCTGGACCATTGTAGACTATATGAAGCTTCCGAAAGACCAGCTGGAACCCATTATGAGCAATTCTGAAAATATTGTTCAATACGGACCGAATGCTTACTCAAAACCGGCTACCGGTCTGAATATTCTTCGTGAAACCATTATGGGAAGAGAGCTTTTTGATAAAGCATTTAAAACCTACGCCAAAAGATGGGCCTTTAAACATCCTGAACCTGCAGATTTATTCCGTACCATGGAAGATGCGAGCGGTGAGGATCTTGACTGGTTCTGGAGAGGATGGTTCTACGGAACAGATCCTGTAGATATTGCTATTGATAAAGTAACCGTATCCACTCCTAATCTGGAAACTGATCCTAAAGCTGCCGGAGAGATAAAATATCAGGTAGAAAAACCATTGGTCAACAGTTTCGAAGATCTATCAAAAATCAGAAACAGAGAAGATAAGAATATCACCTTCTATGTGGATAAAGATAAAGAAGCTCAGGATTTCTATTACAGATATGACAGAGGACAGGAAAAAGTGGATCTTAATAAAGACTACACCCTTAAAACAGAAGCTACCCTTCCTTTAGAAGCTAAAGATAAAGAGAAGTTCAAAAATATTACGGCTTATCAAATTGACTTTGCCAATAAAGGCGGGCTGGTAATGCCTATCATTCTTGAATTCACCTTTGAAGACGGTTCAAAATTATATGATAAATCATCTGCCCAGATCTGGAGACTTAATGAACAGAAAGTGTCAAAGACGTATTATTTTGACAAAAAACTAAAGTCTATCCAGCTGGATCCGATGAGAGAGACAGCCGATATTGATACTTCGAATAATTTATGGAGCAGCAATGCAGGGAATAACGAGGTTTCAAAATTCCAGCTCTTTAAACAAAAACAGGAAGGAACTTCTGCAAGAGGAAGTTCCAACGGAAAAGTGAACCCGATGCAGGCGGCAGGAAAAGGCTGATCTCATCATAAAAACACTGATCCTTTCCGGAGGATAAACCAATCTAAATCATATAAAGTTCACCACAACGGTGAACTTTTTCTTTTTTTTAGCCTGAAAGCGACAGGAAAAATCTCAAAATCAAAAGGTTATAACTTTTATATTCTCCCCCACAACCTATTCCCCAAAAATACGTTACCTATTATATTGATTCTGAAATAAAAAACCGTAAAGCAGGAAACAGATATCGCAGACAGAACAATGCTCCCTGAATATATTCAATAATACACTGATTGCCAGAATACAAATAGTTTAAAAAAAACATATTTTTATTCACCATAGTTGGAATAAAAAATTTATCTTTGATGATACTTATACACACCAGATTGTCAAAACCCTGATTGACTTTAAATGTTCAGGAATTGTACACATCAAATATTATTTAACTATGAAAAATGCAAAATTATTAAGCAGAGATGCTCAGAAATCCATCAACGGAGGAGCTGTAGGACGTTTTTGTTGCGAATACAATTACAAAGGACAATGTATTCTTTGGATTGGTCCGGGACAATCTTGTCCATAATCAATCCCTCTCATGACAATCAGAATAAAAGCCGGAAATTTCCGGCTTTGTTATTATTCTTAACTTAAATATTCTTTTACATTCTGCTTATAGGTTCTTCCCAAGGGCAGCTGTTCTCCGGTTTTCAGGTATACATGACCGGAGTCATAAGAACTGATATGTCCGGATAATACAATATAAGATTTATGAATTCTGATAAAACCGAAGTTCTGAAATTTTTCTTCAAAATTGGACATCCTGTCGAGAATCATATATTTTTTCAACGGCGTCATAAGTACAATATATTCTCCAAAACCCTGTATCCAAAGAATATCTTTCAGAAAAACCTTGTTCATCACATAATTGGATTTAAACATAATATAGTCTTCCTCAAGGCGGTTACCTGCAGTATTTTTAAACTGAAGAAAATCTTTAGCTTTATTCACTGCCTTTTTAAAAGTCTCAAAATCCACAGGTTTTACAAGATAATGAACGACGTCCAGCTCAAATGCTTTCACCGCATATTTTGACTCAAGAGTAAGAAAAATACATAACGGCCGTTCCGGGAGCTGCTGCAAAAGCTCTACTCCGTTTATTCGTGGCATATTGATATCAAAAACAACGAGATCAACCTTATTTTCCCTGAGAAAGGACAACGCTTCTTCCGGATTCTGAAATGAAGCCAGCAGCTCCACTCCTTCAAGCTGGGCACAATATTGTTTTACAAGCTGCAATGCAGGATATTCATCATCTACATTAACGATAGTCAGATTAGCCATTGATATTAATTTTTAAAACAATTTTATACCGGTCATCATCTTCCGGTCCGGAATAAAACTCATATTGATTTACATAGAACTTGTTCAGTATATGAACAACCGCTTCATTTCCCAGCCCCTGATATCCGGTTTCAACAGGTTCTGTCCTGTATTTCCCGACAGTGTTTATAATTTTAAAATATAATACTGAACGCTCCATTCCACAGTATAACCTTATAAAACTATGTTCCTCCTCTCCTATTGCAGAATGTTTTAATGCATTTTCAAATAGAGTAAACAATAGAGAAGGCGGAATTTCCACAATATCAAATTCATCCAGATCCTTAATATCCAGCATAATATCCAGCCGGTTATTATATTTAAGCTGGTATAAAGCAGCCAGTGCTTTCAGTGAAGAAAATTCCTGGGAAACACTTATTTTTTCTTTTCCGCTGTCGTAAATAATGTATTGTAAAAGTTTACTGAGCTGCAGAATAGAATCCGGTGTTTTCTCCGAATGGGTAAAGCTATTGGCATACATATTATTCAGAGTATTCAGCAAAAAATGAGGATTCAGCTTGGATTTTAAGAGATCAAGATAAAGCTGTTCTTTTTCTTCTCCAAGATCTATCACATTCTGTTCTATCAGAAATTTGTCTTTGGTAATTCCCAAAAATGAAGCGACGAGAATCACGATGCCCTGAGAAATATATACATTGTAGAGAAAACCCACATGATAGCCTTCCCGGCTGAAATCCATAGTAAAAACAGCTGGTTCCCAAAGAATTCTAAAAAGACTGGACACCAGAAAACAAATTAAAGCATAGAGAATAAACTCCGGATATTTATTGGATAAGTAGAAATGAGGAACCAGATAATAATACACCAGATAATAGATTCCGATATTGAAAAAAGTATTCAAAATAATACTCCAGACTAATTCCGCAGCGTCCAGGAAGTAGTTTTCGGTGAAGTAAGTGATCAAAATGAAGATAAAAAGAAAAAAAATATGCTGAAAACTCAACAAAAACTTCCAGCGATACTCCATAAGGCTTTTCAGAATTTTACCATTAAATAAAATCCTGATAATCAGTAATATAATAATAAAATTAATGATTAAAAACATAACTCATACCCTGTTTTGACACGTATCAAATATAATATCTTTTTATCTCAAAATGCAGTTCGTTGATAAAAACTGTCATTGATTGAAAAATTCAAAAGCCGCTTCTTCTAATAAATATATTTGAGAAACTACAATGTTAATCAAATATTATATGAAGCTTAAAATAAAATTAATCCTCATTTTTTTATGCATTCTTTTCCACAATACTTTCTTGAAAGGGCAAAGTATTGATAATTACAATATGTGGTATCAGTACATCATGAATGCAAAGCTGAGTGATAAAACTACTTTAACGGCTCTTTCGCAATACAGGTCTTTTGATCTGGGCGGAGACGGCAGATTATTCCTGGCCAATGCTTATCTAGAATATGAAGTAGCTCCCGGAGTTGAACCCGGTGCAGGAGCTATGTTTCTGGTCTTAAATTCATACAATTCCAAAAAAGAAAAGGTCACCCGATATGAAACCAGACCTTTTCAACAGGTGACTTTAACAGGGCATATCGGCAGAACTCTACTCAATCACCGGTTCCGGGTAGAAGAGCGTTTCCTGAACAATCCTGAAGAATTTAAGGTAAGGCTGAGATATCTTCTCTCAATGAGAATTCCATTTGGAAAGGTCGGAAAATATTATGGTATTTTAAAAAATGAAATCCGTATCAATGCCACCAAAACAGATATCTTCGACAGCAACCGTATTACGGCAGGGCTTGGTATAAAACTCAGCAAAACCTCCGCTATTGAACTTGCTTTTATCAATCAGCTCGGAAGCTTCAGGACAGACAATTATGCCTATATCGGATTCCGGAATTCCTTCGACTGGAGAAAGAAAAATCAATAAACACCATTACCCAATTATATATAAAAACTATGCTTACATTTCTCGGCTTTTTAATGATTTTTATTTTCATGATCCTCATCATGAACAAGAAACTGACTCCGCTTACCGCTCTCGTTCTCGTTCCTGTACTGATTGCCGTGATCGCAGGATTCGGGCCCGATCTGGGAAAAATGATGAAAGAAGGAGTAAAAGAAATAGCACTTACCGGAGTTATGCTGATCTTTGCCATCCTGTATTTCAGTCTGATGATTGATACAGGGCTCTTTGAACCTCTCGTCAATGCTATTCTGAAAGCGGTAGGTGATAATCCGGTAAAAACAACCATCGGAACTGCTATTCTGACAACACTGGTTTCTTTAGACGGTGACGGTTCTTCTACCTATATTATTGTAGTTGCAGCCCTGCTTCCGCTGTATAAAAAACAGGGTATGAATCCTCTTATCCTTACCTGTATCATTATGCTGGCCGGAGGAATTATGAACATTCTGCCGTGGGGCGGGCCTACTGCAAGGGTAATGAGCTCACTTAAACTGGGACATACGGAAATATTTGTCCCTATGATTCCGGTCATGCTGATCGGGCTGGGCTGGGTCATTATTGTGGCCTATATTCTGGGGGTACGTGAGAAAAAAAGAATCAGCAAACACGGAAAATATACACTCTACAGCGGTCAGGATATTGCCGGGGAAAATGATCCGGCCTTACGCCGCCCGAAATTAATCATCATCAATCTGATTCTTACCATTATCCTTTTAGGAGTCATGATTCTTGATATTATTCCTTTGGGAATTGCTTTTATGATTGCCTTCTGTATTGCGTCTGTCATCAACTATCCGAAACTGAAAGACCAGCAGAAGATTATGTCAAAACATGCCGGAAATGCACTGTCTGTAGCAGGAATGATCTTTGGAGCCGGAATTTTTACGGGCATCTTAAATGGTACCGGAATTATGAGCTCCATGGGAAACAGTATTATAGACATTATCCCCAAAAGCTGGGGAAGCTATCTGAATATTATTACCGCTATTTTTAGCGTTCCGTTAACCTTTTTTCTTACCAATGATGCTTACTATTTTGGAATATTGCCTGTCATTACTGCTACAGGTCATCAACTGGGTATTTCCCCGGATATTTTAGGACGTGCCAGTCTTGTGGGACAGGCCTCTCACTTACTGAGCCCTTTGGTTCCTTCAACATATTTGCTGGTCTCACTGGCCGGAGTAGAATTTTCGGATCACCTGAAATTCACTTTAAAATGGGCCATCGGATCTTCTGTTGTGATGTTACTGGGAGCATTGGTCCTTGGTATTATATAAGGTTATTTCTGTAAATTTCGTATTCTTATCATACAAAAGACTATGGTGAAGCCTTTATTTAAGCAAAGAACCTTTACAGATTCCTATTTAAGGAACCTTACCCTATATGTATTCACAGCAATTATCTGCGGAGCATTAACGGGATATTATTTTCCGGAGACCGGCCGGCATCTGGAAAAAGTAAGCACTTATTTTTTTATGCTCCTTGAAATTTTAATTGTTCCGGTTATATTCATCGCCGTTACGTATGGAGTAAGTTATATTTTCAGTATTAAAAATGCTTTCAGGATTGTGGGTCAGATGATTTTATATTTTTTGATCATCACTTCTGTCAGTACTTTATTAGGAATGGCTTCCGGGCTTCTTTTAAAACCGGGAGCCGATACGGGTATTAGCCTTAGTACCATTCATAAAAGTCTGCCCGAACGGTTTCTGTCTAAAGCCACCAATCCTTTACATGTCAGCAATTATGTTATTTTATTGCTATTATCCATTTCTGCGGGTATCGCTATCGGGCTTTCCAGAGGAAAAGATAAAATCCTTCGTGTACTGGATGAGGGGAAAAACCTGTTTTTTAAACTTATCAAATACGTTTATATTTTTCTTCCGGTCGTTATTTTCTGCAATATCGCTTATGCGATATCTGTGTATGGAATAAATACGTTATTACCTTTAAGTAAAATAGTGGCTACCGTATACCTTACGAGTCTTTTTTTTATTTTCGGAATACTGGGCGTGGTGACGGCTTACTTTAAAATTAATCTCTGGGACTTTCTGATCAGTATCAAAGAGGAAATTATTCTGGTAGTGGCCACCTCTTCTTCCAAAACGGCTTTTCCGATGATTTTTGATAAAATGGAATCACAGGGTTATGACCGGAAGATTCTTCGTTTCGTAATTCCTCTCGGGTATAATTTCAATCTGGCAGGAGCATGCATTTATCTGTCCATATCATGTATTTTCCTTGTTCAGTTTTATAATATTTCTCTTAGTATACAGGATTATTTCTGGCTTTTCATCATTATATCCATTGCTTCCAAAACCGCTTCCGGTGTTCCGGGATCAGGTTTTCTGGCTCTTATGTTTACCCTGAGCCGGTTCGGAAAAATTCCGGCTACAGATCTGGCACTGCTCTACAGTATAGACCGCTTTATGAATGAGGCCCGGTCTGTCACCAATTTCATTGGCATCACTATCTCTGCTGCCATTATTTCTAAACTTAACCAAAATACAACTCCTTAAAAAATGATACTTCCTGATTTTTCACATCTTCTCACCGATATCCTTCAAAACCCTACAAAATCTATGGCTATTGTTGCCAATCTGATTCTTATTGAAAGCCTGCTTTCCGTAGACAATGCCGCAGTACTGGCTACCATTGTTATGGATCTCCCGGAACACCAAAGAAAAAGAGCCCTGAAATACGGAATTCTCGGCGCTTATATTTTCCGCGGGCTGGCTCTTATTTTTGCTTCCGTCCTGATTTCCGTATGGTGGCTGAAACCACTGGGAGGTATTTACCTGCTGTACATCTCTCTTGACTGGTTCATCAAAAAAATTAAAAATAAAGGTCAGGAAGATGATCAGGAAGAAAATCCCGATAAAGAATCCAGCTGGCTGTACCGGAATTCTATTGGTCTCTTGGGTCAGTTTTGGGCTACTGTCGCTTTGGTAGAAGTAATGGATCTTGCTTTTTCTATAGATAATGTATTTGCGGCTGTCGCTTTTTCAGATAATCTGCTGCTGATTACCCTTGGGGTTTTCATCGGAATTCTGGCGATGAGATTTATCGCTCAGTGGTTTGTCCGTCTGATGCAGCAATTTCCTTTTCTGGAAACTGCGGCATTTATTGTCATTGCCGTTTTGGGAATCAAGCTCAGCCTTTCTTTATATGAACATTTCTACCCTGCTTCCGCATTCGCTCGTTTTCTGGGGGGCCATACCATGGAAATACTGGTGTCAACTTTTACAGTTCTTCTGTTCCTCGTACCCGTCATCACCAGTTATCTTTTCGGATTCCCGGCGCGTAAAAAATAATTTTTCTGCCAAATTTTCACATTCTAAAATAAAAGTCTGCCATTTCAGCCACTGCTGTCTCATGGCATACATTTAGAGAATTACAAGACAGAAATAATTAAAAAATAAATATATTATGTCAGTAAACTTTAAACCATTGGCAGACAGAGTTCTGGTAGAGCCAATCGCAGCAGAAACTAAAACAGCTTCAGGTATTATCATCCCGGATACTGCAAAGGAAAAGCCGCAAGAAGGTACTGTAGTGGCAGTAGGCCCAGGTAAAAAAGACGAGCCTACAACAGTTCAGGTAGGTGACAAAGTTCTTTATGGAAAATATTCAGGTTCTGAATTGAAATTAGAAGGTAAAGATTACTTAATCGTAAGAGAAGCTGACTTACTAGGAATTATAGGGTAAAAGCATTAAGCTATAAGCAGTAGGCAATGAGAGACTACAAAAAATATGATACCTGGAAAATTTCTCATGAATTGGTAAAAGAAATTTATATTATTTCTGAAAATTTTCCTAAATCTGAGCTTTTTGGTCTTACTTCTCAAATAAGAAGAGCAGCCGTTTCTATTCCTACCAATATCGCAGAAGGTTGTGGAAGATCCACAGACAAAGAATTTGCAAGATTTTTAGAAATAAGTATAGGTTCAACAAACGAAACCGAATATCTTCTCTTATTATCTTGTGATTTGGGATGTACTTCTGAAGATAAAATAGCAACAATTAATGTGACCCTAAATTTAATCAGGCAAAAACTTATACAACTCAGAAAAAAATTATTAAATAATAATTAATTGCTAAAGGTAAAAAAGCTTATTGCTTAAAGCCTATAGCCTAAAGCTAAAAAATTATGGCAAAAGAAATAAAATTCGATATTGAATCAAGAGACGCTCTAAAGAGAGGAGTTGATGCATTGGCTAATGCAGTAAAAGTAACTTTAGGTCCTAAAGGAAGAAACGTGGTAATCGAAAAATCTTTCGGTGCTCCACACGTAACTAAGGATGGTGTTTCTGTTGCAAAAGAAATCGAACTTGAAGACAGAGTAGAAAATATGGGAGCGCAAATGGTAAAAGAAGTTGCTTCCAAAACTAATGATATCGCAGGAGACGGTACTACTACCGCTACTGTATTGGCACAGGCTATCGTAAGAGAAGGTCTTAAGAACGTAGCTGCCGGTGCTAACCCAATGGATCTTAAAAGAGGGATCGACAAAGCTGTAACTGCAGTTGTTGAAAACCTTAAAACACAGTCTCAGGCTGTTGGAGATTCTACAGATAAAGTAAAGCAAGTAGCTTCTGTATCTGCTAACAACGACGAAACGATCGGTGCTTTAATCGCTGAAGCTTTCGGAAAAGTTGGTAAAGAAGGGGTAATCACTGTAGAAGAAGCTAAAGGTATCGATACAACGGTAGATGTTGTAGAAGGTATGCAGTTCGACAGAGGATACCAGTCACCTTACTTCGTGACTAACCCTGAGAAAATGTTAGCTGAGCTAGAAAACCCATATATCCTTTTAGTAGAGAAGAAAATTTCTTCAATGAAAGAATTACTTCCGGTTCTTGAGCCAATTGCACAAGGGGGTAAGTCTCTATTAATTATCTCTGAAGAAGTGGAAGGAGAAGCTTTAGCTACTTTGGTAGTCAACAAACTAAGAGGTTCTCTTAAAATTGCTGCTGTAAAAGCTCCGGGATTCGGAGACAGAAGAAAAGCAATGTTAGAAGATATCGCAATCCTTACCGGTGGACAGGTGATTTCTGAAGAGCAAGGTTTCACTATGGAAAACATCTCTTTAGATATGCTTGGAACTGCTGAGAAAGTAACGATCGACAAAGACAACACTACAGTTGTAAACGGTGGTGGTGACGAAGCGAAAATCAAAGGAAGAGTAGCTCAGATCAAAGCTCAGATGGAAACTACAACTTCTGACTACGACAGAGAAAAACTTCAGGAAAGATTAGCTAAGTTAGCTGGTGGTGTGGCTGTATTGTACGTAGGTGCTGCTTCTGAAGTAGAAATGAAAGAGAAAAAAGACAGAGTTGATGATGCCCTTCACGCTACAAGAGCAGCTGTTGAAGAAGGTATTGTTGCAGGTGGTGGTGTTGCTTTAGTAAGAGCCATCAAAGCTCTTGACAGTCTTTCAGGAATCAACGCTGACGAAAACACGGGTATTAAAATCGTGAAAAGAGCGATCGAAGAGCCATTAAGACAAATCGTTGCCAACGCAGGTGGTGAAGGTTCTGTAATCGTTGCTAAAGTAGCAGAAGGTACAGGTGACTTCGGATACAATGCGAAAACTGACGAGTATGTTCACATGCTTGAAGCAGGAATCATTGACCCGACTAAAGTAACAAGAGTTGCCCTTGAAAACGCAGCTTCTGTTTCCGGAATGCTTCTTACCACTGAATGTGTGATCACTGAAGTGAAGAGCGCTGAACCCGCTATGCCAATGGGTGGTGGAATGCCAGGAATGATGTAGTAGCGAGTCGCTAAGACAATTTAATATATAAACCGTTCTATTTTTATAGAGCGGTTTTTTGTTTACAAGGTTTAAGTTTTAGGAACAGGAGCCTGGATTGGCACCCTTGTCAAGGTTTAAAACCTTGACAAGGATTTTAATTTAATGCGTAAATTTGTATAAGTAGCTTTAAAGTCTAACTATGAAAAATTTATACGTAGTATCTCACAATAACATAGTGCTGTAATGAAAACCACAATTCTCTTTATCTTTATTATACTAATATCTTACAGCTGTTCATTAGGTAGATTCAATAATGTTCCTGTTCAAAATGAAATTGATCTTTCCTTTAAAAAATTCACCGAAATTAAGAAAGAAGAAATAAGTCAAAAGTCAAAAGATATCACACTTGGATATTTTTGGGGAATCGGAGAAGATATTTATCCCACTTTTGCAAAGCATACATTTGAAATTCCTAAATCTTATCAAAGAAATGAAAATAACTTCATTCTTAAAGTAGATTATTTTTTTACAAAAGATGACCAAACCCAATTCAAGTTCTATGAATGGAATGAAAATAAAAAAGCTGAAATATCTGCTCATCAGTTTGATGAAAAATTCTACGAAATCAAAAAATATGTAACTGAAAACCTTGGGCAGCCCTATCTGGAAATATATGAAGATTTAGAAAAATCTAAAGAAGAAACAGTAAGAGATGATATAAAATGGCGAAATCAGAAATTGAATGCCTATTTATTTCGTTTTAGGGGAAAAGGTGGGTTCGATCAAATAAGATTAGCAATTTATAAAGACTAACTAACAAGACTTGCCCTTGAAAACGCAGCTTCTGTATCTGGAATGCTTCTTACTACTGAATGTGTAATCACTGAAGTAAAGAGTGCTGAACCCGCTATGCCAATGGGTGGTGAAATTTCAGTAATGATGCAACGGTCAGCGACCGAGGCGACTTAATATATAAACCGTTCTACTTTTGTGGAGCGTTTTTTTGTTTGGATTATGGTTTCTCGTATGGAAATAGTATATTTATATTTAATATTTACTGATTGACAAATAGATAGCTAAAATGAAAACAACATTAACTTAATTGTATATTGACACAATGCGTAAATTTGGATATTGTGCGCTATATCATAAACGACTAAACTAAAAATCATGAAACTTAGCATTTTTAAAAGAGCTTTTCAAAGGGATATTAATCTAATTCGATTAATATTCGCAATGATTACAATATCTACAATCGGATTGATCTACAAAACCTCAATAGACATATATGCCGATTCAGCAAAGGAATTGAAGAGTAACTACCAAAAATGTGATTCAATAATTAACGCATCGTTAAATTCTTCCAACGATAGAAATGACCCAATAAAAACACTCAAAGACTATAATTCGATAATACAGAATTTGAAAGCCAATAATCTATATATGGCTGAGAAATTTAGCAAGTATGAATTTGCGTTTTCAACATTATTTTGCATTTTCTCAGTAATTACTGGCATTTTAACATTTTTAATTTTGAAGAAAGGATGGGATAATACATCCAATTTCTATGTCAAGTTTTTATTCTTAGTTAGTTTTTTCTGTTCAACACTTTTTGGAATTTTACCTCATGTATTTAGCACTGAAGAAAATGCTTCTAATAACTTAAAAAATTACCATGAATTCACAAGTTTACAATTGGACATAAAAAGTCTAATAAATGATGATAAAGGTTATCTTAAAAGAAACAAAAAGCAATCTCTTGATTCATTGAGCAAAGAAATTCTAAACATAAAAAAACAATTACAAGAAAATATTAGATTGACATACAAAATAGATTTAACCAAAGTTTCAACAAGTAACAAGCCTTTTGAATAACAGATACAGCGCACAACAGCGATTTTGCACAATAGCTGTTATTTATTCCGCCGGAACCCGCTGCTCATTCTATGGCACGAAGCAAATAAAATAAGTAATGCGAAATTTGAATACTTCGGATACAATGCTAAAACTGACGAGTATGTTCAAATGCTTGAAGCAGGAATCACTGACCCGACTAAAGTAACAAGAATTACCCTTGAAAATGCAGCTTCTGTTTCCGGAATGCTTCTTACCACTGAATGTGTTATCACTGAAGTAAAGAGCACTGAACCCGCTATGCCAATGGGTGGTGGAATGCCAGGACGGTCAGCGACCGAGGCAAATTAATATATTAACCGTTCTACTTTTGTGGAGCGTTTTTTTGTATTATCCAAATAATAATATTAGTATAATTAAACGTGCATAATATTCCTCTAATTCGTAGATTTGGATCATCTACAACACCATGAAAAAAATATTCCTAGTAAGCACTATCTTATTTTTAGCACAATTAAACGTATTTGCACAAAATAAATTACCCAAAAACTTAAAGCAAGTTGTAATGTATTTAGATAAAGACTGTCCAGATAGTATTAAAATACAAATTAAAAATACTCATCAAGATAGTTTAATTTATACTGTTTATCCATTTGCAAAGACGAAACCATATAAAGAGTATAGAACAATTTTTAACTGGACAAGTGAAAACGGCAATCCAAAAATTACTAAATACTTAGATAAAAAGGGAATTTTTGATAATCATTCCAATGTGTTGCTATATAGCTTTAAACAATTTCTTATAAATGGTAAAATCAAAGAAAAAGATATACTTAGCAAGTATATTAAACTTCAAAAACAACTAGATGATAAAAATAAGATAAAATATATAACAGATACCATTAATAAAGTATATATTCCCAAAGACTTGGAGGATTGCTTTGTTCAGATCAATACATTCTGGAATGATAGTATAAAAGCAAAAGTTAAAACCTTAGAAGAAAACGAATTTACCGGAAAGGTACATTTAGGGTTTGGAATGTGGATGAGAAATAATTGGCAACTTTGGGGAGGTTCAAGACTATCAAAATACTTTAACGATTTAAATATTCATCATCCGGATGATATGTCAGGGATTATCTTGGTAAGTTACCACAGACATTTAAACAACAGAGAGATTAGACTTGGGGAACAAGTCAAATACTATCAGGATTACTGGGAGAATTCTAAAAAAAATGAACTAAAAGCAAAAGCAGAAAGCTTTTCAAAATATAAAATTGGAGATGCATTGGAATTTAGCTACCCAAAAGGATTTGTAAGTAAAGAACAAGAAGACAAATATGATAATGACATTTGTACTGCAAAAGGAATAATTACAGCACGTAATGAAAAAGACTTTCTCATTAAAGTAAAAATTATTGAAACTTGCGACAAAAAAGGAATTGTCTATTATGACAATGAAGGTGATATAATATATGATCCGAAAACTCAAAGGTTAAGCAACCCGCCAAAAAGAATCATAAAAAAAATAAAACGTAATAAAGAGCAATGGTTTGATTATAAAAGCTGGGAACTTGTTAAATGATAAAAGTAATGTAAATAATAAGCCTTTGCCTTCATTTTCTATATTCGAGAAGATTATCTTCACATGCTTGAAGCAGGAATCATTGACCCGACTAAAGTAACAAGACTTGCCCTTGAAAGCACAGCTTCTGTTTCCGGAATGCTTTTTACCACTGAATGTGTGATCACTGAAGTAAAGAGCGCTGAACCCGCTATGCCAATGGGTGGTGGAATGCCAGGACGGTCAGCGACCGAGGCAAATTAATATACTAACCGTTCTACTTTGTAGGGCGGTTTTTTGTTTGAACATGGTTATTATTAAGAAAACAGTATATTTAAATCTAAAATTAATAACCAAAAAACAGATAGCTGAAATCTAAACAATATGAGCATAGTTGTATATTATGCAGTGTGTAAATTTGGACGCTATCTACCATTGTATCAGAATGAAACGCATACTACAATTTACATTATTGATGAGCTCAATTGGCTTGTTTTCACAAAATTTAGAGAAAAAAATTTCAAACGAAATCTGTACCTGCTTAGGAAATGTAGAAAATCTAAAAGATCCGGAAAAAACACTGGAACAGTGTGTTCAAAAAAGTTTTGAAGATAATTATACTGCAATTATCAAAAAATTTAATGACCCTAAGAACACAAATACAAAAGACTTTGAAGATTATTACATTTCTATTGAATCACTTTTACTAAGTAATTGTAAAAGTTTTTTAGAATACAGAAAAAAAGAATTTGTCAGCAAAAAGCAAGAAAGTATCTCTAATTGTAATGATATTAAAACAGGAATTTACTACTATGAAACGCTTAAAAAAAGAGAAAAATCGTATCTGACATTTACAAAAAATACAGTTATCGAAACCCGAAATAATAATGTATATACCATTAATAAAATTGAATGGATGGATAAATGTACATACAAATTAAATTTGCTGGAAACCAATAGTAATTATGATGAGACATACCTCAAAAATAAGTCACTCATTTTCAAAATAATTGAAAATTCCCCAACATACTTTGTGGTGCAAACTGAATATTTTGAAAATGGAGGCTTCAATAATGTGAAAATTTTTAAACTTCCCTTTATCAATGAATAAAAAGACAAGTATCTTCACATGCTTGAAGCAGGAATCACTGACCCGACTAAAGTAACAAGAGTTACCCTTGAAAACGCAGCTTCTGTATCTGGAATGCTTTTAACAACTGAGTATGTTATCACTGAAGTAAAGAGCGCTGAACCCGCTATACCAATGGGTGGTGGAATACCAGGAATGATATAGTAGCAAGTCGCTAAGACAAATTTAATATATAAACCGCTCTGCTTTTGTAGGGCGGTTTTTCTGTTCTTATGGTTTTCCGTAAAGAAATGGTATATTTATATTATACTTTTGATAATTAACAAATAGATAGTTAAAAACAATACTAGCACAATGTGTAAATTTAGATTTTAGCTGTAATTTTAGCACGACTATGGAAAAATATCAAGCGCAAATAGTTTTCATAGATACAAGTATTTTTGAAAGTGAAAATTATTTTGAAGGACGAAATATTAATCTTTTATTTCATTTATCTCAAGAAAAATTAATTAGTTTAAAAATCACTGATATAATTTATCGTGAAATTCTTAAAAGATTGGAAGAGCATTCCATTAAAGCAATTAATTTATATAAAAATCAAAAAATCGAATTTAATCAAGAAGCAAGAATATTAAGAAATATTAATCTATTGAATGACCAATTCAAAAAAGATAATATTAAATTACTTAAGGAAAATTCTAAACAACTTTTATTACAAAAATTTGATGAAGTAATTGAGAATAACAATATTGAAATTATAAATACAAATATTGCTAACACATCAGAAATATTAGATGATTATTTTGCTGCTAACGCTCCATTTAAAGAAGGAAATAAGAAGAATGAATTTCCTGATGCATTTAATATAAACACAATTAAACATTGGTGTGAAAATAATTTTAATGATTGTTTCTTTATTACAAATGATAAGGATTTCACAAATTATGAACACCCACAAATCAATTGTGAATTTAATTTATCAACATTACTTGAATTTTTATACATTGAAAATAGTGATGTTAAAGAAGAAATATTTAATCGAATTTATCGAGATTCATTAAGTGAAATTGAATACGAAACTGAATCTTCTTTAATTAGCAGTTTAGAGAGTTCTGCTTTTGAAATTTTATACAATGATCCTTGGATGGAAGATGTTGAAGTTAATTTTCACGCATTTAAAGAGACGGAATTTGACATTGCTTTAATAAATGAAATTCAAACAGATACTTTTACATATGAAATTGAATTGAATATTAAATATTCTGTTGATTGCGATTATACAGATTTTAATTCTGCTTTCTATGATAAAGAAGACGGAATATGGTTAGGAGAAATAAATAGAAGTGAAAAAAGAAATTTTAAAGCAAATGCTTTAATTTATCCATCATTTAGTTATGACTCTAAAAAATATACTGGAGAGTTTGTAGAAATTGTAGATTATGAAATAAGGGAAATTGAAGAAATTTAAAACTATAACTAATATAGCATTTCCAAAGACGGATTTGGAGGAATTCTATTGAATCCTTTCTATAATGGAACATTGTCAATGTTTGATGCTAATAATTCCTGAACCAGCTATGCGAATAGGTGTTTTTAATGTCATGAATGATCTAGTTCTAATTGATACATGTAAATTAATCTATCCGGTCTTCCAGATAGTTTTGTTTAAATAAAATCATGAAATAAATTTAAAAAAAAGTATGATATACATATATAATTTATAATTTTAAAATTACTTACAAGGAAAGATGGAAATCAAAATAAAGTCTAATAAATTTATATATTACAAAGAGAATAAGTTTGAGCAATTTGAGGTAAAATTAATGGGAAACTTGAATCATAGTCCTCAAAGCATAATTCAAATTTTAGTCGACAGTTCTAATTACATTCAATTCTCCAATATTAAGCAGGTTAATCAGTTTTTAGATGAAATTAGGGGGAAGTCCAAAGATGCTTTTTTATACAATGTAATTAAAAACGACCTTATTAAATCTGACAATTTTATAAACTATATTGAGAGCTTAAATGAGTTTTCTTATAATTCCATAAAATCATTATTTCTCCTACTTAACTGGTTATCATTCCCATTATTAAATCAGTGGAATGAGGATTTGAGTATATATGAAATTTTTTTCGATGAATTTGTGGTTGATTGGACTAATCGACCGGAGCCTCAAAAAGACATATATCTTATAAAGAAAGAATATATTAATGATGAAAATATAGAGATGTTAAAACATCTTGAAAAAATTAATTTATTATGTGAAATTTCGATTTTTCCTTATAAAAACCAAGAAATAGTTTCATATTTTATTCCTATAAACAAACTTGGAATCTCCAAAGAGTTATTTGAGTTTAAAGATTATAACGGAAATAATAAAAATTCATACTCATTTTGGAAAAAAATCTTACAAGATAGAGATTTTAGAATTTCACAACGTCTAAATAATAGATTTTAATCATGAAGTATTTTGATAAAGAAATATTTAATCTATTTATTGGAGGAATATGCTCTATTTTACTACCTGTATTTATAATTATTGGTAAACAAGGTTATAAAAGACAGCAAAAAAGAGAAGAATTACAAAAAGAAAATAACGTAGGAGACATAGATAGTTGGTTAAATGACTCATACGAATACAAACAGTCAAACTTCAGAAAATTGATGACACAATGGTGTCTACAGCCATTATTTATAATTTGTATTTCTATTTTATTTTCTAGCTCTGGGTTATATATTGGTTTACTTACTTTTGTTTTAGTTCTACTAATTTTTCTTCATGAATTATGGGTTGCTAACAGATACTCTGAAAACGCAATTTATCAATTATTCATGCTACTCGTTTGGATTATCTCATACTTGATAATAGTTAATAATAAATAACAAAATTATATACTATACAAATTCTTCCGACTGTAATAGCAAGCAAATGCCAACATACCATCCTCGCGACACAAGATTGTATCGTATGGTTTTGGCTATAGATTATATTATAATACTTAAACTACACGAAGGATTCGTGTGGTAGTAGCAAGGATGGAAAATAAAAATAACTTAAATTAGAATTTTAAATTTTGTTATTTTTTTTTTCGAATTCCTTGACAGAATTAAAATGATTCTGAATTTCGTGTAAATATACCATTCTATCACTATAATATCTTAGCTCGGTAGTCTTATTATAGTCAATCATGTAAATAGCGAAAGAAGACACTTTATTAAAGCTTATAACATAATTATCTTTTTCAAATAAAATATTTCCTGATCGATTTAATATATCTCTTCCAATATAATCATTTCTAATAAAACCAATTGATTCAATTCTGTGCTCATCTATTAATATAGGTGAAAAATATTTTTTCTCTAAATTAAAGATTTCAATATCATAATCATCACCAAGTGTAGTTCCTGAAATTGTATTATCTCCAACTTTTAAAATTTCACACTTAACAATTACATTTGGTTTTATTTCTACAAATACAATGTTCCCTACCTTGAATTCATTGTCGACATTACGTGGAGTTTGTAATCTTAAAATAGAATAAGTCTTAGCACGGTATAAGTCCTGCAATTGGTGTACAAAAATGATTTGTTTGTACTCGGTAGTATTATGAAAACTCAGTCTAAACTCCCCGTTATTTTTTGTAATTCTATCTTGGGTTGAATTACCCCAATTAAAATCTGTGTATTGACCTCTTGTTACATATAACCCAAAATCATCAAGCCATTGATCTGTTAATTCGATAAATTCCAATCTAGATAATAATTCTTCATCATCTATGTTTTTATATATAAAATTTTCAATGTCTTTTATTAAGTTATATCCAACTTCATGTACCTTTCCATCAAGGAACACATAATGCCCTTGTTTAATTTGTTTTAATTCGTTTATGTTCATGTTCTAGTTTTATTTAAATATTATTAATCTTTCTTATCAAGGTCTTGTCCTTTCATTCTCAATTCTTAGGGGCTCAGATTTCCTTCTGCTACACAAATTTTCACTCTCTACGCAAATAAGTAAATAATCTAAAGTATGAAGACTTCAGATTATTTATTTATCTAGTTCAGAATAATATTCTTCAAAATCAAAAACAATATCAAATAATTCTTTTGGGTGTATTCTTAGCCCTGTTGCAATTTCAATAAAAGTGCTGAGTTGACAATCAATCTTGTTATTAGCAACATCACTAATTCTAGCAGCCGTCACATTACATTTTTCAGAAATCTTCGAATAAGGAGTGTTTCCTTTTATTTCTTTTATTTTTTCTGAGACCATCTTTTTGATTTCATCTGTCTTGAACTCGTTCATAATTGCACTCTTTAGTGCAAATTGTAATTATTAACAAAAAATACCATTACCGAATTCGGTAATATTAAGATATTTTTATTATATTTGGACAAGATTATTCATTAGAGTAATTTTGCGATACTTCAAAGAAATATAGAAGCTATTGCTTAGAATCTCGACTTGAAAACTGGTAATTTAAAAGTACACGAGAGGATAAGTAAGAAGCTCACGACCTAGGCGTGGGCTCTCTTATCTGTTGCACGGTATACCAGTACCTCTATGACGGATATTGTAGAGTCTCATGCCGTTTTTATTTTCATGTTGTTCTGCTTTTCTACAATCATCTTTTTCTAAGCCAGCTTTACCATATAAAGTATCATGATACGGTACAATGGGGTGTACAATCCATTGCGGCTTTCGGGCTTTTAGAAAAACACAAATTCTATCCTATTCATTCGCTTGTATAGACAGGGAGCTCAGGCATTGCAGGGCTTACTTCTTTACTGCCGGGTAAAATCGTACATCAAAAAAATACACCCTCATGAAAAAAACAGAACAGACTTTCAAACCCGGCTTGGGAAAGGCCGGAAGAAACATTACGAATTACAGCAGATAGAAACATTTTTTCAGCTCAATGACCTTACAGCCTCCAAAGAGCTTTTAAACACCATTATGAGCTATGCGGTAAAAAGAAACAGCTGGATAAAAGAAGATCCCTCTGTCATTTATCATTTTCATCAGGCGATGCGGTCATTCATTCGTGCAGGCTACTTTTTAATGTTGAAGGAAAAGAAATTGTTTGTCAATACTCAGTTGGAAGCTGTTTCACCATTAGCTCTTGGTTTACTTTCGGAGAAAGAATATCAAAATCCGCTGCTGGTCTTTACAAAAGCATTCAGAGAATACAGCGTTAAGGAATTTGATTATTTTATTTCCGGAATGGTCTATTTCTCAATGGGCATCTATGACCATCTGCCGGAAAAGAACATGATCAACCCATACATTCATCTGATTAAAATGCTGGATGCAGCGTATCTTATTATTGAAAGAAAAAAATAAAAACAACATTAGCACAATTGTATATAGTGTATAGAGGCACAATGCGTAAATTTGCGAGCTAACTATTAAGGTACAAGCTACCGTAACCATAGACAAACAAAGAATTGATGGCAGAGAAATTTCCCACCATAAACAGCACACTTTCCCCCAAAGCCCTTGGCCAACTTATTCAACAAAAATATAAACTAAGTGACAAAACCGAATGCAGCATATTTAGACTTGCCATGAACCATTTGTATATCGTTCAGGATGGCGAACAGAAATATGTTTTCAGAGTTTACACCCACAATTGGCGGACAAAATTAGAAATTGAGGAAGAATTAAAATTATTAGCTTACTTAAAAGAAAACGACCGACAGGCTGCTTATCCCATAAAAGATAAATTAAACGAATACATCCAAGAGATTGAAGCACCGGAAGGAAAAAGATTTGGTGTTTTGTTCTCCTATGCCAAAGGAACAAAGACCGCAAAATTTTCACCTCAGGCAAGTTTTCTGATCGGCCAGGCATTAGCCAAAGTTCATCAATCAACAGAAAATTTTGGACTCAACAGAATGTCTTACAATAGCGAGAACCTGCTTACAAAACCTGTTTTAAGGATAAAAAAATTCTTTCATAAAAATATCAGTGAAGTTGAATTTTTAGAAAAGCTATCTGCCTTTTTAACCCTGAAAATCCAAAATATTAACAAAGCTGAAATGAGATCCGGAAGTGTTCACCTTGACGTTTGGTTTGATAATCTGCACATTGATGATGAAAAGGAAATCACATTTTTTGATTTTGATTTTTGTGGCAACGGCTATTTATGTTTTGACATTTCTTATTTCCTGTTTCAGTTGCTTACCACTCATCTGAACGAAGAAGAATATCAAGAAAAAGCAGAAAGTTTTTTGAAAGGCTACGAAACCATAACTGAAATCAGTACCGAAGAAAAAGAGTTTTTACCTTTTGCCTGTTTAGCCATTATGGTCTATTATATTAGTGTACAATGCGACAGATTTGATTATTGGACGAATATTTTCATAAATGAAGACCATTTGAAAAGAATGGTTGGAAATTTAAAACGATGGATGATATACAACAAAATTGAAATTCAATAACGGTCAGCAACCGAGACAATATAATATACTAACTACTCTACTTTTTGGAGAACAGTTTTTGTTTCCCGTTGATGAGTACTACCTTCAAAATTGCTATATAAATGAATACATTTGTAAAAACAATTACAGAACATATGAAAACTCAATATTTACTTCATGGAAAACTAACGGCAAAACCAGGACATAGAGAGGAGCTTGCTGATATTTTAATACAAGCAGCTCAACTTGTATCAACAGCTAAAGGTTGTAAACTTTATGCAGTGAGTAATGACAGGGATGATGCAACTTCTGTGTATATTACAGAAATCTGGGATAGCAAAGACGACCATGACAATTCTCTAAAAAATGAGGACGTAAGAGCACTCATCATGAAAGCAATGCCAATATTAGACGGACAACCAACAAAGGGACAGGAACTGGAAATTTTAGGAGGCACTGGAATATAAAAAAATGGAGCACAGGAATGCTTTTTACCACTGAATGTATTATCAGTGAAATAAATTGTTTACAGAAAATCAATTTAAACTAAAACCCACACCCTTGAAAACAAAATTATTATTCCTTATTCTTTTAGGTTCATTGCTAGCCCACGCCCAAACCCTTGATTTTAAAAATCTAGCCAATATGTCTGTAGGCAGAGGCGCCATAACCAGTGTCATCGTGGATGATAATATCTATGTGAGCAATGGATATCAGGAAAAGGGAGGTAATGCCAATTATATTGAAAAATATAATATTACCGACAACAAATGGAGTGTTCTCAATACGAATCTACTGCCCAAAAAATTTGCGAATTCGGAGACTTACGATAATAAAATCTATATTTTTAACGGCTGGGGAAACAGCCATCTTGAAATTCTGGATCTGGCAACCAATACCATAACGAAAGGAGCTGTTAACCGTTCCTATACAGGAAATGCAGGCTCTGCCATTCATAACGGAAAAATATATGTGTTCGGCGGCAGCGGACTGAATGGTGCGGCAACCACCGCATTTTCTAATAGATTCCAGTATTATGATATTGCATCCAATACATGGCATCCCTTACCCAATATGCCTACAGCCAGAGAAGCAAAGGGCAAAATTGTAAACGATAAACTTTATGTCATCGGAGGTTTTAACGGGACTCCATCCCGCCTGATCAATGTTTACGACCTCAACACCAATCTCTGGATCAAGCAATATACAATGCCTGCCGGTATATACGGACACTCATTAGCGGTATCCGGTAATAAAATTTTTATTGCAGGAGGTGTTAATAATCAATCTTTTCTGGCCTATTTTGATACAATCACCAATAAGCTACATCAGCTGTCATCCAATATGATTCCCAGAAGACATGCCGCAACGGAGGTATATCACAATAAACTATACATCATCGGCGGAAGTACAACTTCTTCAACGCAGTCATCTGTTAAAAGTATACAAGTGGCAGATATCAGCGAGACTGTGCTTTCTGCCAATGAAAAGTAAAAAAAACGAATAATTCAACAAATAAAAACAAATAATCAGTACATTATCAATATAATGTGTAGATTTATAAAATATTTTTTTAGTAAAACTATAATCAACGATTCCTCAAACTCGGACATGCTGAACACCGATATCAAAATAAAAAAGTAAGCACAGGGTAGCCGAAAACTGATGAGAGTAGGCAGAGAAAAATAAAACAGATATGAAAAAATTTATGTTTTTATTGGGTTGCTTAGCTTTCTCCTCGCTGGCTTATGCACAAACCAACAGCAGTACACGCTATCAATCCGGTTATTACAAGCCAAGTACAGGAACGTATGTACAACCTCACTACAAGACTAATAATAACAGTACCAATCAGGACAACTATTCTACTACAGGAAATACCAATGCCTATACAGGGCAGTCTGGTTCCCGTGCGCGAGATTATTCAAATGAGGCCTACAACTATGGCAGCGGCCAGACGATTCAAACCGGACCGAGAGGCGGTCAGTATTATTACAATAGCAATGGTAATAAAACTTATGTTCCTAAAAGACGTTAAAAAAAAGTTCAAGCGGTAGCCAAGCTTCCCCGGCTTACCTTAATACAACCCATACTCCGAAGTCTTCCGACTTCGGATTTGTTATTATCTGAGTCCATTGCAATGACTGTTATTGCTCCCTTTCACATCTGTAAAACCTGAAAATAACAAGTAACATTTGTGTAAACTTTCGCACTCTACATAAAAACTATTTCTTTGAACTTATGAAATACCCATGGTAATTCGTAGATTTGGACGGCAGAAAACTAAGAACCATTGATCATGAAAAACTCAATTTTAATAACTTCTTTGTTGTTATCAATATTTTTATAAGCACGCAATTACTGAGCTGGAACCTGGCAACAATCTTTATAGGTCGGTTTTTGGGAACCTGAAGTCAAAGATTTAATTCGTATCCGTCAGCAATTTGAAGTTCGTACTAAAGAAATTATCTACATTAACCTTGAAAATAATCCGAATTATTATTCTGTTTGTCTATATCATGCTAACTTTCTGTCATAAGCCATTGATCTTGAGAAAAAGTATTTAATAATATTTGCTCAAACAAAAAAGACTACTCAAATTGATTCTTTAATCTAAAAATTCAGTATAAAAAGTTCTTTATTTTTTAGTGATCAGATAAATAAGCATTCGCTTCACAGCGCAAATAGAACCCCGCAACTACCGAAAACTAATTAAAAAAATACACCTTAAACCATGAGTTATAATTTTCAAATTAATAAAAAGAATACCCTTACATATAAAGATCTTCTTGATCTGGTTGATTTCCAAATTGATGAGATTAAATACCAACCTCTTCTTGAGAATCATCACGCTCTGAATACCCATTCTATATTCTTTCTTCCTCAGTTTTCTACACGTGGGGTAAATCTGAAAGACAAAGAAAATAAGTATTGGGTTGAAATCAATACCGGCTGTTCAGGTGAAGATTATTTTTTAGCAGCAAAGCTGGCTTCGGCTTTAGCGAACTTGAATAATTCCGAAATTCAAACAGATGAAGGCAGTTATACTATCGAAAATTTTTCCCGTCATTTTAATTTAGAATGGGCCCACCAAAATAAAACCCACAATATTGAGATTTTAAGAAGTGTAATAGAAAAAGATTCCGCTTCATCTATTATTTTAAACGGATATCACATTCCATTTTATTTTGGAAAAGAAGTTTTGAAAGAATATTCCGGCGATAATCCTTCCATAGAGATCTTAGCAGACAGAATTATAAATGGGATTAAAAGAAATCAACATTTAGAATCCGAATTTGAAAATATTGAATTTCCCACAAAAATGGAAATGGAAAATAACGATAAGTCTTTGGAAAACTGGACTTTTCTGCTGATCCAAAGCGGCTTCCGGCAGCTTATCAAACCGGCAGACTTTATCATTTTACGCCATGAACAAGATTTTGCCAGAATTCCCTACGAAACATTCATTAAAGAAAATCTTCATTTGCTGACTAAAATAGATGAAAAGCAATTTGTAATAGACGTTATAGCTCAAAATGATTACCTGAACTTAATCGCCCAATTTAAACTGGAAAGTTCTGAAAATTCTCAGAAAGAAAATACACATGGAATCAATGACACACCAAAACCTAATCCCATTACACCTAAAAACAAATGGTGGAAATTTTGGTAAAAACCAGCCAAACCACTCTTAAACATCCCAATGATACTCTTAAAAAAACTCCTCGGGAACAGGAGATCATCCGTACCAATTTATCTGATTACACCATGAAAACTTTTAACCTGATTTTAGTCCTTTTATTTCTTTCATCATGTTATTCACAACAGAATCCGGCGGGAATTTATCGGTCAAAAGAAGCTGATTTTGGATTCTTTATCACTACAATTGAATTAAAGAACGATCATCAATTTAACTATGAATTTTCAGGAGACCTTGTACACAGGAAGCTTTCCGGAATTTATCAACTGAAAGATCACCATCTCTATCTAAAATTCAATAAAAATAAAAGAGAAACAGAATCACAGAATGATTCTTTGACAACTGAAGAAATCATATCGGGAAACTATCACAACCATGATTTAAATTGTGAAAATAATATCGATTACCACCTGAAATATAAAATCAGAGGCCATAAGCTTTTTGCTTACAGAACAGACAATAAGCCCGCCAGAAAATCAAAAATATATACCCATAAAAAAAAGTTTCTGTTTTTTGGTTCCCATTGGAAAAACAAAAGAAATTACCTGAAAAAAATTAAATAGGTCTCCCTAACAAAAAGTTACCTGACTCTGAGCCGGAAGCATCCAAATAAATCTCTTTTAAAAAACTCTCCAAAGTATCAGGAAACATCGAAAAAACAGGACTTATAAAGAAAATAAACATCCTAAAAGAACGTTTTATTTTAGAAATCAACGGCAAACGATGACAACACTTATTACAAGAAATGAAATCTTTACAACAAAAAAATTATTAGCTCTGAACTGGCTGAAATGCAGAAAGCATTTCCCGATGAACATCTCTTACAATATTACAAAGACGGAATATCATCAAGAACAATTGACTGAAGACAGGCTTCCACAATCTGGCTGGAAAACAATCGAAGGCCGGGAATCGGATCATTTTATGATAAAGCAGAGGATATATGATGAAAAACAATTTAAAAACCAGACCGTACAATGGCAGTTTTTTATCTCAAACCAAACTTAAACAAAATAAAATACCCTATGAAAATTACTTTTTTTTCAGATATACGCAGTAAAATATACATCATCATTCTCTCATTTTTCTCAGCATGGTCCCAGGCTCAAAATATAAATCTTGACTCGATTAAAATAAATGTACAGAATGAAAATTCAGAATTCTACTACGAAAAGCTGATTTATAAATTTAAATTCGATCCTACTTCTTTATCAGATGAGGAAGTGAAAAATTTATATTATGGGAAAAATTTCTCAAAATACCGAACTTACTTTTTTGATCCGGACTATTTAGATTTTATGAAAAGCATCTCCCAGAAAAACTGGAAAAAAACAATTAACTACGGGGAAAAATATCTAGTAAAAGATCCTACCAATACTGAGGTTCTTACCTATATACTGCTAGCCTATGAAAAGAAGGATAAAGAAGCCCCCAATTATGGCTTATATGCTGCACAGTCAAAAACATTATTAAATTATATCATGCAAAATGGCGACGGAAAAACAAAAGAAACGGCTTTCAAGGTGAATTCTGTAGGTGAGGTTTATTTAATTGCCGGGATTCTCGGAAAAAATATCAGAACATTCAAAAGAACCTCAACGATGCAGAAGGACGGCACAATTGATGAGTTCTCAAAAGGAGATGAAAAGATATATTTTAAGGTATTTGAAAATATTGAAAATTTTACTAAACCCTGATACGTTGAAATATACGAATCTTACATGTATGAAAAGTTTATATCTTTTTTGTCTGATTTTTATAATCAGTTGCACGAAGCCAAACCCTGAACCCGATTCTCATGCGGATACTCCTGCTTATTTTAATCTCACCCCTTCAGATAAAAATTGTGAATATACCTTCCGGTTTGGAGAAGCTGTTCTGTGTGTTCCTAAAATTGAAGGAATGTATAATATCATTCATAATACAGCATCAAAAGATTATATACAGAGTAAGAACTTTCCCGGAAATACTTTTGCCGCTTATTATGTCAATAAAAAACTCTACAAGAATTTACACGTTTTATGGAAAGATCAGTTTGATGATTTTTTTCAAATCTATGTAACCAATGCCAATCAAAATAAAAAAGCAGATCATTCTTATTTTGCTGAAGTCAATGAAGAATATCTCAATACATATTTAAATTCTGCTTATTGGGAAAATCTGAAAAAAAAGCTTGAAACAATAAATGAAAAAAATATATTTGAAAAGCCGGTAATCACTGAAAGCTATTCATTATCTGAAAATTCCAGGCAATATGTTACTCTGATAACGATCAGAAAAAACAATACATCTAAAAATATGATTACTGTTGGAAATATGTTCATTATTAAAAATCGTCTGTTTTTTTCCGCTTATAATAAATTTTATAATGGGTTGCGCTCAATCGAAGAAGCTAAAAAGGCAAACAATACAATCATGCTTAGAATTCTAAACGCCAATCAATAGCGGGTGATATTCCTGTGACGGCCTGAATATTTTACCTCTATACTATCAATGTTTTCTTCCTGAAAAAAATAAAATACCTTATTTGTGTAAAGGAATATGTAAATTAGGACCTCACTAATACCCGATTTTATACCCATCATGAAAGAATACACCTTACCCCATTTTGGAAAATTATCTACAGACAATTTAGAAGAATATTATGATGTTTATATCGATGTAAACGGAAACAGGATTCAGATCGACCTGAATTTTGAAAATGGCAGTATTGACGCCTTAAAGCTGGACAAAGTAAAAAATTATCTTGACAATATCGAAAAATTCGACCGGTTCAATAAACAATACATCCTGGAAGATTATCATGATGAAAACGGAGACACCGTAAAATTTTATCTGGAGCACCATTTGGAAGAATTTGAAAAAGACCATTTTTCATCATTGATCAATTTTCATGACACAACAATAAAACCAGAGCAACAGCTACTGACAAAACTTAAATTGCTAAGGATAGGACTTTATCCCGACAGCGAGGAGAATTTTGCCGTTTCAGATTATTCAATAGGAGAAGATTTTACCAATTATTTAGTCGTAGTCAATACGGATGAAAACGGACAGCTGGACTATATGGCTATGGAAAGCTAAATTTCTTTCAGAATATGATTTTGAATATGTGCCAATTTTAAGCTGGGAAACCAATTATCAATCTTGCGATCGACTGCAAATGAATTGCGAAGTCGGTGAACGATGGGCTTTAAATCAAATGCAGGATACAAAATCTCAGTTATCAAAACAAGGAATTGATATTTGTATTAAAATTGAAAAACTTACGAATATTCCAACCTATTATTATTTATACAACTATAAAAAGCATAAAAAAGGAGACGAGATCAAACCTTGCCCTGTCTGCCAAAAAAAGTGGAAATTAAATACAAAACTCCATGATTTTTATGATTTCAAATGCGATCAATGTAAGATTGTATCAACCATATCTCCTAATAGATAATTGAGTAGATAACATTTTTAACACCCCATAAAGAACAAATTACCCCAACATGATTGGATTTACTGATAAACTGAAATTCATTTACAAACCTTTTCTCATTATAGCAATAGGATTTATAACAACCTATACCCTTCTCCATTGGTTGTTATTTATAAAAGCAGGAATTCCGCTCAAAGAGGATATTCTGAAATTCTGGTTTCCTTTTGGATTACCCTGGATACCGGTTTTAATCTGGTTGAGACCTCGAATAAAATTACTGCATTTTAAAAATGATAACGCCTCTTTTTTCTATCAGTTTTTGGCCTGCATTGCTATTGCTATTCCTACAATCATTGCACAGGAATATCTAACGACAGCAACAGGGAGATTAACCCGGCTTGATCACATTTCACAAATTACCCAGCACGATAAAACAAAATATTATTCGATAAAAAATTATTATATCGATAAGCAGCATATTACCGTACAAAACACGGCTTCTGTCACAGGAAAGAATAATCAGAATTTTAATATGCTTATCTATGTTGCAATGCCAATTTTGGAAAACAAGACCAGCATTGAGAATTTTAATAATAAGTTTTGGCTGGGAAAAAAATACAATGAGCAAATCAGCAACAGCCTTTCAGAGCAGGAAAAAGAAGCCCGATACAAGGTATTTGCGGAACAATCACAAAAGGAATTTGAAAACACCGATTTTGGAAAATTCACGTATTTAGAAGTCATTGGAAATACGGAAGATCATGATGAATTTAATAATGCTCTCAAGAAACTGGGACAAAACTCAACAGACGAAAGTCTTATTTTTCAGGCAAAGACAGAACCTTTTGAAGCCAGAAACGGGACCAAACTTTCTTGGATATTAGGTTCTTTGGGTGCCGGCCTCTTAGTCTTTTGCATCCTTTTACTATTTCCAAAATTTGAGGACAATAAGTTGAAAGAATTCCGGAAAGGAGAAATGACAGAAGACTCTGATGTAAAAGAAATATTAGCCTTCTTCGTCCCTAAAGAAGGCTTTTATATAACCCCTATTATAATCAACTTAAATCTGTTAATTTATATCATAATGGTTTTCTCCGGATTAGGCTTGATATCATTCAAAGGAGAAGACCTGTTGAATTGGGGTGCTAATTTTAAACCATTAACCATCAATGGACAATGGTGGCGTTTATTAACGAGTACATTTCTTCACGGAGGGCTCATGCACATTTTAGCTAATATGTACGGCCTTTTATTTGTTGGCATTTTCCTTGAACCTATCTTAGGAAAGGTAAAATATGCTTTCATCTATTTAATCACCGGAATTTTTGCAAGTATTGCAAGTATCTGGTGGTATGATGCTACCGTAAGTGTTGGAGCTTCCGGAGCCATATTCGGCCTATACGGATTTTTCTTAGCCTGCTTGCTATTAAAAGTATTTCCACCGGATTTTGGAAAAGCATTTTTGGTAAGTACTCTTATCTTTGTTGGAGTTAACTTACTTATGGGCCTTGCAGGTGGTATTGATAATGCAGCACATATTGGTGGGCTTATAAGTGGATTTATCATTGGGCTTATTATGTCTGGACAACTGAAACAACAAACAAACATGTCAATTGAATATGATGATGAAAATGAATGATAGTAAGCCATGAAAACACAATTTCCTTCTATAAAATAAAACGGATACGTCTGAAGATCAGTTTCAGGTATCAAACATATAAGACTCCTATGAAAAAAGCATTCGAATTTCTTAAACAGTTAGAAAAAAATAACAACCGGGATTGGTTTGCCGGCAACAAACCTGAATATGACTCCATCGTGAAAGAAAACAAAGTTTTTTTCACTCAGATCTACAATGAGCTTCAGGAGCATGACAAGTTAAAAGGAATTCATATTTTCAGAATCTACAGGGATGTTCGTTTTTCCAAAGATCAGACACCTTATAAAACCAATTTCGGAGTAGGATACTCCCGTTCAAAACCCATGCTGAGAGGTGGTTATTATATTCAGCTGGAACCCGGAAACAGTTTTGTAGGAGGCGGATTCTGGGGACCGGAAACCGGAGATTTACTCCGTATCCGTAAAGAATTTGAACTCAGTACAACAGCAATCGATAAGATTACTGCTGATGAAACTTTTGTGAAATATTTCGGAGAACTGAAAGGAGACTCCGTAAAAACAGCACCACGGGGCTTTGATAAAAGCCATCCTGCCATAGATTTAATCCGCAAAAAACAATTCATCGTCATGCGTACGTTTACCGATAAGGAAGTTTTATCTGACAATTTTCAGAAGGAAGCCGTTCTGACATTACTGGCCATGCGTCCTTTTTTTGATTATATGAGTGAAGTACTGACCACGGATCTGAACGGAGAGCCTTTATTTTAAAACCGAAGCCCAATCTGTTTTTATTATTGCTTTTTTCTTTAATTTAGTCTCCTCTGAAAAAGAAACCGGAAATCTGATACAGTATTCAGTATCCCTACTTTTTCTTCATTTTATATAAAAAAACTATGAGCCTATTTAAAAAACTTTTCGGGAAAACTGAAAAGAAAAATGAAACCCGTAATTTCTCTGAAAATACCGAAGTTATTGAGAAAAAAGCAACGGAAAAACTCCAGTCTTTATCTCAAAAAGATCAGGACCTGTTCTTAAAAATGCTAAACAAAACTTCAGAAGATCCTGAAATAGAAACCAATACTCCCGAATTATTCAGAGAAGAAGTCTATCACTCGATCAGACAGTATTATTCTTCTCCGGATTACAACGTTGAATTTAACCTGCAGGATGATAAAGGAAATCTTTATCAGGAACATGAAGCTTTTAATTACACTTTCAGCCAATGGAAACAGATCCGCTCTGTATGGGACAGAAAATCGGTCCTTTTTGAACAGTGGGATGAAACTGAATTTAATAAATTACAGAAATGGCAGGTTATCGAACGATTCGTAAAAGACAGGCACTCACTCAAAGCAGTTGATTTTCAGAAAACCCATATTAATCAGGAGGATTTTCAGGACATCAGATTAATCATTGCGCTGTCCAAACTTTACCGTACACTGGATGCCATTCCTAATGCATTACATTACGCCAAAGGAGCTTATGAACTGAGGCCGGATTTAGATATTGTCAGAATTGAATATGCCAATGTCTTACATCTTTCGCAAAATGATGATGATAAAAAACGCTCTCATCAGCTGATCAACGAACTTATTGAGAATAAAATCAAGTCTGAGGGTGATCAAGAAGAAATTGGTCTGCTCAATTATTTTGTCTTTTCTGAAGGCTATATAGATTCTTCAATATACGCCATCAACTTTTTAATTGCTGGAAAATGCGATGAAGAAACCTGGCAAAAAATGGCAGAAGAATATTACTGGTGCCCTGTATTCAGATTTGAGCACGCCGTATTTCTTTCCAACCACGGGGAAAGCCTGAAAGCTTTGGCTAAATTGAATGCTCTGGCCAGTGAGTTTCCCTGGTTTACACAGGGTGTTCTGGCCAGCGTTGATGTCATTCAGCAGCTGAGAGTTCAGCACAATGATCCCTCTTTCATGGCCGAAGAAATGGCTCAGTTGGAACATTACCAATCCATGTGGAACCAATAAAAAACAATATTATTTATACATCACCCGCACTGAAAAATCAGTGTGGGTTTATTTTTGTTCTTCCATGATTTCTTCGTCTGAATACGAAGATTAAATAAAAGTTAACCTTTTTCTTTCCTCAGTTTTCACTCCGTATTTTTTGTAATTTAATCCCTGGAAAAACTAATTAACCGACCCCAAAACAAGCATTCATGAAGCTGTATATTTTTGCCTTTCTCTTCTTAATTTTCAATGGGATTACTGCCCAGAAAAAAGAATACCTATCAATAAAAAAAGGAGAATTCCCGGAAGGTATATATATGACCCTGGAAGAGGTTCTCCAAAAAACCCCAAGCTCAGCCGAAGACATTTATTTCAAAACTGCCGTAAAAAATGATGCTGCCACACTACCTGATAAAGTTTTTTTTTATGACAAACAAGATGACCGGAAAATAAGAAAACCACTGGCTGTTTCCTACAAAGGAGAAATGTATTTTCAGACCTTTAGAAAATATACCAACAAAGAAGATAAGACATATGAGGCTGATGTGTATTCAAGATTCTGCAAAGTTTTATCCTACGGCAGGTTCTTATATTTTGAGGAAAGTGTGAGAAGTATATGGAACAAAGGGCTTCTGAGTGAACTCAATTCCCTGACTCAGCTTATCAGCGGAAATAACAAAGGAATAGTCCTGGATTTAAAAAATAAAGAACTTAATATTTTCCGCGACTGTGATGATTTTAATGATTTTCTCTTTGAACATGAAATTCCTTCAGCACAATGTGATCCCGACCGGTTTACATTGAAAGATTTAAGGAAAAAAATCGATGAACTCAATGCATCCTATCAGTAAAATACAAAGGCATTCAAAAAGTTTGAGAATTAAAAACTAATTTTATCCGGATAATCACTCCTCATTTTATGATGACAATCCCAACCCAAATCCTGGAATACATCACTTCTCAGCCGGAACTTAAACGTAACGATATGCAGGAGCTCCACCGCATTATTCTGGAACTTATGCCGGAATGCAGATTATGGTTTCTGGATGGCAGAAATGAGACCGGAAAACTAGTTTCCAATCCCAATATCGGTTACGGGCTTCGCAGTATTCGGTATGCTGACGGAACAACAAAAGACTTTTATCAGATCGGGATGAGCGCCAACACAACCGGAATTTCTGTATATATTCTGGGAATTGATGATAAAACTTACCTTTCCAAAACATTGGCCGGAAAGATAGGTAAAGCAGAGGTAACAGGATACTGCATTAAATTCAAAAAACTCAGGGATCTCAACCTTGAAGTTCTCAAAACTGCTCTGCAATACGGTATTGAACAAAAACATTAAGCATAAGTCCTATATTTTCCAATCGCAATATACATTATATACATTTGATTGTCAGGTAATTACAAAAATCACATTAAAATAAATTCATTTTTCTCTCATTCATATCAGAAGAATATGTAAATTCGGCCTCTTTGCAATTTTGCTGAAAAGCACAAAAACTAATACAATAACCTTAAAAACTTTTAAAGATGAACAAACATTTTTTGATGTCCCAAATGAAATCAACCGGAACCGCTTATTTATGCTGGTTTTTTGTAGGATGCCACTATGCATACCTTGGAAAATGGGGGCTTCAGATTTTATATTGGTTTACCCTGGGAGGATTAGGAGTCTGGGCACTTATCGATTTATTTACCATTCCTTCAAAAGTAAATAATCATAATCTTTTAATTTCAAATCAGATTCAGGAAATTGAAAGACGCGAGCAGGAAGAAGCGCATGCAAGAAATATGGCTATGTTGAATGCGGTTTCCAACAACAACAATAATAATTCAAGTTCTTCTGAATTTCAGCCTAAAGGAGCTATTATTACAGAATAATATACGCTTCCCGTAAAATACCGGCCGTTCTATTCTTAGAGCGGTTTTTTTGCCCATTACAATGATTAAAATTGCAAATAGAAAATCTATAGTCCTGATTTTAACGGAAGAATGATCCATGCAGTCTTCCGGATAAAAAAAGTAAAAACTACCTTTGCTGTGTACACAAAAAAATGATTCTTATATGAAAAAAATAATCTTAGATCTTGCCACTACTCTAGACGGATTTATCGAAGGTCCCAACGGAGAAGTGGACTGGTGCATTATGGATGATGATATGGATTTTGATGGATTTCTTTCGGATATTGATACTATTTTTTATGGAAGAATAAGCTATGACACCTGGGGAAATTATCAGCCTGAGGAACATGCGGATCCTGAAGATCAAAAACTCTGGAAGACAGTTCATTCAAAAGAAAAATTTGTATTTTCAGGCCAAAACAGGGAAGATCAAAATGCGACTTTCATTACCTCTGATATTGTGGAGAAAGTTTCAGCAATAAAAAATCAGGGTGGCAAAAATATCTGGCTATACGGCGGAGCAAGCCTGATCAGAACATTTATCCAGAATAATCTGGTGGATGTTTACAGAATATCTGTTCATCCGGTTGCTTTAGGAAGCGGAAAACCTTTGTTTGAAGATCTGACAGAAAGATTGAATCTAAAATTAATCAAAACCAATGTTTTCAAATCCGGCGTGGTACAACTTATCTACGAAACTTAGAAAATAGTTATGAAAAAAATTCTTGTTATAAGCTCTGCAATTATAGTTTTAGTGCTCTTTAATTATCCTGTTTTTGACAGTGAAAAAATGTCATATGCCATTATTTTCCTATGTTTTGTCGCTATTTGTTTTGCAGGAGCAAAAATCTACGCTCCGGGTGATGAAGAAGACTATGAATCTGTTGAAAAAGAAATGAGCAGACTTTATACGGAAGATGGAATATTTCAATATAGGGAAGATGGTTTTTATGTCCTGAAAGAAAACTCAAAAGAGTATATAAAATGGAATGAAATTGTTTCTGTCTATTACTTCAGTATTCCGGTTCTTTCCAGCCGGCAAACAGGTTTGGAAATCATTACCGAAAAAAGCAGTTATGAATTTAACACTCAGGATACCAAATGATTTGTAAAATTAGGTGAAGAAATGGCCACTCACCTTCCGGATTGGGATCTTTTCCCAAAATCGCCAACCCTTTACAATTCCGGTGTCGAAAAAACATCATTATACGAAAGAAAAAACTAAACCACAGTTTCTCCTTCCCTAATGACCATAAGCATAAAAAATAAAATCAATTGGCTCATCACCATTATTATGGGAATGGGTTTATGTATGACTCTGGTTATTATTTTAATTCTTATTCCTGTTGCCGGCATCCAGGCGATACTTCCTTTTGCAGCATTTTTTATTCTATTTCTTTATATATGGCTGTGGAATACCTTCGGAAAAACCATCCTCACCATTGAACCCGATAGAATCTTAATCCGCTATAAAAATAAATTATTTACCCAACCCAGAATCTTTCTTAAAAAGGAAATTCATTCTGTCTCCGCAAAAGATTTTGCAGTGGAAAAATACAAATCTGGAGTCCGTTATAACATCTCATGGAGCGGTGCTACCTATTCTGTGGTTCTCATTAATAATAATCGGGAAGAAATAAGAATTGTGGATTGGATCACAAAAGACAGGGCGGAAGAAATTGTGGATCAGATGAATAAAAAATACTAAACTCAAAACGTCACGAAGCAATGTAACGGCTATTTTTTTTCAAAAACATGTAATACCCCGTTGTTTACGCTTGTCTTACTTAAAAAATACATGAAGATTCTTTTAACCTGCCTTATCTTTGCCCTGGCAACTCATCCCGTTTTTTCCCAAAAAGCGGAACAAATTGAAAAATTACTCAATACCTATGAAAAATCCGGACAATTCAGCGGATCTGTTCTTATTGCCCAAAAAGGTAAAATTATTTTTGAGCACAGTTATGGATACAGAAATGTTTTAAAAAAAGAAAAAAATACCAACAACAGTCTTTACAGAATCTTTTCCACAACAAAAATGTTCACGGCAATAGTTCTTCTGAAACTGGAAGAACAAGGAAAATTATCTTTAAATGATAAGCTTTCGAAATATTATCCCGGTTTTCCGAAAGGAGACAGTATTTCCATTGCCAACCTTCTTTCCCATACTTCCGGAATTCCCAATGAAACGGCTTCCGAACAAACAGTCAATGAAGAAACATTTATAAAATATATTTCCACAAAGCCACTCAATTTTTCACCGGGTAAGAAATGGGATTATTCCAATTCCGGATACTATATTCTTGGATATATCATCAAAAAAGTAAGTGGTTTAAATTATGATGAAGCTATTGAAAACTACATCCTGAAGCCACTGCAAATGAAAAATACGGGATTTCATTTCAATAATGTGACCCGTGAAAACAAAACTTTAGGATATGAATTTTTATCTGATCATATTTCCAGCGAAGCATTACGTTTCAAAACCGATCATCCGTTTTCTGCAGGAGCCATGTATTCTACGGTTGAAGATCTTTTTACATTTAATGAAGCTCTGAAAAATAATAAGATTCTGAAAAAAGAAACCAGAGAAAAGGCTTTTACTCCGTACCTCAATGATCATTATGGATTAGGTTTTGAGAGTTCAGAACTGTACGGCAAAAAAAGAGTCGGGCATGATGGTGGCGGCCCGGGTTACCGAAGCAGATATTATCAGGTATTAGACGATGATATTTGCGTTATTGCATTGTCAAATTCCGCATTATCACATACTGATTCCATTATTCCTCAAATTGAAAGTATTCTTTATGACAAACCATATACTATTCCGCAAACGGGAAAAATCAGCCCGCAAAATCAAAAAAAATTATCCGGAACATACTCAGATGGAAGCACCACTTTCTTTGTAGATGTTATTGATGGACTGTTGATATTCAGAGAAAAAAATTATCCCTGGTGCTCATTATTACCCATTTCTGATACTTTCTATCAACTGGCTAACAACTTTACTTTCAAATTCCAGCCTGATAATACGGGAAAAATGAACTCACTTGTTATTCATTTCAGAGACGGCAGTATCAAAACAGGAAAAAGAATCACAGGAAATTTTTCGTGGGGAATTATAGGAGATGCCACACCTTCCGGTTGGGATGGCAAAGATATTGAGATGACAACAGACCTAAAAAACCCCGACATTCATATCCTTAAAAATTATCCATTAAAAAAGGGAGAATTTAAATTCAGATTTGACAATGACTGGGGATATAGCCTTGGTTTAAATAATGATGGTAAAACCGTTGCCATGGATGCTTATAATTTTCAAATAGAAAAAGAGGGTAATTATGATATCCTATTGGATATGACCAACAAGATGAAACCTAAGTACAGCATCAAATCATCTGTTCAATGAAAATAAAACCGTTCTAAAAATAGAACGGTTTTATTTTAACAATCATTCCACATTTTCATTAATTTTATATACCTCAAAATCAACAAACAAAATAGCAATATGCCTCACTTCATCATAGACTGTTCGGAAAATATTCTTCAGCAAAAAACAGCGGAGGAAATAATGAATGCAGTATACGAAGCAGCTGATGATACAGGTCTATTTGCGACCCACGACATCAAGGTAAGGCTTCAGACCTATCAATATTACCGGTTGGGAGAACATAAAAAAAATTTTCTGCATGTCTTCGGGTACATTATGGAAGGACGAAGCACCGAGCAAAAAGCCGGGCTATCCAGGCATATCAGCATTCGTCTGACGGAATTGCTCCCTGATATTTCTTTTTCGTCTGTGAATATCAATGAGTTTGAAGCTGCAACTTACAGCAATAAAGCCTTAATTAATCCTGAAAATATAAATAAAGACCGGCATTTCGGATTATAATTTCACCAATATCAAATCAACAAAATACGAATCATTATGAGCTTAAAAACATTAACCACCAAAAGCGTTCAGTACAATAATTGGGTAGTCAATAAATATATCGACTGGTTATCCACAAAGTCTGATGAACAGCTTAATCAGGAAACCATCTCAAGTTTTCCGACCATTTTGAAAACATTACATCATATCTGGCAGACACAGGAATACTGGTGGAGCCACATTGCAGAAAACAACGAATTTGATTTTGAAAAAACCGCGACATTTACTACTAAAGAAGATGTTTTCAATGCCATTAAAAACAATTCACAGAAACTGGTAGATTATGTGGAAAATTTATCTGAAGAAGACCTGTCAAAAAATGTGAAAATTGAGTCGCAGTGGTTTCAATGTGATTTTTCAAAGTACGAATATATTCAACATGCCATTCTCCACAGTACCTACCACAGAGGACAAATTGTAACCATGGGACGAAATATCGGAATAACCGATGCTCCGATGACGGATTTCAACTTCTGGAATATTTATAAAGACCAGAAATAAATATCCTGTCTTATAACTTCATTCAAAACCAATAAATCACCAGGATCTCTTCCGGATACAGAAGTCCTGAAAAATATCATTTACATCTACCCATAAGGGATTCCCGTAAGGTAAACTTTTGAATTCATTTTACTTTTGGTTCTCAATATTTTTTGATAATTAAATATAAAGCTATGAAAAAGTTATTATTGTCTTTTGCTCTTTTATTCTTCGGAATTTACTATTCGCAAAATGCACCGAAATTTGAAAATGATACCCTCACTACCTCAGTAGGATTTAAAGTTTATGAAGGACTTGATCTAAAAATAGGAACCGGATCCATGAATGATGGGGATTTCAAGTTTATCAGAACCAACGCTTCTTCCGTGTTCAATTATTCTTCCACGACAGGCTATCAGGGGCTGGCCAATCAGGCTAATTCTTTTAAAAGAAACAATTCCGGGCTTAGTTTCAAAGTGAAAAAAATAATGCCGCGCGGAAATAAAAAAAACGGATTTGTTTATTATGCCAAAATCGGCAGCGGACTCATCAATTATGAAGTGGATATTGAAAACGCTATAAAATCCGGTGAAATCATTATTCCTGAAGAATTCATACCGAAAGAAAAAATTCAAAGCCAGGCTTCAGAAACTAAATATGACCGATTAAAAAAGATAAAAGAACTAAAAGATTCCGGAGTTTTATCTGAGGAAGAGTTTCAGAAAGAAAAAGAAAAAATTATGCTTGAAAAATAAATTCAGGACAACGGCTCTCTATGGGAGTCGTTTTTTGTTATTTCTTCTTTCATATACAATTCGGAGGCTGCCTATATTTTGTGAATAAATTGTGGATAACTTTTTTATATCCATTTTAACCCATCCTACAAAAACAATTAAAATCCTAGTATTCATGGCACTTTAATAGCAGGTAAGTTTTACACAATGTGGATAATTTATCCACAAACGGGTATTAATAACCTTTAAAATTGTTGATATTCTGAAAACCTCCTTACTGTTCTTTCTGCCTTTTATGAATGGTACTGCATATATTTTTGTCTGTAAGCCATCATTATATACAAAACCGGTCTTACCCATTTATTTTTTGTAAGTTAGCTTCACTGATAACAAAATACGGTTCAATGAACAACACTGACATCCAAAAAGAATGGTTCTCAAAAGGAGAGCGCTATGCCACAGAAATCAATGAAATGGTTGAATTCGGTGAAAAAAATGGCTGGGAAAACTGGAAAGGGAAAGAGCCTGAAGACAGCAGAGCAAACCTGGCCGGACAGGTTTTTGAAATGCTTAAAGAGGCCAACCGGAATAATGACATTGAAAATTTCAGAAAAAATTTTCCTCCTGCCTATACTCCGATCATTCCTTTACTAAATGCCCAATCCCAGAGTATTGAACATCTGCAGTTCATTTCCGATCAAAAAATAGTCTTTCTTACAGGAACGTCTTATGAAAAAAGGCAGGCTTACCTTCTTGACCACGGGCAGATTACCAGACTTAATGAAAACATCCATGCCATTGGGAAATCAAAAAAGGGAAATATCTTTGCCATAGCCAGAGGACAGCATATCTCAGTCTATAAAGACTGGGACGGGGAACTTATCAACCAGTTTGAACTGGATGAAAACCCCGATTTCGGAATTACGGAAATAACTCCGTTTAATGACGGCAGTAAAGTACTCATAGTCTCATCAGAAGGAATTTTTCTGATATCCGGAAAGGAGAAAAAATTAATACATCCGGTGAATGAAGACAATGATGATGAATGGACTTCCCAAATCGATATGGAAAATGCAGCATTGTCCAATGACAATTCTTATATCGCAGTGGGTGATCAGGGCTATGATCACAGGATACTGGATGCTGAAGGAAATCCTATCGGAGCCATCGGACCACAATCTTCTTACCCTCATTTCTGTCTGTTTTCAAAAGATGACAGCCAGCTGATTACCAATTCGTGTCATTTCTATAATGGGATCACAATAGGAATCAATTCAGACCAGTATACAGGAGCGGATATTGAAGCGTATACGGAGAGCGATGATTTCACGCTCATTGATGAAGAGATGAGAGTATATGCAGGAGTTGCCGTAAAAGACTATTATATTCTTGGTGATGCTTATGGCTATATTAAAGCGTTTGACAAAAACGGCAATCGTCTCTGGAGATATTTTCTGGGCTCCACGATATCGGGCATGACGATATCTGACGATGAAGAAACACTTTGGGTAGGTGCTCATTCCGGAATTTTACATCAGCTGAAACTGGAAAAAGAACAGCGGGATTCCCACACAATCGGCAACGGAAATCTTTATGAAGACTTCAGGCTGCTGATATGGAAGAATGAGCCACAAATCTGGAAATGGTAATTGAAAATACAGAACTTCTTTACGCCACCAGTCGATAAGGCTTTATCATTTTTATAAATTAACTGACCAAAAGAACAATCACTAATATTATTAAAAGTCATGGAAAAATATGCAGTTTCAGCAGACGGACAAAAAATTCATTATCAGGAATCCGGAAACGGAAAAACGACACTGATCTTCATTCACGGATGGCTGGGAAACACAGAATGGTGGGCAGATCAACAGGAATATTTCAAAGACCTTTATCACATTGTACAACTCGATTTGGCAGGGCACGGAAAATCAGATACCTCAAGAAAAGACTGGACAAGTGAGCAATATGCGAATGATATTAAAACGGTAGCTGATGACATACAGTCATCAGAGATGATACTCGTAGGACATTCCATGTCCGGGGCCTATGTTCTTGAAGCAGCTTTGAAAATCCCAAAGGTAAAAGCTTTAGTCTTAATAGATACCTTAAAAAATTTAAGTGAAACATTTACAGAAGAACAGGCTGAATTGCTTTTGTTTTCTCATTATCGTCACGATTTCAAAAATGCCGTGAAGAATTTCCTTCCGCAATATCTGTTTAGTGAAAACACTCCTCCTTCAGTACAAGAAAGAGTCTCTGATGAATTTCTTCAAAATGAGCCTGAAATGGCAATTAATACGCTTCGCCCTTTATATAAAACAGATTTCCGTACCATTGCAGAACAGGTTACGGTTCCTGTAAGAGCAATTAATTCCGATACTACTCCGACTCATCTTGAAAATAACCGCAAATACCTGAAAGATTACGACTATACTTCCATCACTGAGACCGGCCATTACCCGATGCTTGAAAAACCTGAAGAATTCAATACCATTTTAGATCAGGTTTTAAAAACATTAATCTAAAAAAAAACATGATACGACAAACAATAATCAGCCGGCTTTCTGAGCTGACGGAAGGCCGACTTACTGCCGAAGAATGGGCAGGCTGGTTCAGGGATCATACAGATCAATTGGAAAAGATATGTGGCAGGCTGGCTTTTCTTAAAATAAAGCCTAAAGATAGTTTCAGCGGAATCCGAAATTTATACATTGGGCAGCTGGGAGCTTTTGAATGGCTGGAATCACAAAAGATAAACGTTCATTTTTCTGATCTTTATCAAAAAAGATGGGAAAAGGAATTTGCTGATTTTTGTAAAGCTGAAAAAGAAAAAGAACAATGGCTCCGGAAAATCGTTGAAAATAAATTTGAGTATTTAAAAAATGTGTATCCTAAATTTTTTAGACAATTAACAAAATCATATAGTGATTCGGATATAATTGAAGCAGGTATCAGCTCAAAAGATATTCAACATAAAGAAAAAGAACTTTCCATACAATTACCGGCCGATCTGATCTTATTCTACAAAAATATCTCCAAGCTAAAACTTGAAGGAATAGAAATAGATTTTTCAGACTTAAGTCATCAAATCGTACAAAAGGTACCTTATCTCATCTTAGGTGAATTTTGGATGTATGGCGATGGAGATCAGCTCTTATATCATTGGGAAAGTCAGCATGTATATATTTTTGCTCATGATCATCAACCACCTAAAGTCATCGAAATAGCCGATTCAATTACAGACCTTGTGGAGAAGAAAATGGTTGCCTATCTGAAAAATTACGAAACAGCATAATCCTGTACATAAAATAGGTTTTACCAAATATTTATTACCGTATCCGATCAATTTTTTTTTCCATGTCAGAAAACTTCCCGAAATTAGCAGCCTGTGCGTTAAATAAAATCAATGAAATAAAAATTTAAATTAAAACATACAGCAAAACTTAGTATAAGTTTTCTTCGGGGCAGGGTGAAATTCCCTACCGGCGGTTACAGTCCGCGACTCCTTTCATCTGAAGGGACTGATTTGGTGAAATTCCAAAACCGACAGTTAAAGTCTGGATGGGAGAAGAAAATGAGATGATCAGTAAGATTCCTTATGGACTCTTATTGTATTGTATTTCATTTCCATGTACCGAAGACTATTTTAGCTTTTAACAGTAAAATAACATGGAAAAATTATTAGAACAATTCGGAGCTACCTCCAAAGATCGTGTTGAAAAAGCACTTCAAACATTACAACAGGGAAAAGGGATTCTTTTAGTAGATGATGAAAACCGTGAAAACGAAGGCGATATCATCTTTCCTGCTTCCACCATTACAGAACAGGACATGGCACTTCTGATCCGCGAATGCAGCGGTATTGTCTGCTTATGTATCTCTGAAGAAAAAAGCCGCCACCTCAACCTTCGTCCAATGGTGGAAAACAACAATTCCAAAAACCAGACTGCATTTACCATTACCATTGAGGCAAGAGAAGGTGTAGAATCAGGAGTTTCAGCAAAAGACCGTGTAACCACCATCAGAACAGCAGTTGCAGCCAATGCTGTAGCCGAGCATATTGCCAGTCCGGGACATGTTTTTCCTTTAATTGCCAAAAAAGGCGGTGTTTTTGAAAGACGCGGCCATACGGAAGGCAGTGTAGATCTTGTAAAAATGGCCAATCTGGGTGATGATGCTGTACTTTGTGAGCTCACCAATGAAGACGGCTCTATGGCAAGACTTCCCGAAATCGCTGACTTTGCCATCAAAAAAGGAATGACAGTCGTTACCATTGAAGATATCTATGCCTACCGCAAAATGATTATCAGCAATTAGACTTATATTGAATAACGCACAGAGCAACCGTCCGATCCCTATCGGACGGTTGTTTAATTTAAATACGGAAGCAAAAAAGAACATGAAACTCATCAGGAAATCAATTAAAAATGTCTTCATTTAAAAGGTAGCAGCAGGAGCCGTTTCGTTGTTCAGTTTTCTCTGGAGGTCGGTTTTCTTTCCTTTTGAGAAATCATAACTAAGCCCCAGAATAAACATTGATTTATTGTTCATGATTCTCGTATGAAGTCTGTAATCAACCAGGCTCTCAGAAAGGCTTCTTGTCTGATACTCCGAAGGCATTCCGATCCAGTACATTCCTGTAGAGAAAGTCCAGTTTTTATGTTTATAACTGAGAAAAACATGATTCTGGTTTTCATTTGTATTAAGAAATGCTCCGTTCAGGCTATACACCGGAAAATTAAACTGGTATTGAACTGAAAAAGATTGATACTCTGAGGACAATATAAAATAATTTCCCAGATAATCGTTTTTAATCAGGGCTCCCGCACTTGTTTTTATAGTTTCTGAAGTAGGAGTAATGACAGCTTTTACTACCAGTAAATTATTTCCGAAAGGTTTATAAGAACCGGTTAACTGCAGTCCGTACCTTTGTCCGTTTTTCCCGTTTTCATACGTCAGGGCATAACCGCCCAATGTATCATCCTGCACGTAATACTGATTAATCACCCTATCTGTGAAACGGTAGAACAGCGCAGCATTAAAATCAAAATATTGATTATTCAGAGAATAAGTCAGTGAATTAGAAAAAACCTGTTGTGATTTCAGGAAAGGGTTCCCTCTTTGCACAATATTGGGAGCCAGCTGTACTACATTACTGCTGAGCGCATTACTCCACGGGCTCACAGGATTATAGCTTCCTGTAAAACGAAGGCTCTGATTATTTTTAAATTGGTAGCCTACAATAAGTTTGGGCGTAAACGTCCATTCATCAAACGTATTTTCCGCACTCTTATTATGGATATTGGTAAGCCCTACTCCTACTCGGTAAGTCAGTTTATCAATTTTCCCGGAATATTCAGTATAAAAATATTGTTCCAGATAATCCACACGATACAGTGAATACCCTGCAAGATTATTCAGATCATTGGAAATAGAAGACCTTGATATGCGATATCCGGATGAAAGTTTTCCTGATTTAAAATCATGAATATGGGCCAGTTCTCCTACAACACTCGTTTGTTTAGCTTTCAAGACCATATCATTATCATATACGGAAAGTCCCGAACTTACCATCCACTCTTTAGCGGTTTCCGAGCTATTGGTTGTATAATGTGATCCTACCAGATTAATACTTACCTCGTCTTTCCCGCCTATTTTTTTAGAATAATATACATCGAGTTTGGGGATGGCATAATCAGATCCGTTATTTTTAAACATAGCATGTTCCTCACTGAAATCATCTTTCATAAAAACACTCTGTCCCGCTCCTTTGGAAAATCTGCTGAAAATATCCATATTTAATTTAGCCTGAAATGCATAATCATCCGAAACCATTCTGGTATAACGTAAAGCAATATTCTGGGAGGTATATCCGAAATGGTCTGTTCTGTTTTCATCCGAACGGTAATGATTACCATTCAGCCGGTAATCATAGATGCTGTTTACTCTTCTGTCATTATAGTCTCTCATGTTTAGAGAATACTCAAGGCCTATATTATTTTTTCCTTTGGTAAAATTGGCATAGGCAGAAGCGTTTACAAATCCCGTATTCAAAGCGGAAGAAACATCTGTTCCGAAAACATATCCGGTCTCGACAGATCTTGTCAGAATATTCACCACCGTATCAGCCCTTGTCGCCCACCTTGCCGGCGGAATATCATAATATTCAACTTTAAGAACTTCCGAAGGGCTCACGCTGCGAATCTGAAGATCTGTAGCTTCAATTCCGTTAATAAGAAATAAAGTGGCTCCACCTTTTGTACTGGTAATCGTATTGGCCACAGGATCCAGTTGCAGCTCAGGAAGAGTCTGAAGAAGGTCTTTTGCATACCGGGCTTTTTCAAGAGCTTCTTTATCAAAAGTATACACCGATTTATCTGCAAACTGTTTTTTGCGTTGTGACTTTACAATAACTTCCTGAATTTCTTTTGTCCTTGATACGTCAGCAGTATCAATCACTTTCTCTTGTGAAAACATCAGTGTTCCATAAAGAATGCATACAGTATATATCAATTTTTTCATACAGAATGGAATATACTGTTAAGACAGACCAAGCATCTTATTCATTACATTATATTCATGGTGGCTACAAATAATAAAAACCATCTAAATAATGAATATTCACCCGTATTTTTTTCTGTTAATTAATATTATTATGTTAAATTCAGCCCGTTTTTTGCTGGTACTATTTCAACACCACAAAATATAAGATCATGAAAAAAGCAATGATATTAATTTTTTGTGCCCTGTTTTCACAAGCCGGAGCACAGGAAAATCAAACAACTCCGACAGAAAAAATGAATATCATTAAGACGAATGTTACGGCTTATGCATTCAGAAATATCAATCTGTCTTATGAAAGAGCTATCAATCAATGGTTTTCAGTAAATGTTGGCTTTGGTACCATGCCGGAAGGAAAAGTTCCTTTTATCAATTCTTTTTTAAAGGATGAAGATGAAAAAAGATTTCAAAATTTAAGAGTAAAAGCTACCCATATCACCATAGAGCCCAGATTCTACCTTGGAAAAGGCTATGGAAAAGGATTTTATATTGCTCCGTACTACCGGTATTCTGATGTTTCATCCAATACTTTTGATTTTTATTATGACTATAACGGCCCCAATGGTATCACCTATCAGGTTCCTCTGAAGGGACAGGGAAAAACAAACGGGAACAGCGGCGGGCTTATGGTTGGAGTACAATTCTTCCTCACCCGAAATCAGAATCTGGTGCTTGATTTTTGGATCGCCGGAGCTCATTACGGAAGCGGAAAAGGAGATTTTACAATGACCAGCGATTATGTTCTTACTCCGGATATGCAGGCACAGCTGAAAAAAGAAATAGAAAACCTGGACATTCCGTTTGTAAAATATACCGTAGAAACCAATGCCAATGGTGCTAAAATAAGAGTAGACGGACCTTGGGCAGGCTTCAGAAGCGGCCTTTCTCTGGGATATAGATTTTAAAACAAATACAATATCAAAACCGTCCTTTTTTAAGGATGGTTTTATTTTTTAGCGAAATTTGTATCTTGCTCGTCATTATAACAGGAAAATGACAGAATTAATTAGAGAAAACAAATTTGAGGAATTAAAGGGGGAACTCAAAAGCCAGAAAGAATTTCAGATATACACTTATTTATCAGATATATTAGATGGAAAAACTGTTCATTTAAATGAGCACAGCTTTACCCCTGAAAAATATCAGGCAGAATTTACAGAAGGATCTAAGCTTTATCAGGCTCTTGCAAAATCGGAATTAGACAGAGAACAGCTAGCACAATTTATTAAAGTTGTTGTGGAGCTTGCCTTTACGATGGGACTTCACGTTCAGGAAGCTTCATTAGCAGCGATGAGCCATGGTGTTCCTCTTACCCACGCTGAACATATTTATAAAATAGATCCTGAAATCAGACATCGTATTCAGGAATTAATTAATATCCTTAAAAATACTCCGGAACAGGAAAAAGCAGTTGCCAATCTTTCTACGGCGAAGGCTAAAGTAACCCATGCTGTGGATAATACTCTTCAGAAATACGAAGTGGGAGAAGATATGCTTCAGCTTGCAGAAAGCTACGAAAAGGTAGCTCCCATAGAAATGGTGGTTCCCATTTACCAGGGTATCCTAAGTGATTTTGAATGTGAATCTGTACGTAACAGCTCAGGGCTTATTCCGGAAACGATACATGTGGATGACAGGCCTGAGGCCGAAATTGCCATTTTTAATGAAGCTAAAATTCATTTTGAAAGAATCACGGGAAAAACACTAGAGGAACCCAACAGAATTCATATCAAGGAAAGCAAAGATGCAGCCGGCCTGGTACAATCCATTATTGATTCTGCATTCGAGTCCTCTGAAGCTGAGACTGAAGAAGAAATAGAAGTTCAGGAACAGCCGAACCGCTCAGCCGAACCTCCCGTTCAATCTGTTTCTGAGAAACAGGGATTATTGACTAAAATAAAAAGGATATTCGGTAAAAACTGATTTTCTATTAAAGCCTAGTTTATGAATTCATCCCCTATCACTTCGGGTCAGAGAATTAAAGCCATTGTTGGCGGATCCATCGGAAATCTTGTAGAATGGTACGACTGGTATGCCTATGCGGCTTTTGCCATTTATTTTTCCCATTCTTTTTTTCCGGATTCTGATCTCAATGCCCAGCTGATGAATACCGCAGGAATCTTTGCCGTTGGATTTCTTATGCGTCCCATCGGAGGATGGGTATTTGGAAGTATTGCTGATAAAATAGGCCGGAAAAAAGCAATGACAGTCTCTGTTTTACTGATGTCGTTCGGTTCGCTTCTCATTGCACTTACTCCAACATATCAAACTATAGGAATTCTTGCTCCGGCATTACTTCTTATTGCCAGATTACTTCAGGGATTAAGTGTAGGCGGCGAATATGGCGTTTCAGCCACCTATCTCAGTGAAATGGCAACCCAGGACAGAAGAGGATTTTATTCCAGTTTTCAATATGTAACTCTTATCGGAGGGCAACTTATTGCATTGGGAGTCCAGCTGATTCTTCAAAAAATATTACTCACGGAGGCCCAGTTGGAAGAATGGGGCTGGAGAATTCCTTTCGTCATCGGAGCCGTACTCTCTGTCATTGCATTATATCTCCGTTCCAATCTTCATGAAACGGAAGCATTTGAAAATAAAAAAGAAATCAGTGAAAATAAAAAAGGAACCGTAAAAGAACTTCTGAAATATCCTAAGGCGCTGCTTACTGTGGTAGGGCTTACCTTAGGCGGAACACTTGCATTTTATACTTACACAACGTATATGCAAAAATTTCTGGTCAATACAGTTCATCTGAGCAAAGAAGAATCTACCCTGATCTCATTCGTCACCTTATTTATTTTTGCCTGTCTTCAGCCTGCATTTGGAGCTTTCTCCGATAAAATAGGCCGGCGTCCGCTATTACTGGGATTTGGAATTCTGGGAACTTTATGCACGGTTCCGCTTCTTACTGCACTCAGCACCACTACCTCTATGTGGGCTGCCTTTTTTCTGATCATGATCTCATTAATTATTGTGAGTGGCTATACTTCCATCAATGCAGTGGTAAAAGCTGAACTTTTCCCTTCCGAGATCAGAGCTCTTGGTGTGGGGCTTCCCTATGCTCTTACAGTAGCCATCTTTGGAGGAACAGCAGAATATATTGCTTTATGGTTTAAAAAAGCGGGAAATGAGAATTATTTTTACTGGTATATTACCGGATGTATTTTCTTTTCTCTGTTGGTATATGCAAGAATGAAAGATACTCAAAAGACCTCAACACTGGATAAAGATTAATGATATAACGATAAGAAACCGGCGCCACAGAGAATCTGCGGCGCCGGTTATATTTTTTAATGATAAGCTTGTTTAAATTTTTCTATCATACTGTCTAAATTATGTCGCTGGACATATACAGTCTTCACCTCTTCATACCTCGGCGATTTGTAGAAAACTTCATGGAAATCCATGCTTCCGTTTCCTACTTTTACTACTTTCTGCACTTCAATATTAAGTTTCTTCAGTTCGTCTTTAAAGACTTTAAATTCATCTTGGATACTACTACTCATTTATATTTTTTAGTTTTTTAGTTAAAAATTTCACTTTTATATGATACCCCTGTAATATCTAAGGCACAGCCTTAAATATTTAATAAATTTAGTAAATATTATTAATATAAACACCTCATTGCCAATATTTTTTTGTTTTATATAACGAAATAACATAAATGATATTTATATCAATAATGAACCCCGCTGCAGGTTTCATTGTAAAAAACAGAAATAAGGAATAAAAAAACACTGGAAACGACGATTAATATTGCTTATTCTTCTGTTACTGATTTCCGTTTTCTAAATTCTGTAGGCGTCATAGTACGGTATTTCCGGAACAGGTGATTCAGGTGGCTTTCATCAGTAAAACCAAGTTCAAATGCAATTTCGCCAATACGCATATTAGTATACAGGAGCTTATGTTCAATAATATTCAGCCGAAACTGTGCAATATACTCCTGTAATGTCTGTTCCGTATGTTTTCTGAAATATCGGCCTACATAGGTCTTTGACAAACCAAAAGCAGCTCCGATCCGTTCCTGTTTCAGCTTTTCAGGTTCATAAATGGAATCCTGGATATATTGCAGGATATTAACAATTTTCGATTCTGAAATTTCTGAAATTTCTTCCGGCAACGGAGACTGTGCTAAATTTCTTGCTACAATTAAAATTAAGGCATTAATATACTGTTCAATTAAACGTTTACTGTAGAGACTGTCATTAACGGATTCCCGTACGATCCCCTCTGTCAGATATTTTACTGAAACGGAATCATTACCTTCACGAAGAATGCACCCTCTGTTTGACTGAACTTTACTCAGCAGCAGTTCAAGTTTCAGGCTATGATCCATTGATAAAGCATCCTGTTCAAGATATTGTCTGCCAAATCCTATAAACAGAAACTCAGTCGTCTTCTGAATATCGAATGTTATGACATCCGAAGGCATTAAAACCAGCAGATCTCCGGGCTGATAAGGCACTGCATAATTATTTACCAGCTGACATCCATGACCTGAAATGATATATACCAACTGATACAAATGATATACTTTTCCTTTTAACGGACATTTGTCAAGCTTTTCATACAATATTTTATACGGATTATTCATACCAAAAAGACTAATTAATACAAATTAATAATACAATACTACAAAAATAACAGCAGCTAATCTGTATAATTTTACCTTATAATCATTTATATCATTTAATCATTAAAAATATGCATACTTCATTAAAAAACAGGATCAGTCTGCTTGTCATTTCTATGTCTGTTTTTCTTTGCGTTCTGGATCTTTTCATCGTCAATATCGCTATTCCTTCCATTCGGGAAAGTATTCATGCCAGTACTGCGGAAAGCCAGTTCATTATTGTTTTTTACATCATCGGTTATGGTGCCTTTCTGATTACGGGAAGTAAGCTGGGAATTAAATACGGGCACAAAAAGATTTTTGTGATCTCTATGTTAGGTTTCATGGTATTTTCTTTTTTCTGCGGCGTATCACAATCCCCTGTTCAGCTTAATATCAGCAGACTTATCCAGGGAATTACCGCAGCATTCATGGTACCTCAGGGAGTTGCATTGATCTCTGAAATCTTTCCGGATGAAAAGGAGCGCTCTGCAGCCTTAGGTATATATGGAGCAATTGCCGGGGCTGCTTCTGTTTTGGGACAGGTCTTAGGAGGAATTATTCCGGATATGAATATCAGTTTCGGCGCCTGGAGGATTATTTTCCTGATTAATGTCCCTATTGCTTTCATTGCAGCTCTACTCGCAATGAAATTATTACGTGAGATCCCTTTAAAAAAGACAGAAAAAATCCAGATTTCTTCACAAATTATGCTTGTCGGTTTATTAATCGTGGGGATTTACCAGATTGTTATTGCCGGTGAAGAAGGATGGAAAAATCATACAATTATTATAGCTCTTTTTTCTTTGGCCGGTCTGGTCTGCTTTGTTTACCGTCAAAATATAGATTACCGATCAGGGAAAAATGTTCTGGTCAGCATGAAACCCTTTGCTTACAACAGTTTTTGCATTGCTGTAGCTGCAGCAGCTTTATATTCTTTGGTTCAGGACGCCTATTTTTTCATCAACGCCAATTATTTTCAGGAGCATATGTTATTCAGTTCTGCCAAGACAGGAAAACTTTTTGCATTTCAGGGAATTGGCTATGTAATAGCATCTTTATCTGGAGTAAAATACCTGCATCGGTATCAGGAACGTTTTATGGCTTCCGGATTACTCTTAATGATAATATGCCTGATACTGCACATTCGATTCTTTGATGGGCCGACTGTGAGTGACACTACTGTTGCAGTCGTTCTCTTCTTTTATGGAATCGGTTGTGGAATTGTTCTTCCTTCTATGTTTACCAATGCTATGCATCAGCTTCCGGCAGAGGTAACCTCGGTCGCTTCCGGGGTATACCTCACGGTCCAGCAAATCAGCATTGCATTAGGAGTCAGTATTCTGGGGAGGATGTATTTCAGTACTTCAGACGGTTATCATAATTCCTCCTTATTGATGATCATCTTATTAGGCATCACCTTTCTGATTTTTGGAGTTTCATTAAGAAGAAAATTCATGAAAATACAATAATGAGTTATATTTTTTGACCTTTGTTTTCATAGTTCCGGATTTATTTTTATTCCCTGTATCCTATCCCTAACCCTATAAACAACCTCTTTATTCATCGGTAATATGATAATACCTAACCGTATAAGCCATTGATCAGTTTTATATATTTTTAAAAAAAGTGAAAATTTTATGTAACATTTCTAAACGTTCTGTCTCTAAAAGACAAATAAACCTTAAAACCTTAGAAATCATGAAAAAATACACATTTCTTCTTATTATTCTGTTATCACTTGCTGCTTTCTGTAATATATTCGGTCAGGAAAAACAATATCCGTTTGAAGTAAAAAAAGCCGGACAGGGAAAACAGTCTTTGATTTTTATTCCGGGATTTGCTTCTTCAGGAGAGGTATGGAATGAAACGACTGCAAAATTTGAGAAAAACTTTACTTGTTATACTTTAACAATGGCCGGATTTGCAGGAACCCGGCCTGGTGCAGATGCCAGCTTCAAAGACTGGGAAAAAGAAATTGCAGCCTATATAAAAAATAATAAAATTGAAAAGCCGATAATTATCGGACACAGTATGGGCGGCGGCCTTGCTTTGGCCATCGCTGCAGATTATCCGCAACTCATAGGTAAAATTGTGATTGTAGATACCCTGCCTTGTCTGGCTGCCATTTCGGATCCGAAATTTACTTCTAAAGAAAATAATGACTGTTCGTCTACTATTAATAAATTGACCGCCATGACTGATGAGCAATTCCGTCAAATGCAGACACAAGCCATTCCGCGTCTTCTGGCAGATACTTCCATGCAGGAAACGGTGATCAGCTGGAGCATGAAATCCGACAGGAAAACATTTGCTAAAATGTATTGTGATTTCTACAATACAGATCTCAGACAAACGATAAAAAATATACAATGTCCTTCTCTCATTTTATTAGAATCTTTTTTTGTTAATTTAAAACCTGTGATTGAGGATCAATATAAAAACTTAAAAAACGCCAATATGCAATATGCTTCCAAAGGACTTCACTTCATCATGTATGATGACAAAGACTGGTATTTTAATCAACTGAACAACTTTTTATCTTCAAAATAATGGCATTTGAAGAGATTTATGAAATGTACTGGCAGAAAATATTCCGCTTATGTATGGGATATATCAATGATCCTGAACTGGCTCAGGATCTCGCCCAGGAAACTTTTATCATCGTATGGCAGCAATTACCTAAATTCCGGAATGAATCCGCCATCGGCACATGGATATTCAGAATTGCTTCCAATAACTGTCTGAGACAAATTGAAAAAGAGAAGAAGTTTGCAAAATCCGACCTGCCTGTTAATCTGGAGGAAAAAAAACAGGAATCTATGGAACCGCAAATCCAGCTGCTTTATCAATTCATCTCTGAGCTTCCCGAAACAGAAAGAATTATCATCTCTCTGGAGCTGGAAGAAGTAAAACAAACAGAAATTGCCAATATTACGGGATTTTCCGAATCCAATATCCGGGTAAAAATTCACAGGATTAAAGAAAAATTAACGCAAAAGTTTAAAGAAAATGGATACTAATATAGATTTCAAAAATATCTGGAAACAACAGACATCCAATAAGCCCAATATGGAAGAGCTTTTGGGGAGACTGAAAAAATTTAAAAACGAAAATCTTCGTAAATTAATCATCACCAATCTCCTTCTGACTGCCACCTCTTTATGTATCGGCTTCATCTGGTATTACTATCAGCCGCAAATGATCACTACAAAGCTTGGAATCATACTGGCCATATTAGCTATGGTTATTTTTCTTGTTGTTTACAACAGGCTGTTCATGACTTTCTATACAATTGATAATACACAGTCTAACAGCGGATACCTTCAGAGCTTATACACGGTAAAAAGTAAGCAGAAATTGATGCAGACCACTATGCTGAATGTCTATTTTATCCTGCTGTTCACAGGAATCTGTCTCTATATGTATGAATATGCCTCAGTAATGAAATTATCTTCAGCGGTCATTGCCTATGGGCTTACTTTTGCATGGATCGCCTTTAGCTGGTTTTATATAAGACCAAAAACAATTAAAAAACAACAGGAAAAACTTCACGGATTAATCAGTAAATTTGAAGAAATAAATAATCAATGTAAAGAATTATGAACTCTTCCGATCATAAAAACCATTGGGAAACCGTATACGAAACAAAAAACCCTGAACAGGTAAGCTGGACTCAGGAGAAACCTCAGACATCTCTTGATTTTATCCATTCATTTGGACTGGGAAAAGAAGCTAAAATTATTGATATTGGTGGTGGAGACAGTAATCTTGTAGATTTTCTTCTTGAAGAAGGTTACGAAAATATTACCGTACTTGACATTTCGGCAAAGGCCTTAGAGAAAGCCCGGCAAAGGCTGGGTGATAAAGCGGACAGAGTGAAATGGATCGCTACAGATATTACCACATTTGAACCTACGGAAAGCTATGATATCTGGCACGACAGAGCTGCTTTTCATTTTCTAACAAGTCCGGAACAGGTGGCTAAATACATTGATATTACAGAACAAAATATCAACGGATTCATGGTCCTTGGAACTTTTTCCAAAAACGGCCCCACCAAATGCAGCGGACTGGATATCCGACAATATGATGAAGAATCGCTGTCCGAAACATTTAATGAAAATTTTGAAAAAATAAAGTGTATCACGGAAGATCATACAACGCCTTTTGATACCACTCAGAATTTTGTTTTCTGCAGTTTTAAAAAAATTTAAAATTTCATCAGCCGGACGCTGGCTTTTAAGATATACAATTTTGCCACGAATACACTCTAAAACATTCATGTATTCGTGGCAAATTATAACTGATATAGGGCAATACCGGGGAGGGAAAGAATCTTCTTCCGGATTATAATTCTTTCTCTTCTTCCATTTCCACTTCATGACGCAGCTGAGCTTTGTATAAAGTCGCATAATATCCGTTTTGATCCAGAAGATCAATATGTTTTCCTTCTTCCACAATTTTACCATGTTCCATCACAATGATTTTATCTGCTTTTTCAATGGTTGAAAGCCTGTGGGCAATGATGATGGATGTTCTGTTTTTTGTAATTTTTTCTGTAGCTCTCTGGATCAGTTTTTCACTTTCGTGATCAATAGAGGAAGTCGCTTCATCCAGAATCAGAATCTTAGGATCAGACAAATAGGCTCTAAGGAAAGATAACAACTGTCGCTGTCCTAAAGAAATGGAAGAACCCCTCTCACTCACAACATAATCATATCCTCCGGGAAGCTGTTCAATGAATTGATCTACCTCAATTTCTCTGGCTCCTGCTTTTATTTTATCCAATGTAATGCTTTCATCTCCAAAGGCAAGATTTTCAAAAATACTTCCATGGAAAAGAAAAACATCCTGTAATACGACACCAATATGGCTCCTCAGATTGTAAAGTTCATAGTCTTTCAGATTGACATCATCAATCCGTATGTTTCCAGAATTGATATCATAAAGCCTTGTAATAAGGCTGATAATTGTAGATTTTCCGGCACCTGTCGCTCCTACGATAGCTACGGTTTCTCCAGGGTTTACTTTAAAATCAATACCTTTCAGTACTTCCTGCTTTTCATCATAAGCAAAATGCACTTTTTCGAATTCTATTTTCCCCGCAAAATGGTCTTTTTTCACAGTTCCGGTATTGGGCATTGAGTTTTCTTCATCCATTAATCCCAATACTCTTTCGGCACCTACAATACCTCTCTGGATATTATTGAAGCGGTCTGCAATTTGTCTTAACGGTCGAATCAGCATTGAAATATACTGAATAAAAGCGATAACAACCCCTGCACTGATGGTAATATACCCTCCGTAAAATAAGATGAAGCCGATAAAAAGTGAAGAAATAAGCTCCACAACAGGGAAAAATAAAGAGAATATGAAAACAGTTCTTAGCAGCGCTCCCTTTAAAGTAATATTAATATCGTCAAATTTCTTAAATTCTGAGTCCTGTCTGTTGAACACCTGGATAATAGGCATTCCTGCCAATCTTTCCTGAACAAAAGAGTTTTGGGTAGACGTCCAGTTTCTCTCATCACCAAAGGCTTTTTTAAGTCTTTTCTGAAAAAACCGGGTAATAACAACCATTAAAGGTAAAATAGCTAAAGTAATATAACTGAGGTGAACATTGGTACTGAACATCATGATCAATACGAATATAATTCTCAGTATATCTCCGAAAACCATCAAAAACCCATCGGTATATACCGTTGCAATGGTTTCCACATCCCCTACCGCACGGGTTACCAACTGCCCGATCGGGGTTTTGTCAAAAAAAGACGTTCTGAAATAAATAAGCTTGGCATATAATCTTTCTCTGATATCACGAATCACATTCTGTGAAATAAAATTGGAAAAATAAACCAGGAAAAAATTTAAGACTGTTTCCGCAAACACCAGTCCCACCAGAATGTAGATATGCTTCATCATTAAAGCTTTATCTTTAAGCTTTGTGATATCAATATCTACCACCTTCATGGTAAGATACGGTCTGTAAGTAGAAACGATTGAAAGGATGATGGAAATTACTAAAGTAAGGATGAACCAGGAACGAAATTTCATTCCGATAAAGAACAGCCTTTTTACAATTCCCCAGGTATCTTGTTTTTTCATTGTTCGGATCGAAGAATAGAATTAAAATAAAATTCTATGCAAAAATAATACTTTATAACCGGACTGGCTTTAGAACTTTTGCAAATCGTCATAGAAAATTTCAGATACCTGTCATTTACAGAATGAATATCTTTTGCCAGGTAAAGGCAGCTCCTTATGTTACTTTTTTCACTGATTTTCAGAAGGCTCCCCTATCTGATCTATTTCAAAGGCAGGTTTTTGAGGGTTTTCTTTTTTAATTTCTTTTCAAGAAACTGATCAATTCCCTATACTGCAATAACGGATATCAACCAACTTACAAGATGAATTGCAGAAAATCCCGTATCGCTTACACGATCAAGAGATTCAGGATCGGCGATCCTTACATACACTCCATAACTAAAGCTTAAAAAGAGTTGTATCCCCAGATAAATTCCAATAGCTAAAAGGCTATACTGTCATTTTATTTTTAGTATTTTAAAATTCGTAGCCTACATCTACAAGATACAGTCCATGAGCAGGAGCTGAAGTTCCTGCTGCATTACGATTTTTATCTTCAATGACTTTACGCAGGTCCTCAGGTTTTATTTTTCCGGTACCGATCTCTACCATTGTTCCAACAATAGCGCGAACCATATTCCTGAGAAAACGGTTGGCAGAAACGGTAAATATCAGTTCTGTTCCGTTTTGCTCCCATTCTGCTTTATACATTTTACAGATATTGGTTTTATTGTCGGTTTTTAATTTAGCAAAACTTGTAAAGTCTTCATATTCAAATAAAATTTTACAGGCTTCATTCATTGTATCAATATCAATCGGCCTCTTCCAGTGCTGCCATGCAGATTCCTGAGTAAAAGGATTTTTCGACAATGAAATATAATATTCATATGTTCTGTAGGTAGCATCAAAACGGGCATGAAAATCATCCTTTACCTTAAAAATCCTGTGGATGGAAATATCGGGTGGCAGAAAACTGTTTAACCTCCTTGGAAGCTCGTCACTCACCTCCTGTCCGGTATCAAAATGGGCAAATATTTTTTTTGCATGAACTCCGGTATCCGTTCTTCCGGCCCCTGTTGTTTTAATTTCTTCTCGTAAAATGGTGGAGAGTGCTTTCTCCAGTTCTTCCTGCACGGAAATAGCATCCGGCTGTATCTGATAGCCGAAATAATTCTTTCCGTTGTAAGAAAATTCAATAAAGTATCTCAATGTATTGTAATAACTCCACAAAAATACTTTAATTTAACGAAATATTTGTTGAAAAGTCTTTGAGAATATTATACCAAATGCTTATGAAAATTACTATTTTTGCAATCGTATGAAAAGATGGTACCTTTATCCTTTTTCCCTCGGCTATCATTTGGTAACGGGTATCCGAAACACAATGTATGATTGGGGAATTTTTAAGTCAACAAAATTCAAAACACCGATAATCAATGTTGGTAATCTCTCTGTGGGCGGAAGCGGAAAATCGCCGATGGTGATGTACCTTGCCCAGTTTTTATCCAAACATTACAGAACCGGAGTCCTGTCACGAGGCTACGGAAGATTGACAAAGGGGTATGAGGTAACCAATTATGACAGCAACTATAAAATGGTGGGCGATGAAGCAATGCAGCTTTTTGAACGTTTTAAAAACCGTTTTGTGATCGCTGTTTCGGAAGAAAGAGTACCGGGTGCTAAAAAAGTAATCGATGATATGGATCTGAATGTACTGGTATTGGATGACGCCCTGCAGCACAGAGCTATTAAAGCCGGATTCAACATTCTGATGACTGATTTTAATGATCCTTATTTTAAAGATTATCTTCTTCCTGCCGGAGATCTCAGAGAATCCAGATCAGGAGTAAAAAGAGCAGATATTATCATGGTCAGTAAATGCCCTGATGAGCTTACTGAAGAAACAAAACGTTATTATATTTCAAGGATCAGACCTTCTTATAACCAAAAAGTGTTCTTTTCATCCATTGGTTATGACGAAAATGTATACGGAAAAGATAAAGTGCTTCCTGATAACAATCTGAATTATTACGATATATTACTGATAACGGGAATTGCCAATCCTAAACCGCTCCTGGAACACCTGGCCAAATTCTCAAAGAGAGTAAAGCATTTAAAATTCAGAGATCATCATAATTTCACGGATGATGATATTAAAAAAATCCTTGCGGAATATAAAAAATTAGGGGAATATAAACTGATATTAACCACAGAGAAAGATTACGTTCGTCTGAAAACTTTTGACTATCTTAGAGAAATTGTTTACTACTGGCCTATCAATGTACTTATTGATAAAAAAGAAGAATTCAATCAAATCATCTTAGATTATGTTAGAAAAAATTAAAGAGACTGCGGATTTTATCAGAAATATAATCCATGAAACTCCTGATTTTGCTGTTGTTTTAGGATCAGGGCTGGGAGAATTGCAATATGAAGTAGAGCCTGTTCATATCTTAGAATACAGAGACATTCCTAATTTCCCCCAAACAACAGTAGCGGGACATAGCGGAAAATTAATCTACGGAATACTGGAAGGTAAAAAAGTACTGATGATGAGCGGCCGTTTTCATTATTACGAAGGCCATTCTATGGAAACTGTAACGTTCCCCATTAGGGTTTTTCATCTGCTGGGAATCAAAAATCTTATCCTTTCGAATGCCTGTGGCGGAGTAAATCCTGCCTTTAATGTGGCAGATGTTGTGATGGTAAAAGATCACATCAATATGATGCCCGAACATCCGCTTCGGGGAAAAAATATCGATGAACTAGGACCGCGCTTCGTAGATATGAGTGAGCCGTACAGCAAAAAAATGATTGCTGTAGCGGAACAGGCTGCTGCCGAAAACAATATAAAAATCCTTCAGGGAGTGTATGTAGCCTTGCAGGGGCCAACTTTTGAAACTCCTGCCGAATACGGGATGATCAAAGCTATTGGTGGTGATATGGTAGGTATGAGTACCGTTCCCGAAGTCATCGTTGCCAGACACATGGCAATGAATGTATTCTGTGTGTCTGTGATTACAGATCTCGGCGGACCGGACATAGCCTTTGCTGTTTCTCATGAAGAAGTTTTAAATGCCGCCAACAAAGCAATGCCTAATGTGATCACCATCGTCAAAGGTCTGATCAGGAATTACTTATAATATCAAAGATTGTCTTACGCTTAATTCACGTTTATTCCTGACATCCGTGGCTTATAATCATGTGTTTGTATTTTAGCCCCGTCAATACTATAGAAAGAGTAGCCCGACGATGTGGATAATTCGCCGTTATAGAATTTTTCGATTGATCAATTTTCCTCCTCTTCAATTGCAATTCATTGTTTAGATTTGTATAAATGAAATTGTACAAAATGAAAAAGTTGTTATTAATTTTTATGATGGGTATTTTCGGATTAGGTTATTCACAAAAAGTACCGACTGTCCTTAAGACAGGTTTTTCTAAAGAAGCTTTAAAACAAAAGCTGGAAGATGAAGACGGAAAAAGTATTACCATTCAACAAATTCTTAACCAGTATAAAGGAAAAATTGTAGTGATCGATTTTTGGGCAGGATGGTGCAGAGACTGTTTACAGGCACTCCCAAAAGCTGAAGAATTAGAAAGAAACAATCCCAATGTGAACTTTGTATTTCTATCTCTGGAAAGATCGAAAGAAGGCTTTGATAAAAGTCTTGATAAATTTAACATGAAAGATAAGGATAACTACTGGTTCGCATCAGGATGGAAAAATGATTTCAACAATTATGTGGATCTTAACTGGATTCCGAGATATATGGTGATAGACCAGAAATCCTCCATTGCCAAATATTATGCTATTTCTCCTGAAGACCCTGAGATTCAGCAAACCATAGACCAGCTTTTAAAAAACAATTAATTTTTATCTACAATAAAATTACGGTACTCCTATAACACCATGATTACAAGAAAAGCTACAGTACAGGATTTAGATATTCTTTTAGAATTCGAACAGGGAATAGTTTCAGCAGAAAGGCCTTTTAATAGTACACTGATTGATGGAGAAATCCATTATTACGACCTGAGTCATTTTATCAAATCTCCGGATGCGATTTTAGTTATTGCTGAAGAAAACAATGAAATCATAGGCTCCGGTTATGCACTGATTAAAAAGCCGGAAAAGGATTACTATACATTTGAAACCTATGCATATCTGGGCTTTATGTATGTAAAACCTGAATACAGAGGAAAAGGAATCAACAGGCTGATTACCGATGAGCTGATCGGCTGGGCGAAATCCAGAGGAATTACAGAAGTAAGACTGGACGTATATGCTCAAAATGAATCTGCTATCAAAGCCTATGAAAAGGCAGGATTCGAACCTCATCTTCTTACCATGAGACTGAAATCTTAAAAAAGCGGACTGAATTATTTTTAACACAGCAATTACTGCTTTCCTTCAGCTTCCGGCTTTCCTTCTTTAAAATAATTTACTATAAATAAAGGAATCCATATCTTTGTGATATGGATTTTTTGGTGCCTCTTCGTAAAATTATTCACGTAGACATGGACGCATTCTATGCTTCCGTGGAGCAGCATGATAATCCTTCGCTTAAAGGAAAGCCTATTGCAGTAGGAGGCCAACACCGTGGCGTGGTAGCAGCAGCCAGCTACGAAGCCAGAAAATTCGGAGTTCGTTCAGCGATGCCCAGTAAAACGGCCAAAGAGAGATGCCCTCATCTCATTTTCGTTCCGCCCCGCTTTGCCCGATATAAAGAAATCTCAAGAACAATACGGGAAATTTTCTATGAATACACCGATCTGGTGGAACCTCTGTCGCTGGATGAAGCTTATCTGGATGTCACCGAAAATAAAAAAGGGATGGATTCAGCCAATCTTATTGCCAAGGAAATACGCCAGAAGATATTTGAACAGACAGGATTAACTGCTTCTGCAGGGATTTCAGTCAATAAATTTCTCGCAAAAGTAGCCTCTGACATTAATAAACCCAATGGACAAAAAACAATTCATCCGGATAAAGTGGAAAACTTCCTGGAAGAATTACCTGTTGAAAAATTTTATGGTGTCGGAAAAGTTACCGCCAACAAAATGTTCAGTTTAGGGATTTACAAGGGAAAAGATCTGAAGAAAAAGTCGCTGGAAGAACTGGTAAAATTTTTTGGAAAGTCTGGTAAGCACTATTACAATGTAGTACGCGGGATCCATACTTCAGAAGTGAAGCCTCATCGCATCCAGAAAAGCGTAGCCGTAGAAAGAACTTTTTTTGAAGACCTTTTTGATGAGCAGCAGATCAATGAAAAACTGGAAAGTCTCAGCCAGGAACTTCATCAGCGGCTACAGAAAAATAACATTCTTGGAAGAGCTTTAACCTTAAAAATAAAATATAAAGATTTCTCTCTTTTTACAAGAAGTATTACCAGAGAAGATTATTTCACCTCACCGGAACAGTATTTCAGTACAGGAAAAAAACTCTGGGAACTGCGCCCTTACGATAAAGCGGTCCGTTTATTGGGACTCTCTCTGTCTCATCTTAATACAGAAGAAAAAAAACAAATTTCCGTTCAACTAAAAATTCCGTTTGAAGAATTTGAAAATTAACAGGTCGTATTTTTTCACTATCTTGTATCCACCAAATCTTCAAATATATGAACCCAACAATGATTCAGTTTTTCCACTGGTACTCTGAAGGGGATGGGAAATTGTGGAAAGAGGCTGAAACGCAAGCCGCCTATCTGGCACAACTGGGCATCTCTTCCGTATGGTTTCCTCCTGCTTATAAAGGAACTAGTGGCGGATATTCCATCGGATATGATTCTTATGATCTTTATGATCTTGGAGAATTTGATCAGAAAGGTACTATTCCCACAAAGTATGGCACTAAGGAAGAATATATCAAAGCCATCAAAGCACTAAAAAAAGAGAATATAGAAACCATTGTGGATATTGTTCTGGGACATAAGGCCGGAGGTGATGAACTGGAAAAATTCAATGTAGTAAAAGTAGATGAAAACAACAGGGAAAAAGTAATTTCTGATGTCATCGAAATAGAATCTTATACCAAATTCACATTTCCCGGAAGGGGTAAAAAATATTCCGATTTTGAATGGAATTTCACCTGCTTCAGCGGAGTGGATTATGCTGAAGGCATGGAATCCCATATTTATAAAATACAGTCCGAATATGGCGATGACTGGGAAGAAATGATTCATGATGAGAAAGGCAATTATGATTATCTGATGTATAATGATATTGAGCATCGGAATCCCTTTGTACGGGAAGAACTCAATACCTGGATAAAATGGTATTTTGATCAGACCGATTTTGACGGGGTACGACTGGATGCTCTCAAACATATTTCATTTGATTTTTATAAAGAATGGGTTACCCTCCTTCGCTCGAATTCGGAGAAAAATATTTTTGCAGTAGGCGAATACTGGGCTCCGGGATACCTTCATCTTCTTCAGAAATATATCGACGTAACGGAAGGCTGTATGAGTCTCTTCGATAGTTCTTTACAAAATAATTTTCATAATGCTTCCAAAGAAGGAGCTTCCTATGATCTGAGAAGAATTTTTGATGATACATTAACCCAGGCTGATCCGCTACATTCGGTGAGTATCGTAGCCAATCATGACACCCAACCCCTACAGGATCTTGAAGCTCCCGTGGAGCCCTGGTTTAAGCCCATTGCTTATGCTCTGATCCTTCTGAGGCAGGATGGCTACCCCTGTGTATTTTATCCTGATTTATACGGCGCTCACTATGTGGATAAAGACAAATCCGGAAATGATCAGGAAATATTCATGCCTAAAATAGATGGTATTGAAGAACTTTTAAAAGCCAGGAAAGAGTATGCCTACGGAGAACAACGGGACTATTTTGAGGATGCGAACTGTCTTGGATGGATCCGTGAAGGTGATGAGGAACATTCCGGATGTGCTGTTGTTCTCAGTAATAAAGATGCCTACAACAAACCTATGGAAATGGGAAAAAAGTATTCCGGAAAAAAATTCAAAGATGTCCTGAAAAGATCCGAAGAAAAAGTAACCATTGATGAAAACGGCTGGGGAGATTTTCCGGTTCCTGCAGGAAATGTCAGTGTATGGATTACTGAATAAAATAAAAGCGTACATAATCATGTACGCTTTACTTTTTTTATGATGCTCTTACTAGCATTTAATGCCACGACAGCTCCATAAATCGGCAGCCCATTCACAGCAATAGTTGTCTTCGTTATAAAAACAGCATATTCTGTCTCTGATGATGATTCCTCCTTTTAAGTGTTTAAGTTCCTGTCTGTTTACTTTTCTTGCGTTTTGAAGTTGTGTTGTTTTCATAGTTATTTTATTCCTGATTAAATGTTAAATAGTAATTAAAAATAGCGTACTTCTTTAGAGACCGATTTCCTGTGAATATATGCTCAACCCATTGAGTATATTGATTTAACAATAAATATTCTGGCAGTATCTTATATCACGGACCCATTCACAACATTCATTGAATATATTATAGCTGCAGCAGATTCTTTCTCCAGCAGCACCTGCCTTTAAAGTCTTAAGTTCCTGGCGGTTGATTTTCCGCACATTTTCATGAGTTTTGGTTTTCATAGTTAAATATTTTCGAATTTGATATCCTAAATATAATCAAAAAATATCAATTATAATTGATAATTAACTAAAAAATAAAGAAATAAAACACTTATTCCACAATGAAATTTAAACCTACAACCCGATTTATATATATTTTATTAATCCTCTATTTTCTGAATTTTTAAAATTTCAGGCCGCGGTGACTGGTCGGAGATTTTTCCGGTCCTGGCAAATTCCGCCCAGAGCGCTCTTAATTTTTTACCATTCTCCTGAATAGTATGCCATGGAATATTTTTTAACATGGCAGAAGATGCCCATGCTTTTTCATTTCCAAAGATCAGAGGAAGATCGATACAATGAGAGGCTCCGATAGGATTATCTTTTAATTGGGAATGAATTCTGAACAAATAAATATTCCCTCCGCCTTTTGCATAATTTTCGGCAAATTTCCGGGCCGGCGCACCATAGATCGCGGCTGTTGTTTTTTCAACCGTTTTATCCAGAATCTTCAATCCTAAGCCCTTGCCTAAATATTTATTTAAAGCTTCTGATGTCTTAAGATAAAAAGCCGTTTCATCATTATTGAACCCTATCAATACATCATATTTCTTTGCAAGAGCTCTCCATTTCTCATTGGATTCTTCTTCTTTACATAACGGGGGAAACCCGTACTGGATGCCAAAAGGCATTGCTGCCTTCAGCCCGTATTTTATGACAGAGGGCACCAGTTTTCCATACTCATCCATCATTTTCAGAACATCTTTCTCTTCTTTCAGCACTTCAGTTTTTTTCAAAAACTCTGCAGACATTTTCTGTCTTTTATGACGTAATCCCAGCGGTGCACTCTGAATAATCACTCGTTGAAACAAGTCACCCACCCCTTCTGAAATCATGAGATGTGCAATCGCATCCCCGCCTGAAGACTGCCCCAAAAGGGTAATATTTTCGGGATTTCCACCAAAGTCTGCAATATAAGCTGTAACCCACTTCAGCGCTTCAATCATATCGAATAACCCAAGGTTGGGCGGCCTTTTTTCATCACCTCCTAAAAAACCAAAGAGTCCCAGCCGGTAAGAAACCGTGACAATAATAATATTCTGCTCTCTTACCCACTCAGCCGGATCTGCAGTAGGAAGATCTCCACATCCTATTTCATGGGACCCCCCATGAATCCAGACAATGACTGGTAATTTTTCATCTTCATTGTGGGTTTCAGGCCGGGTCACGGAAAGATACTGAGTAGATTCATCAGCTTGAAAGCTATCGACATCGGTAACTCCGATCATCTTTTCCACAAGCGGGCTTAATGCCTGTGGACAAACCGGAGTTTTATCCGGAAAAGTAATATCAGAAACAGAAGGCTCTGCCGGAACAGGTTTTTGAAATCTTTCAGAATGAGCATAGCGGATGCTCTTCGCTTTGATAACACCATTTTCCTTCAGGGCTATAATTCTTCCGAAACGGGTATTGAAGGTATAAGTATCTTTAGGTTGTGATTTCATTGGTGGTGACTACAAAACATTGTTCCTTAAAGGTAGCCTGTTTTTTGATACCAAGAAATAATTATCCACAAAATATCTATTGATCAGAATTCTGATTATCTATCGGTGTTAAATATCTCAATTCAGGATTTTATACTCGCTTGGAGAAATGCCGACTTTAGTTTTAAACAGTCTGGTAAAATGCTGTGGATACTTAAAACCAAGATCATAGGAAATCTCACTGATTGACTTTTGCTGATCCAGAATCTGTTCCTTTGCAATATCAATTAATTTATTGTGGATAAGTTCCTGTGGGGAAATTCCCAGTTCTTTTTTAATCAGGTCTCCGAAATAATTGGCGGAAAGATTCAATTTTTCGGCAAAGTAGTTAACCATCGGGAATCCGATATTCCTGGGATTTTCAGATTTTAAATAGTCATCGATAAGGCCTTCGAATTTACCGATCAGGCCCTGATTGATATGATCCCGGGTAATAAACTGGCGGTCGTAGAAACGCATACAATAATTTAAAAACAACTCAATATTGTTTACCACTAAGGACTTGCTGTGTTTATCAATCGGCTGCTCAAGTTCCAGTTTAATATTTTTAAAACATTCCAGCACAATTTCTCTTTCTTTTTCAGAAAGGTGTAATGCTTCATGTACATCATAGGAAAAGAAGGAATAGTCTTTTATATTTTTCCCCAGATTGGTTCCTTTCAGCAAATCAGGATGAAAAATCAATGCAAAACCTGCAGGCTGAACATATTTATCTTTATTATAAATTCCATAAGTCTGCCCCGGAGCTATAAAAACCAATGTTCCCTCCTGATAGTCATAGCTGTGTTTACCATACAACATATCTCCGCACATCACATCCTTCAGAAAAACGGTATAGAACCCGAATTTTCTTTTATACTGGCAGATAGGATCGGATTTGGAAAAGTCGATAATACTGACCAGGGGATGTAAAGTTTCATGATTGGCCATTTTATTATATTCCGACACCGTATTATAAATTTCAACCTTCTGATTTTCCATGATGTACATATTATGAATAGTCAAAATTACCACTTTCCCGGAGAACATATATAAGGTCTGTAAAATTGGTAAGTAATTCGGTAATCTGTATAAGCTTTGTTTGTCCGAAAGTTTCGAATTTTGTATCGTTATGGAAACTTTTAATACCAGCATTTTTCCGAAAGGAGAAAAAGCACCTTCCGAATATTTTTTCGGAGGAACAGCTTGGGTACATCTTTTAAAACCCAATGAAGATGAACTGAACTGCCAGATTGGAAATGTCACTTTCGAACCCGGATGCAGAAATAACTGGCATTCTCACGGGGGTGGCCAGATTTTGATCGTTACTTCAGGAAAAGGCTTTTATCAGGAAAAAGGCAAACCTGCACAGGCTTTACACCCCGGAGACATTGTGAATATTCTACCTAATATCATCCACTGGCACGGGGCAGCTCCGGACAGTGAGTTTACGCATATAGCCATCAATCCCAATACGCAGAATGGAATTGTGAATTGGCTGGATCCCGTAACAGATGAAGAATATCTGAATTTATAAAACGGAGCATATTAACTTAAATTAATTAATCAAATGAGTACAACAACAGTAAAAGCTTATGGTGCAGCATCCACCACAGCAGATCTGAAAGAAATGAATATTGAAAGAAGGGAAATAACTTCTAAAGATGTAGAAATTGAAATCCTATATTGCGGAGTATGCCACTCTGATCTTCATACTGCAAGAAATGACTGGGGCGGAACCATCTACCCTGCTGTTCCGGGGCATGAAATCGTAGGAAGGATTACCCAAACCGGCAGTGAGGTGACTAAATTTAAAGTTGGTGATCTGGCAGGTGTCGGATGTATCGTAGATTCCTGCGGCCATTGTGATAGTTGTCAGCATGACCTGGAACAATATTGCTTAAACGGATTTACAGGGACGTATAACGGACATGACAAACATTTGGGAGGTCATACATTCGGAGGATATTCTCAGAAAGTAGTGGTAGATGCTCATCATGTTTTAAAAGTGCCTGAAAATCTGGATCTGGCCGCTGTAGCACCTCTTCTGTGTGCAGGAATTACAACATGGTCTCCCCTGAGACACTGGAAGGTAGGCCCGGGCTCTAAAGTAGCTGTTGTAGGATTAGGAGGACTAGGTCATATGGCGATTAAGCTGGCTAAAGGATTAGGAGCAGAAGTGACTTTATTTTCCAGAACTCCCGGAAAAACTGAAGATGCTAAACAGCTGGGTGCAGATCATGTCATTATCTCTACGGATGAAGAGCAGATGAACTCGGTAAAAGGGAAATTTGATGTGATTATCGATACTGTTCCTTATGTACATGACGTCAACCCGTATGTTGCTACTTTACATATCAACGGAACTCATGTTCTTGTAGGATACCTGGGCGGTCTTGAGCCTATCCTCAATACCGTTCCTATGATTCTGGGAAGAAAATCTGTAGCCGGTTCTGTAATTGGTGGTATTGCAGAAACTCAGGAATTGCTTGATTTCTGCGGCGAACACAATATTGTTTCTGAAATTGAACTGATCAAGATGCAGGAAATCAACGAAGCGTATGAAAGAATGTTGAAGAGTGATGTCAGATACCGCTTTGTTATTGACATGCAGTCTTTATAATTTTTTTATTTTCCAAATAAGATAAGCAGACTCTTCCAAGGGTCTGTCTTTTTTTGTTTTGAACGGGCTAAATCCTTATTCTATTGTTTTTTTATTGTATAACATTTTTTACAGTATAGGTATTTTTACATGGTATATTATGCCTTTCCATATCCTGAAATGCCCATTCGGCCATCGCATCAATCACAGCGCCAAGCTCCTGCCCTGCTTCACTCAGTTGATACGTAACATGCGGCGGAACTACAGGTTTTGCAGTTCTTATGATCAGGTTGTCCGCTTCCAGTTGTTTCAAATGCTGGATCAGCATTTTTTCGGTTACCGCAGGAATTGCTCTTTTCAGCTCACTGTACCTTTTCTCACCGGTGGCAAGGTTAAAAAGAATAATAGGTTTCCAGAAACCGCCAATTCTTTCCATCACGTACATTACAGGACAGTCCTGTACCACTTTTTTATTTTCCTGAATGGTTGAACTTTCTTTAATTGCTGTCATAAATCTACATACTTTAGGGTAAGTACTTGTATAAAAGTAAGTACAAATATAACTTTGTTCTCAGAAATAAAAAAATATTTATTATGAAAATGATCATCACAGGATCACTGGGAAATGTGGCCAAACCTCTAACACAACAATTAGTACATCAGGGACATGACGTTACCGTAATCAGTAGTCATGACTCAAGAAAACATGATATTGAATCATTGGGAGCAATACCCGCTATCGGATCTATTACCGACACCTCTTTTCTGACTCGGACGTTTGAAGGAGCAGATGCTGTCTTTGTAATGACTCCTCCTGCCATGACTGCAGATCATATTATCGACAGCACTATCCATATCGGAAAAAATTATGCAGAGGCTTTAAAGAACACCAATGTAAAACGTGCCGTCATGTTAAGTAGTGTAGGAGCAGCATCACCTGTAGGAACCGGACCTATCAGAAGCCTTCATCACATTGAAAAAATTTATAATGAAGTCGAAAATACTTCGTTTACTTTCCTGAGAGCAGGATATTTTTACACCAATTTCTTCAACGATATTCCGTTGATTCAAAATGCAGGAATCATAGGAGGAAATTATCCGGAAGACACCGTGATTCCGCTAGTTCACCCTTCAGATATCGCAAAGGCAGCAGCCGAAGAGCTTGTAAAGGATGAAGCGGGTAAAAACATCCGCTATATCGTTGGAGACATCCGGAAGGCATCTGACTTCGCGAAAGTTCTGGGGACTTCGGTAGAAAAGCCACAACTTCCATGGGTAGAGTTTTCTGATGAAGACAGCCTGAACGGAATGCTACAGGCCGGACTTTCAAAAGATATGGCAGAACTCTATGTTGAAATGGGAAGCGGAATGAAAACCGGAATAGTCCAAAAAGATTTTATCGAACATGGCTCTCCGGTTACGGGCAGTGTTCAACTGGAAGATTTCGCTAAAGAGTTTTCAACTCAATTTTAAATTTTATTTTCCAGGGTTTCATGACCTGTATATAAATAGTTTCGGCGCACCTTTGGTGCGCCGAAACTATTTAAAATTCTCTTTTTTTATTCTACTCTGACTCCGGATTATTTTTGTTCTTTAAGGGTTTCTTTCAGAACTTTCAGCTTTCCGTCAACAGGCTGATCTATTTTTAATCCTAAAATTTCAGTGACTAAAGGATATATATTGACGTTTTCAAACTCACCGATCACTTTATTGTTTTTGAATTCGGGGCCCCATGCAAAGAAGGTTGCCTTCATTTCAGGAACTGTTCTTGGATTATACCCATGTTTTCCGACAGATGTCTTTTTACCCTTTTCAAGAAATATTTTCGGAGCTTTGGGAATCAGAAGAATCTGCCCGATTCTGTTGTAGCTGTCATCTCTTGTGGCAAAATGCAGATATTTCGGAAGCTTTTTATCCAGATACACTTCATAATCATCTGTTTTATGCGCTTTTAATTCTTTATACACCGCTTTTACCTCATCCGGATTTTTAACATATACTCTCAGCAGAGTCTGGGAATTATAAAAATCAAATCTGTTTTTATCAAATAAGACGGCAGGAATTTCCAATGGAGTTCCGCCATCTACTTTAATCATCCCATGATCGGAAACAAAAATAAAATTGACATCTTTTAATCCTAAAGTATTAATTTTCTGAACCAGATCACCAATAGCCTCATCAATCAGATGAACAGCTGTTTCGGTTTCTTTGGCATCCGGACCGTAATGATGACCGCTTCCGTCTACTTCCGGGAAATATAATGAGATAAAATGTGGTCTTTTATCTTCCGGAAGTTTTAACCAGTTCACCACTTTTTCAACTTTTTCCAAAGGAGTAAATTTTTCGTGATAAGGATAATAATAAGTAGGTCTCATTCCTCCTGCATCACTTGCAGATCCCACCCACATTAAAGAGGCCGAAACCATTCCCTGTTTTTCAGCGAGTCCCCACAATGGAGTTCCGCCATACCAGCTTCCGTCCTCTGCATTTTTCTTACTGCTCATGGCATAGGCTTCTTTTCTCTTATAATCGTAGAAAAAATTATCTATCAGACCATGATGAGAAGGATAAAGTCCTGTGATCAGACTCCAGTGATTAGGAAAAGTAATGCTTGGATAACTCGGAATCATCGCTTCGGCTTTTACTCCGCTATTAGAAAGTTTCAGAAGATTTTCAGCCTTGTACTTTCTAGCATAATCATACCGGAAACCATCTGTTGAAATCATGATTACATAAGGTTTTTTCTGAGCTTCCACACTGTTCTGTCTTCCCGGAATCACTACCTGGGCCGTGTCAATATTTACCTGTTGTGCAAAAACCGTAAAGGAAATAAACAGCAGTAAAAAATGTATTCCTCGCTTCATTATTATTTAAATTTTTTGGCAAAGTTACACTCTATCCTTCTCCCTGAAAAATTAAAAATATTAAAAGTATATTAAAACACTTTTTTGATTAAAATTTTACTATCAATTATAAAAATCTTTTCATTTCAAATTGTGAGACCCAATTCTTAAGTCCTATTTTTTCCTCCAGAAACCTGCGGGTACTTTCAGAAACAGCATCTACATTATTAAAAGATACAGGCTGACCGTTGACCCCGTTTCTGACCGCTTCAAAAAGCCGGGTAGCAATTCCCTGATTTCTATCATTTTTATGCACTGCTATCTGATAAATTTTTCTGGCTACAGGATGGTAAATAAGATATCCAACCAGTCTTTCAGCCTGATAAGCTTCCAGCGTTAAAGTATCTTTCATATCCTCAAGTATAAAAACAGAACCTTGCCATGATGGTTCAACATCCCAGAAAGACTGAAATTTATCCCATTGAAACCCTTCTTTTTCTCTGATAATAACGTCAGATTCTTTTTTTACCGGGTTCATTTCACCGTGAAAGCACAACAATTTTCTGACAATGGAAAAGCCTAAATTTTGATAGGCTCTGATAGCCGGTTCATTTCCTACAATGACTTCAAGCATGAGCACATCCACTTTTCTTTCTTTTGGTAAAGACAAAATAAAGTCATACATTCTTCTTACCAGCCCTTTCCCCCTGCTTTCAGGAATTACCCCGGTGCCGGCATTGTAAATTATTCTCTTTCCGTTTTCTTCTTTTTCGGCACTTAAAATAAACCCCTTCAGCTGCCCTGCTTCAAATGCTCCCGCAGATAAGCTCAGATCTATTTTTTCAGCACTTATTTTTGAGATCAGCTGTTCTTTCGTCAGATGAAAAGGAACGATATAGTCAGAAAAAGAGAGATTAAAAACCGATAAAATATCTTCGGTATTCAGATGAGCCAGTGTTTTAAATTCCATTGATTATTCTTTTGATAAAATCGTATTTTACATTACCATTTTCTTCCAAGATCTTCTTTCCAGTCATATGGCATCAGTTCTTTTAAAGTGACAAAAACTCCGTTTTTCACTTCTATCACCGCATTAAGATTTTCTTTAGACAATTGACTCATCAGTTCTCTGCATCTGCCACAGGGCGGTACTGCATTTCCGTCATTATCAACCGCCACTACCGCTTTGATATGATGTTCACCGTTTTTCAGCATTTCAGCAACTGCACTATGTTCAGCACAAAATCCCATAGAACAGGCTGTATCTATACTGATTCCTGTATATACATTTCCTTGTACCGTTTCAATGGCAGCTGCTACGCCTCCATATTCTATAAAGCTATTCAACGTCTTGGGTTTTGCAAACTGACCGGCTATTTCCTTTAAATCATTTTTCATAGGTAAAAAATTATTTTTGATGTTCTGCATACCATTGGACAGCCTTCCGCTCTTCTCTTTTAATAAACGGATCTTTTGCTTCGTTATAATCATTGCCGTCATACCATTCATTTTGGCTCAGATGCTCTTTTAATTGCTGATATTCGTCTTTTATTTCGGGATGCGTACGCAAATAATCCCGAAATGCAATATGACGAGTCCAATGCTCAGAAGAAGTTGGAATGACATGGATATGGGCGATACGAAGTTTGTGATCATGAATTTTCTCAGGAATCTCATCATTATAATGAATAATTTCGGGCAAATCTAACTTCTGGGGCAGATCTATAAGCTTAATAAAGAAACGACGATAAGGCATATCTTCATTATATCTTTCATAATAAACATAGTCTTGTCCTTGTAGTAAAGATGGGATCTTATCCAGCTCCTCTTCATTCTTTACCCCGATCATAATATCAATAACAGGCTTTGCAGATAATCCTTCTACTGATGTACTTCCGATGTGTTCAATTCTTGGATTTAAAAAACCGATATTTTTTTCCAGTTCATTTTTGATAGATTCAAATTCTATTTTCCAGGAAGGATTGTATTTTTCAAAAGTAACTTTCATTGGCACCGGTTTATACACAAATATATAAAAATTACATCAATCCCTTTAGAATGAAGCTTTTCAAGGTTTTCTATCTATCCATAGAAAAAAACCTCTGAAAAATCAGAGGTATCAATTTAAAAAATCGTTTTATAAATTATAAATCCGACCTCTTAACCAACATCAATTAGAAATTGTATTTTTTTCTTTCTATCCTGAAATTTTCAGAATCTGTATTTCAGGTTTAGCCCGTAAAAGAAATACGCTTTATTCGGTCCCGGATTAAGATCCGTAGCCACTCCTTTAGGGTAACCACTACCGACATCGGAATCATTAATACTATTTCCTAAGAACAAAAAGGTATAATTGATCTGATTCGTAAGGTTATTCCCCATTACGTAAACATCTACATCCAGCTTATTAAAGGATTTTTTAAAGCCCAGTTTTGAATTCAGCAATCCAAAACCTTTTACAAGATTCGTATTATTAAAATCAGTGTACACATTCCCCAGATAATTATATGTATTAATAAGATAGAATCCTGGTTTTGTATAAATATCCAACCCAATTGCATATTTATTTCTTGGAACTCCTACTACCGTTTTATGATCATAGGTTTCTTTTCTTCCTGCAATGATTGTAGAAAAATCTTTATATTTTGTATCATAATAAGAAAGATTAACAAACGGAACAATTCTTTCAATAAAAGAATCATCTGTTCTGTATTGATATCCTAGACTGAATTCCAGACCCGTATTTTTCTGACTTCCCGTATTCGTCCAATATGTCAGATTAGGCGTACCCGGAACCACCAATTGGGTAAGTTTATCGGAATAATCTATTCTGAATGCAGAAAAACGGTAATCTAATTTCGTATTCAGCAGAAGCCCGTGAATACTGAAGTCTAACATCCTTGCACGTTCCGGTTTCAGGTCATCATTCACGGTATTAGTTGCCGTTATAAAAGAGGAAGCCGCCGTAGGAGAATTATATCCTTCACTATAACTCAGATTAAAAATCTGATGTTTCCACTCTTTTTGCAGTGCAAAATGAGGAGTATAAGCTACATCAAACTTTTTTTCAAATGACTGATCTTTATGTCCGGGAACCAGATTAGGTAATGCATAAAGATCTTTTCTGTCATAGTTCGTTCTATTAGCACTGATTCCGGCCAATAATGTAAGCCCCCACGGTTTATACGTAAGATAATCGATAGCAAAATAAGTAGACTGGTTATTATTGTATTTAAAATAAGAAGCTCCTCCTATTCCTGTTGTTTGTAACGGATCTGTCTCAGAACCTGTAAAACGATAACTGGAAGTAGTAGAAACGGAATTTTGTATTTCTGCACCAAAATCTAATCGGTTTTCAAAATCCTTGAAGTCATTCTTTAATGTAAACGTAGAGCGTAATCCTACATTCGGAGAGCTTGTAATACCATATGCTCCGGCAGAAATACTTTCCGTATTTCCGTTGTAATAGAACAATGTCGTGTAATTTCTCAAGTTAGAAGTAAGACTTACCGTATTGCTTAATCCCACCCTCGTCGACTTTATTTTCGTCCCGGAATTTTTACGGATATATGCAGGATTTCCGTTATCAATACCCGCATAATAATCATCATATGATATCTGACCTGAAGTATGCTCATAAGAATAAGCCTGGCTTGCAAAGAAACTTAACTGATCTTTTTTACTTAGTTTAACAGTACCGTTTATATTGAAAAAGTTTTTCAACCCACCTCCGTTAGGTCTGTATCCATCTGTTTCAAGATGCCCGTATGCTGCACTTACCGAATAATTTTCATCTGCTACATTCAGTTGTGTCCTTGACTGGAATGTCTTAAAGGCTCCAAACATTGCATTTTCTGAAACGGAAACGCCTTTAGTAAAATCCGGTCGGGTATAAAAACGTACTGCACCACCTACTCCGCCGCCATACATTGTTGCAGCAGGGCCTTTAATCACCTCTACATTCGTTACATATGCAAAATCAACATCATCCAGAACCGTAGTTCCGTCAGCTGATGTTAAAGGCATATTATTCCAGTATGCTTTCACCCCCCAGTTATTAAATTTCTGGTCATTTCCATATCCACGAACAACAAGTCTCTGGCCTCCGAAATTGGTTCTTTTGTCCACCTGAACACCCGGCATTGTTGATAATGTCTGATCAATAGCTGCGGGATTATTTCTGTTTAAATCTTCTTCAGAAAGCGTCTCTACAGACTGTCCGTGTCTTTTGAATTCTGCACGTTCCTGTTTAATTTTTTTTCTTCCCAGGATGTTTACCTCATCTATTGATCCTTCCTGTACCTGTGCATGAGCGATAGCGCAGCCCAACATTGCTGCAATACATATATATCTTTTCATTTAATTTAAAAAATTGTTACCATTAATATTATATTCTCTTTATGCCTGAATCCGGCTCGGGAGGAGGAATAATAATGGATGTATAATGTGTATTTTTTAAATAATGATAATGACCGGAATTTGTTTTAAAATAAGATGCATCAAAAAAAATGATTTCCTTATGAACCAGAACAGCAAAAAAATCAGATATTTTAAAAATATTTTTTCCATGTATAGGAAGATCAATCTGTCCCCGAATATGTATTCTTTTAACGGTGAGCTTTTTTGAAAAATCCAATACCGAATTAATAATGATATCTTTTTTATCAATATAACAGAGGTAATATTTTTTTCCATTGATCATATTGACTTTAATAACATCGTAAGAATACCCATGGAAGGTAAATTCTTTTTCTTCTTTCCACTCTGCTTCTGAGATCTCTTTTTCCGTAAAGCAGATTACCTCTGATTCTTTACACTTATTTCTTCCGATACTATATTGTGTTTTTTCATACAGTTCCCTTTTTAAGCAGGAAACAGCAGAATAGATCATATTATTAAATAACATGATCATCGGAACACATAAAAATATAAAGAATAGTTTTTTATTCAAAGAATGAGAAATATTAAGGAGCAAGCTCCCCGGAAGGCTCCACAGAAGTGAAGACCGGAATGTTTATTTTGTATGAAGTTTCGGATCCCTGTAAAGTATAGGTTATCCAATTGTCTTTTGGATTCAGATCCTGTGATGCATTGCCTTCTACGGAATTGCCTGCGGACCCTTGATCAGCAGTCACAGTTTCCCCACTGTTTTTAAAAGAATAGTTTCCTTTAATGATGATGGTATTTCCTGAAACAGTCTGGACAAAAGGAATGGTATTCCCTTCTGCTCTCAGGGCTTTCACTTTCATTATTTTATTATTCCTTTTTTTCAGTTTTATGGTATATATGATTCCTCTAACTCCTGCTCTTCCACCTGACCATATCGTTTTTTCAGCTGAAACCACAGATATCGTTTTATCCTGATATAAAGTAGATACCGGCATCCCGCAGGAGGCCAGTATCCAAAATAATATTAAAAATAATTGATTATTCATTTCTTAATCATCATCTCCTCCTACACGGCCTAATACCAGGTAATTTCCACTGTATACGATTTCCCCTTTCGATTCTGCCTTCAGGACATAATTTCCCGGAGTCAGCCTCTGTCCGAATTCTTCATCAGGCTTCACATTTTTCTTAGTATACACTACTCTTCCTGATCCGTCAAAGATAGTCACATCTACACTGCCATATTTAGAAGCATCAAATCTTAAATGAGAGATTCCTTTTGAAGGGTTAGGATATATTCTTGTCATATCTCTTTTGGATGGAGTTGTTTCCGCAGTGGCCAGGGTACTTGTATTCTGTGAGGTCCAGGCTCCTCTTCCGTAAGTAGAAACCAATACTGTTTTTGTAGAAGGTCTGTAATCTAAATTAGTGACTCTGACGTTTCCTACATTTCCTGACATTGCTGACCATGTTGGTGCTCCGGAAAGGAAATTCGTGGTTCCCCAAATTCCCATTTCTGTTCCTATTAACACCTCGTTAGCATCATCCGGATTTCTCAATATCGTTCTTACCGGCATATCCGGTAAATTACCTTCTTTATTCTGCCATGATGTTCCTCCATCAGTAGAATAGAATATATTGATGATATTGTAATTGGAAGCTGTTACAAGAAGTTCATTTTCATTCGCTCCGAATTCAATATCGGAAATAGTCCCCGTAACCGGTGTTGTTAATACAGCAGAAGTATATGCTGCTGTATTTGCATTGGTGATTTTAAACACTCTTCCCAGATTGGTTCCTACAAAAAGTGTTGTGGAAGCTGTTGTATAAGGAGAAACTTTTAGCCATGACACCTGTTCTCCCGATAATGCGGTTCCTACCGTAATCTGATTATTGGTAAATGATGCTGTAGTAGCTGTAGAAGACAGACCGCTTGTTCTGAAAAGCGTCAGTCCCGAACGGTAAGAATAGAAGGTATCATTGATTCTATCCAGCGCCAGTTCGTTAACGAAATGTCCTAAATTTCTGTTTGCAGAAGTTGTAATAATATAATTAGAACTTGAGTTCAGTATATAATGGCTGTTGTATACATAACTTGCAATTTCATAGGCATCCTGATCATCATATTCCGTATACATTCCGTCACCTCCTGTAGCAGCCTGGCTGGTAAGGAAATTATCGGCCTGAGGTACACCATACAGCCACCATGAGCCATTATCCTGTGCTCCGGCTAATAATTCTTCATCAGCAGGGTTTTTTGTCGGATTTAACATAGCACTGTAAAACTGCGTTACATTGTATCTTGTATTTCTTGCTGCAAAACCACCAACAGTACCTATCGTAGCTTTATTGGCTGCATAATAGATTCCGCCGTCATTTCCAAACATCATCTGCCCGGTAGCATAGTTATTGAATGGATTGAATACAATCGCGTGTTGATCTGCATGTACTGTGGAAACCTGTAAATTGGCCATATTGTTGTTATTAGACCATTTTGAGATTTGCGTCCAGCTCCCTGCCCCATTTGTAGATTTATACAAATCTACTCCTCCGATATACAAAGTATTATCATCCTGAGGATCCGCTGTAATCACAAGATCATAAAAAGACTGCCCTCTTGTAAAATCATTAGCAGGAATGCTTGTATCTGTAGCTGTTGGCAAAGTTATAACCGGAGCGGCATCATTCGTCGCCTGCCATGTCGTTCCTCCATCAGAGGATCTTGCAATTCTGATAGGCTCTCCTGTGGTTGCTCCCTGCATAAATGCGTAAATTTTATTCGCATTGGTCTTAGAAAGACAGAAATTAACTCTTGCTCCGGAATTTGCCACATTATATACCTGATTAAAAGTATCTCCGTCGGTAGATTTAAATATTCTTCCCCCTGAATCTATATTAGAAAATCGTGAAGATCTTGTAGAAATCCATATTGCATTATCAGATCCTATTTCTATCTGCTGAACAGAATATCCTGTTGTACTGGTTGTATTTGTTGTTGTATTTAATGCCAGCAAATTAGAGTTCTTAGTGAAAGTAGCACCACCATCAGTAGATTTGTATAGTCCTGCCTGGCTTAAACCCTGCCATCCATCATTGAATGAGATGCCGACATAAGAACCGCTTACTCCCGCATACACCTCAGAAACACCGTTATTATTTCTTACTTTAATATCATTAATATAAAAATTACCGTTTCTTACTCCTGAAGAAGAATAGGTTACCGGAATAGTAAAGATTTGTGTCCAGGTTACTCCGCCATCAGCCGTTTTCCAGATTCCGGATCCTACGGCATCAGCAGTCGGAGCTTCTCCGGTTCCTACATAAAATACCTGGTGATTATTGGGATCATAGGTAATGGATGAAACAGAAGTATTGGCCCAGAATGTACTCAATGGAGTCCATTCATTGGTACTTACGGAAGGATCCTGATTGACCCAGAGTCCTCCTGAAACACCTCCTGCAAAAACTCGTTTACCGGCAGGATCATTAGGATCGTACATAATGGCTCTTGTTCTTCCACCTACACTATACGGCCCTCTTTCAATCCATGGTTCATTAACGATTTTACCTGTAGCAGAACCGCTGTTAATAAAAGACATTGGCCCTTTGGGTGCATATTTACCTCTCTGGATGTCTCTATTTACTTTTGCCAGTCCTTCAAAGTTAGTTCTTCCTGTGACAGGATCCATTGTCCTTTTATAATCTTCTTCATTATACGGGTTCGGTGGAATTCCTGCGGACTTTCCGACTTTATGTGACTTTTTCAGCTCTTTATCATATTTAGCATACAAGTCCTGCAAATGTTTTTGATTATCCTTCAGTGTATTTTGCTGTGCAAACACCTGCGTACAGAATAATACTGCTGCAATGGGGTAGAGTTTCATATCCATTTCATTTTTTCGCAAATGTACTCAAGTTACACAATACAATAACATAATTTATCTTAAATACCTAGTAATTTATAATTAAAATGAATAAAATTATGAATAAAACATATTTTATCACTCATTAATGATTTGAGTAATTTTACACAGAAATATTGAGTTTATGGCATAAAAAATGCCCCTGCATTGCAGAGGCACTTAATTTATTGTAAAAAGAAATCTTACGCTTGTACGTTGTTTCCTCCTAATACGAAAGGCTCAACTTCTTTAATTTCTCCGAACTGTTGCTCATAATTAGCGATGTTCTGTTGAAGAGCGTTTAAAACTCTCTTAGCGTGAAGTGGAGCAAGAATTACTCTTGATCTTACTTTAGCTTGCTGTACCCCCGGCATTAATTGGATGAAATCTACTACGAACTCAGATGGAGAGTGGTTTACTAAAGCTAAGTTAGCATAGATACCAGCAGCTACCATTTCGTTTAATTCGATGTTGATGTTTCCGTCTTGTGGATTTTGATTGTTGTCCATTGTTATAAATTATGTTTTTAAAATTCGAAATTTGAGATTGTGAAAATATAAAAATAATTTCAAATCCCAAATTTCAAATCATTAATTTTAGTTAAGGTCTTCGAATTCCTTCTTAGAACCTACGATAACATTCTGATACTCTTTAAGACCTGTACCTGCAGGAATTCTGTGTCCTACAATTACATTTTCTTTAAGACCATTAAGATCATCTACCTTACCGGCAACTGCTGCTTCGTTAAGAACTTTAGTTGTTTCCTGGAATGATGCTGCAGACATGAATGACTTAGTCTGAAGAGCCGCTCTTGTAATACCTTGTAATACAGGAGTTGCAGTAGCAGGAAGAGCTTCTCTTACTTCTACCAGTCCTAAATCTTCACGTTTCAGTTTAGAGTTTTCATCTCTTAATTCTCTTGCAGTAATCATCTGACCTGGCTTGAATTCTTTAGAATCACCAGCTTCAACTACTACTTTAAGACCGAATACTCTGTTGTTTTCTTCCAAGAAGTCATACTTATGTTCAAGAGCTCCTTCAAGGAACTGAGTATCACCTCCATCAACGATAGATACTTTTGTCATCATCTGTCTTACGATGATTTCAAAGTGCTTGTCGTCGATTTTTACCCCCTGAAGACGGTAAACTTCCTGAATTTCGTTGACTAAGTATTCCTGAACGGCAGTTGGACCTTTAATTCTTAAGATATCTTCCGGTGTAATAGAACCGTCAGAAAGTGGAGAACCTGCTCTTACGAAGTCATTCTCCTGAACAAGAATCTGGTTGGAAAGTTTCACTAAGTAAATCTTTCTTTCTCCAGTTTTAGCCTCAACAATAAGTTCACGGTTACCTCTCTTAATTTTTCCGTAAGAAACTACCCCGTCGATTTCAGTAACAACCGCTGGATTTGAAGGGTTTCTTGCTTCGAATAATTCGGTAACTCTCGGAAGACCTCCGGTGATATCCCCTGCTTTTGCAGATTTTCTTGGGATTTTGATTAAGACTTTACCCGCCTTAATTTTTTCACCATCGTTAACCATTAAGTGGGCTCCTACCGGTAAGTTGTAAGCTTTTTGCTCAACTCCTTTAGAGTCTACTACTTTTAAGGTAGGTACGGCTTTCTTATTTCTAGATTCAGAGATTACTTTCTCTTCGAATCCTGTCTGTTCGTCAATTTCAAGTTGGAATGAAATACCCTGGATAATATCCTCGTATTCTACCTTACCTGAAGTTTCAGCAATGATTACCGCGTTATATGGATCCCATCTACAGATCGTATCTCCTTTTTTCACTTTATCACCTGGTTTTACAGATAATATCGATCCGTAAGGTACGTTAGCTACCATTAATGGAGTTCTAGACTCATTATCAGCAACTAATCTGAATTCTGTTGAACGAGAAACCACAACTTCTGCAGTATTACCGTTTTCATCTTCAGAAGTAATTGTTCTTACTTCATCCATTTCAACGATACCATCTCTTCTTGCAACGATAGATGGGTTTTCTGATACGTTTCCTGCAGTCCCCCCCTGGTGGAAAGTTCTCAACGTAAGCTGAGTACCTGGTTCCCCAATTGACTGTGCTGCAATTACACCTACCGCTTCACCCATGTGGATCACTTTACCGGTTGCTAAGTTTCTACCGTAACATTTCGCACAGATTCCTTTCTTAGCTTCACAAGTTAATGGTGAACGAACTTCAACTGCTTCTAATCCTGCCTCTTCAATTTTCTTCGCTAATTCTTCGATGATTACCTGATCTGCACTAGCAATTAGCTCATCAGATTCGGGATCATAGATATTATGAAGAGATACTCTACCTAAGATTCTTTCAGAGATTCTTTCAACGATCTCGTCATTTTTCTTAAGTGCGGTAACTTCTGTACCTCTTAGTGTTCCACAGTCGTCTTCTGTAACGATAACGTCCTGAGCAACGTCTACCAGTCTTCTCGTTAAGTAACCGGCATCGGCTGTCTTAAGAGCGGTATCCGCAAGACCCTTACGAGCACCGTGGGTAGAGATAAAGTACTCTAGAATCGAAAGACCTTCCTTAAAGTTGGCAAGGATCGGGTTTTCGATGATCTCCGCTCCGGTAGATCCGGCTTTTTGCGGTTTCGCCATCAAACCTCTCATCCCTGACAACTGACGGATCTGTTCTTTAGAACCCCTCGCTCCAGAGTCAAGCATCATGTATACAGAGTTGAAACCACCTTGGTCGGTTTTCATTCTGCTCATGATCATTTCAGTTAATCCGGCATTGGTGTTTGTCCAAACGTCGATTACCTGGTTATAACGTTCTGTATCGGTAATTAGACCCATGTTATAGTTGGCTCTAATTTCGTCTACAGTTTCAATTGATTGTGCAATCATCTGTTTTTTCTCAACAGGAACTACAATATCCCCTAATGAGAACGACAGACCTCCTTTAAATGCGTTTGAATACCCTAGGTCTTTCATGGCATCAAGGAACTTCACTGTAGTAGGGAAATCCGTATCTGCAAGAATCTTACCGATAACGTTTCTCAATGATTTCTTAGTAAGAAGTTCATTGATATATCCTACCTGCTTAGGGACAATCTGGTTGAATAAGATTCTACCTACAGAAGTTTCGATCAGTCTTATTACGATTTCTCCGTTTTCTTTAACCGGTAGTTTACATCTTACCTTAGCATTTAAAGAAACTCTACCTTCAGCATAAGCGATTTCCGCTTCTTCCGGAGAATAGAAAGCAAGACCTTCACCTTTTACTTTCATATCTTCTGTAGAGCTTAATTCTTTAGTCATGAAATAAAGCCCAAGAACCATGTCCTGAGAAGGTACCGTAATTGGAGAACCATTTGCAGGGTTCAGGATGTTTTGAGAACCTAACATCAATAACTGAGCTTCAAGGATTGCTTCTGGTCCTAACGGTAAGTGCACCGCCATCTGGTCACCATCGAAATCGGCGTTGAATGCTGTAGTTACTAACGGGTGTAGCTGGATTGCCTTACCTTCGATCATCTTAGGTTGGAAAGCCTGAATACCCAATCTGTGAAGAGTAGGTGCCCTGTTCAATAGTACCGGGTGACCTTTCATCACGTTTTCAAGGATATCATAAACTACGGGCTCTTTTCTATCAATAATTCTCTTTGCAGATTTTACTGTTTTTACAATCCCTCTCTCGATTAGTTTTCTAATGATGAACGGTTTGTAAAGTTCAGCTGCCATATCTTTAGGAATACCACATTCGTGAAGCTGTAAGTTTGGACCTACAACAATTACCGAACGCGCAGAGTAGTCTACCCTTTTTCCCAGTAGGTTCTGACGGAAACGACCCTGTTTACCTTTCAATGAATCAGAAAGTGATTTCAATGGTCTGTTTGATTCAGATTTTACTGCAGAAGATTTTCTTGTATTATCGAATAATGAATCTACTGATTCCTGAAGCATACGCTTCTCGTTTCTCAAGATTACTTCAGGAGCTTTGATCTCCAATAATCTCTTCAAACGGTTATTTCTGATGATAACTCTTCTATAAAGGTCATTCAAGTCAGAAGTTGCGAAACGTCCTCCATCCAATGGAACTAATGGTCTTAATTCTGGTGGGATAACAGGAAGTACACGCATGATCATCCACTCAGGCTTATTGATCATTCTTGTATTAGCACCTCTTAATGCTTCTACAACGTTCAATCTTTTTAAAGCCTCAGTTCTTCTTTGCTTAGAACCTTCGTTGTGAGCTTTGTGTCTCAAGTCGAAAGATAATGCATCAAGATCAATTCTTTTTAACAGATCTTCAACAGCTTCAGCACCCATTCTGGCGATGAATTTGTTGGGATCAGAATCATCAAGATACTGGTTTTCTACAGGAAGAGTTTCCATAATATCAAGATACTCTTCTTCTGTTAAAAATTCCATATGCTCAAAATCAGAACCGTCTAATTTTTTCGCAATACCTTGCTGGATCACTACATATCTTTCGTAGTAGATGATCATATCCAGCTTTTTAGAAGGGATCCCTAAAAGGTAACCGATTTTGTTCGGTAAAGAACGGAAGTACCAAATGTGAGCAATAGGAACAACAAGGTTGATGTGCCCGATTCTCTCTCTTCTTACTTTTTTCTCAGTAACTTCTACTCCACAACGGTCACAAACGATTCCTTTGTAACGAATTCTCTTATATTTACCACAAGCACATTCGTAATCCTTTACAGGACCAAAGATTTTCTCACAGAATAACCCGTCTCTTTCAGGTTTGTGAGTTCTGTAGTTAATAGTTTCCGGTTTTAAAACCTCACCTCTTGAATCCTGTAAAATAGACTCCGGTGACGCTAAACCGATGGTTATTTTATTAAATCTACTTGTTTTATTTTTATTTGACATTTTTTAGATTTTAGATTTTGGATTATAAATTTTGGATTACAAATTTTGAACTGATTCAAAATTCCACATACAAAATTTAAAATTATTCCTCAAGTCTTACATCAAGTCCAAGTCCTTGTAACTCGTGAAGTAATACGTTGAATGATTCCGGAATACCTGGTTCAGGCATAGACTCACCTTTCGCGATAGCTTCATAAGTTTTTGCTCTACCAATCACGTCATCCGACTTCACTGTCAGGATTTCTCTTAGAATATTCGATGCACCGAATGCTTCAAGTGCCCAAACCTCCATCTCTCCGAATCTCTGACCTCCGAACTGAGCTTTACCTCCTAACGGCTGCTGAGTAATCAATGAGTAAGGACCGATAGAACGTGCGTGCATCTTATCATCAACCATGTGTCCTAGTTTCAGCATGTAGATAACACCCACAGTAGCAGCCTGTGTAAATCTTTCCCCGGTACCACCATCATAAAGGTGAGTGTGACCGAATTTAGGAAGACCTGCTTTCTCAGTATATTCAGTGATCTGATCAAGAGTTGCTCCATCAAAGATTGGTGTCGCGAACTTCATTCCTAATTTCTGACCAGCCCATCCAAGAACTGTTTCATAGATCTGTCCGATGTTCATACGAGAAGGTACCCCTAGTGGATTCAATACGATATCTACTGGTGTTCCGTCTTCCAGGAATGGCATATCTTCTTCACGAACGATTCTTGATACGATACCTTTGTTACCGTGACGTCCTGCCATTTTATCTCCTACATTCAGTTTACGTTTCTTAGCGATGTAAACTTTAGCCAGCTTCATAATACCTGCCGGTAGCTCGTCTCCGATTGAGATTGCAAATTTCTCACGGTTTTTAACTCCCTGAATATCGTTAAATTTGATTTTGTAATTGTGAATCAATTGTTTGATCAATTCATTCTTATCAGCATCAACTGTCCAGTCTGAACCGCTAACGTTTACATAATCTTCCACTGAAGTTAATAACTTGTGAGTGAACTTCACACCTTTACCGATGATTTCTTCATCAAGGTCATTTTGTACCCCTTGAGAAGTTTTACCGCTTACCAGTGTATTTAATTTTTCAATTAAAGTATTTCTCAACTCGTCAAACTTAGCCTTGTAAGTGTTTTCAATTTCTTCAAGTTTAAGTTTTTCTTCAGTTCTTTTCTTTTTGTCTTTAATGTTTCTGGAGAACAATTTCTTGTTGATAACCACTCCTCTTAATGAAGAGTCCGCTTTTAATGATGCATCTTTTACATCACCGGCTTTATCACCGAAGATTGCTCTTAGAAGCTTTTCTTCAGGAGTCGGGTCAGATTCACCTTTTGGAGTGATTTTACCAATCATGATATCTCCAGGCTTCACTTCAGCACCGATTCTGATCATACCGTTCTCGTCAAGATCTTTAGTAGCTTCTTCAGACACGTTTGGAATATCAGCCGTAAGTTCTTCCATACCTAATTTGGTATCACGAACTTCTAGTGAATATTCATCTACGTGGATTGAAGTAAACCAGTCTTCACGTACCACTTTTTCGTTGATTACAATTGCATCCTCAAAGTTGTATCCTTTCCAAGGCATGAACGCTACTACTAAGTTTCTACCAAGAGCCAATTCACCTTTTTCGGTAGCATAACCGTCGCAAAGTACCTGTCCTTTTTCCACTACATCACCTACTCTTACGTTTGGTCTTAGGGTAATGGTTGTACTCTGGTTCGTTTTTCTGAACTTAGTAAGTTTATATGTTTTAGTAGCGGACTCGAATTGTACTAAATCTTCGTCTTCGCTTCTTTCGTATTTAATAACGATTCTGTCAGCATCTACGTACTCTACAGTACCTGTACCTTCAGCGTTAATTAAGATTCTTGAATCTCTTGCAACTTGTTGCTCAAGCCCTGTACCTACAACCGGAGCCTGCGGCTTCAATAAAGGAACGGCCTGACGCATCATGTTAGATCCCATCAATGCACGGTTCGCATCATCATGTTCCAAGAATGGAATTAATGAAGCGGAAATACCGGAAATCTGATTAGGTGCAACGTCGATAAGGTTCACCTGACCTGGCTCAACTACCGGGTAGTCACCATCTAGTCTTGCAATAATTCTGTCTGTTAAGAAATCTCCATTATCACTCAATTCAACGTTTGCCTGAGCAATCACCTTATCTTCTTCGTCTTCTGCATTCAGATAAATAGGATCTGCGTTAAGATTAATCTTACCATCTTCTACTTTTCTATATGGAGTTTCGATGAAACCTAGGTTGTTGATTTTTGCATAAATACCTAAAGATGAAATCAAACCGATGTTTGGTCCTTCCGGAGTTTCAATCGGACAGATTCTTCCGTAGTGAGTATGGTGAACGTCTCGAACCTCGAAACCTGCTCTTTCTCTTGATAAACCACCAGGCCCTAGTGCAGAAAGTCTACGCTTGTGCGTGATTTCTGAAAGTGGGTTGGTTTGGTCCATAAACTGAGACAGCTGGTTGGTACCGAAGAATGAGTTGATTACAGAGGTTAAAGTCTTAGCATTAACAAGGTCAAGAGGAGTAAAGATTTCGTTATCTCTAACGTTCATTCTCTCCTTGATTGTTCTTGCAATTCTTGAAAGACCTACGCCGAACTGTCCTGCTAATTGCTCACCAACAGTTTTAATTCTTCTGTTTGATAAGTGGTCGATGTCATCCACCTCCGCTTTAGAGTTTACAAGCTCGATTAAGTGTCTTACGATTGCAATGATATCTTCTTTTGTAAGAACCTCAGTTGTAGTAGGAATGTTTAGACCTAATTTTTTGTTTAGTCTGTAACGCCCTACTTCACCCAATGAATATCTCTGCTCAGAGAAGAATAATTTTTCAATAATTCCTCTTGCTGTTTCCTCATCTGGCGGATCTGCGTTTCTTAACTGACGATAGATATACTCTACTGCTTCTTTCTCAGAGTTAGTAGGGTCTTTTTGTAATGTATTCTGAATAATAGAGAATTCATTGCTGTTTTCTTTGTGAATCAAGATAGATTTCACACCAGCATCCAGGATAAGATCTAAGTGTTCTTTTTCAAGGATAGTTTCTCTGTCTAGGATGATTTCGTTTCTTTCAATAGAAACTACCTCACCTGTATCTTCGTCTACGAAATCTTCGAACCAAGTGTTCAATACTCTCGCAGCCAATGTTCTCCCTTCCACTTTTTTAAGGGCTGCTTTAGAAACTTTCACTTCTTCAGCAAGATCGAAGATCTGAAGGATATCCTTATCAGATTCATAACCGATAGCTCTTAATAAAGTTGTTAATGGTAATTTTTTCTTACGGTCGATATACGCGTACATTACGCTGTTGATATCTGTTGTAAATTCCATCCAAGATCCTTTGAAAGGGATAATTCTTGAATAGTAAAGTTTGGTTCCGTTAGCGTGGTAAGTCTGTCCGAAGAATACACCAGGTGAACGGTGAAGCTGTGTAACAATAACTCTTTCCGCACCATTGATGATGAAAGATCCACTTGGCGTCATATAAGGAACCGGACCTAAATATACATCCTGAACCACCGTTTGGAAATCTTCGTGTTCCGGGTCAGTACAGTACAGTTTAAGTCTTGCTTTTAGAGGAACTGAATATGTCAATCCTCTTTCCACACACTCATCGATTGAATAACGTGGAGAATCTACCAGATAGTCTAAGAATTCTAATACGAATTGGTTTCTAGAATCCGTAATTGGGAAATTCTCTTGGAAAGTCTTGTAAAGAGCTTCTGTCTTTCTGGCTTCAGGAAGTGTATCAAGCTGGAAAAATTCTTTAAAAGACTCAATTTGGATGTCCAAAAAGTCAGGAGTAACGATTTTTCCTTTCGCTGATGAGAAATTAATTCTCGGATTTCCTTGAGTTGTTGATTTTGTTTTACTCATAAAACTTTTAAGAAAGGGTTAAAAAATATTTTGATTCATTAAAAAATATCAGGAAGAGAAGAAAGAGAAAAGTGAAAAGAGAAAAGACATGGAGATATTTGGCGCTATCAGAAATAGTCTTTATTCTTTGTTCTTTATTCTTACAGTCTGATTCCTAACTGCAACACTGGTATATCTTTTCACAGCGTAATGCAAAATATTTTTCTTACTTTTGAGGCAGAGCCGCCGCAATATTATAAACAGAAAATCCCCTTCATGCTTTACACAATGAAAGAGTTGATTTTCAGTATTTTATAAATTTACAAACAATTTTTCGCGCCAAAAGAGGGGCAAAGATACAAAAAAACATTCAAAATTACAAATAAAACAGACTCATTTTGAGATTATTAAACATAAAAAAGACTGCTCTAAAGCAAGCAGCCCTTATTAACACAAAGGTCTTTTATTGTTATTTCACAATAACTTTATAAGATTTATCTGAAGACTGAGTTTTTATTGTAATGATATACACCCCTGTTGATAATGAAGCGGTATCAATACCTGTATTTCCGTTGAACTGACCAGCGCTGACTACCTGTCCCTGCGCAGAGAACAATGTATACTCTCCGGCTTTTCCTGTGGTAATCATCAGATTTTCTCCGGCTTTTACGGGGTTCGGATAGATCTTAACATCATGAGCGGCATCAGTGATTTCTGAGACTCCTGTTGTTTTAGCTGCACTCATTGATCCGTTTTTCTGTAATGACGCATAAGGAGAAAGCGGAGAATCCGGTGCACCTCTTTTTATAAGATCGGTATCTACTACAGCCTGAATACCATCTTTATCTTTATCATCAATTCTGGAAATGAACCCAACACCAAGATCATCTAAACCGGCTTTTCCGATAACGTACAGGTCAAAATCTGAACCGTTGGACTCCAGATCTATAAAATCGGGTCTTCCATCTCCATCGGTATCTCTCAGCGGATACTTCATCACTCCGGAATCGGGATAGGTTTCCAGCATATCGGCTAATCCGTTTTTACCTACCTCAATTCCTGCATCGATAATTCCGTTATGATCTTTATCTATCTGATTGATCACCGAAGCCGGAATGCCTGATTCAAATAAATCCAGAATACCGTCATTATCAGAGTCCAGATCCAGATAACTGGCAATTCCATCTCCCAGAACTTCTACCGGCCCCAGTACTCCTTCGGTATCATCATCTTCAAATTTATTATTTTTATTCAGATCTTCAAGAACATCAGGAATACCATCATTATCAGAGTCAGCATCACAGGCATCCATAATTCCGTCACCATCTGTATCCAATGTAGGCGATTTATCATTTACGGCAGTACACCCTTCCGCACAATCCGGTATCCCATTCCCATTGGCATCAATGCTGTCATCTCCGTTCGGACATCTGTCGAAGCAGTTGGGTACCCCATCATTATCATCGTCTCTGCTTGCAAATGCATTATAAATATAATAATTCTGAGGGATGCGAACTCCTGTTCCGCTGCAGAAAGTAATTTTAATGCGGTTAAAAGGTTTTGTTGCCTTCCCGCCCACATACAACTTATTGGAATCCGTAGTAAAGAAGTTTCCGCTGATTAAACTTCCTGCACCGGTAAAATGGTCCGTCTGAATAGTATTATTGTACAGGGTTACGCTGATATTTTCCAGAACACTCACTCCTATTAGGTTAGCAGCTTTTTCCAGGGTAAATCCTGCATAAGTATTGGCAGGAAGCATTGTATTGCTGCTCACTGTGGCATACGCTGAGAACATACTCAGAAATGAAGCCGCCGGAAGTGTTACTGTCGCATAATTGGTTTTATTGGCATCTACGATAGCTCCGGGGTTTGTCATTTTCGCAAAAATAAGCCCGAATAATCCGGGACCGGATGTCCAATTGCTTCCTGTCACCAGGTTTCCAGAAATTGCAGATCCACTGGTCTGAATTTTATCATCACAGTCACATGATACAGGTTCTTCGAAAGCATAATATACCTTTAAAGACCCTAAATTGACTCCCGCAGTCTGCGTCAATTTCAGACGTACTTCATCAAATGGTTTGGTGGTGATAAGTGTCACTTTTTGCTTTCCTGTTCCAAAACCTAAAACTTTTATATTAATAAGCCCTCCGCCGTCAGATAATGATTTTGAATCCTGAAGATGACCATAAAGATAAGTCTCAATACTCATATTCTTTAAAAATTCAGCACTTAAAAGCTTACCTTCATCATCCGGAGAGATGACAAAGCCGGCTCTGTTCCCTGCAGGATAGGTTTGATTTTTATCCAGCACTCCTACAGAATACGATCCGAGAATACCTTTAGGCAGCACAACAGATCCGTAAGAGTTTTTATCTCCGTCCCCTATCCTTTCTTTATTCAGCACATAAGAAAGAGGGGCAATAAAACTGCTGCTTGCGGATACATTACCGTCCACACCACTTCCTGCGATAATATCATCACAGATTCCGTTGTTATCAACCGGCATTTTGGCAGGATCAAATGCAAATGCATAATACACATTCATCGCACTGAATACAGACAGCACATTCGTCTGATACAGTCTTATTTCATTGAATTCTTTTGTGGTTTTAAAATGAAGGAAAATTCTGTTTTTATTGCCTCCGAATGCAGGTACAGACAACAAAGTACTACTGGCAGTGGTTTCCTGAAGAACACCATTTTTATAGGTGCTGATTCTCAATGAACTCAGGAGATCAATGGTAATGAAACTTGTTCCCACATCTACATTAAAACCTGTAATATACCCTGCAGGATACATCGTATTTTTATTCTTCACAGAAATTCCGTTTCCACTGACAACGGAAGCGAAATTTCCCATACTTACCTTATTGTCAAGGTCAGCATCAATCACCGGGTTCATGCTTCCGTTATAGCAGGCTAAGCAGATCCCCGAGTTATTCACAGGCTTTGCTTCCACTCCCATCCCACGGATGGGCTCATAGCCTTTCTGCGCTGCAACTGACAGGAACATCATCAGCATAAAAAATACCGTCATCCATTTCCCTGGTAATTTTTTTGTCATTTTGCTTTCTTTTATAAATTGGTTTTTTACTTACCAAATGCTTTCCAGATTCCGCCACCGTTACATCCCTCATGCACCTTTAGGGTCGCATTATACCGGATGGCTCCTTCTTCAGCAGATGAACACGTATTAACGGCTCCTCCGGAAGAGGTGTCCACACCTTTCATCTGAATGGCGGTACCGGTTCTGTTATCGGCGGTAGGAACCATATTAATTCCGACCATAGTGGTGGGAGCATTTCCTTGATTAAAAAAAGTATGGGTAGCATTGGCATAGACAGACTGGCTGATGCCTGCTGTCGCCTTATTTCCAACAGCAATACCATAATCACCCGTCACTGTATTAGCATTACCAAAAGCAAAACCGTTTAGTGTTACAGTATTCCCTAAACCAAAGGTAAAGCCTCCGGTCTTTGCTTTATTCCCCTGTCCTATTGCTACAGCCACTGCATTTCCCGTTTCATTAGCAAAACCAAAGGCAAAATTATATTTACCTGCAGCAGAATTTTGTATCCCAAAAGCCATGCCTCCGCCTGATACAATATTAGAAGAGCCTATGGCCACAGCAGGATAATCAGCCTCCGAGGCATTAGCCGTATTTCCTCTTCCCAATGCCATATTATTGGAAGTGCTGTTGACCGTGTTGGAGCTTCCCCACGAAAGTGTGGATGCGGCCTCACCTCCACCCGCCAGTGCGCCGCCGGTATTGAGAACCGCATGTACTTTATTATTACTTATAAGCACAAGATCAACATTGCCTTTGGTCCCCAGATAATTGGCAGAAACGGGTGCAGCAGCTAATACTTCCGCCTGGGTTGAAATTTCGCCAGCCGCATTTCCCTGAGTATGCCATTCTTTATCGGATATTTTTTGCCAGCTTTTTCCATCAAAATAATAGTACCCGGGTACCGTAACATTTATCGTCTGGCCAGCCGGTGCCGTATCAGCTGCCGTTGCATAGACTATCGCCCCTTCCTGAGCCGCCGTATAGTTTTTAGCTCTCAGTTCTGCTCCTGTAAGTCTGGGCGCTATAAGACCATCCATTCTGGTGGGATCTGCCGGTGCCCCTGTGATATCTAAGGTAGCCTTAGGAGCAGTTGTATTAATTCCTACCTGGCTATAAATGACCAGACTAGTTGTTAAGAAACTGAGGATAAATAATTTTTTCATGGGTATGATATTAAAGTTGTTTATAGTAAAAGAATGAATACCTTCAAAAAGACGATCCTTCTTTTTCAAAAATTGTTTTATTTAGTAAAATGCTTTCCAGACTCCGTTACTGCTGCATCCTTCATGTACCTTTAGGGTGCGGTTATACCGGATGGCTCCTTCTTCGGCGGATGAACACGTATTGACGGTTCCTCCGGAAGAGGTGTCAACACCTTTCATCTGCAGGGCGGTGCCGGTAGCATTATCAGCTGTAGGGATCATATTAATTCCTACCATAGTTTTTCCCGTATTTTGTTCATTAAAAAAAGCATGAATGATGTTGGCATATACAGACTGGTTAGGTCCTGATTTTCCCTGATTTCCAAGAGCTATTCCATATTGATTAACAGTACCAGTCACCCCATTCGTACTGCCCAATGCAAAACCATAATATACTTTGTTATTAGTTCCAAAAGCGAAGCCTCTGGTTCGTACTTCATTGCCGAATCCTATTCCGTAAGACACTGATTCCAAAGCAGTATTTTTGGCTCCAAAAGCAAAAGATGTAAAATTAGTCATGACGGAATTCCCTACTCCGAAAGCCTTGCCTCCAAGCGACACATTATTAGAAGACCCTATGGCTATAGCTGGGTTATTTTTATTATTGGTATCAGCATTATTTCCCTTTCCCAATGCAATATTATTAGAGAGGTTATTAATCTGGTTTGCTCTTCCCCATGAAAATGACGATGCATCTTCACCTCCTCCGTTCAATGCGCCGCCGGTATTAAGAACGGCATGTACCTTATTGGCACTAATAAGTACAAGATCAGCATTTCCTATAGTCCCCAGATAATTGGCAGAAACCGGCGAACTGCCTAAGACTTCAGACTGGGTTGAAATTTCGCCGGTTGTATTCCCTTGAGTATGCCATTCTTTACCGCTTATTTTTTGCCAGCTTTTTCCATCAAAATAATAATACCCTGATGCTGTTACATGTATTGTCTGGCCTGCCGGCACGGTATCTGCTGCTGTCGCATAGACTATTGCCCCTTCCTGGGCTGTCGTATAATTTTTAGCCCTCAGCTGGGTTCCTGTAAGTCTGGGCGCTATAAGGCCATCCGGTCTGGTGGCATCTGCGGGTGCTCCTGCGATATCTAAAGTAGCTTTGGGAGCAATAGTATTAATTCCTACCTGAGCGTAAATAGCTAAACCAAGCGGCAAGAAACTAAGAATAAATAATTTTTTCATGAATATGGTGGTGTATAATTATATTCTTTTCCCTCATAGATATTCCTTTCGTATGAATCAATACATCTTAATGAATACTTCCGGAATCTGTATTCTTCAGAACAGGGGCTGAGATCAGGCAAAAAGGTAAATGACGCAGACTCAACCATAATTTTCCGCCCTAAAAAATCTAGGGGAAAGGTACCACTGTCTTATCGATATTAAACAGCAAACACTATAGAATAAAATAACAGAAGGATATCAAACTTTTTCTATAATTGCTATAGAACTCGTCATCATAGGCTCATAATTCAAAACAGCTTATAAAAAGTATTTTAACATGTATTAATGTTAAACATTTTCAGTATTTACAATAATCAACAGTTTAAAATTCTAATAAAAAAATAAATCATAGTATATTTTAAGTTAAAACAAAACAACAAAATCAAAACTTCATTAAACAAATAATATACAGAATGCGGATTTTTTAAAAACCTCATAATAAAACATTAATAATATTGTAACTCTACCTTTCACTCATCTTTCTACATTTACACAAAAAAAAGGATGAAAAAAAATCCGTCAAGTGTGCTTATATTAAGCTTACTTTTTGTGGGAGGTTTTATGAAATCACAAAAAAAAGACTCTGCATCTGTAAAAGGAGAAGACATCAAGGAAGTAGTAATTACAGCGATGGGAGTCCGAAAAGAAGTGAAAAAACTTGGATATGATGTTACCGAAGTAAAGGGAGATGTTGTCAACAAAGTGCGTGCTGCTAATCCCCTGAATGCCCTTGCCGGTAAAGTCGCAGGACTTAACATCGGGGCTAATACGGAAATGCTGGGCCGTCCCGAGATCGTATTAAGGGGAAGCAAAGATTTACTGTTTGTAGTAGACGGTATCCCCATTAACTCAGACACCTGGAACCTGAGCCCGGACGATATTGAAAGTTATTCAATCCTAAAAGGGCCTAACGCAGCTGCCTTATACGGATTTCGAGGAATTAACGGAGCCATTATCATCACGACTAAAAAAGGAACCAGAAACAAAAAAGGATGGAGTGTAGATTTCAACAGTACCACGATGTATGATACCGGCTTTATTGCCTTACCTGAAAGTCAGTATGAATATGGAAGAGGCACAGGTTTCAAATACAGCTACGGAAATGTTTTGTATGACAACGGACAGAGACTTCCTGAATGGGGCCCCCGGTTTGAAGGACAACCTATCCAGCAATATGACAGCCCGTGGGATCCTGTAACGCAAACCAGAGGAAAAACACCATGGCTGGCAAGAGGAATAAAAAACTTTGAAAATTTTGTACAGGGCGGAATCACCAATACCAATAATATATCCATAGCATCTTCGGGAGAAAATTACGATGCAAGATTATCATACAGCCATCTTTTCCAACAGGGAATGTTTCCCAATACCAAACTGAATGCTGATAATTTCAATATTAATCTGGGATATAAAATCAATGATAAACTACGTTTTGACGGAAATCTTAATCTAAGTCTTCAGTATACTCCCAATATTCCGGATGTCAACTATGGCCCCAACAGTTACATTTATATGTTCAAGGTGTACGGATCTTCAGATTATGATATTAACGATCTGAGAGATATTTATAAAGGGCCTCAGGGAGTACAGGATCTCGTACAGTATTCTTCTGAATATGGGCGTTTGAACAGTGCATGGTTTATGGCAAATGAATGGCTGAGATCTCACCAGAAAACAGATATTTACGGATACCTGAAAGCCACTTATACTATTAATAAGGAGCTGAACATCAGTGCCAGATCACAAATAACAACCTGGAATCAAACCCGAACAGAAAAAGTACCTCCATCCACCAACCTGAATGATTATGTTCCATGGTATACTTTCGGATGGTACGGGGATTACAGGGTTGACAAGCGTAATCTTCTTGAAAACAATACGGATATCATGATTAATTTCAACAAGCAATTGGGCAACTGGAATGTTTCAGCATTAGGAGGTGCCAATATGAGATTATTCAAATATGATTCCGACTGGGCGACGACCAAAGGGCTTGCCATCCCTAAGTTATATTCACTTTCCAATACCAAGGCTCCGGGACTTGCTTATTCATGGGAATCACAAATGCAGGTATACAGTGCCTATTACTCTATAGATTTCGGGTATAAAAATTACTTTAATATCAATACAACAGGAAGGGTTGACAATCTTTCCACTTTACGTAAAGGATACAATACATTCTTTTACCCTTCGGCATCCATCAGCTCTGTAATCACTGATTATCTGAAGCTGGGAAATACCATATCTTACCTTAAAGTAAGAGGTTCGTTTGCCGATGTAAAGGGTGCACTTACTTCCTCTACCATAGGTTCTGCTTATATGGGGATTACAGGAAATTCGTTAAATTCAGGACTTCTTCATTATGGATCTGAACTCTACACCTCTTATGACGGCCCTACTTATGCCAATCAGAATGCTTATTCCAACAACAGTTATTACAACGGAACTGCTTCTGTAGATTATTCCACAACCATTGCCAATCAAAACCTCAATCCGTATAAAAGAATTTCTTACGAAACAGGTATTGATATGAAATTCTTTAAAAACAGAATGGGTATCGATGCGACTTATTTCAGAACAATCAACGGGCCTCAGATCTATGCCCTGGGCAATGCGCCTTCTGTGGGGCAAAACTACCATAACATCAATGGAATAACCACTCTTAATCAGGGATTTGAAGTTAGTTTAAACGCGACTATCTTTAAAAACAGTAAAGGCTTCAACTGGAACCTGAATGCAAACTGGAGCACCTATCGTGAAACCCTGAAAGAGATTGCTGACGGTTATAATGAATTATGGCTCAACGGACACAATTACAAAGTGGGTGATCGTATGGATGCTTATTATGGGAGAACTTTTGTAAGGGATAATCAGGGAAATATTGTTCACACTTCAGCAGGCCTTGCTTATCAGGCACCCAGCGGAGATAGTCAAAACGGATTCCTCGGGAATTTAAATCCGGATTATTCTTTAAGTATAACCAACAATTTATCTTTTAAAAACTGGTCACTGAGCTTCCAGTGGGACGCCCGTGTGGGAGGAAAAATTTATGACTTTATGTACGCACAGGCTATGAATGGTGGTACGGCTTATGAAAGTGCCGCCGGTGATTTCGGTGATGCAAGATACAAAGAATGGGTTTCTTTAAGAGATAACGGCACTATAACTCCCTCATACATAGCACAGGGAGTCGTTATTACTTCAGGAACGCCTAAGTTTGTCAACGGTCAGATTGTTAATATGAATGAACTGACATTTGCTCCTAATACCACTCCTGTTACCGTACAAAGTTATGTTACCAATCTTTACAATACTACGGAATATTTTATGGTAGACAGAACCTTTGTGAAATTGAGAGAAGCAAGCCTTACGTATTCCTTCCCTAAGGAATTCCTTGAAAAAACTTTCTTAAGATCTTTAAGCCTATCTATTGTCGGAAGAAACCTGCTCTATTTTGCTAAAAGAAAAGACATGGATATGGACTCTTTTGCTGCCGGATTCAATTCTTCAGACCGGTCAGCAGGCGGAGGAAAAGGAAATGTAGGATTACAGAGTACTTCTACCAGAACTATAGGTTTTAATATCAACATCGGATTCTAATCAACATGCAATGAAAAAAAAAATAATGAAAAATAAATGGATCTATAAGGTTGTCATCGTACTTTGTGCAGGATTTACACTAAACAGCTGCAACAGAGATGACAGCTTATTAAGCAACCCAAATTCAAGATCGGAAGATGCCCTTATTCCTCCGTCTTTAATTTTAAATCATATTACATCAGGGCTCATCAAAGCTGATGAAATGCCATTCCAGCAGGCACATAAAACCAACCAGTATTTTGTGAGCAACTACAGCTACTATTGGGGCACTAATTCTTACAGCTGGACTAATTCGGATAACGAGTATGATGTGTATCTATATTCCATTAAAATGGAAGAGCAGGCCAAGAAACTTGGAGACAACGCTAAAATTAATTTTTATACCGCCTTATCTAAATTTTTTAAAGCTTATTCCTCCATTTGGTTATCTCAAAGAGTGGGTGATATTCCTATGACAGAAGCCGGAAATTCTTCTAATCTTACCCCAAAATATGACACTCAAAAAGATGTCTATAAAAACTCACTGACATTGCTTACTGATGCCAATAATCTTTTAGGTAATATAAACAACACTTATCCGTCATTAAAAAATACAGTAGCAGACTCTTCAGGAGATATATTTGGACTGACTTATTTTCAGTGGCAGAAAGTAATTAACAGCTACACATTAAGAGTATTGGTAAGTCTTAGTAAAAGAACTAATGATACTCCGGACCTGAATATCAAGGGACAGTTTTCCACCATCCTCAATAATCCCGGCCAATATCCTATTATGGAATCCAATACGGACAACATGATGTACAGATTCAATACCAGCTACAACCCTTATCCTATCTACACCAGCAGATCTTATACATACGGAGCTAATATCGGGAAAACTATTCTGGATATTACGACTTCTACCAGTGATCCAAGAACATTTGTATTTGCCACTCCGGCACCTGCTCAGTATAAAGTAGCAGGACTTCCTATTTCCAGCTTTTCTGCTTATGTGGGAGCCAGTACAAATACCGCCCAATCTGTATTATTTGCAGGAACAGACACCGCAGGTAATACCACTTCAGATAAAGGAGCGTATTCTTACATCAATTTCAAAAGGTATTTTTCGTCCCAAGACGGTTCCACTGCAGAACCTTATGTATTAATCGGATATCCTGAAATGTGTTTCAATATTGCTGAAGCTATTAACCGTGGCTGGGCAACAGGAGATGCCGAGAACTGGTACCTGAAAGGAATTAACGCTTCTTTAACTTTCTATGGCCTTTCTAACGGAGGTTCTTTTAGCGTTGGAGACCGACTCGGAGGTACACTGGGAAATGTCACCATCGATACCAATACATTTCTTTCTAAGGTAGCTTATGCAGGAAATACAACTGATGGTTTAAAACAAATTCTTACCCAGAAATACGTATCCTTATTTTGTAATTCGGGATTCGAAGCTTTCTACAACTGGAGAAGAACCGGATATCCTGCATTCCAGCAAGGAGGTGTAGGAATCGGGACACCTAATAATATGTTGCCTTACCGATGGATGTATCCTCAGGGAGAGATCACCTATAACTCTTCCAACTATCAGAATGCAATACAAACTCAATACGGAGGAGCCGATGACATTACCCAATTCATGTGGCTTCTGAAATAGCCGTTTAAAGAACCATAGTGGCAATTTGGTTCTTTTTTAGCCAAAACAAATTAAAATTTTATTCGAATTAAAACCATTCTACTCACTGTAAAAAAGTATCCATTATGAAAAATATACTGTATATACTGCTTTTATTACTTCCTGCATTATTTTATTCACAGGTAAATGACAGTCTTAAAAGAAAAGTTCCTATGGAGGGAGCCATCAATTTCAGAGATATCGGAGGCTATACAACGAAGGACGGCAAAAATGTCAAATGGGGAAAAATCTACAGATCAGCAGCCCTTAATAAACTTACCTCTCATGACACCATTAAGTTAAAACAACTGGGTATAAAAACTGTTTTTGATTTTCGTGGACCTTCTGAAATAGCTGTTGCAAAGGATAATCTGCCTAAAAGCATAGACTGGACCAATTTACCGGCAGGAAGTGAAAATCTCGGAAAAACAATGCTGGACATTTCTAATGAGAAAAAAATAGATTCACTTGTAATGGCCATTTATACAGATCTTCCCAATATGACAAAAAGATATCAACCTGTATTTCAGCAATTATTAACCTCCGATGATCCTATCCTGTATCATTGTGCAGCCGGAAAAGACAGAACCGGAATAGCAACTGCGCTGGTATTATATGCGTTGGGGGTGCCTGAAAGTAAAATCATGGAAGATTATCTGGCCTCCAACTATTACAGGCAGGGAGAAATCAATAAACTCATTACCATTCCTACTAAAAATGGTATGAAAGCTGTGCCTAAAGTTATGCAACAGGTTAAAGCGGAGTGGTTAGAAGCGACAGCCAATGCGATCATCCGTCAGTATGGTTCCGTAGAGGCTTACCTTCGTAAAGAAATGCAGGTAGGGCCTGAACAAATAAAAATCTTAAGAAAAAAGTTCTTAGAATAATTTCTCTGCTCTATAAAAAGCAAAATGCCATCTCGGTATGAGATGGCATTTTTTTATTTTTAGTAAATCGCTTTACTGATGAATTATTTCAATTCTACTTCAGCACCAGCTTCTTCTAATTGCTTCTTAAGAGCTTCAGCTTCGTCTTTAGATACACCTTGCTTGATTGGAGCAGGAGCACCGTCTACGATATCTTTAGCTTCTTTAAGACCAGCACCAGTTAAATCTTTTACTAATTTAACGATAGCTAATTTAGAAGCACCTGCAGACTTAAGAATTACGTCGAATTCAGTCTTTTCTTCAGCAGCTTCACCTGCACCACCTGCAGCAACTACTACAGCAGCAGCAGCTGGCTCAATTCCGTACTCATCCTTAAGGATAGCAGCTAATTCGTTTACGTCTTTTACAGTTAGGTTTACTAGCGTTTCAGCTAAATTTTTTAAATCTGACATTGTTGTAATGTTTTTGTTGATTATTTATTTAATTTTTTGAGTATAATTATTCAGCAGCTGGCGTTTCGTCAGTGCTTTCTGCAGCAGGAGCTTCCGGAGCTTCAGCAGCAGGAGTTTCTTCAACTACAGGAGCAGCTTCTTCAGCTTGAGCTTCTACAGTTTCAGATTTGTTTTGAAGAGCAGAAACAACTCTTTGAATTGGAGACTGAAGTAATCCGATGATTTCACCGATCATTTCTTCTCTAGACTTGATGTTTACTAAAGTATCAAGGTTGTTGTCACCAACATAGAAAGTTTCCTGTACAAAAGCAGACTTCAGAGCCGGCTTCTCATCTTTCTTTCTAAAATCTTTGATTAATTTTGCAGGAGCATTAGCGGTCTCAGCAATCATTAAAGCAGAGTTTCCTTTGAAAGTTTCAAACATTTCAGAGTAGTCTACTCCTTCAATTTGCTCCATTGCTTTTTGTAAAAGTGTATTTTTTACCACTTTTACTTTAATGTTTTGTTTGAAAGCCTGTCTTCTGAAGTCTGAAGATTTAGCAGCGTTCAAACCATCTAGATCTGCTACGTATACTACTTTTGCATCCTGAAGCAAGTCTTTGATCTCTTGTATTGCTACAACTTTTTGGTCTTTTGTCATTGTCTTAGGATTAAATATTAGTTAACAGATTTAGTATCAATTGCAATACCTGGGCTCATTGTAGAAGACAAATAGATAGACTTCACATAAGTTCCTTTAGCAGCAGTTGGCTTCATTTTGATCAATGTCTGGATTAATTCCTGAGCATTTTCTTTGATCTTAGCAGCATCGAAAGATACTTTACCGATACCAGCATGGATGATACCATACTTATCTACTTTGAAATCAATTTTACCTGCTTTTACTTCAGTTACTGCTTTACCAATTTCCATTGTTACAGTTCCTGATTTAGGGTTTGGCATTAAACCTCTTGGACCTAATACTCTACCTAATGGACCTAATTTACCCATAACAGCTGGCATAGTAACGATAACGTCAACATCAGTCCAACCGTCTTTAATTTTTTGTAAATATTCGTCAAGACCTACATAGTCAGCACCAGCAGCTTTAGCTTCTGCTTCTTTATCTGGAGTTACAAGAGCTAATACTTTAACATCTTTACCAGTTCCGTGAGGAAGAGATACAACACCTCTTACCATTTGGTTTGCTTTTCTTGGGTCTACACCTAATCTTACAGCGATATCTACAGAAGCATCAAATTTTGTAGTGTTCACTTCTTTTACAAGAGCTGAACCTTCTTCAAGATTATAGATTCTTCCTTTTTCTACTTTGCTTAAAGCTTCCTTTTGCTTTTTAGTTAATTTTGCCATTTCTTTAAGTTTTAAGCGTTAAAAGTTGGTTTAGTTCCTGTTACTCTTAATCCCATAGATCTAGCAGTACCTGCAACCATAGAAACAGCAGAATCCATTGTAAAGCAGTTAAGGTCTGTCATTTTATCTTCAGCGATTTTCTTCACTTGATCCCAAGTTACAGCACCTACTTTGTTTCTGTTTGGTTCACCGGAACCTCCTTTGATCTTAGCCGCATCCATTAACTGGATTGCTGCAGGTGGAGTTTTAATAACGAATTCAAAAGATTTGTCTTCGTATACTGTAATTACTACAGGTAAAACTTGACCTGGCTTGTCCTGAGTTCTTCCGTTAAATTGCTTACAAAACTCCATGATGTTCACACCTGCAGAACCCAAAGCTGGACCTACTGGTGGAGAAGGGTTAGCTGCGCCACCTTTCACCTGAAGCTTTACCATTTTAAAGACTTTCTTAGCCATTGTTTGTTTTTTAAATTTGAATAATTAATGAGTTTGGAAGCATTTATTATTCAGCAGGTTATGCACTCACATAACAATAAACCTACTTTTCGGATTGCAAAAGTATAAAATATTTTTGAAACTACAAACGGATATTGCTGATTTTTAAAAAGTTTTAGTTTTATTTTCAATATTCTCTTTTCGTTTGTTCTGTCAGATACTTGCGTGAGGATAGAATTATAAGCAATACACAGGAGAATTAAAAAACAAAGAGGGCATTTTTCTCTAAATGACCTCTTTTTATAGGGTATACTCCTTAAAAACCGGCGGGTTTACTGATAGTTCGTGTAGAACCGTCCGTTCCTCCTAAATCAGCATTAACATCACTGATGTTCTGTTTTGTAATAAGTCTTTTATATGCCATTAAGTAAAGATCAATGGTAAGATTATTATAGGTTCTTGAAGGAGGATTGGTATTAGTGGCAATCACTCTGCTATCTGAGAATTTTGCTTTTATATGCCATGTTCCGTTACTTTTGAAAGCTGTTACATCCGGTGATCCCTGTTTGTTATCATTAATCCCGTTATCACCATAATCCAGCATAACATTTGTAGAACCATCATTCAGTTTAAAAGAATAATTATGAAGGACTACTAAAAAGTTGTTGGCATCTATTTTTGTGTCATAATCCGTTATTCCTAATCCTGATACTCCCGTAAGACTAAGTTTCAGATAATTAAATAATCCGCTGCTTTCCAGATTAGGATCATACAGCTGAAGTGCATTTTCTGAAGTTGCCAAAAAACTACCTCCTGTCATAGTAGGTTCACCGGGATTTCTAAGATATAAAGAATTGGTATAAGATTTCCCGTTTACATCAAGGGTCTCCGTAGGTTTATCCGTCTGGATTCCTACTTTACCCTGCTGAGCATTCAAAAATATACCCAGACATAAGATTATTGTACTATAAATTTTTCTTCTCATATTGTTTTTATTGAAGCCCTAATGGCGTATTAGTTGAAACTCCCGAATAAGCAGGCGATGCTGAAGCAGAGACAGAACCGTTGAAAGTACCCCAGTCTTTAACCAAAGATTTTTCGAAAACGTTTAAAGTTAATGTCCAGGTCCCGTTTTGTGCAGAAGTAGTACCCGCCCCTTTAAAACTTAAATTAACAGCGTGATAATTTTTACCTCCGCTTGATATTTTGGTTACTTCTGTAGAATAAGCTCCGTAAGATTTAGGATTAGTAGATGTATTGGCTGCTGATACTGCAACTGTAAAAACAGCGCCTGTAATAGCTACCACATATTTATCCGCATCCAGTCCTGTATTCAGATTCACTACTTCATCTTCTTTTACATTTTTCAGCACGACATTGTACATATTGACAGGAGCTACATTACGGAGTGAAATGTCTAATAATTTTACTTTACCTACCGGTGATGAATCTTTTGAACGGGTAATCAGAAGATAATTTCCTCTGGCAGCTACATTTTCCGTATCCACCAGATAAGATTCAACCAGTGTTTCTCCTTCCACATCCAGAGTTCCTTTGGGAGTTGCCGTATTAATTCCAACCTGAGCTTTACTGCCTAAAGCGGCAAAGGCTACAAAAAGTATGGTGATTATTTTTTTCATATGCATTTGTTTTTTTATTGAATTAAAGGAGTTGCCGCCGCACCTGTAGTTCCGGACTTTAAATCCTGTGTAGAGTTGACTTCTTTGGCATAAGACCGATCATATACCAGAAGATTAAGCGTCCATACCCCTGTAGGCAATGCTGAATCAGGAGAAAACCCCTGATAGTCGGCTTTCAGTTTCCACGTTCCTCCCGAGGAATACGCAAAAATCTGTGGTACCGGCGTCAGCCAGTCGGCAGAATAGGTCCGGATGGGTTGGGTAAATCCAAAAGAAGAGATGACCACAAGAAACTTATTAGAATTAATTTTGGTATCAAACTGGTTCACCCAGTCTTTATCCGAAGGATCACAGGTAATCTTAAACTGGACGATATTGATTGGAGCCGGAGAGTTAGGAACAAACGTATCATTATACGCTGTAATTTTATTCTCAGGAGCCGGAGATTTAATAATAAAGGTATAATTCTCACTGGCTCCCAGTTTCTCCATCGGCTTTTTGAAAACAATACCTTTTGTTTTCATGGTTCCGTTAACCGTTAATTCCTTTTCTGGTGTTGGCGTATTTATACCAACCTGCGCATATGAAAATACCGCAGCACCCATTAAAATGAGTGTCGAAATAATTTTAATCATTGGGTTATGTGTTTATTTTGAAAGTATCTTTCTCATCTGTGTTATATCCAGACTTTATTCTTAGAGACACGAAATCTTCATACCCTGTTCTACAGTGTATCAAATAAGAAAATATAAAGTGTTATGGATTAGTTACCTGATTGTTTACAATAAACATGCCACGCGCCGGATATTACTGAATAAGAATCTATATAAGTATGTTTTCTGATTGTTATTATCTCAGAAAAGTGACATTTTAATTAATGTTAATCAGTTATACACAAGCATTTCTATGCCATCATATAATAAAGTAATGCAATCATTATCAATAGTAAACTTAAATAAACTTAAAAAATTAAGATCAGCAAAAGTGAATACAAATAAAAAAAGACCGCTATATATAGCAGTCTTTTATATTTTATATAAGTAATAATTATACTTTTTCTACTTGCATGTAGCTTAGCTCCATTGGAGTTTTTCTACCGAAGATCAACACAGAAACTTCAATTTTCTTTTTGTCTTCAAGAATTTTTTCAACAGTACCATTAAATCCATTGAAAGGTCCGTCAATTACTTTAACGTTTTCACCTACTACGTATGGAATTTCAACGTCACTTGCAAATTCTGAAAGTTCATCCATTCTTCCAAGCATTCTGTTCACTTCAGACTTTCTCATGGGAACAGGATCTCCTCCTTTTGTTAAACTTAAGAAAGATATAACTCCCGGAATGTTTTTAATAACGTGAGGAATTTCTCCCATCAGATCAGCTTCGATCATTAAGTATCCAGGGTAGTAAGGTCTCTCTTTAGGAACTTTTTTACCGTTTCTAATCTGAATAACCTTTTCCATAGGAATAACCACTTGAGTAACGTACTGCTCAAACCCTAGACGTTTGATTTCTGTCTCAATATAGTTTTTCACTTTATTTTCCTGTCCGCTGATTGCTTTCAGCACATACCATTTCAATTCGCTCATTATGGGAAAACACTTTTAATTAATTGAACAAGTTGATTAGCATTCCTATGATGTTGCTGATTGCTTTTGAAAACAATTCATCAACTCCAAAGGTAAACAATGCCAGAATTACTGTCGCAATAGTCACTACAATTGTAGAAGACTGAAGGTCAGCCCATTTTGGCCATTCAACTTTATGTCTGAATTCGTTATAAGAACCTTTTAAAAAATCGACAAATGAACTCATAATTTATATTTGCACGGGCACAAGGATTCGAACCCTGATCAACGGTTTTGGAGACCGGTATCCTACCATTGGACGATGCCCGTAGATTAAAAAGCTCCGTAAAGAAGTTCCTTACGGAAGCTTTTTATATTTTAAGATATTAATCTAAGATTTCAGTAACCTGACCTGAACCAACTGTTCTACCTCCTTCTCTGATCGCGAATCTAAGACCCTCGTTAAGAGCGATTGGTTGTAACAATTCCACAGTGATCTCTAAGTTATCACCAGGCATTACCATTTCTACACCTTCTGGTAAGAAGATCTCACCTGTAACGTCAGTAGTTCTTACGTAGAACTGAGGACGGTATTTGTTGTGGAATGGAGTGTGACGTCCACCTTCTTCTTTAGAAAGGATATAAACAGATGCTTTGAATTTTTTGTGTGGCTTCACAGAATCTTTCTTAGCGATAACCATACCTCTCTTGATGTCAGTTTTTTCAATACCTCTCAACAATAGACCTACGTTATCACCAGCTTCACCTCTGTCTAGGATTTTTCTGAACATCTCAACTCCTGTAATTGTAGAAGTTAATTTTTCTTCACCCATACCAACGATATCAACTGGATCACCAGTGTTGATAACACCAGCCTCGATTCTACCAGTTGCTACAGTACCTCTACCTGTAATAGAGAATACGTCTTCAATTGGCATCAAGAATGGCTTCTCAGTATCTCTTACCGGCTCGTCGATCCACTCATCAACTGCATCCATTAATGCTTCAACAGTTTTGAACCACTTATCTTCTGAGTCACCGTTAGTAGCTGCAGTAAGTGCTCCAAGAGCTGAACCTTGGATTACTGGAGAGTTATCTCCATCAAAGTCATAAGTAGCTAATAGATCTCTAAGTTCCATTTCAACAAGTTCTAACAATTCTGGATCATCCACCATGTCAACTTTGTTCATGAAAACAACAATCTTAGGTACGTTTACCTGACGGCAAAGTAGGATATGTTCTCTAGTTTGAGGCATTGGACCATCAGTTGCAGCACATACTACGATAGCTCCATCCATCTGAGCAGCACCAGTTACCATGTTTTTAACATAATCGGCGTGACCTGGACAGTCAACGTGAGCATAGTGTCTTTTTACAGTTTCATACTCGATGTGAGCAGTATTGATAGTGATCCCTCTTTCTTTTTCTTCTGGAGCAGAGTCAATCGCAGAGAAGTCTTTTTTCTCAGCAAGACCTTTGCTAGCTAATACAGCAGAAATAGCAGCTGTAAGAGTTGTTTTACCATGGTCAACGTGACCAATAGTACCAATGTTCAAGTGTGGTTTGTTACGATTAAACGTTTCCTTTGCCATGATTTAAAATTATTTATTTATTGTTTTTCAAATTTTCGGTGTGCAAATATAATGAATTTTTAAATACCAAAACCTTTTTATTGAAAAAAAGTTTCAATATTCAAATCCAGTGAAGTACAAACCTTATATTTCAATGTATTGAGACTGCAAATTTACAAATTTTTCCCGATTGAGAAAAACTTTCTGAAACCTTTTATGAAAAAGCCTGAAATACAGAATAAAAGAATAAATTACCGGGGTTATAATTCCTATTTATTTTATTACATCTTCCCTTTTTCTCTATCTCATTTCTGCTTTCCTGAATGATCTCATCAGTAAATATAAAGCAAATAAAAAAGCGCCGCCCAGCATAATCAAAGAAGTGGAATACTGATTAAAGGCCACCAGGGAGAAGAGTTCATTCACAATAAATCCAATTATGTTAATATGAAAAAAAACTAAAACCAGCAGATACAACATCACCGATACAAGAGCAAATCCCCTGTGTTCAGGACGAAATATATAAGTCAATATATTTTTCACCTTTTTTTTCAAACCGGACGGAAGTAAATAAGCCGGAATAAAAAGAACGTACAACCCTATTGAGTACATAAATGAGATATTCAGCATCAACAATACATTGAGATGAAAAAAAACAAGCAGTAAAAGCATCAGCCTGAAAAACTTCGGATAGAAAAAAGCAACGATAAAAGAGGTTTCGAAAATAACGGTAAGATCATCCAGAATTTCCCAGAATACTTTCGAACTGATCTGATCATAAAAATCTGACAACAGACCGTTCCAGCCAATAATATATCTGTACTGACTGAAAAATATCTGCGTATACTGCGTATCCGCACTCAGCCACCCGCCTAAGATTTTTGATATCCCTGCTGTAAACATTCCAAAACTGACGATCATACTGATCATAAACAGAGGCCAGGATCTCGCAGATTCGTCCGTTTCTTTTTCAGGTTCGGGGAAGAAACTGAAAGTCTTATTCCAGGGTGTAAATGCTATTATTAAAATAGGCAGGGTATAGATAAAATCATGATTTACTTTTCCAAAGGAATAGGCATAATTACTGGTCACTATATAGAGAACCATATACAATATTGCAAATATCCGCGGCCTGTAGCCGGTCAGGATAAGTAATAAACACAGATACATGAGATACTGACAGATTACAAAGAAGGCCCGGGAAGGAATTGCCTCTGTAAAAGACAGAACACTGATCGGCGGCTGCATGGCCGTGTTTGGGATAGAATGTATCCAACTGTTATCTGAAATTCCTATCCACAACAGGAATGCAGAGAAAAAAATTCTATAAAATGCCAGAAATTCGTCACCTGGATGGTAACTGGCGAAGGGAAGTTCGGTTAATTTGTTCATCACTCGGATCAATTTTAAAACTGAAAACGCATTACGGTATCCTGAGTTGCCTTATCACTCATCTTTCTTGTACTGATATCGAAATCTCTTGATTCATTAATGACTAAAATACCGCGAACTTCTTTGCCGGGAAACCTTTCTCTCAGTTTTCCTACAATAAATTTTTTGCTTTTATTGATATCCACTTTTTTGATATTCCTGTTCAGGATTGATTTTTTTAACAGATAAAGTTCCTTTTTATAAGAGGGCAGAGCCTGTATTCTGCTGTCTAAAACCGGATATTTTTTGGGGAAAAGCAGGTTTTGCATGAGTGTAATCTGTATGGTTCTGGGAATTCTGTCACCCAGATAATCATTTTTTAACAGAATACTATCTGATCCGTCTTTAAAAAAAACGCGGGAAATGGTTTTTGTAAACTGAATATACTTTCCGTCCCTTATAGGATATGATGCAAATCCCGGAAGATTAAATGAAGGATATGTTTCTTCCATATTGATCTTAAAAATCAGCTGCAACGGAAGCAAGACTATTAAGAAACCAAATATGGACAGTACCATTTTCTTATAACGTTTCATATTGTGCTTTTTTAAATTATCAAATAGACTGAAGACATTAAGTCTATGCTTAAAAAACAAAGCAAGTGTTCTGTAAATATTTTTAGAGGCTGCGGGATGGGCATTGCTTTTACTTTCAGCATTTGTTGATCATTAAACGATAAAGTATCAATTTAATTATTTTCTTCAAAATCGTCTGAAAGAAGCTAAAAAACTTCGCCTCAGAAAAATCTGAGGCGAAGTATGTACAAGATTAAGTTTATGATAATTTTTTGCCTTTGTTAAAGAACCAGAAAAATATTGGTGATACAATAAGGGTAATAATAGTAGAGGTAATAAGCCCGCCTATAATTACAATTGCCAAAGGTTTCTGGGATTCAGATCCTATCCCTGTTGAAATAGCAGCCGGGAATAACCCGATAATAGCAATTAACGCTGTCATAATTACCGGTCTGGTCCTTGCATGTACTCCATTTTTAAGAGAATCTATTAACGGCATTCCCGTTTTCAGGTTTTTATGGAATTCCGAATTCAAAATCACGCCATTTTGGATACATATACCAAATAAAGCAATAAATCCTACTCCTGCTGATATTCCAAAGTTCATATTCGTTGCAAACAAAGCTAATATTCCTCCAATTAATGCAAAAGGTACGTTGGCCAGAACCAATAAAGAATCTTTGATGGTTCCAAACATGATAAACAATAATATGAATATAGCCGTAATACTGATAGGCACTACTTGTGATAACCGTTTTGTGGCTCTCTGCTGATTTTCGAATTCTCCGGTCCATACCGTAGAGTATCCTTCCGGTAAGTCTAATTTTTCGTTGACTTTTTTCTGGGCTTCCGCAATAGTACTTCCTAAATCCCTGTCTCTTACAGAAAATTTGATTCCGATATATCGTTTCATTTCATCCCGGTAAACAAATGCGGCTCCCGTCTTCATACCGATATCAGCAATCTGTCTTAATGGAACTTTAGAGCTTCCGTCTACAGTTGGAATCATCAGATTTCCGATATCATCCATATCTTTTCTGAAATCCTGACCATAACGGACTCTGACATCAAATCTCATTTCTCCTTCATATAATTGTGTTGCAGATGCCCCTCCTATTGCCATTTGAAGTGCCGATTGCGCATCTGATTCCTGCACTCCGTAGGCTGCCATTTTGTTTCTGTCTAAAATAACGTTCACTTCCGGTTGCCCGATATTCTCGATGATCCCGGCATCTTTTATTCCTCTTACATTTTTTATTACCGGAAAAACCTGATTAGCCAGATCACTTAATTTAAGTAAGTCGGGACCATAAATCTTAATGGCATTATTTGCTTTTATCCCTGCAGCGGCTTCCGCTACGTTATCGGATATAGGCTGTGCATAATTGTAAAGAATTCCCTGATGGGTTTTCAGCTTGGTGTCAATAGCTGCAATAATATCATCCATACTTCTGGTCCATTCTTCTTTAGGTTTAAGATCTACCTGGAATTGGAGGAAATTGAATCCGTTCGGGTCAGTTCCGTCATTCGTTCTCCCTTCGAGGTATATTACGTGCCGTACTTCAGGGAAGGAGCGTATATCTTTTGTCAGGGTTTCCGCCATTTTCACACTATACTCCTGTGAACTACTCATTGGTAAATTTGCAGTCACCCAAAGAGATCCTTCATTGAGTTGTGGTAAAAACTCTGTTCCCATAAATTTAAATGAAACCAAAGTAATAACAAGCACAACAGTACTTACAAGTACGGTTAGTTTTTTATTTGCAAATGTAAATTTGAATGCTTTTTGTACCGAGTTGTTCCAAAACTCTACAAAAGGGTTTCTTTTTTCTGCAATATTCTTTTTTAATAGCAAGTGGCAAAGTACAGGAACCAAAGTCAGGGTAAAGATCAGTGATCCTAATAAGGCAAAACCAAAAGTAAACGCTAAGGGTGAAAACATTTTACCTTCAACTTTCTGAAAAGAAAAGATAGGCAGTAACGCCGTAATAATAATTAGCTGAGCAAAAAATATACTTTTCCCCATTTCAGAAGCGGTTGTCTTTATCCAGCCTCCCTTTGCCGCTTTATTAAAACGCTCCATTCCCATTTTACTGGCCCTGTGATCCAGCATTACAAAAATACCTTCCACCATGACGACCGCCCCGTCAATGATAATCCCGAAATCTATCGCTCCTAATGAAAGGAGATTGGCTTCCAGGCCTTTTAATTTCAGACATAAGAAGGCAAATAATAATGACAGCGGAATAATAATAGATACGATGACCGTGGTTCTCCAATTGGCCATAAAAATAATAACCATGACCGTTACCAAAACAATTCCTTCTACAAGGTTATGCGAAATGGTATGTGTACAATAATCAATCAGGTTCTGTCTGTCATAGATCGTTTGTATCTTAACTCCTTTAGGCAGGATTTTCTCATTCAGTTCATTCACTTTATCCTTAAGTCGTTTCAGCACTTCGGAAGGATTTTCTCCTTTACGCATTACAACAATACCCACTACGACATCATTGTTTACATCATCAAATCCTGCCTGTCCGAAACGTGGTAAAGACCCGAGACTTACATCCGCAACATTCTTTACTAATACCGGGTTACCATTCACAGTGGTAATAATGATATTCTCAATATCTGAAACAGACTTTAACAATCCTACTCCCCGTACCACAAAAGCCTGATTATTTTTTTCAATAATATCTCCGCCGACATTCACATTACTCCCATTGATAGAAGTATATACCTGGGCCGATGTCAGTTTGTATTTTTCCAGCGCACGCGGATCCAGATTGATATTATAAGTCTTTGTTTCCCCTCCGAAAGTATTAATATCGGCTACTCCTGCCACTCCTCTTAGGTTTCTGTCAATGACCCAGTTCTGAAGAGTCTGAAGATCTCTGGAACTCTTATCCTTACTTGTTATAATATATCTGTAAATTTCTCCCGTAGGCCCGTAAGGCGGCTGTACTTCAGGATCTACCCCATCCGGCAGATTCACAGAGCGCAGGAGGTTGTTCACCTGATTCCGCGCAAAGGCATCCTCTACATCGTCATCAAAAATGATTTTAACTACGGAGAGCCCAAACATGGTCTGACTTCTTACATTTAATTTTTTCTGGAGCGGCTGCATTGCTATTTCAATAGGAGTAGTTACTAAACGTTCTACTTCCTCTGCACTCCTTCCCGGCCATTGAGAAATAATGGTAATCTGAGTATTGGTAACGTCCGGAAAAGCATCTATGGCCATTGACTGATAAGAGAAGTAGCCTCCTATAACCAGTATACCGACCATAAAAAAAGTAAAGGTTTTATTCTTTAATGTAAAAGCAATAATATTTCTAATGAATTTATTCATGACATCGTCTTAAAATTAAGGTTGAATATAAAAGCTGAAAACACGAAATCCTGTTGTTTTTAGCTATTTAAGGTTCTATAAATAAGAAGCTGATTATTCGTCACAATATCTTCACCTTCAGAAAGTCCTTCAGATATATAGGTTATATCTCCAACTTGTTTGACCACTTTTATTTCTTTTACTTTAATATTCGTTTTGGTCTTAAATACAACGACAAAACTTTTATTGTTATCAAAAATGATGGCTTTGGACGGCACTGTCAACATTGAATTATTTTCCAGATTAGAAACTTTTATCGTGGCTTTACTTTCAGGAATCAGCAGTCCGTTTGCATTGCTTAGTACCACTCTGGCCTGCATAGCATTGGTCTGCGGGTCAATAATTTTAAATATTTTATCAATTTTTCCGTCAAAAACTTTATCCGGATAAGAGAGCGTTGAAACCTGAGCTTTCATTCCAAGACTGATTTTATCTATATCAGATTCATTAACGTTCATTATCGCCCATACATTACTTGTATTCGCAACATCGAAAATATTATCACTTCGGTCACTTCTCAGCTGCATATCTTTATTAATATTTTTCTGAACAATATAACCGCTGATCGGAGCTACGACACTATAAATATTTCCTTTTTGCACATTATAGACCGTACTTATTGCAGTAGCTCTCTGTAATTGATCTTCTGCCTTTTGCAACTGGCTTTTAGCTTCCAGCACGTCCCTTTCCGTGTTAAGTTTTCCTTCATACATCTCTTTGGCTACACGTAAAGCATTTTTAGCCACTACTAAATCTGTTTTAGCATCACTTACATCTTTTTGAATTTCTGCAAGCTCAGTACTTCTAATGGTAGCCATTACCTGTCCTTTTTTCACATAATCTCCCAACTCTACATTGACACTCATTACGTTTCCTCCTACCAGTGGATATACATCTATATAGCTGTTTTTATCAGCTGAAATCTTCCCATAGAAACTATACACATCTTCCACATTCTTTTTTTCAACTTTCGCCAGTGAAATAGAACTCAGCATGGTATTACTCAGCTCAAAGCCTTTTTTAGTGTCCGTTTTCTTCTCTTCTTTTTTAGAACAGGCCACTAATGATAAGGCCATCAATACGGGGATAATATATTTTTTCATTTTTTTAATAGAAAATTTTTGTTTGTACTAATTGATTAAGATCTTCTGCCGACTGCATAACCCCATTTTTCATATCATATATCTGTAAAACTGAAGTTCTATAGCTGTCCATAAAGTCTGTAAATTCGATAAGGGTTACATTACCTTTTCTAAAATTACTTAACATACCTTCATAAACAAGCTCCATATTTTTTACATCCGTAGCTTTTACATCTGACAGCAATTCAAACTGTGCTTTCCATGTTTTATAGGCTGATTGGACTTTTGTTTCCAGTGTTAATTTCTGAAAGTCAGCATTTTTTTGATTCTGTTGTATTGCATAGTTTGCTTTTACAACATTTCCCTGATTGATTCTCCATAAAGGAAGAGGAATTCCGACTGTCATATTGGCTTCGTTAGCAAAAGTACCTCCCGCCTGATCCCATGCAACTCCCAGGTTAAGATCCGGTACATTTAAAGATTTCTGCCATTGTGCAAACAGTTTACTGTTGTCTATTAATTTTAAATTATATTGATAATCTGCATTATGCTCCAGGGCTCTTTTTTTCAATTCTTCTTCATCACCAAATGGCTGTGCATCGAGTATTTCTTTAACTTCTGATTCAGTAATATGAGGTTCTATATCATCGGTTATCCCGGTAAGTACTTTCAGATTCTGCTCAAAATCAAGAATATTTTTATTGATATCCAGCTTATCCTGATTCAGTTGAATAACAAGACTCTGTAATCTTACCACATCCTTAAGAGATACATTACCTTTTGAAGACTGTACCCGATAAGCACTTAAAAGATCATTCATATACAACAACTGCTTATTGGTATTTTCAAGCTTAAGCTTTTCGTAATAAAGGCTGAAGTAAGTGGTATGAAGCTGGGCTCTGAGATCCACCAGAAGTTGAGAAAATTGCAGCTGGGCTAATTCTTTATTCGATTTTGCAAATGCAATCTCATTTTTCTTTTTCCCACCCATGTAAATGAGCTGCGTAATACCGGCTCCTTTTGAATGTCCGATATCAAACAGCTTTTTCCCTTCGGGATTATAGGCATTAAATTGTCCGCTTAACTGGGGAAGATCCCAGATTTTAGCCTGCATAATATCAGCATCTGCCATATTGATATTGTATTGCTGTGCAAGCAGCTGGAGATTGTTCTTCTGGAATGCCTCTTCACACTCCAAAAGCGACATTTGCTGTTGTGCCGCCATGAATGAGGAAATAGCCAAAAACAACACTGCAATTCTGTTCATTATTTTTTCTTTTTAAATTACAAAATTGCTTTGATGTAATTAAAAGAAACTTAAAGGCTTATTAAAAAAAAATTAAAATCCCTTTAAATACGAATATTATAAAAGGATTCCAGCAAAAAATAAAACAAAATTTTTCTCTGTTTGTTGAATTTTTATCTTAAAAATTAATGTAGTATTTAACGAAAAAACTACAGTACATTGAGTAAATGCACCGGTAACAGGGCTATTTCTTAAAAATAACGCTAAATTTATTTAGATATTCGTCAGGAGAAGAGTATAAAATATCAGCATCATGATACTCAAGAATTCTTTTAACGATGCGAAGTCCCAGCCCTGATCCTGATATATTCTGAGCATTATTTCCTCTTGTAAAAGCTTCAAATAATTTAGATTGTTCCCCTTCCGGAATAGTATCTCCATGAGAGATGACATCTATAGTAAGACAATCATTGGTCTCCGTAATCAAAACCCTTATTTCAACATCATCGGAATAGACTGCTGCATTTTTGAATAAATTAATGAAAACAATCACCATCAAAGACTGAATTCCGCTTATCGTCAAAAAAGCATTTTCAGAAGTCTCCTCAGTAATTAAAAAATCCAGCTTTAAGTCCGGGTAACTTTTTTCTACGGCTTCAAAAGCTTCAAAAATAACTTCATCAATTCTCACCTCTTCATAAATACTCTGAATATTCTCTTTATCAAATTTAGTAAGCAACAGCAAAGAGTTTGTTAAATCGGACAACTGATACACATCTCTCTGAATTTGCTCCAGTGCCGATAATGTTTTGGGAGAATGTTCCTCAAATTTAATCAGGTTTTCCAATTGGAAGGCCATTCTCGTAATAGGTGTTCTGATTTCATGAGAAGCACTTGCCGTAAAGTCTTTCTGCGACTGAAAAACATCATTTAATCTTCCAATCATCGTATTGAACGATTTGGCTAAAACACTTACCTCGTCATTAGATTGCTGAACAGGAATTTGTGTTGTCAGCTTATGAGCCGTTACTTCTGAAATCTCCTGATTCAGATCTTCCAGCGGACGAAGAAATTTTTCTACAAAATAATAACTGAAAAAACCAATCAGAAGCGTGCTCATGACATAAGCCAGAATCAAAAGATATTTAAGATATACCAGTTTCGATTTCCCATTCGTATCAAAAGCACTGGTCAGAATATAATAATTTTCCCCGTTAATATTCCGTAACGCTGCGTAGATCTCCGGAACCGTCTTCTCTGTATAGATGATTTTTTTCTTATCCAGTTCATTAAGCATCAAAGTATCCCAGCTTACATTCTTATCTTTAATCGTACTATAGATCAGTTCTTTCTTATTATTGAAAATTAATATTTTCTCATTCAAAAGAATGTTATCTGAGTTTTCATTAAAAAAAACAGGAGCTTCTTCTTCAAAATCTTTAGACTTTGAAATAAAATGAGTGGTAAATTCAAGACGCTGCCTGAATCTTTCCTTAAACTCATCTCTTCTGAAATCATTGAAAGATAAATAAATCACCGCCATTACCATTCCAAAAAGCAATGAAAAGGCAATACTGATCGTTAAAGCAATCTTTCTTTTTAAAGACATTTATAAAGGACTTAAGTAATATCCGAATCCGGAACGTGTGTGGATCAGTTTTATTTTAAAATCTTTATCAATCTTTTTTCTAAGGAAATTAATATAAACCTCTACCGTATTGGTATTCGTATTAAAGTTATGCTCCCAGACATGTTCCGTAATCTGCTGTTTGGAAACAGTTCTTCCCTGCGCTTCTGCCAGATAAACCAACAGTTGAAATTCTTTTAAGGTTAGGGTAATCTCATTTCCTCCCCGATATACCTTTTGTTCTGTTTTATTGATAATAAGGTCATCAATTCTGATAATATCCTGATCCGAAGTATCAGAAGGTGCTTTTCTTCTTAATAATGAATTAATTCTTAAAAGGAGTTCTTCAAACTGGAAAGGTTTCACAAGATAATCATCTGCAAGCCTTGTAAAGGCATCCTTTTTATCTGACAGATCTCCGTAAGCTGAAATGATGATGATAGGCGTATTTTTATCAAAAGAACGAATGGTCTGGCAAACATCCAGTCCGTTTATTTTCGGGACATTAATATCCAGTAGATACAGATCATATGTATTGTTTTTAATCTGGCGAAGAAAAGTTTCTCCGTCATAGATTTTATCACAATTAAAGGTATTGGATTCTAAAAATCTGCAAAGTTCTGCCGAAAGAATGAGATCGTCTTCTAATAAAAGAATATTCATCAAAAATATATTTTATACGAATTTAGCAATTTTTTCATGATGCTCCAAGATGGTTGATCTTTTTACCTTGTAAGCTTTGTCATACTATGCATCCCTGAGTCGCATGCCATTCCTATCTTATATTATTTAAAAAAGGTAGAAAACCTTATTTTATAATGGTCACCGATTAACGGAAAACTGACTGGATACGTAAAAGAATGTTGAGATAAAAAAAATTCCCGAAAGAAATTCGGGAGAATCGAGAGCCAACTACGGGACTTGAACCCGTGACCTCTTCCTTACCAAGGAAGCACTCTACCGCTGAGCTAAGTCGGCATTAATTAAAAAAATCACACTGAATAGCATGATTTTTTTGAGCGGAAGACGGGGGTCGAACCCGCGACATTCAGCTTGGAAGGCTGACGCTCTACCAACTGAGCTACTTCCGCAATTTTGTTTCCAAAATTATTGGTAAACGCTGTGCAAAACTAATAAAAGTTTTTTAATTTTGCAAGTTTTTTTAATATAAAATGTGGGGAGAGCAGGATTCGAACCTACGAAGCCGAAGCAACTGAGTTACAGTCAGTCCCATTTAGCCACTCTGGAATCTCCCCTCATGTTTATATTAAAATGGAGCCTCCAGAGGGATTCGAACCCACGACCCCGAGATTACAAATCACGTGCTCTGGCCAACTGAGCTATGGAGGCATTTTAATAATTTGACTGAAACTGATCGAGAAACGCTACTCTACATATTTCAGTGTTAAAAAAAATCACTTTTAAATCAGTAATTTTCTGAGCGGAAGACGGGGGTCGAACCCGCGACATTCAGCTTGGAAGGCTGACGCTCTACCAACTGAGCTACTTCCGCAATTTTGTTTCCAAAACCATTGGTAAACGCTGTGCAAAACTAAGAATAATTATTTAATCCTGCAAGTTTTTTTTCATAATATAAATGTGGGGAGAGCAGGATTCGAACCTACGAAGCCGAAGCAACTGAGTTACAGTCAGTCCCATTTAGCCACTCTGGAATCTCCCCTCTATTTATATTAATTGGAGCCTCCAGAGGGATTCGAACCCACGACCCCGAGATTACAAATCACGTGCTCTGGCCAACTGAGCTATGGAGGCAAATTAAAAAAGAATTCAAAAGATCGCTGTTCCTTTTTTGCGAGTGCAAATATAGAACGGATTTTTTGAATTCTCAAATTTTTTATAAACTTTTTTTAAACTTTTTTTCTAAGCCATTTCTTTTTTCTTGATTAGTAGCTTTTTAGCAGTATCAACACAAAGGTCCAGACTTTCCTCAAAACTTGCAGAGGTCTTCTTTACTACAATATCATCTCCCGGAACCGCTAAAATAATCTCGGCCGTTTTGTTCGCTTTATCCGCATTATTTTCTACTTTTAAAAAAACTTTACACTCCTGAATTTTATCATAGAAGGTATCAAGTTTACTTACTTTTTTGTCGATGTGTGATTCTAGTGGTTCGTGTGGAGTTAAACCAATTGATTGTACTGAAATCTTCATAATTCTTCTTTTTTTGATGCTCGAGGGTGAGCTTGATTAAACACTTTTTTCAATTGTTCAATATTGGCATTCGTATAGACCTGAGTACTGGCAAGACTGGAATGCCCTAATATTTTTTTTACTTTGGAGATCTCCGCCCCATTGTCCAACACATGAGTTGCAAAACTATGCCGAAGGATATGAGGACTTTTTTTTTCCTTTGTTGTTATAAGACTAAGGTACTTATTAACTACCACATAAACAAATTTTTCATTGAGTTTTTTCCCTTTCTTATTGACAAAAAAATACGTATCGAATTCTGTCTGCGGATTTCTTATTTCCAAATAACTTCTGAGAATTCCCGACAGGTCTTCAGAGATAGGAACTACCCTTTCTTTGTTCCCTTTCCCGATCACTTTCAATTCATTTCCGTATAAGTCAACATTCTCAAATATCAGGCCACAAAGCTCAGCTTTTCGTATACCAGTCTGATAAAGCACCTCTATAATACATTTTTCAAGAATATCATGGCGTTGTTCAAAGATACGCTCACTAAGATCTGCCATTTCTTCTTTAGACATAGGAATCTGTTTTTCAGGATAAAACTTCAGCGAAGAGACTCCTTCCACAGGAGAAACCTTAATCTCCCCTATCTTTAAAAGAAAAAGAAAAAAACTGCGGAGTGAGGACAATTTCCTGTTGATACTTCTTTTTGAAATCCCTTTCTCACTCAAATCAACAATGAAATTCCGTATTATTTTTTTATCCGCTTTCGAAATATCTTCTGACGACTCTGTTTTCAGATAGAAACAGGAAAAGTCATCAAGGTCTTTTTTATAGCTTGTAACGGTATGAGGCGAATACCTCTTCTCGAACTGTAAATATTCTATAAATTTATTTAACATATCCCGTATAAAAACAAAAATTCACTTCTCAAATATACGTATTTAAGAAGTGAATTAATATGTGTTTAAGAAAAATTCTTAAGCCTGCTCCTCTTTGCTAAGCGCTCTTTGCTTGTAAGCCGCTTTTAGTCTGGCTTGTCTTAACGTTACAGAAGGCTTGATAAACTGTTGTCTTGATCTTAATTGACGAACTGTACCAGTTTTATCAAATTTTCTTTTATATTTTTTTAATGCTCTGTCGATGGATTCACCATCTTTTACTGGAATTATTAACATACTTTACATCTCATTTTGGATTGCAAAACTAAACATTTTTTATGACAACACAAAATATATTACCACAAACAATGACCACACTCCCCTTTCTCATCTCAAAAACTTACTATTTACGGGAGTTAACGCCCATATTATTTTTTATCCACAATCATTGAATATGCTCCCCCGATACTTCAGTCTCATATTTTCGACACAGTTTTCCGGACAAAAAACAGGTATATTAATGATATGTAAACAAAAAGCATTATCTTTGCATCCACTTTATTCATGGGGTTGACTGGTTTCGACAGCAAGACCAATGGGTAAGTAAGCATGCAGAGAACCGTAGCGCGATCTCTATAATCCCTTGCTACAAAATTTTAACTGGCAACGAAGAGTTCGCTCTTGCAGCTTAATATCGAAGTATAGTAGATAAAGCGTTTTCCCGAAGATTTCAGTAGGGAAGCAAGATATTCCACAAATGCTCTATTCTGCGGCGTTTGATCCTGGGATATAGGAATGCGGAAATAAGGCTTTAGAAACTTCGGCTAAAGCTCGAAAACCTTAGAAGATAAGCTGGAAGTTGGGTGTCTGCTCTCTGCTTTCAGTCGAAAACCAATAGCAGAATAAGCATGTAGAAATCTTATGTATTGCTTGTTTGGACGAGGGTTCGAATCCCTCCAACTCCACTCAATACAAAAACCACTGAAAAATTTCAGTGGTTTTTTATTTATTATTTTCCGGCTATTTATTTTTCCTAAACCATTCTATATAAGCACCAATGGCTTTCTGAAGAAAATCTTTCACGTCCTGATCTTTTAAATTCCCCTGATCATCCCACACTTTATCAATATGCGGGAGATATACCTCAGGTTGCTGCATGGCCGGAATATTGAGAAAAACAAGACTTTGTCTTAAATGATGATTAGCCCCAAAGGCAGAAAGATTCCCCGGCGAATTACTGAATACAGCTCCCGGCTTTCCGTTCCATACACTTTTTCCTGCCGGTCTTGAACCGATATCCAGTGCATTTTTAAGAGCTGCAGGAACGGACCTGTTGTGTTCCGGGGTGATAAAAATAACACCCTCAATATTTTTAATTTTATTTCTGAATTTCACATAAGATTCAGGAACAGCATTATCATCATCAAAATCCTGATTGTACACCGGTAAGTCATCAATGGAAATTATTTTAAATTCAAAACCCTCAGGCGCCATGGATACCAGTGCTTTTGCAATCTTTTTTGAAAAAGATTCCCTGCGTAAGCTTCCCGCGATAAGTCCGATTACCTTATTCATAATAATAGTATTTAAGTGATTATATGAATCAACAGCAAAAACAATGCGGAAATAATTTTAATGAATAATAAGTATCACAATTTCCATACGTTACAATAAATAATTAATTTTATCCAAAATTTACATCATGTCGATAACCAATGAATATGAACTGACCGGAATGCAGAAAGTAAGTGAAGCGGTTGCTTACACTTTAAAGAAAATGACCCATTATGCAAAACCTGGCATGACCACAAAAGACCTAGACGATTACGGAGCAAAAATACTTGCCGGTTTTGGCGCCAGATCCGCCCCCCATCTTACTTACGGATTCCCCGGATGGACCTGCATCAGTGTCGACAATGAATTTTGCCACGGTATACCTACTGAAGAACGAATTCTGAAAGAAGGAGATTTGATCAATATTGATGTTTCGGCAGAACTTGATGGCTTCTGGGCAGACAACGGAGGCTCTTTTGTTATCGGAAACGACATTCACGGACACCAGAAACTGGTAGACGCCTCCAAAGATATTCTGAAAAAAGCAATCAGCCATATCAAAGGAGGTGTAAAAATAGCAGATATAGGATTGCTGATGGAAACCGAAGCTAAAAAAAGAGGTTTTAAAGTCATTAAAAACCTGGGCGGTCACGGGATTGGAAGGAGCCTGCATGAAGAACCGGAAGAGTTGTTAAACTATAAAAACCGCTTCGACTTCAGACGTTTTAAAAAGAATTCAGTAGTAGCCATTGAAACATTTATTTCAACATCTTCCAATATTGCAGTAGAACTTAATGACGGCTGGACAATGGCAGGCAATAAAGGAGGATATATGGCTCAACATGAGCACACCCTATTCATTACAGACGGAGAACCTGTGATTTTAACACAAATGAATGAAATACTCAATTAAAAACTGCAGATATTGGTAAATGCAGAGGCCAAGAATTTCCTGACTCTTTTTCGCATTTACCAATACAGGTCTATTACAAGATTGATCTTTATGATGTTCTTATTTTTCATAAAAATCATATAGTAACCAGTTTCGCATGAGCACAATATCGGCATAACACCTGTAAGCTTTTCAACAACCATCCCCCAGCATTGCATTTTAAGCAATAACCGGATAGGACATGTCATTCAGAAATATCAACATATTAATTTCATGATCCTACTACAGGAAACGCATGGCTTTTCCAAAATACGTTTTCTCCTACTTTAATGCTATTTTTAAGCTGAAACGGACTATTCTTTCTATCTTACCCACAGTACCTTTGACCTGTAAATCATTAAAGATACGATTATGAGTAAAATAATTTTCATTACCGGAGCATCAAGAGGCTTTGGTAAATTATGGGCAGAAGCCCTTTTGGAAAAAGGAAATAAAGTAGCAGCCACAGCCAGAAATATTTCCGCCTTAGAAGATCTGAAAAACAAATACGGAGATCTTATTCTGCCTTTGCAGCTTGACGTCAACAACCGTGAGGATGTCATTAAGACCGTGAATACCATAGAAAACCACTTTGGCTCCATCGATGTTTTAATCAACAATGCAGGTTACGGATTGTTTGGTACTATTGAAGAGACAACGGAGCAGCAGGCCAGAGAACAAATGGAAACCAATGTCTTTGGCTCATTATGGACCATCCAGGCTGTACTCCCGGGAATGAGAAAACAAAAAAGCGGACATATCATTCAGGTTTCGAGTTTTCTGGGTTTAACGACCCTTCCACTTCTTGGACTTTATAATGCTTCCAAGTTTGCCGTTGAAGGATTGATCGAAACATTAGGAACCGAAGTCGCTCATCTAGGTATAAAAACCACTCTTATTGAACCTAACGGCTATGCAACAGACTGGGCCGGCACCTCTGCGAGTCAGACTTCTGACAATATTTCAGATTACGTTCCGGTACGTGAAGCTTTTGCTAAAACAGGAGAAAATTCGGAAATCTGGGGTCAACCGGAAGCTACCGTGGAACCTTTGCTTCATATTATAGAACAAAAAAATCCGCCTTCAAGATTATTACTGGGAAAAATAGCTTACAACGCCATTCATCAACTGTACCATGATCGTTTAAAGGAAATTGAAGACTGGAAAGAGGTCAGTATCAAAGCTCATGGATAATAAAAGATAAGCTTTAAAAAATCTCACACCGCCCCTTCTTTTCATATAATTTTGATGTACATTAGAACAATAATTCCAGATGAAACATTATAAAACTCTTACCCAACTTCACTCCGAAAGCTTTTGGGAAGCTCCTGAACACCCTTTATTCAGTATCGTAGGCTGTCTTTCGGGATGTACTTTAGGCAACAGGGAATTCACAACAGACTTTTATATGATCGCATTCAAAAAAATAAGATCGGGGATTTTCATGTACGGAAGAATGCCTTATGACCACAACAACGGTTGTCTTTTTTTTACCAGACCCAGACAGATTATTGAAATGAAAGATCTGGAATTTGAAGAAGACGGTTTTATGATCTTAATTCATGAAGATTACCTTAGCGGCCATGGGCTTCATTCCAGAATGGAAAAATACGGATACTTTGATTACGAAACGACAGAAGCCCTGCATCTTTCCCCCAAAGAGGAACAGATCATTTTCGATCTCCGGAACAGCATCGAAAACGAGTACAGAAATAATCCGGATGAATTCAGCAGAGAAATCATATTAAGCCATGTTTCCTCTATCCTGAAATATGCCGAGAGATTTTACAAAAGACAGTTCATAGACCGGACCCAGGTCAGCGGGAAAACAGCAACAAGATTCGACAAAGTACTCCGGCAGTATATTCAAAATGACAGACTGCAAAAAGACGGGCTTCCGGCGGTTGCCGAGCTCGCTCAGCAACTTTCAGTTTCTCCACGCTATCTCAGTGACCTTTTAAAACAGGAAACCGGAAAAACAGCGATAGAGCTCATTCACATTTCCCTGATCTCGGAAGCAAAAAACAGATTGCGGCTGGGAGAAAAGGGCGTATCTGAAATAGCTTATGAGTTGGGATTTGAAAACCCGTCTTATTTTACACGGCTTTTTAAAAAACAGACCGGAATGAAACCTTTGGAGTTCAAAAAAGCACAGATTACATAATCATTTTGCCTCAGAAAGGCTCCAGAAGAGGGAATTTAAAACGGATATGTTTTAAGTTCCCTCTTCTACTTTTTAAAATCGGTTTTATCACTGCTTAAAGACATCAAATATAACCTACTGAAAACTAAAACACTAAAGTAGCAATATCTAAAATGAAGGCCTGTGCTCCACAAAAAAGTCTAAAAAAATGTTTTATCGTAAAGAATTTTATATATTTGCACCATCTAACAATTAAAAAAAATAATTTACTATGTCAGACATTGCATCAAGAGTAAAAGCTATCATCGCTGATAAGCTTGACGTTGAAGAAACAGAAGTAACTCCTGAAGCTAGCTTCACTAACGATTTAGGAGCTGATTCACTAGATACAGTTGAATTAATCATGGAATTTGAAAAGGAATTCAACATTCAAATCCCTGATGATCAAGCTGAAAAAATTACTACTGTAGGACACGCTATCGCTTACATCGAAGAAGTAGTAAATAAATAATATTCTTCAACAAAAAAGAAATTAAAAAAAGTTTATGGAATTAAAAAGAGTAGTTGTAACCGGATTTGGAGCAATAACACCAATAGGAAATAATGCAAAAGAATACTGGGAAAATCTTGTGAAAGGTGAGAGCGGAGCCGCTCCGATTACTCTTTTTGATGCCACAAACTTCAAGACAAAGTTCGCATGTGAAGTGAAAAATTTCGATCCGTTACAGCATTTCGATAAGAAAGAAGCAAAAAAAATGGACCGAAATACACAATTGGGACTTGTTGCTGCCAGAGAAGCAGTAGTACACTCAGGCATTATTGAAGATAATGTAGATAAAAACAGAGTTGGTGTAATTTGGGGCTCCGGAATCGGAGGTCTGGAAACATTTGAAACAGAAGTATTAGGATGGGCCAATACGGAAATCCCTAGATTTAACCCGTTCTTTATTCCTAAAATGATTGCAGACATGACACCAGGTCAGATCTCAATTGAATATGGTTTCCACGGACCTAATTATACAACGGTATCTGCATGTGCTTCTTCAGCGAATGCTATAATTGATTCCAAGATGCTTATCCAGTTAGGAAAAGCAGACGTGATTGTTTGCGGGGGCTCTGAAGCTGCCGTTACAGCAAGTGGTGTCGGTGGATTCAATGCAATGATGGCCCTTTCTACAAGAAATGATGATCCAAAAACAGCTTCCAGACCATTTGATAAAGACAGAGATGGATTTGTACTGGGTGAAGGTGCGGGTTGTATTATTCTTGAAGAGTATGAGCACGCAGTAAAACGTGGTGCAACAATTTATGCAGAATTACTAGGGGGTGGTATGAGCGCAGATGCATATCATATGACAGCTCCTCATCCTGAAGGTCTTGGCGCTTATCTGGTAATGAAAAACTGTTTGGACGATGCAGGCTTAACTGCTGATGAAGTAGACCATATCAATATGCATGGTACCTCTACTCCATTAGGAGATATTGCAGAATCCAATGCAATTTCGAAATTATTAGGCGAGCATGCTTATGATATTCAGATTAATTCTACAAAATCAATGACAGGTCACCTTTTAGGAGCTGCCGGTGTTATTGAAGCTATTGCTGCGTTGGGAACTATTATTCATGGTACGGTTCCTCCTACTATCAACCATTTTACTGATGATGAAAAGATTGACAGCAGACTAAACTTTACGTTTAATGATGCTGTGAAGAAAGATGTAAAAGTAGCCATGAGCAATACTTTTGGATTTGGCGGGCACAACGCTTGCGTTCTATTTAAGAAAATCTAAATTCAATGAATGGAGTTACAGAAATACTTTTCTAAATTCCTTCTTAAAAAAAGAAAAAGACAATTAACGGAGAGAGAATATTTTCTCAGTACCGAGCTTAGTAAAGTATTGGGTACAGAGGTACAGAATATTGCTCTTTATCGTGAGGCTTTTTCTTTGAAAAACTCTTCTAAAAATCAAGACAGCAATTATGAAAGACTTGAATTTTTAGGAGATTCTGTGTTGGGTACAGTTATTTCCTGTCATTTGTTCCAGACCTATCCTCAGGCTAATGAAGGATATCTGACACAAATGAAGTCTAAGATTGTTAATAGGAAAAATCTTAATAAATTAGGAGAAGATCTCAAACTTACGAACCTTTTGCAAAAGCAGAACAGTTCATCCGCTTTGGGGGAGAATATCTCCGGAAACTTATTTGAAGCCTTAATCGGAGCTGTTTATTTAGACTTCCACTATGATATTTGCAAAAAAATCATTCTGGATAAGCTACTGACTCCTTCCGAGATTAACAAACTTGAGAATAAAATTGTAAGCTACAAAGGTCTCCTGTTAGAATGGAGCCAGAAAAAGAAGGTCAATATAAAGTACGAAACCTGTGAAGAAATACAAGCCAACAAGGCAGTTGTATTCAGATGTCATGTCTGGTTGGGAGATGAAAAAATTGCCAATGCAACGGAAACCTCCAAGAAAAAATCAGAAGAAAAGGCAGCACAACGGGCATTTTATATTTTAAATAAAAAAGAAAACATACTTGGAAATTCAAAAACTTTATGATCTGGATGATATAGAATTTGAAGATATTGCCATAGCTTTGGTAAGATTAGCAAAAGATATACCCGCACATGAGTTTTTCTATACAATAAATCAAACCAACAATCTTAATTTTTCCAGAAAAAAAGATCTGGTCTTTCATGGAGATTATTATGATTATTTTTTTCCAAGATTCGAGGCCTACCACAAGTTTTCGAAGACCTGTTTTACTTTTATTTCAAACAAATCTTCTGAAAGTAAGCAAAAAAAAATTCACACAGAGCTCTTTTCAGAAGAAGAAAACATTAAATTTTTATTAAATAATCAGGCAGATGTGGAATATATTCTACATAGTTCGGAACAATTTCCTGATTTTTCCGTAATTTTGCTCCCTGAAAATCTTGTGTTTCCAATTCAAGATTATACACTGAGTTCTGATGAGGAACTTTATCAAATTATCCAGTATTATGAATAAGTATTTAAAGAAGACAAAAATTATCGCAACACTAGGACCTGCTTCTTCATCGAAGGAGGTAATGTTAGATTTAATGAAAGCGGGTGTTGATATTTTCAGAATAAATTTTTCACATGCAGATTACGACTTAGTTCGAAAAAATATTGAAATAATTAGAGAGCTTAACAGCGAATATGGTTATTCAGTGGGTATTTTGGGAGACCTTCAGGGGCCTAAACTAAGAGTAGGTGTTGTAAAGGAAGGTTCTTACCTAAACCCCGGAGATATTCTTACCTTCACCAATGAAAAAATGGAGGGAGATTCTACGAAGGTATACATGACTTACCAACAATTTCCGCAAGACGTAAAAGTAGGGGAAAGAATTCTTATCGATGATGGTAAGCTGGTCTTGGAGGTTACTGAAACCAATGAAAAGGATACGGTAAAAGCAAAAACCATTCAGGGAGGACCTCTAAGCTCTAAAAAAGGGGTAAACCTGCCTAATACCCAGGTATCTCTTCCTGCCCTGACAGAAAAGGATATTCAGGATGCTAATTTCATGCTTGATATGGAGGTTGACTGGATTGCACTTTCTTTCGTACGTCATGCACAGGATATTATTGATTTGAAAGAATTAATTTCTCAGCATCCAAACGGTAAGTTTAAAACTCCGATCATCGCGAAGATTGAAAAACCGGAAGGAGTTAAAAACATTGAAGAAATTTTGGTGGAATGTGACGGTCTTATGGTTGCCCGTGGTGACTTAGGAGTGGAAGTTCCAATGGAAGAGGTTCCTGCTATCCAGAAAAATCTGGTAGAAAAAGCAAGGTTTTATTCCAAGCCTGTAATCATTGCTACTCAAATGATGGAAACAATGATCAATAGTCTGACGCCGACAAGAGCTGAAGTAAATGACGTTGCCAATTCTGTACTGGACGGAGCAGATGCGGTAATGCTTTCAGGAGAAACATCGGTAGGGAGATACCCGGTACAGGTTGTGGAAAACATGGCTAAAATTGTAAAGAATATTGAGACCACTCATTTCTATCAACATAAAAATGAACCTATTGAAAAGGACTATAACTGTATCGACGAGAGATTTATTACGAACAGGGTATGTCTTGCAGCAGTAAGAATTGCAAAAACAACTAACGTTTCTGCAATCGTAACTCTTACCCACTCAGGATATACAGCTTTCCAGCTTGCAGCTCACAGACCTAACTCTCACATCATCGTTTACAGCGGAAACAGAAGAGTAATTACAATGCTGAACCTGCTTTGGGGTGTTCATGCTTATTATTACGATATGAAAAAGTCTACTGATGAAACCATTATCCAGGTAAATATGCTGACTCACAACTACGGTTATATTGAAACCGGAGACTTTGTAATCAACATCAATGCGACACCTTCCTATGAAGGAGGGAAAACCAATACGTTGAGATTAACAACGGTTTAACAGCCCAGATAAATACATATAAAAATTCCCGGAAGCAATTTCCGGGAATTTTTATTTTATCGTCTGTTATGCGATTTCAGATGCATGGTACATCAGACAACACTAATGCCCTACGATCGTCTTCGCGGTTACAAATTCCTTCAAAGCAAGAAGAGACAGCTCAGTACCATATCCTGAGGCCTTGGAGCCTCCAAACGGAAAACGCGGATCTGAACTTGTCATCCTGTTGATATTTACCGTACCTGACTCGAGGTTTTCAATAAAGAATAACTGGCGGGCTTTATCCTGAGTCCATACAGAATTTGAAAGTCCGAATGGGATATCATTGGCAATCTGTAATGCTTCGTCATCATTCTTAGCGATCATCACCATACCGAGAGGGCCGAAAAGCTCTTCTTTTAAAATCGGATTGCCTGCCTGAACTCTGATAAGGCCAGGTTTAAACTGATTTTCTGAAATTCTTTCCAGAGGAATAATGATTTCGGCACCATTTTCCAATGCTCTGTCGAACTGGGCCTCCAGCTCATCCGCAAGATCCGGTCTTGCCATCCCGGCTAATTTAGTTTCTTTATCTAAAGGATCTCCTATTTCATATTTTTTAAATTCTTCAATGAAGATGGGTAAAAATTGGCTTTCGATCTTTTCATCAATGATAAATCTTTTTGCAGCAGTACAGGTTTGTCCACAATTTTGAAGTCTTGATTTTGCCCCGGCTTTTGCTGCTTCTTCGAGATTTGCATCTTCAAAGATGATAAAAGCATCACTTCCTCCTAATTCAAGTAAAGATTTTTTAATATTTAAGCCGGCTATTGAGGCTACTTCTCCGCCTGCTTTCCCACTACCTGTCAAGCTCACACCTTTTATGGTATCGTGCTCAAGGATTTCTTTTACAGCTTTGTGTCCTACTTCAAGATTCTGGAAAATACCTTCCGGAAACCCTGCTTCCAAAAGAACATCTTCAATGGCGTTTCCGCTTCCGAAACAAATAGAAGCATGTTTTAAGACTACTGTATTTCCGGCTAAAATAGCGGGAACTGCAAATCTCAGGACCTGCCAGAAAGGAAAGTTCCATGGCATTACTCCTAAAATCACTCCTTTCGGAACATAATGAACTTCAGAATAAGCAAATTCGGATTCAATTTTTTCAGGTTTTAAAATATTTTCAGCATCTGCATAATACTTCATCATCAAAGCACATTTCTCCACCTCAGCAATGGATTCTGAAATAGGCTTATTCATTTCAGTAGTAATGATCCTTCCAAATTTCTCTGAATTATTTTTTAAAATTTCTGCTGCTTTTGCAATTAACTTCTGCCTTTCCTCAAACGGCACTTTTCTCCACACTGAAAACGCTTTATCTGCTTTAATAAGCTTACTTTCAATTAATTGTTCCATAATATAATTTCTGTTTTAAATTCAGCTAATGAATTTATGAGCGCTTTTATTTAAAAGCACGGATAAAATCAGCAAATTCCGTTCCTTAAGGGTAAATAAAATAGTGATTTTCTCTATCGGAAGAATATAATTTTATCTTACATCATTAGCCATTCATTCACCAGACATGCCGCCAGTCTTGCCGTCCTATCCTGAATGTCGAAGGAAGGATTAACTTCAGCTACGTCTAGTGCAACTAATTTTTTATTTTTTAAAATATGCCTGTAAAAATGCATAAAAGTTGCGTCTGCAAAGATACCATTATAAGCCGAAGCTGAAACCCCCGGAGCAATAGAAGCATTAAATACATCCATACAAATGGTGAGATAGGCATAATCTACCTGATCAAGCAGGTCATCAATACGTTGATAGATAGCGGGAAGATTTTCAAAAAACAATTCATCGGCAAGGATATATTTCATTCCGTACTGATGGGCTGTATCAAATAATTTTAATGTATTGGAGTTTCTCTGAATACCGATATGCAAAGACTTGATAGGGCCTTCCTGGGCAATTTGCCAAAACCCTGTCCCTGAACTTGGACCAATCCCTTTTTCAGGCTGTCTGTTATCAAAATGAGCATCAATATTGATAATTCCTATTTTTTGCTCCGGAAAGGCTGTTTTAATGCCTAAATAGTGAGCATAGGTTACTTCATGCCCTCCACCCAGAACAAGAGACTTTCCACCTTTTAAAAGGACTTTTGAAACATTCTTGGCAAGGTTATTTTGAGTATTTTCAAGATTACCGTTTTCACAAGTAACATTTCCAAAGTCTTTCATTGAAAAGTCAGGGAAAATAACGGGAAAATTAGACATATTTTTCCTGATTACATCTGGAGCATCTTTAGCTCCCAGACGACCTTTATTCCTTCTGACTCCTTCGTCCACAGCAAAGCCATGCAAAACGAAATCTTCTGCAGAAATATTGTCGTAATTACGTTCTTCTTTTACTCTTTGAAATATTCTGTGATGAAGAAGCTCTTCTCCATCTAATCTGCCTTGCCAAATCATAATCTAAATTATTCTCTAAACCTGCCTCTAATGGTAGGTATAAATGTTCTAAAAAATAAAATTATAAATACTAATAAAGCTCCACTTAATTTGAATTGTAGACTTCTGTTTTCTGCATTTAGAAAAAGAATCACTCCGCCTAATGCAGTAATAACAATTAAATAAAAAACAGAATAAAGGTAACCTCCTCTATTTTCATACTTAAATTCACCACCGTTTGCCGCAAACATTTCATCCAGCATACGATTCGCTGTAGCCGCATCAACTTTTCTAATATCTGAAGTCAGATTCTTCATAATAAAGTCTTTTTAGTACCGGATTTTACAGCATTCAATGCGTACTCAACATTTTTCTCAGGAACACCAAGCGAGACCTATTTTTCCCTGGTCTCTTCCAATTTAATTTTCATGGTTGTGTTTATTATTTTTTATTTCCGTCAATATAAACATGTTCTGCATTTAAGCTTCCCTGATTATAGAGTACGTTTTGGAAATTATTCGTTTTAAAAGTGACAAAATCTGCTTTTTTCCCTGCTTCCAGCTGTCCTCTATCTTCAAGATTAAGGGCATAAGCTGCACGGAAAGTCATTCCTGCTAAAACTTCAGCTGTCGTCAGCTTTTGGAAAGTTGCCAAAATAGAAGCTTGTGTAATTAAATTCCCCATAGGCGCAGACCCGGGATTCCAGTCACTTGCAATGGCTACAATAGCTCCTGCATCTAATAATTTTCTCGCCGGAGTAAATTTCTCTCCCAGTCCTAAACTTGCACCCGGAAGAGCTGTTGCCACGGTATCAGACTGAGCTAAAAACTCAATATCTTCATCTATAGTAGCTTCTAAATGGTCCGCAGATTTCGCTCCTACTTCTACGGCTATTCTTGAACTTCCAGGAGTAAACTGATCGGCGTGTACCGTAATTTCAAAACCTAAATCTTTAGTTTTAAGTAAAAAATCTTTACTTTCTTCCGGCTGAAAAGCTGATTTTTCAATAAAAATATCTACACGTTTCGCTAAATCTTCTTCTTGTACTTTTGGTAAAATCTCAGTAAGAATATAGTTCAGATATTCAGAATTACTTCCGTCAAAATCCCTCGGCTTCAAATGAGCTGAAAGACAAGTAGGTACAAGGGTAGCTTTTGTAGATTTCTGTGCTTTCTTGATGATACGAAGCATTTTAAGCTCGTTTTCCACATCCAGCCCATAACCGCTTTTCACTTCAATTGTAGTAATTCCCAGATCCACCAGAAACTGAATTCTTTCCCGTAAGGTTATCAGCAATTCGTCTTCTGAAGCATTTCTGGTATGTTGTACAGAGCTCCAGATTCCGCCTCCACTTTCTGCGATTTCCAGGTAGGTTTTTCCTGCATTACGCATCGCAAAATCATTGGCACGGTTTCCTCCGAAACAGATATGAGTGTGAGAATCTACGAAAGCAGGAAGAACAATCTGCTCACCTTCTATGTTCTCGATTTCTATTGTTGGGTTTTCTGATTTTAATGTTTCAAAATTTCCGATTTTCTGAATAGTGTTATGATCTACAACAATTCCTCCATCAACAATAATTTCCAATTGTTCATCGGAAATTTTACCTCTTAGTGGTAAATTAGCAAGTGTTACCACCTGTTTAAATGGTCCTATTAATTTCATTAGTTTAAAGTTAATGCTAAAGTTTAGAAGACAGACAATAATTTTATCAATCGGCACCTATCTGCTAAACAATCAAGATTTCATTAATTTTTATTCATAATTTTTCCTCTCAAAAATACTTAAAATATCCCAATTATTGAATCTTGGACCGCTTCAATTTTATCATGAACATAAACCTTCATCCTAATCTTCACCTTTTCTCAATCATCCCTTCAACCTTAGTCTAAATTTGTTATCTTTGAAGTAAATGAAATGAATTAATGCCAGATTTTTTACATCCAGATAAGGAAAACTACTCACGCGAGGAGCTAATGCAGGAAGAACAGATGCGTCCCCAGAGCTTTAAAGATTTTGCAGGGCAGAGAAAAACGCTGGAAAACCTTGAAGTTTTTGTTACCGCAGCCAAAAGACGAGGCGGTGCACTGGATCATGTTCTATTACATGGCCCTCCGGGTCTTGGGAAAACAACCTTAGCCAATATTATTGCCAACGAATTAGGAGTAAACTGTAAAATCACCTCCGGTCCTGTATTGGACAAACCGGGAAGTCTAGCAGGTCTTTTAACCAATCTGGAAGAAAATGATGTGCTTTTCATTGATGAGATTCACCGTTTATCTCCTGTAGTGGAAGAATATCTGTATTCAGCGATGGAAGATTATAAAATCGACATTATGCTGGAAACAGGCCCTAATGCAAGAAGCGTTCAGATTGGGCTGAATCCTTTTACACTGGTAGGAGCTACTACCAGAAGCGGCATGCTTACCAAACCTATGCTTGCCCGATTCGGTATTCAAAGCAGACTGGAGTACTACTCTGTTGAACTTCTTTCCATGATTATTCAAAGGAGTGCAAGGGTTTTAGGGATAAAGATTTATGAGGATGCTTCCATTGAAATTGCGAGAAGAAGCCGCGGAACACCGAGAATTGCCAATGCATTACTGAGAAGGGTTCGTGACTTTGCTGAAATCAAAGGTAACGGAGAAATAGAGATCAATATTACCAAATATGCATTGAATTCTTTAAATGTAGATGAGTTTGGTCTTGATGAAATGGATAACAAAATCATGCGGGTTATGATTGAAAATTTTAAAGGGAAACCTGTCGGAATTTCTGCATTAGCAACTTCCATCGGAGAAAATCCGGAAACTTTGGAAGAGGTCTATGAACCGTTTCTTATTCAGGAAGGATTTATTATCAGAACTCCCAGAGGAAGAGAAGTTACCGACAAAGCCTATCAGCATTTACATATTTCAAGACCGAAAAATCCGGGTGAGTTATTCTGATTCAGGATATAAGGTTTACCATATAAAGAAAGATCAATAATGTTTGTACCTAAATTATACAAAAGCGAGGATCTGGATCTGATGAGGGCTATTATCAGAGAGAATTCCTTTGCTTTACTGATTTCTTCCGGTGATAAGATCCGGGCGACCCATTCTATGATGATTCTAAAGGAAGATGATCCGGAAAACATTTATATTGAAGCTCATATTTCCAGAGCCAATCCGCAGGCAAAAACCTTAGAAAACGGGGATGAAGTTCTTTGCGATTTTTTGGGTGCCCATACTTATATTTCCAGCAGTTGGTATGATCATGTCAATGTATCAACCTGGAATTATGAAGCAGTACAGATCTATGGAAAAGTAGAAGTGATGCATCAGGATGAACTTTATAGTCACCTGGAAAAATTAACTTCCAAATACGAAAAGTTCCAGCAGTGCCCGATGATGGTGAAAGATATGGGAAGAGAATTTGTAGAAAAAGAGATGAAGGGAGCTTTCGGAATCAAAATAATTCCTACAGAAATATTTATCAAACATAAGCTTTCGCAAAACAGAAAAGAAACGGATTTTCAGAATATCATTTCCCATCTTGAAACATCATCAGATGAAAATGCCCGGAAAATTGCTGAAAAAATGAAATTAATAAAAAAATAATCAAAATATACATATGAAGCTATATCCAATACAATGTGGAAAATTTAAACTGGACGGCGGTGCCATGTTCGGAGTCGTCCCAAAGAGTCTGTGGGAAAAAACAAATCCGGCAGACGAAAAAAACCTGATTGAACTCGGAACCCGCTCCCTTCTTATTGAGGATGGCAAAAAATTAATCCTTGTAGACTGTGGTCTGGGTAATAAACAAGATGATAAATTCTTCGGACACTACGCTCTTTGGGGAGATGACAGTCTGGATAAAAATTTAAAGAAATACGGTTTCGTAAGAGAAGATATTACCGATGTATTCCTTACGCACCTTCATTTTGACCACTGTGGCGGGGCTATTGAATGGAATGACGATAAAACGGGATACAGACCTGCTTTTAAAAATGCACATTTCTGGACTAATGAAAACCACTGGCAGTGGGCTACAGAGCCTAATGCAAGAGAAAAAGCCAGTTTTCTGAAGGAAAATATCATCCCGATGCAGGAAAGTGGTCAGCTGAATTTTCTGCCCCTTCCTACCACAGGAAATTATGGCTTTGCTCCGGATCTTAAAATGGATGTTATCTTTGTAGACGGACATACGGAAAAACAAATGTTACCGGTCATTCAGTATCAGGAAAAAACAGTAGTCTTCGCTGCGGATCTTATTCCTACAGCAGGGCATATTAATCAGGTCTACGTAATGGGATATGATACAAGACCTCTCCTAACATTAGAAGAAAAAGGTAAATTCCTAAAACAATGTGTAGATAATGAATACCTGTTATTCTTTGAACATGATGCTCATAACGAACTGGCAAGTCTTAAGATGACCGAAAAAGGAGTAAGACTTGATGAAACGTTTAGTTTTAATGATGTTTTCGGATATTAATTTTTAATCATGGAAGAATTACATTCAGAAACACAATCTATTGAACCGGAACCCAAGATTATCGGGTTAACCGGAGGAATAGGCTCAGGGAAAACCACAGTGGCCCGCTTTATTGAAGAATTTGGATTTCCAGTTTATTATTCTGATGACAGAGCCAAGACCATTGTTAATGATCATGATGGTGTAAAGGTCAGAATTAAAGAACTTTTAGGAGATGAGTCTTATGATCAAAACGGATTATATGACCGAAAATTTGTCGCAGATAAAGTTTTCAGCAATAAGGAACTGCTTCAAAAACTTAATGAAATCATTCACCCTGCTGTACGCCTTGATTTTGAAAGCTGGGTCAAAAAGCAAACCAAATATCTGATCTTTAAAGAAACAGCATTATTATTTGAGCTAAAACTCAACAGACAATGTTATAAATCCCTTCTGGTGACTGCTGAAGACAATATCAGAATTAAAAGGGTTATGGACAGAGATCATAAAACGTATCGTCAGGTAGAAGCTATTATGGAAAAACAGATGTCTGAAAAAGATAAGATTAAAATAGCGGATTATATTATCTATAACAATACAAATCTGGAAGATTTAAAAGAACAGACGGAACAGGTCATCTTTAGTATTGAATAAACAAAACTCGTTAGGAAGATTTCCTAACGAGTTTTTTAATAAGCCTCCATATTGATAAAAAAATAAGCCTCCGTTTCCGGAGGCTTATTCTATTGAAATTTAATTATTATTCTTTAACAAATTTCTTCTGCGCTGAATTTCCATTGTCATCAATATCGATTACATAAACACCGTTAATTAACTTGCTTACGTTGATTTGATTATTCAACAGAATACCATCTGCGATCAACTGTCCGGCTGCATTGTATATTTTATATTTCGCTTTTTTGCTTATATTTTTCACATACAATACTGTACTTACCGGGTTAGGATAGATCAGAATATCAGTCTGGTTCAGAGGGTTGGAAACTGCCGGCTTAGTGATTCTTACTGTATAGTCTTCAACTTCACCGTTTTTAAAGTTAACACAACTTACAGGAATTCCGTCTCTTGACATAGCAACTCTCATTACTACATATTTGTAATCTGTCATGCTTACAAATGCGTCTGCAGGAACACTGAATTTACCGGATACAGGAGTTGTGGTATTAGGAGGTGAAGTAAATACTCTCTCGTTAATATCAAATTCTCCGTTTCTGTTGAAGTCAATCCAAACTGCAATTCCTTCGTTATAGTTAGTTCCTGTCCATTTCTTTTCAATGATGATTTCATTGTCTGCAGACCCCTGGATCATTTCTATAAACTTGGCTGGAACACCGGTATAATCCGTATAGCTGGAAGCACCAGATGCATTTTCCATCACAGGTTTTCCGTTCGGCTTCACAGTAACTTTGGCGATATGCTCTCCAGCTGCATTTTCTGATCCCATCTTACAATACATTACCGTAGGTGTTGTAAAGTAATACAGCGGTGTAAAATTACCAGGTCCGCCGCTACAGATATTAGCCACCTGCATTTCGTATTTTGTAAGTTCTGTTAATCCTGTTAATACTACGTTATTAACTGGTGTTGGAACTTCTGTCCAGCTTGGAATACCTACTTTTCTATATCTTAGAATATAAGTTGCTCCAGGGAAAGGATCCCATTTCACTTCAGCTTTTGTTGGCAACAACTGTGTAATCGTTAATCCCGGAGGCGGAATCTCACAAATTCTTTCCGTAGTAAATACTTTTGGATTAGAATAAGGATTCGGCGTAGATTCTCCTACGCATTGGTTAGCGATCTGTACTTCATAAGTAGTATATGGAAGCAACGGAGTTGTAGTACCCAACACATAGGTATTGGCAGGTGGGGCAGGTAAATTAACGGTAACCCATCCTGTTGCTCCGGATCCGTATACTCTGTATCTCATAATATAAGTAGAGCTTGCAGCGAGTGGCGACCACGTCACTAAAGCTGTGGTAGGAGTAATATTACTGATGGCCACATTCGGAGGAGTAGGATCACATCTCGTTGTAAATGTTTTTATCGGAGTCGCATTACCTATTGTATCACCACAAAGGGCAGCTACCTGAACTTCATATGTTGTGGCAGGAGTTAATCCGTTTACAACAAGCGGAACATTTCCAAGAAGTGCAGAAGCATAAACCTCAGTCCATGTCGTTGTATTTTGTACTCTGTATCTTACGACGTAACTTACGTTATTTGTCATTCCTGTCCAGTTGATGGTAACTGAGTTATAAGTAGGGACCATAGTAGTTAAGGTTGGCGTAGCTGTACTACATGGTCTCAACTGTACTCTATAATCTTCTACTTCTCCGTTGACTGCATTCTGACACATTACCGGAGCACTTGTACGTTTTAATACCACTCTCATGGTAGTGGTCAAAGGACCTGTATAAGCAGTTGCCGGAACAGAGAATGTACCTGTAACTGGAGTTGTTGTATTAGCAGGTGTATTAAGAATCCTTTCTGCATCGGTAAACTGCCCGTCTCTGTCAAAGTCAATCCATACTGCTACAGCATCATTATTCGTAGCACCTGTCCATCCTTTAGCTACAGAGATCTTGTTATTATTAGATCCGATATCTAAAGTAACCAACGTCTGAGCACTTGTATAAGCAATATAATTCGTTTGTACTGAAGTATTACTCATCACCGGAACACCAGGGTTAGAAGAAGTAACTGTTACATTTGAGATGTGATCGTTAGCTCCGCTACCTGTCATCTGGCAGTAAGATAATGGTGGTGTTGTAAATGGTACTGCTGTAGAGAATGCCCCGGTACTGCCACTACATATGGTCTGTACCTGCACTTCGTACTGAGTCTGTTCAGTTAACTGAGCGGTATTAGGAATTGTATATGAATTTCCTGTAATACCGTTTACCGTCGTATATGCTCCGGCAGGATTTATCTTTCTGTATCTCAGGTTATAAGTTGCCCCTGTAGTTGCTACCCAAGAGAACGTTGCGCTTGTAGCCGTAAGATTTGAAACGGTAATATTCGTTGGAGGAGCAGTGGTACATGGCTGCTGATCAATAAATCTCACAGAATAATCTTCTACTTCCCCGTAATCAAATTGTCCAAAACTACCACAAGGTTCAGGAACAGCATATTGCTTCATCGCTACACGCATACGTGTTGGCTGAGCTCCCGTATACACAGGCTGTCCTACTAAAGTAAAGGTATTCGTTACAGGAGTCGTTGTATTACTTGCTGTATCTAATACTTTTTCACTTGGTTCAAAGATTCCGTTTCTATTGTAATCGATCCACGCAACCACTCCATAAGAAGAAGTAGAACCTGGCCAGTATTTATTAACAGATATTTTATTTCCTGCAGAACCTCTTACCAAGATAATTGATCTTGTAGGATCTGTAGTATAATCTTTATATACATCATATCCGGAATCACTTACCATAAGCGGTGCGTTGGTAGGTGTTACCACGACCTTATTGATATAACCATCCGAAGTGGTATTCACAGGACTCGGGTCACAATAACCAAGAGCGAGTGTTGTAAAGTTTGTGCTTGCAGAGAATGCTCCCTGGGTACCGCTACATACTGTTGCTACCTGAACTTCGTACTGAGTTGCATCAGTCAGGTTACTAAGCGTTACATTACTAGCCAGCACAGCTGTTACAGGCAATGTAGTCCAGGTCGGGTCAGTAAGTTTTTTATATCTTACCACATAAGAAGCTCCTGTAGCAGGAATCCAGCTTACAAGTGCAGTACTCGCTGTAATACTTGTAACCGTGATATTATTTGGAGGTGAAGCACTACAAGGCTGTAAAGCAATAACATTCAGATTAAAATCAACATAATTACCATACGAAGCCGGTCCGCAAGAATTCAGCGTTCCAATATAAGAGGTTGCTACTCTTACTCTGTAATTTCCAGGAGCTTGTCCTGAAGGGATAACAATATTAGCGGATGCAGCAGTTACATAGCTAGGTGTAGCTAAAATAGTTTCTCCTGCTCCGTTAAAGTTCATATCATTATTCCAGTCAACCCATACATAATAATAGTAAGTACTGGTACCTACAGCTAAATTCATATTTACTGTTGTTCCTGGTATTGCAGAGAATGGTGTGGCAGTACTATTTACGTAAGCCTGATAAGAATTGGCTGTATAGTTAAGGTTCGAAATACCACCTGTTGTTTTAATACTAGTCAGGTAGTATGATGTTGAACTGCTACCTCCTGTAGGTATGCAGTATCCTGTATACAACGATGTTGAACCAGTCCATGAACTTTGATCTGTAGCACTACATCTTGCTCTTACCCAAACATAATAGGTGGTATTGGGCAACAACGGAGAAAGAGTTGTTGAAGTTCCGGTTGTAACAGTTTGTGAAGGAACTGTTGCCGCTGTTGGAGCAGTATTGGTGGTACTATAATACACATCATAACCACCAGCTGGTGTGTATGAATAGGCTGTCCAGTTTACTACAGCACTTGTTGGCGTTACAGTTCCAATAGTAATTGAACCTCCTGTAGGCATAGGCGGACATGTAGGAGGAGTCAGCAAAGAAATTGCTCCCACCCACCAGCTCTGGCTGGTTCCACTACATTTTGCTCTTACCCATACATAATAGGTTGTATTTGGTAATAACGGAGAAATAGTTGCAGTAGGGCCTGTAACTGTTTGTAGAGGTACTGTTGCCGCTGTTGGAGCAGTATTGGTCGTACTGTAATACACATCATAACCTCCGGCAGGTGCTGGTGATGATGCCGTCCAGTTGATAACAGCATTTGTAGCTGTTACAGTTCCCAAGCTTAAAGCTCCCGGAGGAATACATGCAGGTGCAGGGCCATATGTAATCTGAAGATTTGGTCTGGTTGAAACCACCGTACCTGTTCCGGTAGGTGCTGTAGAATCTCCCTGAATATACATATGTCTGGATGTAGCTGTAGAATAAGTAATACCAGCTCCACCTGTTGTACCTGTTCCGGAACCTCCGTAACTTGTTTCAACCAATACAGTCAAATTATCCGTTCCATTATAATAAAAAGGATTTTGTAATGTAAAAGTATTCCAGCCTGTAGCTAGGCTGGTTATGTTTCCGTCATATACCAGAGTGGCTCCTGCGGTAGAGGCAGCCCAGTTTTGTGAGGAAAGTGTTGTTGTTGTACTTGGTACAGACTTTAAGTAAATTTTTACCGGAACAGTCGTTGACGAAGCTGTTGTAGCATTCCACGCTACAGAAAGAACGCTTCCTCCTGTTGGAGCACTTAGTTCCGTTGCCGTATACAGTGATGCCGATCTTTCGAACCCATAATAATTACCCAAAGGGTATCTTTGAGTACTGGTTCCGGTACCAATTGTAACGGTTTGCGCTTGTAAGAATAGTCCGAAGACCATACAAAGCAGTGTTATGAGCGCCCGCCGGGGCCTGCTCATGTTACAGAGTAAAAGTACACTCATATTTTTTAAAATTTAATAGTGATAACGATAGTAAAAGAATAATAGGAGTTTCCTATTTCGGATGTTCAATGTTTTTCTTAAAAACATTCCCTTTTACAGACAATCTGTAGTAAATAAGTAATTTTCAATTCATAGGCTAATATTTTAATAATTACACAAATCTAATAATTTTTTCATTATTATACATCTGTTAAAATGTTTTTTTGAAAAAATTTCACAATAATACATTATATGATTTAAAATGAAAAATCCCCAGGAAAACCTGAGGATTTAACATTATAAGCATTTATATTATTTTTTGATAAACTTAGATCTGAACTGTTCAGCGCCTTTTTCATCAACTGTAATTACATATGCACCTTTAATTAAAGATGAAACGTTAATTTTTCCATTGCTGATATTTCCACTGTCTATCAACTGACCGGCAGCACTGTAAATTTTATAAGCTGCCTTATCTGAAACTTTAGTTACGTTGATAACATCACTTGCAGGGTTTGGATAGATCTGAATACCGTCGTTTTTAATACCTGTTTCAGAAGTTGCAAGGTTATTTGTTATAAGCACGTTGTAATCTTCAACTTCTCCGTTAGGGAAATCTCCACAAGCATAATCACTTGGTAAATAAACTCCTGCGTTAGATGCTCCGGCATACATTAATAATACTCTCATTCTCAACGGGCTTCCCAGAACTGCTGTAGATGGTACTACAAATGTATTTGTTTTAGGAGTTGCTCCTACCGGGAATGATGTTACCGGTACATCAAGAACCAATTCTGAATCTTCAAATACTCCGTTTTTGTTAAAATCTATCCAGGCTACAAGACCGTTATACGCTGCTCCGGCGATTGTAATAGTAGGAGATACGCTTACTGTATATGTGTTATTAGCAATCAGTGTTGGCTGTAGCGCTGTATTGGCTGTAAAGTTACTATAACTTGTAGCACCAGTGGTATTATTAAGAGTTCCTAAAGTAACATTAGAAATATAGTTATATACCGGGTTTGTACCAGATGCTGTACAGTAAGTAACACAAGTTGTTGAGAATGTAAGTGATGGAGAATAAGTTCCTGTAGTTCCACCACAAACTGCTGCCACCTGTACTTCATAAGACTTACAATCTGACAATCCTGCTAATGCATAAGAATTACCTGATGCAGTTGCCTGAATCCATGTAGTATTACCTGATAGTCTATATCGTAAAGCATATGAAGAAGCTCCGCTTACAGGCGCCCAGTTAACAGTAGCTCCTGATATCGTGATATTATCTGCAAGAAGCCCTACCGGTACACTTCCACAAGCTACCTGAGCAGATACATATACTTTTTTAACAGCATAGAAAACGTTTCCAACGGCAGAAATTCTCATCACAACAGTTTGCCCGTTCAATGCTGCAGGCATTGTATAAGATTCAGAACCGTCGTTAGGTGTTGAAGCTGAAAGAACAGTCCATGTAGTTCCGTTATCTGAAGAATAGTCAATTTTAACATTAGCAACGCTATAAGGGGCTGCAGTAGTATTCGCAACATCCCAAGTTAAATTTGAAGCAGCATTGGTAAACAGGTATCCCTGAGTAAGCTGGAACGGCCCGTCATTTCCTACTGTAATAGTCTGCTGTGCCGTATTGGTCTGCTGTTGCGTTACATCAGGATTATTATCTCTTACCGTAATGGCAAAATTGGAGGTTCTTGCTACCTGTGAAGTAGACTCCCAGGTATTCAATGAATTATCCAAAACGCCGGCAAGCACTGAAGAAAACTTAGGGAAATATCTTGTAGGGCTTGTCGTTGGTAAAACAGATCTGAATGATGCTCCTACCGTAGTTGTTCCCAGGTTCGTTTTGTTAATCGTAACAGATCCGTTAACAGGATCATAAGTAGGGCTGTCAACTTCTTCCCATGTATAAGTCATCGGATCATTTTCAGGATCCGTTACATTGGCCGTTAATACAAACGCTGTTTTTTTAGGAATCGCGTAATTAGAAAGAGCTCCGATTATAGGGGCACTATTGTTAACAGAAGTTTCAACATCACAAGTTTTGGCAATCAGGTTGGTTTGAACCTGTCCGATACTTACTTTGTGGAAGTAAGGATCAGAATGTGCCTGTACATCTGTAGCAGCTCCTGTGATCCCTGCATATCCCATAATTGTAGAACCTGAACCTGGTTCAACATTCATGTTGTAAGGCTCAATACCATGTGAGAAAGTATGGTTAGCTCCAAGCTGGTGTCCCATTTCATGGGCAACATAGTCTATATCATAGCTATCTCCGGAAGGGTTACCATCAGCAGGAGAAGTAAATCCGGAACCTTTTTGTTTAGAAAGTGAAGTAGCCGGTGTAGGTGAAGTGGAAGGATCAATACAAATACAACCAATACAACCAGCGTTTCCACCACCTCCGGAATCTCCGAATAAGTGACCGATGTCGTAGTTAGCACTTCCTACGTTTACACTTAAAGTTCTCTGAAGCTGAATATTCCATCCATTTGCATTACTTGCGTTAGCAGATGCTGTTCCTACACTAGGATCAGAATAAGGATCGGTAGCTCCGTTTAAGTAGATTACTCCCGGATAATTCTGTAAGTTTAAGTGTAGTGCAAAATCTTTTTCAAAAACACCGTTTACTCTTGTCATTGTTGCATTAATCTGCGTTAATGCACCGGCAGTTGTTCCGCCAAATTTCTGAGTATACTCACCCGTAGTAGAGACTACTAATCTCATTGTACGGTATTTTTTATCTGAGCTTCTGTTAAATGTTCCTGAATTGTGAGAAAAATTTCTTGCAGTATTGTACATTTCCTGCATATCTCTTACGGCAGCAGGATCTTCTGTTGTAGCACATTCAAAAGGTTTATTTCCTCCTGCTGTTTTGTTCGTTTTAGGGTGTACAGAGTACAAACCGTTAGCTTTATCTACGGGATCAATAAATTCATAATCCCCTCCGCTAAACAACATTGATTGGAAATCATTTGGTGCTACAGAGAATCTGATCTGTCTTGTCGGGTCATCAACTGAAGTTCCGATATAAGAACCAAGCTCATATTGATCTGCCAATTCTTTTACAACTACAGGGAAACTGTACACATTAAATCTTTCGATTTTTCCACTTAAAGTAGGTATAGAAATAACAACCGGTCTAGCATTGGAGCCCATTTCCTGCGCTCCTTTCAATTGAGATCTTAGTAAATCTATATTCAGTTTGAAATGCGATTCCATGCTAGTGGCCCTCATATCCACTGTTTTTTTCTTGCTGTATACCTTAGCAGTGGCGGGTGTCCATTGTCCAAAAGCGGCCCCTCCTACTAACGTACACATCAAAGTAGTAAGTAGTCTTCTCATAAATTATTTTTTTTTAAATTCACATTTCACAAAACTATAAAAACATTAACAATAAAATGCACAAAAGAATAAATTTTTTAAAACAATTTAAAAAATATGTTAAATAACAGAGAAAAACACACCACAAACATGAATAAAATAAAGAACAATCATTGAAAAACAAAAACACAATTAACACCTAAAAACACCCATCATTAAAGCTTTCACACCATATAACTCAAATAATTAAATACCAACACATTCTGAGTATAAAAACAAAATCCCCGGCTTATGCCGGGGATTTTTCGTTATGTAAAATAATCTTATTTTTTAATGAATTTAAAGTTTTCAGAAATATTATTATCATTTATTGTGATAATATAGTTTCCTTTTAATAACTCAACCACATTTACCTTATTATTATCAATCGATCCTTTTTTTACAATCTGCCCTACTGCATTATAAATTTCAAAAGTTGCTTTAGGAGATGCTTTAGTAATATTTAAGATATCGTTTACCGGATTTGGATATATACCTATCGCCGTTTTTTCTTTTATATTCTCTTTGGTACTTAATGCTCCTGTTACTTTGAACACTCTTTGCTGAGAAGCTGTAAAATCATTTCCTGCAACAACCACTACTCCTGAAGAATTTAAAATTCTGTAATACCCATCATACTCATAAATACCATCACTTTCACTGTCATTAATCGTGAATGTATAACAGTCATTTTGCGGAAGCACCCAGTTTTGCGTCAGCAACGCCGGGAAATCAGGGTCTGTATCCACATAAGGACCTCCACTGTATAGTATTGTACCTGCGCTGTTTTTCAAATTCCATGTAGTTTCTGATCCGTAATAATCCTGTTGTAATTCAAATGTAAAATTAGTATTAGTCACAGGTACTATATTTCCAAGTACCGCAACAGAAGAGTTATTTCCCGCTCTTTGATCTGAAGTTCCATTTACAGAAGTAATCTGAGCAGAAACAGAACCTGTTGAAACACCTGAAGGAATAGTAATGATTACATATTTATCCTGAGTAAGATTACCTGACCAGTTGATCGTCTGCGATGCACCGCCGTTTACAGAATAAGTAATTACGGCAGCCGTAAGCGGGCTAGTTCCTCTGTTATATAACGAAAACTGTGCGTTTATTGCAGGCTGAGAATCTGTACATGCATTCTGACTACAATTTCTTTCCGCTTTCAATTCCGCATCGTTAGCAAATAACGGAATAGCCAGATCCGCCGTAGAAGTTACCAGCTCCATTCTTCTTGGAGAATTACTCATTACCACGGTAATTCTATCTTTTTGATTCACGGTGAAAATATTCATACATAAATCATTGGTATAATCCATATAGTTCTCAAACATTTCATCTGCGGTATTACAGCTATTTGGTTTGGGATGGGAAGGACATCCTCCATTGGATGCTCTGTGAACCGGGGTATCCGCGCAATAGTCATCACCACAAACAGAATCTCCCCAAATATGTCTTAATCCTAAAAAGTGTCCGACTTCGTGAGTCATTGTTCTTCCACGATCGTAAGGAGCATTCAGCAGGAAAGTACCATCATTATAAGCACTGCTTCCAAATGTAGAATAATTAGCAACTACCCCGTCGGTATCAGCATATCCTCCATTGGGATCTAATCCCTGTAAATTTGAATTGGAAGGAAACTGAGCATAGCCAAGCAGCTGACCATCCGAGAATCTCACGCTCCACATATTCATATATTTCGTAGGATCCCATATTGTAAGAGGTTTCACATAGCTGTCAATAGCAGAGGTAGCCCAGGCCGTCTGACAAAGATTTACACGATCTATCCCGTCAGTAGGATTACCGTTCGGGTCTACTTTTGCCAATGCAAACTGAATCATAGTATCAGCTCCTACAGGATTCGTATTAAATCCCGGGGTGCCGGCTGCCTTTCTGTAATCATTGTTCATCACTGTAATTTGCGACTGAACCTGAGCATTGGTAATGTTAGGTGCTACTCCCAAAGCCTGCCCGCTATGAATAACATGCACTACAACAGGTATGGTAATCACGCCGCCGTTTTGTGATCTCTGATTGCTTTTTGCATTGGCAATCAAAGGAGCAATCCATGCTTCAAATTCGGCATCAGTCATTCTTTTCGGATCCTTTTGCTGCAGCATATTTTCATATTCCGATGATGCGCATCTAATAAATCCGTTTGTCTTTCTTAATTCTTCCAGCGTATATTTCTTTCCAAAAACAATTTTATCCTGAGTATCCTTTTGTGCATACACAGAGCAAAAACTTATCAAAAGAAATAAGAAAGAAAATCTAAAAGTAATTTTTCTCTTCATTTTATGATATTATTAATTAATCCCGCAAATATATATTTTTTTAACATATTTTACAGGTATTGATCCATAAAAAAACATAAATATCAATAAAACAAAAAATACCGACATAAATGCCGGTACGGTATGATATGGGATAAACCCCATTATTATTAAATAGATTTTTTTAAAATTTGTATGCTATATTCCATGCAAAGCCCATATTGAATTTGGATGAGCTTTTACCAAATCCGGGAACGATCATAGGAGCAATATTCTCCTGTTTAGAAGTATACACCAGATAACGTGGCTGCATATTAACATCAATATAAAAATTGGAATCAAATAGCTGCACTCTTCCTCCGATAGTTCCTTCCAACCAGAAAGAAGACTGTGATGATGAAGGAAAAGCTACCGAAGAATTACTTCCCCCAAAACCACGTACCGGAATTGCCATATATTCCTGCTTATAAAATGATCCGGCCACTTTACCTCCCACATAAAATCCATTGAATTCATTTTCAGGATCTTTTGCCAGCATATAAAAGCCTCCTAATTTAACGAAAGGGCCGTTTACTTTTGCATCGTATCCATTTTTCTGATACACATTTTTCTCAAAACCTGCTTCAGCAATAGCATGTACATTGCCATTGATCTTTGATGAAATAAATCCCTGATACAATTTTCTGTCTGAAAAAAAAGCTGCCCCCGTATTAAGGACATCAAGACCAACCATAAAGTTCGGTTCATATTTCCAATGATCCTTTTTTTTCTCTTCTTTTTTACCCTGCTTATCCTGTTGTGCAAAGGTGAGCACTCCTATGATACTAAAAAAGAAGGTAAAGATTAATCTTGTCTTCATTCTCTATTTGGTTTTGTCCGGCATCCAGCCCTTTAACAGGATTCGGCGTTATTAATTCTGAAGTTAAATTCTCATAAGATTTTTTAATACCACATCCTGGAGAAACATAAGCTGTTTTAGTAGTATAACTCACTCTTACCTTAGATTCTGTTCCTTTAGTGGATACTTTAAAATACACATCCGTATAAGGGGAGTCATCCACCCGTAACGGAATAAGGCTGTTGTCTACTTTTGTCACCCAGCCAAACGGAATTTTTCCGGCACCGTAATCTACAGATACATACAAAGAATCCAGAGTCATTGCTTTCCCCGATGCATCTGATCTGAATGCCACTCTCATCCTTGGTGTTCCTTCTCCGCTTTCACAGATATCATCATCTCCGCCACAGGAAAATAGCACACCCAGGAAGCAGAACATGATGAGAAGTTTAAAGTATTTCATCCGTATATTTTTATTTGTAATCAGATGGGACTGACGTTTCATATTAAGATTTGAAATTCAAATTTAAATAAATTTTATTTTTTAACAAGCAATGCGATATTCTCAACATGGTGAGTCTGCGGGAACATATCTACCGGTAAGATTTTCACCAGGGTATAATGTTCTTTCATCAACGCCAGATCTCTTGCCTGCGTAGCCGAGTTACAGCTTACATACACTACTTTTTCAGGAGAAAGCTTCAAGATCTGTTCTACCACTTTCTGATGCATTCCGTCTCTTGGAGGATCTGTTATCAGAACATCAGCTTTAGGATGATTTGCTAAGAATTCATCATTAAAAATATCCTTCATATCACCGCAATAGAAAGTACAGTTGGTCAATCCGTTTAAAGCAGCATGCTCAATAGCGGCATCAATTGCTTCCTGTACAGATTCTATTCCTATTACCTGCTTTGCATTCCTTGCTACATATTGTGCGATAGTGCCTGTTCCGGTATAAAGGTCATAAACAACTTCATCTCCTTTTAAATCAGCAAACTCCAACGTTTTTCTATAGAGCTCTAAAGCTTGTTTATAATTAGTCTGAAAGAATGATTTCGGCCCGATTTTAAAATACAGTCCGTCCATTTCCTCCATCAGATATCCTTCTCCGAAATAAATATTAATATCCAAATCATAAATAGAATCATTTTGTTTTGGATTAATAGCGTATACCAATGTTTTGATCTGAGGGAATTTTTCAAGCAGGAATTCAAAAAGTTTTTCCCGGTTTTCCTTTTCTTCTCTGTATAGCTGGAATAAGACCATCCACTCTCCTTTAGAGTTTTGTCTCATCATTAAAGTTCTCAGGAAACCTTCCTGATTTCTGACATCAAAGAAGTCTAATCCGTTTTTCACACCATAGTCTTTTACAGCGAGCCTTATTGCATTAGAAGGATCTTCCTGAAGGAAACATTCTTTAAGATCAAGAATTTTACTCCACATTCCGGGAATATGAAATCCTAACGCATCCCTGCTTCCAAAGTTTTCCTCAGAGCTTATTTCATATTGTGTAAGCCATCTTGCATTAGAGAAAGAGAACTCCATTTTATTTCTATAAAAATACTGTTCTTCAGAGCCCAGGATTGATACGGTTTCAAAATCATCAATTCCTCCAATTCTTTTGATATTGTTATAAACTTCTTCCTGCTTAAAATCCAGCTGTTTTTCATAGCTCATATTCTGCCACTTGCATCCCCCGCAGGTTCCGAAGTGGATACACTTGGGCTCTGTTCTGTAAGGAGATTTTTCCAGTACATCTGTAGCTTCTCCTTCAAAATATTTGGATTTGGCTTTTTTTACTTTTACATTCACCACATCGCCGGGGATAGCACCGGAAACCAATACTGTTTTACCGTCTTCTGTTTTACCAATAGCTACACCTTTTGCTCCGGCCGTTAATAGTTTAATATTTTCAAGAATAATATTTTTCTTCTTTCTCATTCCACAAATTCTATTTTTTCTATATGAAACCTCTCAGTTCCATCCTGCAAAAGTACAATAAAAAAAAACCTTATCCGAAGATAAGGTTTTCAACTATGTTAAAGTTTATTATTTTGTGGGCGCAGGCTGTGGATTTGCCTGTTGAGGAGCCTGTTGTTGTGCGGAAGGATCCATTTGTAATCCTTGTTGCATTTGCATATTCGGATCAACTTTCGGAGCTGAAAGCCCTGTCACTTTATCCAGAATTGTTACCAGTTCCTGTTCCCCAAGATTCACAAAAGATCTGCTGGCAATTTTACCGTCTTTATCAACGATAACAAAACAAGGCAATTTAAATCCATACACGCCATATTTTTTAGCAATATCGGATTCCATCCCCCCTTCTCCGTATACATTCATTCCCTGAATACCTTTTAATAAAGAGTTGCTCGTTTTTACAAACTGATCTTTGGTATCATCTACATTGACAAACACAAAGTTCATTTTAGATTTATAAAAATTAATCACTTCTTTCAATACAGGCACAGTAGCTTCCCCGATATAAGGATTCCAAGATGCATAGAAAAATAACATATAAGGTTTTCCTTTATTTTCAGAAAGTTTATAAGCCTTACCATCCTGCTTTACCAGCGCAGCCTCAGGAGCTACTTCACCGATTTTAAGCCCCGTAATAGCTACCTGCATTTTAAGCAGATCACTTTTAATGGTAGCATCTTTAATATCTGTATCAATAATTTTCTTGATTTTATCAATTCTATTGGCCGGAGTCGTTGGGTGAATATCCGCCTGAGCCATTACAAATGCTAAAAGATAATCTTTTGCTGTTTGAGAAAGATCTTTTTTAGTCTTTAAATACTGTGCAAACAATTCTGAAGTTGTAATATCTGTTTTTCCTTTGCTGTTTGCTTCCGCATACTTTTGGAAATCAGGAGTCATTTTTACAAGTAAATATTGTCTGTAAAGCGGAATTGTTTTTACCATTGCCTCTTTATCATCTTCTAGCTTCACTTCATAATCTTTGAAAGCTTTAGATGTTTTATATGATGGGTTTCCGGACATTGGACCGTGAGACATTTCGTAATTTGCCAGTAAATTCAGGATCGTTACTTTTACATCGTTCTTCTTCCAATCTAAAAGTGCTTTACTAGGATTATTTTTTGCAGCAAGATCATCAACATTTTTATTGATATCCGCTTCCACTTTATGGATTCCTTTTAGGAAAGTAGCTTCATCTGAAGCCATTAACTGATTTAAGTTAACTTTATTCCCGTATTCTCCTAAAAACTTCTGAGTTCCCTGAAGGAAATCATTATTCTTTTTAGCATCTCCTGTAATCACATATTCGTTAGGAAAAGTCATTCCGTTTCCGGAAATATTTATATTTTGTCCTCTTTCAAGATAGATCAGGTTTTGTCTGTTGGCATAATTAATAACATACATTCCATCTTTAGGAGCTTCAAAGCTACCTGAAAAATTACCGTCTTTATCTAAACCTATATTAATTAAAGGCAAAGTTCCCACTCCTGAAGCTTCTACAAACTCAATTCTTTCCAATGGTGAACTTCCAGTAATTTTTCCTTTTACTTCTACTTTTTTTGAACAAGACATCACGAAAATCGCGATGATAAACAATAAAAGATATTTTTTCATTTCAATTTTTAATATTACACAAAAATACGCTTTTTAGGGCTTCTTCATTCACAGTAATTATTTTTTTTAAAAAATTTATTTTCCTTTATTTAAAGAGTGTTTACCGCTTTTTTGATCTCTGGCGGATCTCTTTAATTTTTTTCAAATATATTTATTAAAACAATTCTACTACCCACCAAATATAGACTTATTAAGTAAAGTATCCCAAAGCATATTAATAAGTTAACAAACTTTAACAGCAAAAACATTTTGACATAAAAAAAGTCGCCTCCTTACGAAGACGACTTTTATTATATTTGAATCTATTCTATCCCTGATCTACAAGAGCAGCCATATATTCTCTGTTCATTCTGGCGATATTCTCAAGAGAAATCCCTTTAGGACACTCTATTTCACATGCACCCGTATTTGAACAGTTACCGAATCCTTCTTCGTCCATAGCTTTCACCATGTTCAGAACTCTTCGCTTCGCTTCTACTCTACCCTGAGGAAGTAAAGCAAACTGAGAAACTTTCGCTCCAACGAATAACATGGCAGATCCGTTTTTACATGTAGCCACACAAGCTCCACAACCGATACAAGCAGCAGCATCCATTGCTCTGTCAGCATCTTCTTTAGGAACCGGAATAGCATTAGCATCCAGTGTATTTCCGGAGGTGTTTACAGAAACGAAACCTCCTGCAGCCATTACTCTGTCAAATGCACTTCTGTCTACCATTAAGTCTTTAATAACCGGGAAAGCGGCACTTCTCCATGGTTCGATAACGATGGTTTCACCATCTTTGAACATTCTCATGTGAAGCTGACACGTAGTAATTCCCGTATCAGGACCGTGAGCTCTACCATTGATGTAAAGAGAACACATACCGCAGATCCCTTCACGACAGTCATGGTCAAAAGCAATCGGCTCTTTTCCTTCGTTAATTAAGTTTTCGTTCAGAATATCCAACATTTCCAGAAATGAAGAATCTGTAGAAACATCTGATATTTTGTAGGTCTCAAACTGACCTTTAGTTTTACTATTTTTCTGTCTCCAAATTTTCAGCGTAAGATGTAAGCCTTTTTTTGCACTCATAATTTTATATTTATAGGTTGGAGATTATTTATAACTTCTAGTTTTAACCTCGATGTTGTCATATATCAGCTCTTCTTTATGCAACACCTCGGCGTTGATATCGTTACCCTGATATTCCCAAGCTCCGACGTATTTGTAATTTACGTCATCTCTTTCCGCTTCACCATCCGGAGTTGAATGGTCTTCACGGAAGTGTCCTCCACAAGATTCGTTTCTGTGTAGAGCATCGATAGCCATAAGTTGTCCTAATTCAAGGAAGTCTGCTACTCTGAAAGCTTTTTCAAGCTCAGTGTTCATTCCTTCTCCTTCACCAGGTACTTTAACATTTTTCCAGAAATTGTTTCTTACTTCTTCAATTTCTTTGATTGCTTCTCTTAACCCTTCAGGAGTTCTTCCCATACCTACTTTATTCCACATGATGTGTCCTAATTGCTTATGGAAATGGTCTACTGAATGGGTTCCTTTATTAGTTAAGAAGAACTCAATTTTTTCTTTAATTCCTTTTTCAGCTTCGTCAAACGCTCCTGAATTGGTAGGAATGGCACCTGTTCTGATATCTGCAGAAAGATAATCTGCAATAGTATAAGGTAATACAAAGTATCCGTCTGCAAGACCCTGCATTAGTGCGGAAGCACCGAGCCTGTTTGCTCCGTGATCAGAGAAGTTAGCCTCACCAATTACGAAACATCCGGGAATAGTAGACTGAAGATTGTAGTCAACCCAAACTCCACCCATTGTATAGTGAACCGCAGGATAGATTTTCATTGGAGTTTTATAAGGATCATCAGCCGTAATTTTTTCATACATTACGAATAAGTTTCCGTATTTTTCCTCAACCCACTTCTTACCAAGATCATAAATTTGCTGATCTGTAGGATTGTGAATATGTTTTTCGATAGCGGATTCTTTACCTTTTTTCATGATCTCTGTAGAGAAATCCAGGTAAACACCTTCTTTAGTATCATTATTTTCGATTCCGTATCCGGCATCACATCTTTCCTTAGCAGCTCTTGACGCAACATCTCTAGGGACAAGGTTACCGAATGCAGGGTATCTTCTTTCTAAATAATAATCTCTGTCTTCTTCTTTAATGTTTTCAGGTCTTAACTTTCCGTCTCTGATTGCTATTGAATCCTCTAGCTTTTTAGGAACCCAGATTCTTCCGGAGTTTCTTAATGATTCAGACATCAAAGTCAGTTTAGACTGCTGAGTTCCGTGAACCGGAATACAAGTCGGGTGAATCTGTACATAACAAGGGTTTGCAAAGTATGCTCCTTTTTTATGAATTTTCCAAGCTGCAGAAACGTTTGATCCCATAGCATTGGTAGAAAGGAAATATACGTTTCCGTATCCTCCTGAAGCAATTACCACTGCGTGAGCAGAATGTCTTTCAATCTCCCCTGTTACAAGGTTTCTTGCGATAATACCTCTTGCTTTTCCGTCAACAATAACAAGGTCCAGCATTTCATGACGATTGTACATCTTAATTCTACCTTTACCGATCTGACGGCTCATTGCAGAATAAGCTCCTAATAATAGCTGCTGTCCGGTTTGTCCTTTTGCATAGAAAGTTCTTTTTACCTGAACCCCACCAAATGAACGGTTATCCAGCTGACCGCCGTAATCTCTTCCGAAAGGTACTCCCTGGGAAACACACTGGTCAATAATATTAGCAGAAACTTCTGCCAATCTGTAAACGTTAGCCTCTCTTGCTCTGTAGTCACCTCCTTTGATTGTATCATAGAACAATCTGTAGGTAGAGTCACCATCACCCTGATAGTTTTTAGCAGCGTTGATACCTCCCTGAGCTGCAATAGAGTGAGCTCTTCTTGGAGAATCCTGATAGCAGAACGCTTTTACGTTGTATCCTTGCTCAGCTAAAGTAGCTGCAGCAGAACCTCCTGCCAAACCTGTACCTACAACAATAATATCAATCTTATCTCTGTTGTTTGGTGCAACAAGGTTCATATGGTCTTTATGATTTTTCCACTTATCCTTTAGAGGACCTGCTGGAATTCTTGAATCTAACTTACTCATACTAGTATATTGATATTATTGAGTTATAAAGTGAAAAATTGCGATGAAAATAAATCCAGCAGGAATAAGGATTGAATACCATGTTCCAACAGCTTTAATCACCGGCGTATATTTTGGATGTCTTGCTCCAACAGACTGGAACGAAGACTGGAATCCGTGTGCTAAGTGTAATCCTAATAGAACAAAAGAAATTACATACAGCGCTACTCTCCAGATGTCTGCAAATTTTTCATGAAGTTCCGGCCAGAAACGTTCTGCATCAGGAGCAATTCCCTGTACATACTTGTAGTTGATTTCATGTAGCCAGAAATCATATAAGTGAAGCGCCAAGAAAGCCAAAACAACAGCTCCGGAAATAATCATATTTCTGGACATCCATGTAGAATTTACAGCTGCATTGTTTGATTCATACTTTACCGGACGCGCTTTATTATTCTTAATTTCAAGCACAAATCCCATCGCAAAATGGAAAATTACTGCAAAACCAAGAATAGGCTGCATTAAGAACTGCACAAAAGGATTATAGCCCATAAATTCAGATGCTGTATTGAAAGCATCCTTGTTCAGGACTGATAACAAATTGGTTGTCAAATGCAGTATAAGAAAAATCAGCAAAAACATAGCTGATAATGCCATAGCGTATTTTCTACCTATCGTAGAACTCGTTAAACCTGCCATATAAGTTTAAATTTGAATTTCCACAAAATTAAGAAATGTTAACAATATCGAAAAGTGAGAAATCTCACAATTAGCCAGTTTGTAATCTTTCTAAATAAGACTCAAGGCGTTATAAATAAAGGAAATTTAAAAACGGGAGATCAGGTTATTTTAAGTCATAAATCCGGCCTTGAAAAACAACTTTTTGCACCTCGGACGGGAGGGTTTTTATTTCAAAATAATCTAGTCTCCGGGAAGAACAATAAGGATTAATAAAATACCTGATCATTTTCTTTTGATCTGTTATATCCGAAATCCAGAAACAAACTTTATTACCGTTCTTTACACCCAATATCCGGCTCTTATAAAAATTCAGAACCACAAGCTCATCTCTTTGGCTTTCAAAAATATCAGATCCTGTTCTTACTAAAAGAAAAAGCATCACCCCCATACTCAATCTCATACAATTTTTAAAATTACATTTTAGTATTAAAAATCTTAAAAAGTATATAATTCCCCATACTGACAATATTTCTAAAATATTCATTGAAATATTTTCAATATACAAAGCATCAATTCCGGCAAACTCATGGATTCCCTTCAACAATATCCGGATAACAAAATCATAGCTTATATCTGCAACACTGAAATTGATCTGAAAAGCCACAAATACAGTCATCAGAAAAGAAAATACAATAATTAGCTCAGAGAAAGGAACAATAACAATATTGGCTATAAACGAAATAAAAGAGAACTGGTGAAAATAATACAAAACCAATGGCAATGTTGCCAATTGTGCGGCTATGGAAATTGAAATGGTATTGAAGAGCAGTTTTTTTAAATAATGATTCCGCTTCGGAAAAAGTCTTAAAAGCGGCTGATTTAACCAAAAAATCCCCAGGACGGCAACACAACTCAGCTGAAAGCCTATATCGAAAATCTGTTGTGTATCGAAAATAAGAATGATAAACGCAGAAAGCGCCAATGAGTGAAGAACATCTGATTTGCGCTGAAGCAATACATAAATAAAATATACACTCAACATAATGCAGGATCTTAGTACGGAGTTTCCATAACCGATAAATGCCGCAAACAACCAGATAAATCCAAGACTAAGAATAATTGCATATTTTCTGAAACGTAAAGGTATAAGCCTGATCAATACGAAATAAAACATACCGAAGATCACGATAATATGAGTTCCGGAAATAGCCAGAAAATGGATAAGTCCGGATCGGTTGAAATCCTGAAGGATTTCCTCATCAATCTCTGTTCTGTCTGCCAGAATAATCCCTTTTAAAAATGCCTGTGTTTGTTCAGACATTACTGAATGCCCCATCTTCTGCAAAATCTCCAGTCTTTGCTGCCTGAGCTTATCTGCAAAACTTAAATGCAGCTTTTCTGCAGATTCAATTTCTTTTGAAAGATGGCACTGATATTCAATATTTTTCCGTTTCAGATATCGGGCATAATCAAACTGAAAATCATATGGGGGAGTTTTTACTTTTCCCATATAGGCCTCAGCACGATAATAATGCTTAAAATCAAGTTCATCTATACTCCTGGGTACGTAAACTATCGTAGTAAAACGCTTATTTCCCGACTCCGCAATTCCTTCATATTTCCTGAATTTTTCTGTTGAATTTAATTTTTGGGAAATTTCAAATACAACAGGTTCTTTTTTATTCAAGACAAATCTCGGGTCCGGTGAAAAGGTATTGAAAAAATGGAATATGATTCCCAAACCGAAGAACAGCAGTCCCAATAAGAAGGGTTTTATTTTACCCAAAATATAAGAATGAAAGAAGAGGATAATCAGAATTACCGAACAACCGCCTATACTGAAACAGACAGAAACCTTATTCAGTAAAAACTGATCCTGAAAAAGAATTCCAAGAATAAAGCATAGAGTCAGAATAAAAAGAGGCTGTTTGTTCAATTGTTACTTTTTGTTTTTACAAAATAGTAAATTAACGCCTTATATATCAACTCTGTAATTGCTAAAAAACGCTCAAAACCTCATCACAGAGATTAACAGAGCGCTTATTTTTTTACTATGAAAATTAAGTTCGTATAAAAAGTTTTTATTACACCATAAAAACCTATTGATCGGATATTTGAAGGATAAATCTTCAGAATCAGGTTTTTAAAATCACCTCAGCGGCATGATCACTGGCTCCTTTGCCCCCTAGTTTTTCTCTTAAAAGGCTATAATCATCCATCACTTGCTTTCTTTTTTCTCCTTCAAGAATTTTATGAAGTTCATCCACAAGGTTTTTGGTATTCAGATCATCCTGAATCAGTTCTTTAACCACTTCTCTATCCATAATCAGGTTAACCAGGGAGATGTAATTAATATTTTTCACCAGTCTCTTTGCTATCGCATAAGAGATTTTACTGCCACGGTAACAGACAACTTCAGGAATATTCAATAAAGCGGTTTCCAGGGTAGCTGTTCCCGAAGTTACAAGAGCTGCTTTTGAACACCTCAATAAGTCATACGTTCTGTTGGATACAAAATGCACATTATCGTCTACATATTTTTCATAAAACTCTCTCGGAAGGCTTGGAGCACCAGCTATAACAAACTGATAGTTTTTAAAATGAGACCGTACAGACAACATGATCTCAAGCATTTTTTCAACTTCCTGTTTTCTGGAACCCGGCAGAAGGGCTATAATTTCTTTGTCATTTAGCCCGCTTTCTTTCCTGAACTCTTCAATATTGATTTCTTTCAGATCGGAAATAGCGTCCAGCAAAGGATGTCCTACAAAATGGGAATGAACGCCATGTTTTCTGTAAAAATCTTCTTCAAAAGGAAGAATAACCATCATTTCATCCACGTACTTTTTAATAATTTCAACTCTTCCTTCTTTCCAGGCCCAAAGCTGAGGAGAAATATAATATATCACCTTAATTCCCAATTCCTTGGCAAATCTGGCAATTCTCAAATTAAACCCCGGATAATCGACAAGAATTAAAACATCCGGTCTGTTTTCTTTGATATCTTCTTTACAGAATGTAATATTATTCAGAATTGTTCTCAGATTCATAACCACTTCAAGGAATCCCATAAAAGCTAAATCACGATAATGTTTAACCAGTGTACCACCCTGAGCGGTCATGAGATCTCCGCCCCAAAATCTAAATTCCGCATGCGGATCTTTTTGCTTTAAGGCTTTCATTAAATTGCTCCCGTGCAGATCACCGGAAGCTTCTCCTGCAATAATGTAATACTTCATTTCTTCCGAAATTCTTTATAAGTTGGTTTCAATGACCGTTAGTAACCCTCTCATTAACATAAATCGTGTCATGGTTGGTTTCTATGGTAAGGATAGAGAACAAATTAAAATTTATATTGATCTTAATTTGTAAATTTGTTCAAAGATAACGATAAAAAATGTCAGAAGAATTTGAAATCAGAAATAAAGTTGCAGAAAGCGGCCTTATCAATTTTGACCTTACAACGCTCCTTCCTAAAGGAGAAAGAAAAGGAATTGACCTTAAAGATTTTCTATTTCAGGAAATGATCCTGAAAGAAAAAGATTTCCGTGAAAAAGTAGAAGCCATCAATGTTGAAGATTATAAAGATGCTTATATCTACATCTACAATTCTGTAGATACTATTATTCCGCTTTGGGCTTATTTTGTATTGACAGCTAAGCTTACGGATGTAGCCAAAAAAATAGTTTTCGGGAATCGTGAAGATCTTGAAGTAATCCTGATGCATAATGCTGTTCAAACTTATGATTTTGAAGAAATGAGAGGTAAAAGAGTATTGGTAAAAGGATGTTCGGACAAAGAGATTCCGGAAAATGCTTATATTGAACTGGTGGAACAACTAAAGCCAATGGTAAAATCTCTGATGTTCGGAGAAGCCTGTTCCAACGTTCCTATCATAAAGAACTAGAATGAGTAAAAATTTACCTGCTTTTTATCTGTTTTTTATTTTCTTAGTGATGTATTATGCAGGCAGTTTCACAAGAATTCCTTTTGCAGATGCCATTGGTTTTGTATTACCGGTAGAAATTGGTAAATATGAGCCTACTGCAACAGCTACTACTCATTTTTTATATGTCAACACTGCTATTTTTATAAAAAATATCACGGGTCTTAATGCTATTGAAGCAAGCAGATTATTAATTATTATTTCAGCAGCACTCACTGTTTCGGTTATTTATCTTACTGTAAAGAGTATTACAAAACTGAAATGGGCGTCCGTTGCGTCGGCCTTTATTTTCGGGTTTAGTTTTACTTTTTGGAAAAATGCAGAAATTGTAGAGGTTTATACTTATAATTCTTTATGGCTGAGTCTTTTTTTCTTTTCCGTCATTACAACTTTCACAGCGCATAAAAAGATATATATACCATTAGCTGCATTATTCTTCGGAATCAGCTTATGGGTACACATTCAGAATATTCTGCTTATTCCGGCATTTATTTTATTTCTCTATTATTTCAGGAAAGAAACTCAGTATATTTACTCATCTCTGTTGCTTTTTTTACTTATTTTCGGAGGCATCACTTTTCTTAATGTTTCTCATGGCTTACCTTTCAGTTCCCCGTATTTTTCAGAACGTGGAGAATGGCTTTCCAAATCATTCCAGAAGACTTTTGCAGAATATATTCAGGACCTGATTAAATCTGTAGTATATGTCGCATACAATTTTAACGTATTTGCCCTTTTAGGGCTTGCAGGAGTTTATTTCCTATATCAGTCTAACAGGAAAATGTTTTTCGTTTTCTTTACGGCTTCTTTGTGTGTATACGGCTTTGCAACTTTTTATGCGGTTACGGATAACTATGTTTTCTTTCTCCCTTTCAATATCATTTTTGCTTTGTCCATAGGCTACGGAATGTCTCAGATACAATCTCCGTGGATAAAAAAACTTTCATGGCTGAGCCTTTGTATTCCTTTATTCTATTTTTTTGCTCATACAGCCGCTTTGTCTACTCAAAAAGGAAAGGATTTTGACCAGTATAAAAAGTATAAAGGCGGAATGGATTACTATATGTTTCCATGGATGAATAATAATGCAGGTATTCTGGAATTCACTATAGACAAGAAACAGGCTCCGGATCCTATATTCTGGATGACTAACGAGGCAGAAATATATATTAAGCTGCTTAAGTCTAAAGGATATACCGAAGAAGAGATCAGAAAACTTTAACAATAATTATGAATCCTGTTCATTTTGTGAGGCATATTTTTTGATAACTTTGATACACTTAATACTAAACAAACACAAAAAATGAGCTTAATCGACCTACTTACAGGGAACACAAGCAACCAGGTTGCAGAACAGGCTGAAAACAAATTTGGAATCAGCAGAAATCAGGTCATTGCCCTTTTGGCTGTAGCCACCCCTCTCATTATTTCTTATTTAAGAAACAAATCTCAGGATGCTAAAGAAGCGGAAGCTTTAAATAATGCCTTAGATAAAGATCACAATGGAAGTATCCTGAACGACGCTTCACAAGTGGAAACAAGACAAGCTGAAGGCAGCTCAATTCTGACTCATATTTTCGGTGGAGAAAAAAGTGCTGTAGAAAATCAGCTTTCACAAAACACGGGAATCTCAATAGATAAAATAGGTCCGGTACTTGCGATGCTTGCTCCTGTTGTAATGGGATACATCGGACAGCAAAAGCAACAAAGCAATGTAGGAGCAGGAGGTCTTGGAGATCTTTTAGGAGGAATCCTTGGAAATGCGTCAAGCCAGGCTCAGACTCAGCAATCCAGCCCTTTAAATGATATTTTGGGTAGTGTTTTAGGAGGCGGCCAATCTCAGACATCAGGAAATCCTTTAAATGATATTTTAGGAAAAGTACTTGGTGGCGGAGCCAACAATCAACAACAGGGAGGCGGATTAGGAAGTATCCTTGGAAATATTTTTGGGAAATAATTAGTTTAATTTGTTATAAAAAAAGACCGGAGAAATTATCTCCGGTCTTTTTTATTAGGGGTTACTTTTTAGATTTTTCTTCTGAAGCAACGTAGTTTTTTGAAGCTTTTTTAGGTCTTCTTTTTCCATAACTACCGGAATTAATTTTTCCTCTTCTTGATTTTTTGTCTCCTTTTCCCATACTAATAATGTTTGTTGTTATTACGAATTTAGAAAATATACCACTAAAATCCAACTCTTTACGCTGTTAAAATTTTTATAAGACCGGAAATAGAAGTTCTCTCACCCGCCAATTCAATACTGCTCTGATCAATTTATGATAAAGATGACCATCTGTATTGCAACCTTCATCAAATCTCACCTTCCATCTTCCCTCTCTTAAACTTTAATCGTCTTCCATTTCCCTTTTTTAAACAAGATAAAAGCGATTATCGTAATCAATGTCTCTGCAGCCGGAATAGAAATAAAAACACCTTTGGGTCCCATTTCAAAGTATTTTGACAGACAATACGCTAAGGGAATCTGAAACATCCAGAATCCAAAAAGATTGACCCATGTCGGCGTCCAGGTGTCCCCTGCTCCATTGAATGCATTGATCATCACCATCCCTATTCCGTAAAAAATGAATCCTGTACTCATGATGTGAAGTGCATTCTTTGCAAAATCCCTGATTTCAGCTTCCCTGGTAAAAAATCCAACCAGAAAGTTTCCCAGTAAAATAAATATCAGGCTTACCGTTACCATGAAAATTACATTATATTTCACTGTTTTCATGACAGACTGTTCTGCTCTTATCATTTCATTAGCACCCATATTTTGTCCTACCAGAGTAGATGCGGCATTACTTAGCCCCCATGCGGGAAGCAAAAAGAACATCATCAGCCTTAAAGCAGTCTGATAGCCGGCTGAAGCATTTTCGCCCCCCGTCGTCGCAACCAGTTCCGCCAGAAAAATCCAGCTGCAGGAAGCAATGACAAACTGAAAAATTCCCGGAGTTGCAATTTTAATAATAGACCGGATTAAGTGATTGTCCGGTTTAAAATAAGCCGGTTTAATCCGGATCTGTGTATCAGCAACCAAGAGATGGTACAATTGGTACATCACCCCGATACTTCGTCCTATGGTGGTAGCCAGCGCGGCACCCGTAAGTCCCATCGCCGGAACCGGGCCCAATCCTTTAATCAATAGCGGACAAAGTATGATATTGGCAATATTGGCAATCCATAAACTTTTCATTGCAATCATAGCATTTCCTGCTCCTCTGAAGATTCCGTTGATTAAAAATAAAAGCATAATGATCGTACTGCTTCCCATCATAATTCTTGTAAAATTCTTTCCGTAAGCCGCAGCCTCGGGTTTTGAACCCATCAGAATTAAAATTTCTTCAGCATAGAGCACTCCTAATACACTCAAAATAAATGTGATGATAAATGACACCAACATCACCTGTGCTGCGCTTCTGGAAGCCTGTTCCGGATTTTTTTCTCCGATTCTTCTTGCAACCAGTGCTGTAGCAGCCATACTCATCCCGATGGCGATGGAATACATAACAGAAAGGACCGATTCAGTAAGCCCTACCGTCTGAATTGCAAAACCACTTTCTTTCAGATGCCCTACAAAGTACAGATCCACCAAAGCAAATACTGATTCCATAGCCATTTCCAACATCATGGGAATAGCCAGAAGCAGCACAGCAGTCCGGATACTTACTTTCGTAAAATCGGTTTCTTCACCATTGAATGCTTTTTTCAAAAAACCAATATATTTTGCCATTTTTTAATTAATAATTTATATAAGTTCAAAAATACAGATTCAATTATTAGCAAAACTTAGCAATTGGTAATAAAATTTAATTTAGATTTGTATATTCTTAAAAAATAATTCTTATGAAAAAAATAATCTCTACCCTTTTTCTATTTGGAATGTTATTATCAGCCGGTATGCTTTCTGCTCAACAACTTACCCAGGCAAAAATGAAAGCCATCAACTCTGATAATGTAACAACATTTAAAAAGCAATTTGCCCCGGGAGATTACAATAAGTGTTTTACGATAGGCAATGAGTCTTACAGCCCGCTTGGCTTCAGCTCACTATACGGCAGTAAGAATATCATCAAATTCCTTCTTGACAATAAAGTGGATATCAATAAGAAATGTAACAATAAAACACCGCTGGATTTAGCAGAAACAGGAAAAGGCGAAGAAACAGCAAAATACCTGATGCAACGCGGCGCAGTTAAAAATTAAAAATCCACAAAAAATAAACAAGACTTCCGAAAGGAAGTTTTTTTGTTTATAAAACCTGTAAAAACCTTATCTTTGCCAACGAAAAAAACGAGGTTCAGATAGGAGCCTTAAACATTGAACTTTAAACAACTAATTATGTTTCGATCACACACCAATGGAGAGCTATCTCTAAAAAATCTGAATGAAGAAGTTACACTGTCAGGATGGGTACAGACTATCCGTGATAAAGGATTTATGATTTGGATAGATCTTCGAGATCGTTACGGAATTACTCAGCTGGTTTTTGATCAGGAACGTTCTTCAGCACAATTAATGGAGGAGGCAAAAAAACTAGGCCGTGAATTTGTGATTCAAGTTTCCGGAAAGATAATTGAAAGGGTAAGTAAAAACCCTAATATTCCTACAGGAGAAATTGAACTTTTAGTAACCAACCTCACAGTACTGAATGATTCTCAGCTTCCGCCTTTCACTATTGAAGATGAAACAGACGGTGGAGAAGAGTTAAGAATGAAATACCGTTATCTGGATATCAGAAGAAATCCGGTAAAAGATAAATTGATCTTCCGTCATAAAATGGCTCAGAAAGTAAGAAATTACTTATCTGATGAAGGGTTCATTGAAGTAGAAACTCCGGTTTTAATTAAATCTACTCCTGAAGGAGCAAGAGACTTTGTGGTTCCAAGCAGAATGAACCCGGGACAATTTTATGCATTGCCCCAATCACCACAGACTTTCAAACAACTTTTGATGGTAGGGGGAATGGATAAATATTTCCAGATTGTAAAATGTTTCCGTGATGAGGATTTAAGAGCTGACAGACAGCCGGAATTTACACAGATCGACTGTGAAATGGCGTTTGTAGAGCAGGAAGATGTCATGAACGTTTTCGAAGGAATGACCAAGACGCTTATCAAAGATATTACAGGTCAGGAATTTGGCAGTTTCCCAAGAATGACTTTCGCAGATGCGATGAGAAAATACGGAAATGACAAACCGGATATCCGTTTCGGAATGGAGTTCGTGGAACTTAATGAACTTGTAAAAGGAAAAGACTTTAAGATATTTGATGAAGCCGAATTGGTTGTCGGAATCAATGTAGAAGGATGTGCAGACTATACGAGAAAGCAGATTGACGAGCTTGTAGACTGGGTAAAACGTCCGCAAGTCGGAGCTTCAGGAATGGTTTGGGCTAAATTCCAGAATGATGGCGTAAAAACCTCATCGGTCAACAAATTTTACAACGAAGAAGACTTAGCGAAAATCATTGAAAAATTCGGAGCTAAAGAAGGTGACTTAATGTTAATCCTTTCCGGAAATGAAAACAAAGTAAGAGCTCAGCTTTCTGCATTGAGAATGGAGCTTGGAAACCGTTTGGGATTAAGAAAAGGAAATGTATTCGCACCACTTTGGGTTGTTGATTTCCCGCTGTTGGAATGGGATGAAGATACTGAAAGATATCACGCAATGCACCACCCTTTTACTTCTCCAAAACCTGAAGATATTCACTTATTGGAAACTGATCCTGGTAAAGCAAGAGCTAATGCTTACGATATGGTTCTTAACGGAAACGAAATCGGAGGTGGATCTATCAGAATTTTTGACAAAGATCTTCAGTCTAAAATGTTTGACCTTCTAGGGTTCTCAAAAGAGGAGGCAGAAGCTCAGTTTGGATTCTTAATGAACGCATTTAAGTACGGGGCACCGCCACATGGTGGTTTAGCATTTGGTTTTGACCGTTTGGTAGCGATCTTAGATGGAAATGAAGTAATCAGAGATTATATTGCATTCCCTAAGAACAATTCAGGACGTGATGTCATGATTGATGCGCCTGCATCCATTGCTGATGCACAACTCGATGAGTTAGAGTTAAAATTAGATTTAAAAGCATAAATTTAAAGCGGGGTGTTGGCCCCGCTTTTTTTTACCATGAAAATTTTAATTGAGTTTCTTTCTGTAATCACTTTTTTGACAGCCATAGGGTTGGGAGTATTTATAATACTTATATTATTGAAAAAAATAATATACTCTCCTCCCGGAAGTACCAACAAAACTGATAAAAAAACTTCACAATACCTCCCGTTATTAGGAGCATGCCTTCCGTTATGCTTTATTTCCAGTCTAGGGAGTAAAGAAATCATAAGGTATGAATTTCGCAAAACCCTGAAAGAAAGCAAGATCGAATCCGTAGAAGTCAATGGCTTTTTCTTCGGTCGGGAAGATGCAACCAAAATGTTTTCAAAATTAGAATATGACCCCGGCCGTTATCATTGTGAATCTTATCCGGGTATCATTACCTTTGAAAATAATGAATCAACTCCCATTGAAATTATCCGGCATTGCTATGAGAAAAATCAGTACATCATTGTTTCCAGAAAATACTCAGAGAATGTCAGTATTGGAATTATAACAACATCAGAGCTTGATCATATCATAAATAATACAGATTCCGGAGATCTCAATACCCCTTAGCTCCTCTACTTCATTTTCAATATCTGTTCTCTTCCCGGACCAGTAGAAAGATATCCCACAGGAATTTCCAACTCAGTCTCCAAAAAGGAAAGGAAATCCTTTAATGCATCCGGAAGTGCAGAAGCATCTTTAATCACTGAAAAATCAGCTTCCCAGCCAGCCAGCCATTTGAATATTGGTTGTGCATTCTCAGGAAGTGTTCCGGCATTGGTTTCAATAGTTCCGTCTGCCCATTCATAATGAGTGCAAACTGCCACGGATTTCAATCCGCTTAGAACATCAGCTTTAGTAAGAACCAATTGAGTAACCCCATTGATCATTACAGCATATCGTAAAGCCGGAAGATCTAACCATCCGGTTCTTCTTGGGCGTCCTGTATTGGAACCAAATTCATTTCCTTTGATTCTGATTTCATCCCCCAGTTCATCAAAAAGCTCTGTTGGGAATATCCCGTTTCCTACTCTTGTACAGTACGCTTTGGCAATACCAAAAATTTCACCGATCTTTTTCGGAGAAATTCCCAGTCCGCTGCAAGCCCCTGAAGCAGTAGTAGAAGAAGACGTTACATAAGGATAAGTCCCATGATCAATATCAAGTAATGCAGCCTGAGATCCTTCAGCCAAAACGGTCTGCTTATTCTTTAAGGCTTTGTTTAAGAATAGCTCGGTCTCTGTACAGTCGAATTGCTTTAAAAATTCTACAGCATCAAAAAACTCTTCACAAATTGACTCTAAAGATGGTAATTCCATACCTGCATCAGTCAAAAACTGATAGTCTCTCTCCAGAATACGTTCTACCCTCTCCTTAAAATCGGGTGAATACATATCACCAATCCGTACATTCTGTCTTAGAATTTTATTTGAATATGCCTGAGCTATTCCGTTTTTCGTTGTTCCAATGGTCGTATAAGCAGGGCTTTCTTCCATGAAAACATCCAACAGCTTATAAGTAGGCAATACAAAATGTGCTTTTTTAGAAATAATCAGATTTTTCTCCGGCTGAAGTGTTTCATCAAACTGCTTTACATTCAGAATTTCTTTTTTAAAACTTACCGGATCAAGAACGGTTCCTGTTCCGATGACATTTTGTACCTCCTTCATAAAAATACCGGACGGAATCATTTTAAGCGTAATTTTTTTGCCGTTTCTTTCTATACTGTGTCCTGCATTAGAACCGCCGTTAAAACGGGCTGTAATATCATAATCTTCACTGATCAGGTCAATAAACTTTCCCTTTCCTTCGTCACCCCATTGTAATCCCAGTACAATATCCATATTCATAATTTCTATTTTATGGTGCAAAGCTATGACAGTTTGAAAAGGAGACCATTGCCATTTGACAAAAACGTATTTGTATGAATGTATAATGCAAATATTTATTCACCTAAAGCCAATTTCTATCTTAGACTGTATGTTAGGTTTTGGCTAAAGCCAATGGAAGGGTTTTAAATGACAGAACAGGCTAAAGCCCGTTTCTATTGAATATTTGATAGGTAGTATAGATAACTTATTTTATTTAGTCTTTACTCTACTCATTAATATTCCTTCTGATCCTGCTCAATGAAGAAGGTGTCACTCCCAGATAAGAAGCCAGCATAGACTGTGGAACCCTGTTTGCAAGCCCCGGATAATGATTAAGAAAATGAATATATCTCGATTTTGCATCCTGATTAAGCATAATACTCGCCACTTTAAGCTTATTTTCAGCTACAAATCCATGAATTCGCGCAAATAAAACCGGCCATATACTAATTTTCTGTTCCAATACTTTAAAATGACTGAGATCAATAACAAGTAGGACAGCATCAGTGATGGCTTCTATATACTCATGGGCAGGAAGCTGATCTGTAAATCCCTGGAAGTCTCCGATAAATCTTCCTTCATAAATAAAATAACGGGTAAAATCATCTCCTTCTTTGTTGTAATATAAAGACCGGAATACCCCTTTCTTTACAAAGGCAATCTTTTGACTTACTTTTCCTGCCTCTACGAAAATCTCTCCTTTCTTCACAGAGGTTTCCTGGATTCCTTCTTTAATCAGAAGTTCATCCTGCTCATTCAGTAATCCAAATTTTTTGATGTAATTAAAAAGTTCTTCCATGTTATTTTATCCACAGATTACGGAAAGATAAAGGTATAAAAGTAGTAGGTAAAAACAATTGCCATTTGACAAAAACCTTCAGATACATACCACACACCGTTCAGGCGGCATGTTAATTGCTTGATTTTTAAAAACGTAAGACAATGAAAGCAATCTGGAATGGTGCCATTGGCTTCGGTTTAGTAAATATTCCTGTTAAAATTTACTCAGCAACGGAGACCAGCAAACTGGACCTTGATATGCTCGATAAATCGGACTTTTCTAATATCCGGTTTAAAAGAGTTAATGAAAGTACAGGAAAAGAAGTAAAATGGGAAAACATTGTCAAAGGTTATCTCATGGATGATCAATATATCGTTCTTGACGAGGCAGACTATGAAGCAGCAAGCCCTGAAAAGACAAAAATACTTTCCATCGATCAGTTTGTCAAGGAAGAAGAAGTTGACAGTGTTTATTTTGAAACTCCTTATTATCTCGAACCACAGAAAAATGGCGAAAATGCCTATAGACTTCTGTTGAACGCTCTTGAAGCGACAGGAATGGTGGGAATCGGGACATTTGTGCTTCGTGAAAGCGAAACAATCGGAATGATTCGTCCTTACAATGACGATATACTGGTTCTAAATCGCCTGAGATTTAATCAGGAAATAAGAAATTATACAGATTTAAAAATCCCGGCTCATAAAGCTCCTAAGCCCGCAGAACTAAAAATGGCGGTAAGTCTTATCAAGCAGCTTTCTCAAGATTTTGATCCGGCTATGTATAAAGATACCTACTCTGATGAACTTTTGAAAATTATCAAACGGAAAGCAAAAGGTAAAAATATTAAAACCCGAAAAGCTCCTGTTGTGAAAGAAGGTAAAGTGATTGATCTTATGGCTCAGCTAAAAGCCAGTCTGAATACTTCTAAATCAAAATCCGCATCATAATGGCTCTCAAAGACTATCAACAGAAACGTAAATTCGATGAAACCAGTGAACCTAAAGGAACAACGAAAAAAAGTAAAAATAAACTCATCTTCGTTGTTCAAAGGCATGCCGCAACTCGGCTTCACTACGATTTCCGCCTGGAAATGGAAGGGGTATTAAAGAGTTGGGCTGTTCCTAAGGGACCTTCATTAGACCCTCAGGATAAACGTCTGGCCATGATGGTGGAAGACCACCCTTATGATTATAAAGATTTTGAAGGTAATATTCCGGAAGGTAATTACGGAGCAGGACAAGTGGAGGTATGGGACAGCGGAACTTATGAACCATTAGAAGAAAACAGCAAAGTTTCTGATGAAAAAGAGCTGTTAAAAGAATTGCATGCAGGTTCTTTAAAATTTAGGCTTCATGGTAAAAAACTGAAAGGTGAGTTTGCTTTAGTGAAAATGAAAAACTCAGAAAACAACGCATGGCTCCTGATCAAACATAAAGATGAATTTGCTGAAAGTCCCTACGACGCTGAAGAAAATACTTCATCGAAATCATTGGTTACAAAATTTATGGAGGAAAAAAAAAGCCTAAAAACAAACGAAAAAAAGAAGTCATAACTTCGGAAAAAACATTCAAAAGCTTCAATCCTTTAACCAATGAAAAAAAGCTTAAATCTTTCATTAAACCAATGCTTGCCAAGCCGTTTGATAAAGCATTTAATGATAAAGGCTGGCTTTTTGAAATAAAATGGGACGGCTATAGAGCTATTGCAGACCTCCGTCATAAAGAACCCCTATTCTACTCCCGAAACGGGATCTCATTCTTATCAAAATTCAACAATGTTGTTCAGGATTTTGAAAAACAAAAACAACAGATGATTCTGGATGGTGAAATAGTTGCCTATAACCATCAGGGGAAACCTGATTTTCAGCTTTTACAGCAGATCATGGATCATCCTGAAATCCCAGTTGTTTATCAGGTTTTTGATCTCCTTTGGCTGAATGGACATTCCACAGAAGAACTTCCTTTACTTCAGAGAAAGGAACTTTTAAAAGATGCTTTAACTGAAACCGATACCATCCATTATTGCGACCATATTTCAGAAAGAGGCATTGATTTTTTTGAACAGATGAAAAAACTGGAGCTGGAAGGAATGGTAGCCAAACGGACAGGCAGCCTCTACCTTGAAAATCACCGGACCAGCGACTGGTTAAAAATAAAATTCACCAATACTGACGAGGCTATTATCTGCGGCTTTACTGAACCCAGAGGATCCAGAGAAAGTTTCGGTGCTCTTATTCTAGGGCAATATATCAATGGTGAACTTATCTATTGCGGACATACCGGAACAGGATTTACTCGTACCTCATTGAAACAGTTGTATCAAAAGCTTCAGCAATTAATCATCAAAAAACCACCGTTTGAAACCACCCCTAAAACCAATATGCCGGTAACATGGGTAAAGCCAGAATTAGTTTGTGAAATCAAATATTCAGAAATTACCAACGATGGTATTTTCAGGCATCCGGTTTTTATGGGTATCCGTGAAGATAAAGAACCCGAAGAAGTAAAGAATCCAGCACATCATATTATTCAATCAAAAAAATCCCAAACAATGAAAGCTAAAGCATCCGCAAAAAAGACTGAAACCTCTGGAACAGATAAAGAAATCACTCTAAACAGGCATATTGTAAAGCTTACCAATATGGATAAAATTTATTTTCCTAAAGATAGAATTACCAAGGGTGATGTCATTGATTACTATCAATCGATAGCAGAATATATACTGCCTTATTTAAAAAACCGCCCTTTATCTCTCAACCGTTTTCCTAACGGCATTGAAAAACAAGGATTTTATCAGAAAGACGCCGGAGATCATATTCCGGACTGGATAGAAACAACAAAGGTCTATTCCGAATCCAACGATAAATACATAGATTATATCTACTGTAATGACAAAGCTGCCCTTGCTTACCTGAATAATCTCGGATGCATAGACCTCAATCCATGGAACAGTTCATTACCGGATCTTGAACATCCTGATTATCTGGTTCTGGATCTTGATCCGTCTGCAAGAAACACATTTGATGAGGTAATTGAAACCGCATTACAGGTGAATGAAGTGCTGAAAGCCATCCGGATTAAAGGGTACTGTAAAACATCAGGAAGTACGGGAATTCATATCTATATTCCGATGGGTGGAAATTATGATTTTGACCAGGTGAAAGACTTTGCTCATATTCTAATGAAACAGGTGAATGAAAAACTTCCTGAAATAACCACTTTGGAAAGAAGCCTTCAAAAAAGAGATTCTAATAAAATCTATCTTGATTACCTTCAAAACAGAACGGGACAAACATTGGCAAGCGCTTACAGTCTGCGCCCCAAGCAGGGCGCTTCAGTTTCCATGCCACTGGACTGGGAAGAGCTAAAACCAGGAGTAAAACCCACGGATTTTAATATCCATAATGCTCCGGAAAGAGTTAAGGAAAAAGGAGATCTGTTTAAACCTGTTCTGGGAAAGGGAATTGATATGATGAAAGCGCTGGAGGCATTACAGGATACTGATTAATTTCCTTACTTTTGCCCGCAAACTTTTAATTATGGATGAATCAATAAGACTTCAGCTTTACTATAATGAAAAAACAGAATGGGAAAATCAGACCTTCTTTTCCGGTACATCTGGCAAAAGCATATCGCTGAAATCAAAAAAGCAGCCTTATATACCGTCCTGTTCCTGATATTGGGTTTTGTTCCTTTAAAGGCAATTGATCTCGGTCCTGTTTCCATTATTTTCAAATATGGCACATTTGTTTTTGTGGGCTACATTTCTTTACTCATTTATCAATATTTCACCAGCAAAAAGAACGCCTATAGTTTAATAAAAAAGCAGAGTGATGATTTTAAAAATATGAAAGATCAAAGCAATGACATCCTACTTCATCCGAATCATATTACTGTTAAATTTCCATTGACAACAATAGAATGCAGCTGGGAAAAAACAAATTATAAAATAATAGATCAGTATCTTATCGTAACGATGCTTGACAACAGAATCAGACTTATTTTCACCAATGCTCAATGTAAAGAGAACGAATATAAAACTTTACTGAATTTTGTTCAACAATATTCCCACAAAGAAAAATAAATATTTCCAGCCCGGAATTTCACCATAAAAAAACTCCTGCATTCATCGAAAATGCAGGAGTTTTTTATAATTTTAAATCGTGACCCATACTATGTATTGTAAAGATGTACATCTCTCTGTGGAAAAGGAATTCCTATTCCTGCCTGATCCAGGGCTTCTTTACAGCTGATGATCAGTTCTTCATTCATCGTCCAGAAATTTTCTGTAGCAGTACTTACTCTCACCGATACATTTACGGCACTATCTCCCAGTTCTGTCACCACCACCTGTGGCGCTGGCGTAGTGAGAGCATACTGATTGTTTTTAATAACAGTCATCAGAATATCCTTGGTTTTTCTCAGATCTGCATCATAGGCCACTCCGATATCCAGTGCTGTTCTACGTGTTCCCAGCTGGGTAAAATTGGTAATACTGTTATTGGAAACCACTCCGTTCGGAATCACAATAAGCTGATTTTGGGGAGTAATTAACTTGGTATAAAAAATATCAATCGCCTGTACGGTTCCTGAAACACCGCCACTGGTAGAAATAAAATCACCAATCTTAAACGGTTTTAATAATAAAATCAGGATTCCCCCTGCAAAATTAGTTAGTGATCCCTGTAAAGCCAGACCTACCGCCAGACCTGCCGCACCGATCATCGCTACAAACGCTGAGGTTTGCACTCCCAATTGAGTCACCACGACAATAAAAAGCAGAATATTAAGTCCCCAATTGATAATATTTAAAAGAAAAAGCTGCAGGGAAGCTTCCATATTACGTTTTTTAAAAGCTTTTTCAACAAGCTTTTTAATCATTCTGATCATCCATGAACCGATAAGGTAAATTAACACTGCAGAAATCACTGCCGTAATAATTCTTGGGGTCCATGAAATTGCTGAAGAGATTAAAGTATCCCAATGCTGCTGAATGTTGCTTAATTCTAAATCGTTCATCTTATCGCTATTTATTTTAACATTTGTATCCGCTTCATCTATTTCCACAGCAGTCATTTTTAAAATGCAGCAGAACAGTCGGCTGTTTCCAAAAGAAATGCACTTTAAATCTTGAGGGTTAAAGTACAGATGGTTATTATTAATGAAAACAGATGATCGGCAGAACAGAATGTTCCGCATTACCAATGATCATTTTAGAAATTGAATCCTGCTGAGAAGAAATAATTTTTTGGTTTTATAGCAAAGAGGGTACCGAACTTTAATTTTTATAAAAAAACATCTCTTGATGAATAAAATATTAAGGCAGTTTTGCGACCAGACTTTCCGGCAGCAGCCTCAGAATATGATAAATAATTTTCCACTTGAAATTGGGAACAATGATAAAGGAATTTCCTGCGTTCACAATGAATCCCGCTACATAATCAGGCTCCATGATTAAAGATTCATTCAGCTCTAAACCTTCATTGATTTTCGTGCGAATATAGCCGATAACTAAAGCATTCACAATTATTTTTCTGGAAGCTAACTCCTGCCTCAATCCGGCCAGATACTGGGTAAAGGCAGCTTTAGTACTTCCATATACAAAATTGCTTTTTCTTCCTCTTACTCCTGATAATGAAGATAGCCCGATGATTCTCTCAAGGTTTTTATTGCTTTTATCCATGGCAATTATATTCAGAATAGAAACACCCCCCATATAATTGACTTCCATCATTTGTTTTGCACCTTCAAAGCCGCATAATGCTTTTTGATTGTCGATTAAAAAGCCGGCAGCATATACTACAATATGGGGATTTATGGGAAGTGCGTCATAAAATCTCTGATGAGAATCAAAATCAGCCGCGTCGAAATACAAAACAGTAATTTGCGCATGGTCCAATTGATAAGTTTCAATAAAATTTTCCAAAGATTTTGTATTCCGGGAAGCAGCAATGACCGAGAAACCTTTGGCCGTATATTGCCTGATACATTGTTTGGCTACATCTGAATTGGCTCCTAAAATGAGAACAGTTTTGTTTGTGCTTTGATTCATGAAACAAAGATAATTCTTTATTGAACATTTACTTTATTCATATTTTCTTTGTTGATATAACCTTTATAAAAAAATCGGCGGGTGAACTTTGTTCACCCGCCGAAATCAGATATTTTTAAACCGAATTATTTTTTCTCTTCAGTTTCTATTTCTTTTTTATCAGCAGTTTTGTCTGCTGCTTTTGCTTTGTCTCCAAAACGACTTTCCGTCATTTCTCTGGATACAGCGGCTTTCTCGAATTTTAGTTTTCCTGATAATGTTTCGATCACGAAACCATCCTCCTGAACCTGGGCAATTCTTCCGTGAAGCCCTGATGTAAGAACTACTCTCGTTCCTACTTTAAGGTTTTCCTGGAAGCTTTTTTCCTGCTTCTGTTTTTTCATCTGAGGTCTGATCATCAGAAAATAAAACCCCACAAACATCACCCCCATCATGATCAGCATCATTGAGGAAGATCCTTGTTGTGCCTGTAAAAATACTGTTAACATTTTTTTTCGATTATGGTTGAATGTTCGCTGTGAACGTTAATTTAATTGGAGATTTTTCTACGTTGGCATATACATCAGCATACTTTTGAACGTTTCCGTCAAAGTTTGAAGAATCAAAATGCAAAGTGATTTTTCCTTTTTTACCAGGCATGATAGGCTCTTTTGTAAAGTCAGGAGCAGTACATCCGCATCCAGGTTTTACTTCAGAAATGACCAAAGGATTTTTTCCTGTATTGGTTACTTCATATACATGCTCTACTTTGTCCCCTTTTTTAATCTTTCCAAAATCGAAGTTGCTTTCAGATAAAGCAAGAGAAGTAGATGGCTGGTTAGAAGCAGGAGCTGCAGCTTCACCTGTTGCAGGAGTTGCTGTAGAATCTGCTGTTACCGGAGCTGCAACAGCTGCAGAATCAGTAGTTACAGTTTCAGCGCTTTGAGTTTCTTTGTTTTCTTTTTTACATGAAACTAAACCAAAGCCTATGATTGACAAGGCGATAATTGATAACGTCTTTTTCATTTTATATTCTATTTTGATCTTTACAATATTTATCTAAAATACCATTAATGAAGATATTGGAACGGTCCGTAGCAAATACTTTTGCAATTTCAATATATTCATTTATAATAACTCTTGAAGGAGTAAAAGCAAAGTTATCCAGCTCTGCTATTGCGGTTGATAAAATAACTTTATCCATTAAAGAAACTCTTTCCAAATCCCAGTTTTCAAGTCTTTCTTCCAGTTTCTTCTCATTATTTTCCCAATTGTTCAGCGTATCTCTCAACAATTTGCCTGCGAAAGTTTTGTCATCTTCATCTTTAATCATTTTAATTAAAGTTCTGCTTTCTTCATCTTCTCTCAGGAAACCGATTGTTTTCTGTACCATTGAATTGGCAATATGAATATCATCATACCATGAAAGTTCTTTATCTCCTAAATAATCATGAAAATCTTCATTTTCTGCGATATATCTTAAGAATAATTTTCCGATAAACTTCTGATCTTCTTCAAAAGAGTATCCATCTTCTTTCATGAAATCCTGATAACGTTTTCCGGCTGTAATTCTTTGGAAAGTTTTAACCAACAAATCATCATGCAAATCCCATTTCAACTGCTTATGTTGCCCTGTAAAAAATAATCTTTCAGGATTTTCTTCCAGCTTAATTAATACTTGGTTGTTGATGAATTTCTGGTTAGGATTAAGGTCAGCATCGGTCTTAAGGTATTTATTTTTCCCGATTTCAATCTGATGTTCTGCCAGATCTTTCAGGGCTACCAAAAAGTTGAGCTGATAGATATAGAGATAATAGATTTTCTCTATTCCGGCAAACATGTTTTTCTCTAAAACATCAAACTTTACAGGATTTTGATAGTACGAATACACTGTTTGTACCACTTTTTCACGGATTTGTCGTCTTCCTAACATTCAAAGAGCTTTTTTATGGATGCAAAGATACAAAATTTAAAATTGATGAAATTCGTAGTCTGATGACATTTTTGTAATTTTGCCAAACTATATGAAAGCTCTAAAAACCTTAAACCCTTATTTTTGGAAACACAAAATACTATTGTTTTGGGGGGTACTATTTATCATTGCCAGTAATTTTTTTAATATTTATAAAGTTCAGTTTGTAGGTAAATCTGTTGATGAGCTTACCAAGGGCGGAAATCTCGGGTTCAATAAGCAGGTGCTTATTTATGTGGCTATTATTGTCGGATGTTCCCTTTTAACCGGTTTTTTCACCTTTATGATGAGACAAACCATTATTGTAGCATCAAGAAGAATAGAATACGAACTGAAAAATAAAATTTACAGGCATTATCAGGAACTGTCATTAACCGATTATAAGCAAACGACTATCGGGGATTTAATGAACAGGCTAAGTGAAGATGTTGTTGCGGTAAGAATGTATCTCGGACCTGGTGTCATGTATGTGGCCAACCTCATTGTCCTTGTCCTGATCACTGCGATCTATATGGTGAAAACGGATGCTTCCATGACGTTATGGACTTTGCTTCCTTTACCTATTTTATCGTATGCAATTTATAAGGTAAGTTCAATTATCAATAAAAAGTCAAAGATTATGCAGAAAAGCCAGTCTGCCATCTCAACTTTTGTTCAGGATAGTTTTTCCGGCATTCGTGTGGTCAAGTTTTTTGCAAAAGAAAAGTACATTGAAAGAAACTACGGAATAAAAGTAACTGATTATCAGAACAAAGCACTGGACTTAGCAAAAACAGAAGCATATTTCTTTACTATTATTTTATTTGTAATCGGATTATTAAACGTGGCCATCATCTGGATCGGCGGACAAAAATATATTGCCGGGGAATTGAGTATAGGTAAAATTGCAGATTTTTTCATGTATATCAATACTCTGATTTTTCCATTCTCTATGGTAGGCTGGGTAACTTCTGTGAACCAGAGAGCTGAAGCTTCCATGCAGAGAATTAATGAATTCATGGATAAAAAATCAGAAATTGTGAACACTCATTTTGAAAACTACCCTATTAAAGGAAGTATTGAATTCAGGAATGTCTCGTATGTCTATCCCAATACCGGTATCAAGGCACTGGACAATCTAAGTTTTACCATCAATGCGGGAGAATCTCTTGCCATTATGGGTAAAACAGGAAGTGGAAAATCTACAATAGCACTGCTTTTATGCAGACTGATAGATCCTACGGAAGGAGAAATTCTTATAGATGGTAAGAATCTTAAAGAACACAACCTCGACAACTACAGAAACTTTATAGGATACATTCCTCAGGAAAGCTATTTATTCTCAGATTCTATTGAAAACAACATTGGTTTTGCCATTGATCATCCGTCTCATGAAAAAGTAGTAGAGTATGCCAAGATTGCCGATGTTCACAAAAATATTATTGGATTTAAAGAGCAATATAAAACACTGGTAGGTGAACGCGGAGTAATGCTTTCGGGAGGGCAAAAGCAAAGAATTTGTATCGCCAGAGCTCTGATAAAGGACCCGAACATCATTATTTTTGATGATTCTCTGTCTGCTCTGGACACGGAAACGGAGCAGAATATTCTCGAAAATATCGACAAAAAAATCAACAATGCCACCTCCATAATTATCACACACAGAGAGTCTAGCGCTCAAAAAGCAGACAAAATCATCAACCTTACAGAAATTGCTAATTCTGTAACCGCATAGCCGTTTCGTTCTCAATTGTTAAATAAATCATAAAAAAAATTTTGTGATTAAAAGAAAACTTTTATATTTGTTCTTAACAAGATTAAAAAATATCTAACAATGAGTGAATACAAGGAACGCCATGAAAATGAGATTTTCACGAAGGTGTTAAAAGCAGGGAGAAGAACTTATTTCTTTGATGTGCGCGAGACGAAAGCAGGAGATTATTATCTTACAATCACTGAAAGTAAGAAGAATTTCGGAGAGAATGGGGAAGCTACATTCGAGAAGCATAAAATCTACCTTTATAAGGAGGATTTTAAAAGTTTCCAGGAGATGTTTAATGAGTCCACAGATTTCATCATTAATGAAAAGGGTGAGGATGTAATATCAGAAAAACATGACAAAGACTTCAAAAGCAGATCCTATACAATCGACTCTGACGACGAAGTTTAAAAAAAAAGAATATCTAAAAACACAAGCATCTGAAAAAGATGCTTTTTTTGTACCCTGAAATTACGGAAATCGTCCTGTAAACAGCTGTTTCTCAAATATTGAAAAGAGAATATCCAGTTTATGTATTCCGTAAGCGGCCTGCGATATCTAAATTCAGGCTTTACCTGCCCGACTGTATTACCTTTTTGTAAACGGGCCGGATCTTATTGAGGAAGTTCATATCCGGTCAGATGCTCAGTAGACCTATCAAGATCGTTTCCCGAAAAACAATGTCAGTGATTAGCGATCATGAATAAATTAGCCCCGATAGAAGCGGTTACCCCGCAGCAGGCGATGTCTATTTTAAGCGTTGGCGCGAGGAGTATGAGCGGATAGCGGGAAAAGCTTCTGTGAAAAATAATAGATAGGTAAAGTGATTTTCCGGTTGAAACAGGGATAAAATAAAAAAGTACACTTTAAAAAGTGTACTTTCTTTGGGTGAATGATGGGTCTCGAACCCACGACCTTCGGAACCACAATCCGACGCTCTAACCAACTGAGCTACAATCACCGTTTTTCTGAGTGCAAATATAGGACATTTTTCTTTACTACCAAACAATTCCGTCAAAATTTTTCAAAGAAATTAATCTTTCTGACGTAAAGCCCTCAGCATAAGCGACTCCCGATAATCGCCCTAAATCTTGTGCGCGATAGGTTAAGCTCTCATAAAAGTCTTTTGTGGTAATCGGAGTCTCGGGTTCTTTAGAAGTCGGGTCATAAAATTGAGTTTTATAAGCCATACATGAGGCGATCTTCTGATCCAGAAATTCTGAAATGTCTATTACAAATTCCGGTTTAATATCTTTCCACTGAATGTAGTGAAAAATATGTTTTGGTCTCCAGACTTCCTGGCTCTCCCCTTCCAATACCGTTTCAATTTTTCTCAACCCGGACAAAAAGCACGCATCCGACACTAATTTCGCTCCTTTTGCATGATCCGGATGTCTATCGTCAATTGCATTGGCTAAGACGATTTCCGGGCGGTATTTGCGGATCATTTTTACAATTCGCATCTGATATTCCTCAGAGTTGACTAAAAAGCCGTCTTTCATTCCCAGATTTTCTCTTGCAGCAAGGCCCAGGATTTTAGCGGCATCTGCCGCCTCTGCTTTTCTGGTTTCATCTGTACCTCTGGTTCCCAGCTCTCCTTTAGTAAGATCGATGACAGCACATACTTTTCCTTCGGAAACCATTTTGGCAATAGTTCCACCGCATCCTAATTCAACATCGTCAGGATGTGCTCCAAAAGCTAATATATCAGTTTTCATATACTCAAAGATAAGTTTAAAATAAAAACTTCCCAAACATTATGAATGGGAAGTTTTAATAGGTATAATTTAAATTTTAAATTACTTATTGATGGCAGCATTTAATTTTACTGCATCCTCATAGGTAGGGTCAAGCTGTAAAGACTTTGCTACATACTCTTTAGCTTTTGCCAAGTCTGAGTCTTTGCTCATGTATGCTACTGCAAAGTAAGCATAGGCAAGGGTTTGCTTGTTGGCTTCCTGCTCAGCAGGTTTTACCGTACTGATGAATTTCTCATACGCAATTTTTGCAGCATCATTATTTCCTGCCTGCTGGTAAGAATATCCCTGGCTATAATATGCCGGAGCCCAGTCAGGAAGAAGAGCTGACATTTTTTGCCATGTAAGAATAGCTCCGTTCCAGTTTTTAACATCTTGATAAGCTGTTGCCAATTTGAACAGGGCATCAGAGTCCTGAGCATTTGCAGCGACCTGTTTTTTCAATCCTTCAATAGTAGGGTTGGTAGGTCCTTTATCAGCTTCTGCCTGAGAAGCACCTCCTCCGCCTGCGATGTTAGCAAGTTCTAAATCCCACTTCATTGTTTCGTCTTTTGCAGCTTTTGCAATGGCTACTTTTTGCTGAGACTCGGTCATTAAAGCAGATTTTTTGGCAGCATCTTTTTCATCTTTTGCTAAACCTGCAGCGATAAGTCCCTGTAGCCCTTGGTCAGCAGGTTGTACTCTTGTTTTCTCAGCCTGAGAGACGAAAGTATCCATATTCTGCTTTGCTCCTGCATAGTTTTTATCTGCATAATCCTGATAAGCTCTTAATTTGAATTTGATAGGATCATCAATTTTATCAAAGATTTTATCTAATACTGTTTTAGAGTTTGCATAGTCTTCGTTTGTGAAGTATAATTTTGCAATTTCCAACTGAGTATACGGATCTTCGTCAGCATATTTTGTATAGTTGATAAGGTCTTGTGTAGCTTTTGCATTTTGCTGATATCTGATATCATATCCTGCTAATGCTTTATATGCAGGTGCATAAGTAGGGTCTACGCCAATGGCTTTATCAATGTTTTGTTTAGCTTGTTGCCATTGTTGAGCAGCCATCCATAAAGTGGCCATTCTGGTATAAACAGAGGCTTTATTTTTAGCTGTAGGTAATGCTTTGTCATAAGCGGACATAGCTTCACCCGGCATTCTTTTTAATCTGTATGCATCTCCTAATGTATAATAGAAATGTGCAGGAACTCCTTTTTTCTCAGCTTTTTCAATAGCTTTATTCAGAAACTGAATTGCTAAATCCGGGGAGCTGTTTTTTTCAAATAAAGTTAAAGCTTCTGCTGCTCTGAATAATACTTCAGGATCTTTCTCTTTAGAGTCAGCTACTACTTTCTGGATTTCTGCAACGGCACTTTTATCTCCTTTTCCAAGTTTCACAGTGGCTAAACCAATTCTGTTAAGATAGTTTTTTCCGTCAGCTGCAACTCCTTTGTTAAAGTTTTCCGTAGCCTTTACATAATCCGGTTCTCCTTGTTTTAAGAAAGTATTCCCTAAATAGAAGTAGTTATCAGCAGTAGGCTCTTTAGCGATCATATCAGTGAAATTGGTTTTTGCCTGAGCAAATTTATCACTGTCTATACTGTTAATACCATCCTGCAATGTTTGTGCAGTGGCAAAACCGGTAAAAAATACCACGGCTGCTCCAAAAGCAATCTTCTTTACATTCATATTCATTATATCTTTCATTTTATATTTTCTAATATTTGAGTTATATTCTACACAATTTTTAGACCAAATCAGTTTTTTTTAATAAAGGATCTTATTACTTTAATAATTTTTAACGCATCTGAACTTCACGTTTATATAAGTTATAAGGCTGTAATCCTTCCTTTTGAACAATTTTCTGTCCCAAATGAGTACATGAGAATCGGATAAAACCGTTGGCTATATTAAAGTTTCCTTCATTAATCAGGAAATACAAGACTCTTGTGAAGGGATATTCCATTGAACGCAGTCCTTCAAAATCGGCATTATATTGTTTTCCTTTATCTACAACAGGAAGTACTTTAACCATTTCTCTGAGTTTTACAGAGGTTTTATCATAGGGACGGCTGAAGGTGTTAAGGCCTATAACGCCTATTTTATCGGGATATTTTCCTAATTCTTCGATGATTTTCTGATTTCCCGGGATAATGGAAAATTGAAGATCTTTGGGTTGTTTTTTAAGTTTTTCAGCTACAAAATTTAAGTTACTGGAGTTGGTTCCGTCAAAAATAAATTCCTTTTTATCAGACAATAGTCCGGCATTAATCTCTTCCATCGAGATACTTTCTTTCGGAGAATCTTTAGGAACAACAAAAACAACGGCATCGGCAGCAAATTTAGCAGGAAGAAACTTCAGATCTGTTCTTTCTTCATAGGTTTTTACTTCTTCAGGACTCAGATTTCTTGACATCACCACTACCTTGGCATTCCCTTTTAAAAGATCCAGAAAGCCTAAATCTTCTTTTTTTGTAGCTACTTTAATGTGAGTTTCAGGATAGTTGATCATATAGCCGTCGGCTAATGCTTCTGTAACACTTTGAAAGGATTCGTCAGTAAAAATTGTCAGCTCACCTTTATGATAAGACGGGGATTTATCATCCTTTTTGCAGCCTGTCAGGATAATACACAGGATAAAAACAGCTGCAATCTTAAAACTATTCTTCATTTCTTGATTTTTTTATTTTTGAAATCGCTCTGTAGATTCTGAATATTCCGTAAATAATCAGGACTGCGCCTAATGCATAGGCAATAGCAGGTTCCAAAATTGTAAAAAAGAACTTATAGAAAATGACTACAATTCCTAAAACGATATAAAACAATCCCGTAACCAGGGATAACCAATTGAACATCATGTAACAAAAATACCAAAAAAAATAAAAAAGAGAAGCATATGCCTCTCTTTTTTATTTATATTCTGAATAAATAGTCTTATTCGAAGTTCATAGTAAATGGTACGCTATAGTAAGATCTAACGCTTTCTCCGTTTCTCTTAGCAGGAGTCCACTTTTTAAGTTTCTTAACTACACGCATTGCTTCGCTGTTGAAGTCGCCATTTGGAGATTTCTCTTCAATGGTAACATTTGAAACAGTTCCGTCTTTTTCTACAACGAACTTAAGCTTAGCTTTAAGAGTACCTTCACCTCCTTCCATTAGGGAAGTATCGAAGTTATCACCTAAGAATTTTCTCAATGCACCCATACCTCCAGGATATTCTGCAGACTGGTCTACATCTTTGTAGATTTCGTTAGGGTTATTCGCTTTCACCTCTACTGTTGTAGCTTTTGTACCTGTAGATGGTGGTGGTGGCGGTGGTGTATAAGCCGGAGCTTTAACCCCCTCCTGATTATTCAAACCAGTTGTTGTTTCCAACTGTTTAGAAATCGGCGGTGGTGGCGTTTCAATTTTCGGAGCTTTTACAGGCTCAGGAACAACGTTCTGAATAACCTCAATTTTCTCTTCTTCTTTTGGAGGAGGTGGTGGAGGTGGTTCTTCGTCTTTAGGCTGCTCAATGATCGGTTCATCTTCGATGATGTCTACTAGATCTGCCTTCACTTCCTGTTTTGGCGGAGCTGTAAGATTTTTAATCGTAAGATAGATGAACGGAGACAAAGCTGCCAAAAGGAATAAAGCCGTTCCGATGATAAATGACTTCGTTAAAAGTCTCGGATACTGATGTCTAAGATCATAGGCACCATATTCCTTGTTTCTATTTTCAAATACAATCTCGTCTAGGGTAAGATTCTGACCGTATACATTTTCATCTGCCATAGTAGATATAACAATTTTATGGTTAAATTACTTTGTAGCAGCCGGCGCCGCAGCACCACCTATTTTCTTTTCATAAACAGCTTTTTCCCAAGGCTTCACATCGGTAACACCGTACTGCTCACTTTTGGTAATTGCCATTTCATCAAGAATATCAACAAAGTTCTTATATACAGCATCGTCAGTAGGCTTAATGATCACCGTAAATTTACTTGGATCAGCAGCTCTAGATTTTGCCTGCTCAATTACTTTTCTAATTCCCTCTCTGTCAAGAGTAGTTTCCATGAGCGTTTGGTCATTCAAGGAAGTAGCATCCTGTTGGTGCCAAAATACTCTGTTGTCTTTTCCTAATAAGATAGAAATCGAGTTAGAAAGTTTAATTTCTGTTGGAGGAGGTTTCGGCTGATCTTTTTTAGGTTTAGCCGGAAGCCCCAAATCCATAACATTCGGTTTACTGAATGTAGTTGTGAACATAAAGAAGGTAATCAATAGAAAACCCAAGTCCACCATCGGAGTCATATCGACTCTGGTACTTTGCTTCTTGGAACGAACCTTGCCGCCCTTGCCGCCTTTTTCTTGTACTTGTACTTCTGCCATTTCTATCGATATTATTCGTTAGGTTTACCTTCTTGTGATGTAATCAACCAAAATTTAAGAAAATCAATATCTCTTAAACCTTCAAACAGGCTTTTAACTTTAGGGTACTGTGTTGTAACGTCACCTTTAATCGCTAACTTATAGTCAGGGTTAACGCTCAAACTTTCTTTTACCCAGTCAATTAATTGCTTATTTGTACTGTCCATAGGAATTCCTGTAGGACTCTTATAATTTTTCTGCTCATCTCCAGGCATATCCAAGTACCCTTTAAGTTGGTTCATTGGAACTCCAATTGCCTGAACTTTCTGGAAAGCTGCTTTTTGATTGTTGTCAAAAGTAATTCCATACTTTTGTCCCATTTTTTCCAAAAGAGCAACTCTTTCTGATGCATTTTCTACCGGCTGGAAATAGAATTTTCCGTCCGGAGTAGCGTTGATAGTCATTAAACTAGCATCAGGAAGCAATTTTTCCGAAATTGAAGATGGCGGTTTGATCTGCTCCACGTCAGGTTTCTTAAACTGAGTGGTCAAGATAAAGAACGTAAGAAGTAGGAACGCAACGTCACACATTGCGGTCATGTCCGTCACTACTCCATGTCTTTTTGGTTTGACTCTCGCCATTATTATAAAATATTTTTAATTAAACTTCTTTTAATTGCTAATGCAAATTTCTTGCTAATTCTTAGTTGAATTCAGCGAAAGACTGCTGGATGCTCATAGAGATCTCATCGATCTTATAAGTTAATCCATCAATTTTAGATGTAAAGAAGTTATAAAGGATAATAGCGATAGCTGAAGTACCAATACCTAAAGCTGTGTTAATCAAGGCTTCAGAGATACCTGTAGATAGAGCAGCAGCATCCGGAGTACCACCTCCTGAACCTAATGCAAAGAACGCCTTGATCATCCCGATTACTGTTCCTAGTAGTGCTACTAACGTTGCAACAGTACCTAAAGTAGAAAGGATCATCATGTTTTTCTCAAGCATTGGCATCTCAAGAGTTGTAGCTTCTTCGATAGCTTTGTTAAGTGCTACCATTTTCTGCTCTTTATTTAATGTAGTATCGTGAGCAAGTGCTTTGTAAGTAGTAAGACCTTCTTTTACTACGTTACCAACAGAACCTTGTTGTCTGTCACACTCTTCGATAGCTTCGTCAATTTTGTTTTGGTTTAGTAAGCTTCTTACTTGTACAACGAAGTTGTCTAAGTTTCCTTTTCCAGCAGCTTTACCAAGAACGAAATATCTTTCAAAAGAGAAAACGATTACAGTAATCATGAAAGTAATCAAGATTGGTACGATAACCCCTCCTTTGTAGATAATACCTAAAAACGATTCTGGGTGAATGTCTTTTCCTTCAACACTTGAAAAGGCTACAGAACCACTTCCTAGTTTATCTGCATCTTTAAAGTTTCCTGGGCTACCAAGAACGAATAAATAAATACATACTCCTATAATAAATAGAATAGGAATAATAACAGCTGGATTTAAACCTCCCGCCTTTCTAGCAACTACTTGCTCATCATTTTTTGAAACATTCATTTCCATATTTAACTAAATTATATTGTTTTAAAATTTTACAGGGTGTAAATTAAAGGCAAAATTAATTAAAATGCAAGAGTCTTAATTAAACATTTTGCATTTTTTTGATAAAGAAATTTTAATACGATTTTGATATAATAATTATTCTTTGATATTTTATTTATTTTCCCCAATTTTAACATTTGAATTAAAAAATCAAAAAAATAAGACCTTCATTTTTTTTGATTTCCCAATGTTAATTTTTTTTTAAATTACGATATTCACAATACGGTGAGGAACTACAATGATTTTTTTAGGGGTTTTTCCCTCCAAAATCTGTTGCATTTTCTCACTTGAAATCACCAAATCTTCTACCTCTTTAGCAGATAATTGAGCTGAAAGCGAAATTTTGAACTTCATTTTACCATTTACGCTTACCGGATACTCAATTTCATCTTCCACTAAATATGCCTCATTCAGGGCCGGAAATTTTTCAAATTCAACAGAGGTATTATGCCCTAATAAATTCCATAATTCTTCACAGATGTGAGGAGCATACGGAGAAATGATAACGGCTAACGGTTCTAAAATATTGCGCTTATTGCATTTTAATTTCTGAAGCTCATTCACAGCAATCATAAAGGAAGATACAGAAGTATTGAAAGAAAAATTTTCAATATCGTATACTACTTTCTTGATTAAGGTATGTAATACTTTATATTCTGCTTTTGTAGGTTCTTCATCAGAAACCTCAAATACGTCCCCGTTAAAGTAAAGGTTCCAGAATTTCTTAAGGAATCCGTAAACTCCGCTTAATCCCTGAGTGTTCCAAGGCTTGGATTGTTCTAATGGTCCTAAGAACATTTCATATAATCTTAATCCGTCTGCTCCGTACTCGTCACAGATATCGTCAGGATTCACTACGTTATATTTGGACTTGGACATTTTTTCTACTTCACGGTCTGTGATGTATTTTCCATCTTCCAAAATAAATTCTGCATCTGCATAATCGGGTCTCCATGCTTTGAAAGCTTCAGTGTCCAATTCATCAGATGTTCCTTTTAATAAAGATATATCAACGTGGATCTGCTGAGTCTGATATTCGCCTGCTAATTTTTTTGACACATATGTATGAGTCCCTTCAATTCTGTATACAAAAGCACTCATTCCTAAAATCATCCCCTGGTTGATCAGTTTTTGGAAAGGCTCATCATGACTGATATATCCTCTGTCTTTTAAGAACATGTTCCAGAAACGGGAATATAATAAGTGACCGGTTGCATGCTCACTACCTCCGATATACAAATCTACCTGTCCCCAATAGTCTGCCAGCTCTTTTTTAACAAAAGTTTCCTGATCATTCGGATCCATATATCTAAGGAAATACCAAGAGCTTCCTGCCCAACCCGGCATAGTAGATAATTCTAACGGGAAAATAGTTTTATCATCTATTAAGTCTGTAGACACTACTTTTTGATTCACCTCATCCCAGGCAAATGTTTTTGCATTTCCTAGTGGCGGATCTCCGTCTTCTGTCGGTAAATATTTTTCAACTTCAGGAAGTTCTAGAGGCAATGCAGATGTCGGCAATGTGTAAGGCATTCCATCCTTATAATATATAGGAACAGGCTCACCCCAATATCTTTGTCTTGAGAAAATGGCATCACGCTGTCTGTAGTTAGTTGTTCCGTGACCGATTCCTTTAGTTTCAATTTCAGAAATTATTCTTGATTTGGCATCGTTGTAATTTAATCCGTTTAAGAAATCTGAGTTAACACAAACAGAGTCTTTAGAATCAAAAGATTTCTCCTGAACATCTTCTTCTGTTTCTACCACCTTTTTAATTTCAAGGTTAAATTTCTTTGCAAATCTGTGATCACGCTCATCATGCGCAGGAACAGCCATTACAGCGCCGGTTCCGTATCCCATCAATACATAGTCTGAAATATAGATCGGCATTTTTTCTCCGCTGAACGGATTGATTGCATAACTTCCTGTGAATGCTCCACTCACATTTTTCACGTCAGACATTCTGTCTCTTTCGGTTTTCTTGGAAGTTTCTTCAATATAAGTATCTACTTCTGCTTTTTGAGCATCTGTAGTAATGGTTTCTACTAATGGATTTTCCGGAGCCAGGACCATAAATGTAGCTCCAAAGATGGTATCAGGCCTTGTAGTGAATACCTCAACAATTTCGTCATATCCCTCTACATGGAACTGAACCTGTGCTCCCTGAGATTTTCCGATCCAGTATTCCTGAGAATCTTTCAACGGCTGCGGCCAGTCTAAAGTAGCAAGCCCCTGCAATAATCTTTCGGAATAGGCAGAGATTCTCATGCTCCACTGCATCATTTTCTTTTGGAATACAGGGAACCCTCCTCTTTCAGATTTTCCGTCTTTTATTTCATCATTCGCCAATACGGTTCCTAAAGCAGGGCACCAGTTTACGGTAGTCTCCGCTCTGTAAGCAAGACGATAATTTAATAAGATATCTTCCTTATCCAGATCAGAAGCATTGCTCCATTCTTCTGCGGTGAAATTTAATTCGTCGTTTTGATTGGCATTTAACCCATCTGTTCCTTTTTCTTCAAAATGTCTGATTAGGGTATCGATGTTTTCTGCCTTATCCGTATCTTTATTATACCATGAATGATACAACTGGATAAAGATCCATTGGGTCCATTTATAATAAGAAGAGTCTGAAGTTCTCACTTCTCTGCTCCAGTCGAAAGAAAATCCTATTTTTCTTAGCTGCTCTTCATATCTGTTGATATTTTGTTCTGTAGTGATTGCCGGATGCTGTCCTGTCTGGATTGCATACTGTTCAGCAGGAAGACCAAAGCTGTCGTACCCTACAGGGTGGAGAACGTTAAACCCCTGATGTCTTTTATATCTCGCATATATATCTGATGCAATATATCCAAGCGGGTGACCTACGTGAAGCCCTGCTCCGGATGGATACGGAAACATATCGAGTACATAAAATTTAGGTTTATCTGTGTTATTGGAAGTTTTATACGTTTGATTTTCCTCCCAGTATTTCTGCCACTTTTTTTCTATCTGCTGATGATCGTAAAACACTTTATATGTATTATATGTTAGACTTTAAATATTGAATTGTTTTTTTCTTTTAACAAGATTCACAAAAATAATGATTTTAAAAGAAATAGAAATTTAAATTATGATTAATTGCGGTTCATCTCACAATAAAAAATCTCATCCGGGGATGAGATCTGTTTTTATATATTGAAGTATACTTATTATTGCTGAGGGTTTACTCTTTTAAAAGTATAGGTTCTTGTTTTAAATACAGTCGGATCCTGAGTCTCTTCTCTTACAGCAAGATTGAGGGTAACATCATCCAGTGTAACCACCTTTGCGGTAACCGGCTCTACAATTCCCTGGTATTTCATGACAACATTTTTACTGGACTTATCGTAAGTATATGTAAAATTTTTATCCGGAGAAATAACACATAATCCTCCTGATGTGGTAGGATCTGATACATCTATTCTTTTTCCGTTTGTTTCATTACTGAACCACCATCTGGAGGTCTTCTGACACGTTGAATATGTAATTTGATCCGAGACCGGCTGTTCTCCGGTTTCAACGACAGTTACCACTTCTTTGATCGGCTGCCATAAACCGATAAGCGGTGCTTCCCTGATAGTATCGTTATCATTATTACATCCTGTAGTTACCAGTAATGATAAACCTGCAAATAATAGTAGTAATTTCTTCATAGATCAATTTTTTCAAGCGCTAAAATTATAATTTTTTTGAGTTATATCACTATTTTTTATGAAAAATTATTAAGTGAACATTTATTTATGTATAATTTTAAACACAAACAGGGGGTATTCCCTTTATTTAACAAATATTGAGCACACTAAAATTCTTACATTCTATTAAAAAAGTTATTTTTGTAGGAAACAAAACCAATGCAAGATATAACGAAAAACAATTTTGACTTCATCCGTGTTCTCCTCGCTTTTATTGTCTTCGTAGGACATCTGGGCGTATTAAGCGCCACCCCTGAGCTGGCTTTCCTGATGCACAGCCCGGTAGAAGTAGCTGTTTTTGGTTTTTTTATTGTCAGTGGTTTTTTAATTGCAAGAAGCTACGAGAGATCCTCCAGTTTGAAAAGCTATGCAAAAAAGAGGTTCAACAGAATTGTTCCGGCTTATTTATTGGTGGTGTTTCTTTGTGCCACTTTACTGAGCCTTGTAAGTACGCTTCCCATTAGTGAATATTTCAGCAATACCCAGGTTTATAAATACCTGTTCTGGAATTCTCTTTTCATGAATTTCAAAGCCCCGTCACTCCCGGGAGTATTCGGTAATCAGGCAGTCAATGGTGCATTATGGACTTTAAAAATAGAAATGTGTTATTACATCGCTGTTCCTTTCCTGTTTTTACTGTTTGGAAAAAATAATAAATACAGAAACACCAGTCTGATTGTCCTCTACTTTCTTTCTTTAATTTTCCTTAATTATTTTGAAATGACAGGTAGAGCAGCTATTTCAAGACAATTGCCCGGTTCATTATGCTATTTTATCGGCGGAATGCTGCTGTATTTTAACTTTAATAAGTTTATTCAGCATAAGAACATTCTCTTTATCATTGCCATCCTCACCGTATGGATCGATCTTATTTTCAAGATCAAACTATTCTCTCCGATAATGATCAGCATTATCGTTATGTACATTGCCTATTCTTTTAAATTTCTGAATAATTTCGGAAAATACGGGGACTTTACCTACGGAATTTATATATTCCATTTCCCTGTCATCAGAGTATTCCAGACGTTAGGCCTGTTTGATGATTACAATCCCTATGTAATGAGTGTCATATGCATGCTCGTTGTCATTGGGATAGGAATTAGCTCATGGCACCTTTATGAAAAAAGATTTTTATAATTTTGAATATATTTAAAAAGCATAAATGAAAGACCTGGTCTCCATTATTACCCCTTGTTACAATTCCGCAGAATTTATTGAAGAAACTATACAGTCAGTACTTAACCAGACTTACGAGAACTGGGAATGGCTGATTACTGATGATCTCTCTAAAGACAATACGGTAGAAATTCTCAGACGATATAACGATCCGAGAATAAAACTGATCGTACTGGAAAAAAACGGTGGCGCAGGCAATGCCAGAAACAATAGCCTTGAAAGAGCCGGCGGAAGGTATATTGCTTTTCTTGATTCCGATGATTACTGGTACCCTGAATATCTGGAAACTATGACCAGCTATATGGAAGAACATCAGGCAGAACTTGTTTACTGTAATTATTCCAGATGTAATGAGCAGTTGCAGCCTGTTTTAAAAGATTTCGTGGCGGATAAGGTAGTCACTTTTTCAAACTTACTGAAAACATGCCGACTGGCTCCGGTTTCCACAATGTATGACACCAAAAGAGCCGGAAAATTTTTATTTCCTATAAAAAGCAAACGTGAAGATCATGTCATGTGGCTGAATCTACTGAAAGTAATCCCAAAGGGAATGCCTGTTAATAAAACGATGGCAAAATACAGAATGCGTGAGAATAGTGTTTCCAGAAAGAAAAAAAACATTATCAAAGACCAGTATCTTGTGTATAAAGATTTCATGGGCTTTTCTACCCTAACTTCTTTATATTATACCGTTAATTGGGCAATAAACGGATTTTTAAAATATTCTAAAATTTTCAATTAATGGAGTATTCAAAAGAATTCAAAGCGGCACTAAGTGCATTTTCCGGAGCAGAGAAAGACAAGCTTATATTCAGACTTCTGAGAAAGGATAAGTTATTGTCTAAAAAGCTGTATTTCGAACTGATCGATCCTGAAACCACAGATGATAAAAGAAATGCTATGGAAGAAGAAGTGTCGGAAAAGGTGCTTCTGGCTTCAAAATATATTGGAAATACTAAATATTTCCTGACGGTTATCCGAAAGATAAGTGCAGAAATTACCGAACATGTTAAGATCACTACCGATAAATTCGGGGATGTTTCTCTGAACCTTCTTATGATCAATGCCATTTTAGAATACAATAATGACCTCAGCAGACAAAGATTTGACAATGTCTACAAGCTATATATTTACCTCATCAATAAGGTTTTCAAATCCTTGATTTTAATTAAAAAACTGGATGAAGATTACTGGATTGAAATTGATGAATTTCTGAAGGACACCCGAAAAAAGATCTCTGAAAATCATTATCTTCAAAAACTTTGCATCAATAACGGACTGGATCTGCAATGGCTTGAATGCGATCAGATTCCGGAAGATATTGATAGACTTATGAAAGAAATGAAAACTCAGGGATACTTACGATAAAATCTTCTCGAGAATCATTGCCGTAGAATCAGGCTTTTCATCAACAAACTTTTTTGCATTGGCAGACATGGTCTCCCACTCTTCTTTATGGTCCTGGTTGCTAAGAAATAAAACAAATTCAGCTGCCGCGGACTCATCTGTAAAAGATCTGCCCCCATCTGCCTCAATAAGTCCGTCAGCTTCAGGATTCTTGCTGTAATGATTTCCAAAAACCACCGGAACTCCAAAAGTAGCAGCTTCCAGAATATTATGCAGTCCCGCGTCATGAAACCCACCTCCTACGACTGCTATATCAGCATAGGAATATAATTTTGACAGTAACCCGATGCTGTCTATAATTAAAACCTGAGTATTGAAATCTGAACGTTGACTATTTTGTATTTCACTATACAACAAAGCATCAGGAAAGATATTTTGCAGGTGTTCCACTCTTTTCAGATCATGTGGTGCTATGATCATTTTAACGGCTTTATTCTTTCTGGAGATCATCTCAGCCATCTTTTCCTCAGCCTGCCATGAACTTCCAAAAACAACAGCCCGTTCTCCACCTTTAAAATCCAAGATATGATCTACGTGATTATTTCGCTCACGAAGCTGTTTTACACGGTCAAATCTCGTATCACCCGTCACTGAAGCCTTCACGAGCCCTACACTTTTGGCAAGAGCAAGAGAAAACCGGGTCTGATGAAAAAACCAATCAACATTATTCCGGAGTTGCTTTACAAACCATTTGCCATAAGAAGTAAAAAAGGACTGTCTCTCATAAAATAAGGCTGAAATGACATAGACTTTTGTATTTTGGCTTTTGAGTGCTGAAAGCAGATTATACCAGTAATCATACTTTACCGTAAAGTATAGTTCAGTATTAAACTGTGATATAAAGTCTTTTACCAGGCTTTTTTTATCAAAAGGCAAATAACAGATCAGATCAGCAATATGACTCTTTTTAACTACATTTTCATAGCCCGAAGGAGAGAAGAATGTCACCAGAATTTTATGAGTAGGAAAACTTTCTTTAAACTGTTCCAAAACAGGCAGTCCCTGTTCGTACTCTCCCAAACTTGCGGCGTGCATCCATATCACTTTATCTGTTTTTGAAAATACAGATTTAACCTTGTGTAGAGATTGCCTCCTTCCTTCAACTCCTTTTTTAGTTTTAGAATTAAATAATGAAAATACCTTCATTCCGAAGATGAGAAGGTTGATAAATATATTGTATAGAAAAGCCATTCTGCTTTTTTTAAATTTCAATCCTGTCGTTATAAGTAGACGGGCTGGATATCACTAAAAATTCCACTTCATTTTCTGACTCATTGGAAATAAAATGCTTCGCCCCCGAACGGACAGAAATTGATTCCCCCTGCTGCATCACAAACTTTTCTTCATCAATATACAAAACAGCTTCTCCTTTCAAAACATAAAAGAACTGCTCCGATACCTGATGAAAATGTGCTTTTTCAGAAGATCCTGCAGGCATTTTCTCCTGTTTGACGGATAACCCTCGTGAATCCTTAAGAATCCAGCTGTCACAAAAATTTCCCCAGGTATAATGCTCCGAATTATTTTTAGAATAAATCATTTCAACGAATTACTAATGATAAACATAACAAGAACACTTATAATAATAGCCAAAACGGTAATAAATATAGGAACTCTTGGTTTTATATTATTTTCCGGAGAATACCTGAACACATAGTCCTGGGTATTCAAAAAAGTAAGGATAACCAACACCAACAGACATCGCAGATAAATCTTCATCATACTGTATTGCAGCGCTCTATTATGCTCTGTAACAGTTACCGGAAAATTAGAATTTTCAGGATGTCTTGTGATGTATAAAAATACAAGATACAGAAGCAGCCCTAATACAGGTATAAAAAAAGAATACATTTTATCCCCAAACCTGTTCGCTTTTCCTATAATATTAAAGTGAATAGGAATTCTTTGGGGTAAATCGTTATAATGTTTTATTGTCAGCCACCACAAAAAAGCCACCAGCCCAAAATTAAAAACATCAAATATTACAAAGAAAATATTTTCCATTTCAGAGGGCATTTAAAAGATTATAGTAAGGTTTTAATCACTCTCAGTTTATGAGTATGTTTATTCATCTCTTTATTAAAAATTCCGGTAGAATCCAGCGTATCAATTCTTACTTTTCCCGAAGCATGAATGATTTTTTGATTTTCCAGCATAATTCCTACATGTGTAATTTTTCCTTCAGCATTTTCAAAAAAAGCGAGATCTCCGGGCTGAGTCTCTTCCACAAAAGTTAAAGGCTCTCCTACCTCCGCTTGCTGAGAAGCATCTCTTGGAATTTTAATATCATGAACCTTATAAACCAACTGTGTAAAACCGGAACAGTCTACAGCAAAAAAGCTTTTACCACCCCACAGATAAGGAACATTAAGGAATTCTTTTGCCGTTAAAGCAATACTCTCCCGAACATCATGACTTCTTTTTGAAGCAACAACAGGAAACTCTACCTCAGATCCTATCGAAAGCAGCGTCTTTCCATCATTCATTAATACGGAAGAAAAGTCTTCAGTAACGACCGTAACTTTTCTTTTAGCCAGCTCTTCATCGGTTACCGGTTTGATCTGTTTTGTATCCATCCAGCCTTCATACCCGTCATAATGCATTTTTATTTTAGTCCAGTTTTTATCCACTTCTAAAATATCCATGCTTTCCCCAAACAATATTTCCGTAACAATTTCAGCTCTGTCAGAATTTTCAGCACGAACCGGTGCTACCGTTACTATACAAATTCCTTTATTCATGTATTAAGATTAAAAGATTTAATCAATGATTTAAAGATTAAAAGATGTGATACCATAAGATCCTTTTATCTCCAAATATTTTATTACTTCCTGCGAAGGAAGTTTACTCCATCTCGCAAAGGTAAAATAAGATTTTCGAAATCCTCGTCTTTTGCCGCTAAATCATTTAATTCCTTAATAGATTGCGTAGATTTAAGTTTTGGATTCTCCTCCAATATTTTTCCATACCAGAGAACATTATCGAAAAGAATCACAGATCCTGATTGGGTTCTGGGTTTAATCAATCTGAAATACTCTGCATAATTTTCTTTATCAGCATCTACAAAAATCAGATCAAAAAACTCTTCAGTTTCTTTCAGAAATTCTTTAGCATCCTGAAGTTTAAAATGAATCTGACTGGCATATTCGCTGGATTCAAAATATTTTTTGGGCAAATAAGCAAGATCTTCATTCACATCTAATGTCGTAATTTTTCCGTCTTTAGCTAAGCCAGAGGCAAGACATAAAGTAGCATAACCTGTAAATGTTCCTATTTCAAGCACATTTTTAGGCTTCATCATTTGGGATATAATAGTCAGTAGTCTTCCCTGCTGATATCCCGAGATCATATGGGGCTGTGTTGTTTTCTGGTAAGTTTCTCTTCTCAGTTTTTTCAGAATTTCAGATTCCGAAGAAGCATGAGCTTCCAAATATCTATCCATTTCAGGATTTTTCTCTTCAAAAAAACTCATATTTTTTTTATTTAAACAAATTTAAGGATTTTAAAACTTCTTTTTGAGTACTGCTGTTCTGCATTCTGCATAAAAAAAGAGAGAACTTACTCTCTCCTTTCCGATATATCCGCCGATAAGCAGAAAAATCATTATTATACAGCTACACAATAGCGTCCTTTGGATGCACATACCCATCCCGGACAGCAATCTGTAGTTTTTTGGCAGATAATCTGCGGATTACAGTCTGCTGCTGCACCTTTTACATTTTTCATTGCTCCTCTTGATAGTTTTTTTGAATTTTTCATAATGATTGGGTTTAGTATTAATTTCCTACTCTTTAAGATTTTCGGACATCTCTTTTTTATTTCCTTCAATAGAGATTTAAATATACATATTCTTTTACTAATCAACTCATTATACCTGAAAAATAAATTAAAAAAAGAATCATTCAGGGGAAATCCCGTATAAAATACCGTGAAAATACGGATGGTATGATCTTAATATTAGCATTAATTTTGCGAAAGAACAACGGGTAAAAACACTAAGAGAAACAAAATGATTGCAGGAGAAAAACAAACTAACCGCGAGAATCAAAAAAAAATTTTGCTGAAAGGCAATACAGATTCTTCTGTAAGAAAAACTAAAAACGAAATATCCAATTCATTTTTGCAACGAATTATTTCTTTATTGAAAAAAGAAGAATTAATTTGATTAAAGAAAAAATCCCGAAGAAATTCGGGATTTTTTTTATGTGTTTTATTATATATCTTATTTCTTTGGAGCAATATCCATCAGTTTCATAAACTCATCAAGTTTAGGCATGATAATAATTTCCGTTCTTCTGTTTTCAGATCTGCCGCTAACGCTCATATTTGTTGCTTTGGGGTTGTATTCAGAACGTCCTCCCGCAGTAATTCTAGCCGGATCTACTCCAAACTGAGTCTGAAGTACCTTTGCTACAGAAGTTCCTCTTAATGCAGAAAGATCCCAGTTATCTCTCGGTAAGTTTGGAGAATTTAAAGGAGCATTATCCGTATTCCCTTCAATCAATACAGAATATTTATCGTAGTCGTTGATAACTTTAGCAACCTTTCCTAAAACTTCCTGTGCAGCAGGCAAAATGTTGTAGTCACCTGTTTTGTATAACATTTTATCTGAAAGAGAGATCATAACCACTCCTTTCAATACTTTTACCTGAACATCCTGATCTGAAACATTATCTAAAGATCTCTTCAGTTTATTAGACAATGCAAGGTTCAGACTGTCGTTTTTAGCGTTACTGGAAATCAATTGTTTGATATATGAATTCGAAGCATTGATCTCACCTACCAGTTTATCAATATTAGAAGAGCTTTTTCCGGTATTCGACAAACAGGCATCTAATGATGATTTTAAAGCATCGTGCTGGCTTTTTAATAAATTATTTTCACCTGCCAATGCTGAGTTCTGAGATTTCAAATCCTGAATTTCTCTTTGTCTTTCACCTATATTTTCAATACACTGCTTATAGTTTGTGCTTAGCGCATCGTATTGCTTCTTGCTCACACAAGAAGTCATTCCCAGTGCCACTGCAGAAACTGCTAAAATTTTTAAAATCTTCATAAATAATCATTTTTAGATCAATCAAAGTTAGGAAAATTCAATTGAATTATATAGATTATCTTTGCACAAAAGAAATTCTCAACATCTATGTTGGAAAAATCAAGCTTCATTCAACAATTAAAAAATCTCGTTCAAGAGCCTGAAAAACACACCTATCTTCTGGCCGTGAGCGGAGGGGCTGATTCTATGGTTTTAGCCTCATTATTTCAGGATTTTAAGAACGAAAATAAAAATACATCTTTTCAGTTTCAGATCGCTCATATCAATTATAAACTTCGCGGGAAGGATTCCGATATGGATCAGAAACTTGTTCAGTATTTTTGTGAGAAAAATCATATAAAATTCAATCTTTATGAAGTTTCTGAACAGGATAAGAAACCGGAGAATTCCATTCAGCTCTGGGCCAGAGAGCTTCGGTATCGTTTTTTTAAGGAAATCCAGGAAAAAGAAAAACTGGAATATCTTGTTACGGCCCATCATCTGAATGATCAGCTGGAAACATTCATTATTAATCTTTCAAAGGCTGGAGGGATCAACGGACTGAGCGGAATCCCATCCAGTGATCATTATATCCTCAGACCTTTCTTAGATTTTTCAAAAAAAGAAATCTATCAGTTCGCGGAGCAGAACAATATCGAATTCCGGGAAGATGTTTCCAATAAAAAAAATGATTATCTGAGAAACAAAATTAGAAATCAGATCGTTCCAATGCTGATGGAAACCAACGACCACTTTCTGGAAAACTTCAGAAAAAGCTCTTCATACCTGAATCAAACCAAGGATTTTATCCGGAAACAAATTCAGGAAATAGAAAATCGTCTTAGTATATTTAACCCGGACTGTAAAATCTTATCAAAGGAAAAGCTGGATCAGGAAAGCGATTTCGTCAAATTTGAAATTTTAAAAAAATACGGATTCTGCCGGAAGGAAGAAATTTCCAAAATTTTTAAAGCCGAAAACAACAGTTCTTTTTTTTCCAAAGAATACAGATTGATTGTCAACCGCAATGAACTGATCTTTATGGATAAGAATGTGAAGCCGGAAATTAAAGAGGAAATAGTACTGATTGATCATTTTGATTTTTCCCAAAACCAAATCAACATCAATTTCGTAGATTATATGGAAAGCATTGATGGAATCAATAAAAGTTTTGATTGGGATTTTGATGCGGAAAAACTTCAGTTTCCACTGTGTTTAAGAAAACAAAAGGAGGGTGATGAGTTTTACCCTTCCGGTTTTTCAGGGAAAAAGAAAGTTTCTAAATTTTTTAGGGACGAAAAATTATCTATTTTAGCGAGGCAAAAAATCTGGATAATAACTGACAGTAATGATTCTGTACTTGGGATCATCCCTTTCAGACAGGATAGAAGATATGCAAAGAATGAGAAGACTGAGTGGAGTCTTAAAATTTTTAATGAAATGAACAATGAAATTTAGAAATTGGTTTTTATTAATTCTGCTATTTTTAGCAACAGGGATTAATGCGCAAATAAAAAATCCCGTAAAGTTTAAATTTGCGATCAATGATCTGGGGAATAACCAGTATGAGGCAGTTTTGAATGCCACTATGGAGAGTGGCTGGCATATTTATTCAAAGGATCTTCCTGAGGAAACAGGAATTCCGACAGAATATAAAGTTTCAGGAAAAAATATCGAGCTGATCGGAAAGTTTACTGAAGTCGGAAAAAAACATGAAGAATTTTCAGAAGCATTCGGAGGAACCATTGTTTTTTATTCCAACACAGCCGGTTTCAAACAGAAATTTAAATTAAAAGACCCTGCAAAACCCGCAGAGGTTACTTCAGAAATCACTTACCAGACTTGTAATGACAAAGTTTGCCTGGCTCCAAATACCTTAGAGTTTAATCAAAAAATAAGTCCGAAGGGAGTCACAGAAGAGACTGCTGCAGAGACCGCAGCTCCTGCAAAAGACTCTGTAAAAGCAGTTGAAACAGTTACTGAAAATCCTAAGAAGGAAGAAGTAACCATTACTGAAGCTTCTAAATTAGATCCTAAGCAACTAAAAATTGAAACGTTAGACTTTAAAAATCCATTAACAGATTGCGGAACAGGATCCACTAAAGTAGATGAAAACTACTGGACCTATTTATTCTTAGGTTTTATCGGAGGCTTAATTGCTTTGCTGACACCATGTGTTTTCCCAATGATTCCATTAACGGTTTCGTTCTTTACGAAGGGAAATAAAAATAAAGCAAAAGGAAAAAGAGATGCGCTTATTTACGGCTTCTTCATTCTGCTTATCTTCGTTTTATTGAGCATTCCATTCCATGTGATTGACGGGATTGCAGGAAATATCTTTAATGAAATTTCAACGAGTGTATGGCTGAATATAGCATTCTTTATCATCTTCATCTTCTTTGCCGGAAGTTTTTTCGGATACTATGATATTACATTGCCTAGTTCGATTGCTAATAAATCTTCAAAAGCAGAAGAGGCCGGGGGGATCATTGGTATTTTCTTTATGGCTTTAACACTGGTGATCGTTTCTTTTTCCTGTACAGGTCCTATTCTAGGGAGCTTATTGGGAAGTGCAGTCACAGGATCATCCAACGTTCCGATGCTCTTAACCTTTGCACTTGCCGGATTTGGACTGGCATGGGCAATCGTTTTCGGATTGCTGGCTTTATTCCCGCAGGCATTACAAAGTCTTCCAAAATCAGGAGGATGGATGAATACCGTAAAGGTAGTTTTAGGGTTTGTAGAACTTGCTTTGGCTTTAAAATTCTTATCTAAGGCTGATCTGGTATCAAAAACTTTCTTCTTAAAAAGAGAGCTTTTCATCGCCATCTGGATTATTATTGCATTAGGATTAGCATTATACCTGTTAGGATTGATCAAATTTCCTCACGATGATAAAAAACCTAAAATTTCCATTACCAGAAAGGTTTTAGGAGTATTGGGAATTGGTTTTGTAGTCTATTTAATCCAGGGGCTAATTCCTTCTGAACGTCCAAAACTTCAGTTGTTAAGCGGTATTTTACCGCCGCTGAATGTGAGCTATTTCCATGATGAAAAAGACGGAATCCTGGGAATGCATCCGGAACACGATTTCTTTAAAGCAATTGAAGTAGCGAAAAAAGAAAATAAACCGATCTTAATTGACTTCACAGGATATGGTTGTGAAAACTGTAGAAAAATGGAAGAATTCGTATGGAGTGAACCCGATATTTTACCTATTCTTCAAAACGATGTCGTTTTAGCTTCTTTATATGTAGACGACAAAGAAGAGCTTCCTGAGGACCAGAAAACAAAAATAGATCTTGGGGAAGGACAGATTAAAAAAGTAAAAACCATTGGAGACAGATGGAGCTTATTCCAACAGGTGAACTTCAATAACAACTCACAGCCGCACTATGTTTTAATAACGCCGGACGGTAAAGTAATCAACACCCCAGTTTCAGGGTATATGCCGAAAGAAGATTTCAAGAAATTCTTAGAATGCGGAGTCAATTACTTTAAGAAAAATAAATAAATTTTATATCAAAACAGCTTAGGCCTTATCAATTCATTGATAAGGCTTTTTTAATGCATTGATTTTAACAGTATTTAAGGAAAAACAACCAACAAAAATGAAAATTTATTGTCATTTATAAATTTTAGGTACAAACTTTGTATCAATTTCTCAAAACACTGATCAGGTTTTTGATTTTTCATTAAATACCGTTTAACATTTAAAAATCTTAATCATGGCTGAAGTAATCGCACAAGAGAAACAAGGCGGCAAACAAAAGAAGAAACTGATACGGATAGATATGACCCCAATGGTAGACCTGGGCTTTCTACTGATCACTTTTTTTATGTTCACAACCAATTTCACCAAACCTAATGTAATGGATTTAGGGCTTCCGGCAAAAGACCCAAATCCTAATCCATCCAGTACACCCTTTATTGGAGATAAAAACCAGGTCACATTCATTTTGGGAAAAGACAACCGGGTATTTTATCACCAGAGCAATGCCAACGAGCTGAATACTGCTAATCTGAAGGAAACTGATTTTAGCGGGATCAAAATCTCAAAAATTATTGCTGAGGCTTACAAAAACGTACCCAAACCGGAAAACTTCACAGTTATTATCAAACCAACTGATGAAGCTAATTATAAAAATTTTGTAGATATGCTCGATAATCTTGCAATTGCAAAAAAAGAACGCTACGGCGTTGCAGACATCAAACCTTGGGAAACAAAGGTTTACAAAGAGTTAGTTCAGTAAAAGAGAAAGAGCATTTTTTAAATGCTCTTTTTTGTTTACATTTGATTCTGTGATAGAGCTGATGAAATACCTCTGCAGCAAACTGTAATATGCTAACCTTTATAATTTTGATATCATGCTGAACTTTGAAAGAAAAGGAAACGGAAAAGAAACACTGGTATTACTCCATGGTTTTATGGAAAACCTGACGATATGGAATGATATGGAAGTACATCTTTCCAAAGATTTTTCGCTTTTAAAAATTGACCTTCCCGGTCACGGACAATCTGAAACCCTTGGAGAAGTTCACACCATGGAACTGATGGCGGATGAAGTAAAAAAAGTACTGGATCATGAAAATTTAGGAAAAGTTCATTTGCTGGGACATTCCATGGGCGGATATGCTTCGCTTGCTTTTGCCGAGAAACATCCTGATACTTTAAAGAGCTTAACTTTGTTTTTTTCTACTTATTTCCCTGACGATGAAGAAAAAAAACAGCAGCGCATCAAAAGCTACAGAATTATTAAAGACGCATTTGCCCATTATGCCAGAGCAGGAGTACCCAACCTTTTTAACCCGAATGAAAGAGACATCCTTGAAGGTAAAATTGAAACCGCACTGGAAACCGCACTTTCTACAAACAATATGGGAGCATTAGCCTGCGTAAAAGGTATGGTAGAAAGAACCGATAAAAAGCATATCCTGGAAAATCTGGATGCTAAAATCTTAGTATTGGCCGGAAAACACGACAACGCAGTGAAAACAGATCAGATGATTAGACATCTTCCGGACCGAACAAATATAAAATCTTATATTTTAGACTGCGGGCATAACGGACACTGGGAAAAACCAGGCATCTGTGCTGAAATCATCAATACGGAACTTCTTCACAACCTTCCTAAAAGGCTTGTTTTATAAAACCTTTATTCAACAACTGAAGCCAAACATCGGTTTACAAAAAATCCTGTATCTTAGTAAGGAATAATTATCGTCAATGGGTTTATTCTCTTTCAAAAAAAAGAAACCACCGGTTATCGGGCTTACACTTTCAGGCGGAGGAATGCGTGGAATTGCACATATCGCTGTTCTGAAAGCTTTGGAAGAATACGATTTAAAACCAGACATTATTTCAGGAACAAGTGCCGGTTCCATTATCGGGGCCTTTTATTCTTTTGGAAAAACACCGGATGAAATGATGGAGATTGTAAGACAGACTTCTTTTTTTTCACGATCATCTTTGAAGTTATCAAAAAACGGAATCTTCAGTTCTAATTTTATTTTAAAACTATTCAGAGACTATTTCCCGGATGATAATTTCAATATTCTGCAAATTCCGCTATATGTTGCAACCACGGAAATGACCCACGGCATTGTAGATTTTTTCTCCGAGGGAGAGCTTTTCGGACCATTGCTCGCTTCATCCAGCGTTCCTTTCATACTCCCCCCTGTAAGAATGGGAGATAAAATATACGTAGATGGCGGCGTTCTGGATAACCTCCCTATCGAACCTATTATAGATAAATGCGATTTTCTGATCGCTTCTCATGTCAACTCAATCAGTTATGATCAATTAAATAAATTGAGTCTTATGAAGGAATTTGACCGAATCCTTCACTTAGCCATAGCCAAGTCCGTTTACTCTAAAGTAAAACATTGTGATATTTTCCTGGATCCGCCTAAAATGACAAAATACAGCCTGTTCAATAAAAAATATATGGATGAAATGTTCCGGCAGGTATATGAGTACACATGTGAAGAACTTGAAAATAAAGGACACAGATTAAAATCTGAGGAACCGGAGAATGTATAAAATCACAATATTGAAAAGAGGCTGCCCTTTCAACATTGTGATCTCATTGTCTATTTTATTGGATTACAGATTTTCTTCCTGCAATCTATGCTTGAAAATTTCTATAGTTCCTGCTAAAGAGTCATTGGATTTTCCACCGGCTGCATTAATATGCCCTCCGCCGTTAAAATATTTTCTCGAGAATTGGTTCACATCCACATCATCCTTACTTCTGAACGAGATTTTAACAAAGTCTTCATACAGATCTTCCATAAAGAATGCAGACATTTTCACTCCTGCAATACTTAATCCGTAATTAACAAAGCCTTCCGTATCTCCTTTCTGGAAACCAAATTCTTTAAGTTCATTTCTTGTAAGGCACAGAATAGCAACTCTACCTTCATTCACGACTTCTATTCTTCCCAGCACCAATGCCAGCAAATGAAGACGGGAAACAGTATTGGTATCCCATGTACTGGAAGTGATCATAGCAGGATCTGCTCCCTTTTCAATAAGATTGGCAATGATCCTGTGAGTAGTGGCACTGGTGGAACGAAAACGGAAACCTCCCGTATCCGTCATAATTCCGGTATACAGACATTCTGCAACATCCAGATCAACAAGTTTTTCATCCTCCATTGCTTCAATAAAATGATACACCATTTGTGATGTAGCTGGAATTACCGTATCAGAATATACAAAATCAAATTTTTCCGGCTGTTGGTGATGATCGATAAGGATCTTTTTTCCCTGAGCTTTAATCAGCCAGTCCCCCAACAATCCAATTCTTGAAGGAGAATTAAAATCCAGGCAGAAAATAACATCGGCTCCAAAAATCATATCGGAAGCCAGCTTCTTTTTATATTCTGCAATAATTACTTTTTTAGATTCCGGCATCCATTTCAGAAATTTCGGAAAATCATTAGGAACGATAACTTCAGCATGAATTCCTTTTGCTCTCAGATAATGTTTTAATCCCAGACTGGAACCGATAGCATCTCCATCAGGATTGTAATGGGTAAGAATGACTATTTTGTTTTCAGGCTTAAGTAATGTATTGATCTCTAAAAGTTCTGCTGGTGTAAACATCTTGTGTTTATTTTCGTTAAAATTAAAGTTTTCAAAGATAGAGCTTTTATATAAATCATTTAAATATTATTTTTGCACAGAAATTTTTCATCCGCTACGAGGTTTTGTAAATCTCCGGTTAAAAAACATTTCAAATAATTACAAAAAAAGATAATTAAAGTTTGTAACTTATAAAAATTTATATATCTTTGCAACCTGAAAATTAATAGATTAATTACGATTTAAACATATAGTAATGAGTAAAAGAACATTCCAGCCATCAGAAAGAAAGAGAAGAAACAAACACGGTTTCAGAGAAAGAATGTCTACGCCAAATGGAAGAAGAGTTTTGGCTGCGAGAAGAGCTAAAGGCAGAAAGAGATTAACTGTAAGTGCTGTACGCGCTAAGAGATAATTTCTATATTATCATATACAAAATATGCTTGAGAAGGTCCTTTTCAGGCATTTTTTGTTGTTAAAATTTACTAAAATTTAGGTAGCATAAACTTCTTTTTTCTATTTTTAAATTTTAAAAACTTTTTGTTAAAAAACAGCCTTTAAAATTAAATTATGCCACATACAAATATCTCCGGAGACAATATTATAAGTTTACAGCACGCAAAAATTGCGCAAAAAAACTTCACTGTTCTTTCAGATGTAAATCTTAACATTAAGAAAGGCAGATTCTGCTATCTCATCGGAAAAACAGGTTCCGGAAAAAGTTCTCTTCTGAAAACACTTTACGGCCACATTCCGTTAGCATCAGGACACGGAGCTGTTGTCGGCTTTGATCTGGCAAAACTTAAACCTTCTGACATTCCTAATCTCAGAAGAAAATTAGGTATTGTATTTCAGGATTTCCAGCTGCTTTCCGACAGAACTGTTGAAAAAAACCTAAAGTTCGTACTTGAAGCTACCGGATGGAATGATAAAGTAAAAATGGAAGACCGCATCAACGAGGTATTGGGAAGCGTGAACATGAAAAGCAAAAAGCATAAAATGCCACATGAGCTTTCCGGAGGGGAACAACAGCGTATTGCTATTGCAAGAGCTCTTCTTAACCACCCTGATCTCATTCTTGCGGATGAGCCGACAGGAAACCTGGACCCGGAAACTTCCAATGAAATTATGACGCTATTAAAGCAGGTAGCTCTTGAAAACGGAGCAGCTGTAGTAATGGCAACACACGATTACCATATGATTCAGAACTTCCCGGGTGAAGCCATCCGATGTGAAGACGGAAAAGTTTCCGTACTGGATACGGCAGAGCTGTTTGAATAAGAAGATTTTACCTGAAATCAAATCTAGCCCTTAAAGACATGAAACTCCTTAGTGAGTTCAAGATATTGGTCCGAGTATTGTCTCGGACTTTTTTCTATAATAAAGGCTGACTCTTCAAACATTTTCCCGGTTAATGAAAATTCAAGAATCAGTCTTTTCACTTTTGAATTTTCAATCCCTATAATATTAATCCTTCGGTTTAAAAACAGGCAATTCTCTTTTGCCATTGAAATAAAAACTTCTCCAGCCGCTACAGGAATAATAACAGAAAAAACACCTTTCTCTGACAATAGCCGCGCTGAATTAGCGATCAACTGGCTGAAATTTAATTCAACCGTCTGGCGGGCAATTTTATCTTTCCCGGAATCAGATTCTTCAAAATAAGGCGGATTGGAAACCACCAGATCAAACTTTTCTTCTGTAATGAAAGTTTTAAAGTCCTGATGTTTGATTTCTAATCTTGTACTAAAAGGTGCATTTTCAAAATTAGTTCTGGTCAGCAACACAGCCTCTTTATTGATATCCAAACCTAAAAAAAACGCATCAGAATTCCTCTGAGCCAGCATTAAAGATATCAGGCCGGTTCCGGTTCCTACTTCCAGCACCCTGGAAGCGGTTTCCACATCAGCTAAAGCACCAAGCAAAACACCGTCCGTTCCTACCCGGAAGACATCTTTAGACTGTTGAATTTCAAATTGCTTAAACGTAAAAGACTTCACTATAAATTGGTGGGTAATGTAATAATAAATGTAGAGCCTTTACCTACTTCAGACTTTACGGAAATTTCTCCTTTATAATCCTCAATCATCTTCCTTACCATGGATAACCCCAGTCCCATACCACTGCTTTTAGAAGTAAAATTAGGTTCAAAAATTCTTTCATACATATTTTCAGGAATTCCGACACCATTATCCTGAACGGAGATCATGACTCTTCTCTGATGCTGTTCTACATCTACGTTGACAATAAGTTTTCTCTGATCACTTTCCGCCTGTTTGGCATTCGTAACAAGATTCGTTATGATTCTGGAAAGATAAATCCTGTCCATATTGATCATAATATTATTCTTATTGGCATGCATAAAAATACTGTCATCATTGAAAACACGAAGGATATCCTCTACTTCCGTATTCAGATTAATAACCTCATTATTTTTTTCAGGTAGTTTTGCAAATTCGGAGAATGCGGAGGCTACCGTTGCAATCAGATCAATCTGATCAACAATTGTTTTGCTCATTTGTTTTACCCGTTCCCTGATATTCGGATCTTCCGGATCAAACTTCCGCTCAAAATTCTGAATGGTAAGTTTCATGGGAGTCAGCGGGTTCTTCACCTCATGAGCTACCTGTTTGGCCATTTCTCTCCAGGCTTCTTCCGATGCCTTAAATCTGAGCCTTTCTTTCTGATCCTGGATTTGCAAAATCATCCTGTTATAAGCTCTTGCCAAGGCATTCAGCTCATCATTCTTATAATATCGGATAGGACGCATTTCATTCTCAAATAATGTAATACGGGTAATCATATCAGAAAATTTAGTAATGGTTTTAGCAAGACTATTGGAAGTAACCCAGCTAATCCATATACTGAAAAGAATAAGGAATATATCTACTAAAAGAATATATTTAACATACTGATGAAGAACCTCCAGATAAGCAGATTCATTATGATATAACGGAATATAGACGACTCCTATCGGTTTCAGTTCATTATTTTTCAAAAGAAGATAAGAAGACGTAAGCTTTGCATCTTTAGCTGCGTCGTATCTTGTCATATCAACTCGGGCATCTGTAGCCAGCATTCTGTTAATGATCTCTATAGGAATTGTCTTCTGCTCAACTAAAGCTTCATCTTTATTGGATAACAGATAATTCCCTTTCAGATCATAAATAATAATATCATGTTGATTGATATCCCCAATTTCAAAAATTTTATTTCCTAAAACCGTTGGCAAATCTTTTGTTTCTACAAGTGTACGGCTTACGGCATAATCAAGATACCGCATTACCGCAGTAGTTTTCTCCTGCATGTCGATGGTACTTTGCTGCAGAGAATTATTTCTTAAAACAAAGTACGGAACAAGTGAAGTAGCTACAACACTTAAAAAGCATACCAGTAAGAAACCGAAAAACACCCGGTTTCTTAAGCTATATCCTTTATATTTATTTAATGACATCCTACTTTTTAATTAACCTAGCAATATACTTACCAATGATGTCAAATTCTAAATTTACCTTATCCCCGATTTTTAAATGTTGCATATTTGTGAATTCCCATGTATACGGAATAATGGCTACGGAAAACTGCTGATCTTCACTTTTCGCAACGGTAAGGCTGATCCCGTTTACGGTAATGGACCCCTGAGGTACGGTTACAAAATTCCCGCCATCTTCATATTTCATTGTGATGAAATAACTCCCGTCTTTATTTTCAATACTTACGACCTCTCCCGTTTTGTCAACATGTCCCTGAACGATATGGCCATCCAGTCTACCGTCCATTTTCATGCAACGCTCAAGATTAACCACTGTACCTAAACCCCATTGCCCGAGATTAGTTTTTTCCAGTGTTTCATTGATCGCTGTTACCACATAATGATTGTCTTTAATTTCAACAACAGTAAGACAGCAGCCATTATGCGCCAGACTCTGATCAATTTTCAGTTCGTTTGTAAAAGGGCATGTTAAGGTAAAATCTATATTGCTTCCTTTTTCTTCTATCTTCTCAATAACACCAACTGCTTCAATAATTCCTGTGAACATATTATTTTTTGCTAAATTTGTAAATTATAATCTTCAAAGATAATCAAAATGAGCTCAAAAAACCATAAAGTACGAGTAGGAATTTCAATTGGTGATTTCAATGGCATAGGCCCTGAGATCATTATGAAGTCTCTGAAAGACAAAACTATTACGGATTTTTTCACTCCTGTAATTTTTGGTTCGGGAAAGCTGTTCACTTATCAGAAAAATATTTTCAAACTGAATCTCAATTTCAACTACGTTAACGAAGCGTCACAGGCACAGGCAGGGAAACTTAATATGGTGAACCTGACCAAGGAAAACGTCAATGTAGAACTGGGAGTTCCTACTGAAGAATCCACAAAAATGGCGATTGATTCGCTGGAAGCAGCCACAGAAGCTTTAATAAGAGGAGACATTGATGTTCTTGTAACCGCTCCAATCAACAAAGATGAAATGGTAAAAATGGGATTCAAGCATGCCGGACACACGGGATACTTTGAAGAAAAATTCAGTAAAAAAGGACTTATGTTCCTGGTAACTGAAGATCTGAAAGTAGCGGTCTCTACCCACCATATCCCGATTGCCAAGGTAGCAGAAAACATTTCCAAAGAGAACATCAAAAAACAAATCAGAGTATTACATCAGACACTGATTGAAGATTTCCGGGTTCAAAAACCAAAGATTGCGGTTTTAGGACTAAATCCTCACGCCGGAGACGGAGGGGTAATCGGAAGTGAGGAAATTGAAATCATCAGCCCGGCAATTCAGGAACTTTCTGATCATGGAATTTTGGCTTTTGGCCCTTTCCCGGCTGACAGCTTCTTCCAGCCTAATAAGTACAGAAATTTCGATGCCGTATTAGCAATGTACCACGACCAGGGATTGGCACCGTTCAAAACATTAGCTTATGAGGAAGGAGTAAATTATACAGCAGGGCTTCCTTTTATCAGAACTTCTCCGGATCATGGAGTTGCTTATGATATTGCGGGAAAAAATATTGCTGATGAACAGAGTTTTACAGAGGCTATCTTCACAGCCATTGATGTTTTTAAAAACAGAAGCGAATACAGCGATCTGATGAACAATCGTCTTCAGCCAAGAAAAATGGCGGTAGACAACGGAATAGACGAAGATCTCCCTGAGGAATCTGAAGCATAAATCCTTAAAACAAGTTTTAGGATAATTTGTTTCAAATTTTATTTGTTATTATAAAAAAAATGCATATTTTTGCACACTCATTTTATGGACAAGTTAAGAAACTACGACATAAGCTTTTCCGGACTTAAAAACGGAAAACACGAGTTCAAGTTTGAGATAGATAAAACGTTCTTTCAATTATTTGACACTGAACAGGAATTTACAAATCCCAGAATAGGCGTGAATATCTTACTGGATAAACACACTACATTCTTAGAATTTGAGATTAAAATAAAAGGCCTGGTTGAGTTGGTTTGTGATATTACAAATGAAAATTTCGACTACCCTATTGAGAATGAGATCAAAATTCTGGTGAATTTCGGTGAAGAATATGATGACAGCAATGAAGATGTCATTACCATTCCTAGCGGAGAGCATGCTTTCAATGTAGCACATTTAATTTATGAAAATGTAATGCTTTCCATCCCGATGAAAAAGATTTCTCCAAGTGTAAGTGATGAAGATCTTAAAATACTGGATCAGTTCAGTCCTAAAGAGATTGAGGAAACCGAAGAGGAAGAACACGAAAGTGACCCGAGATGGGACGCTTTAAGAAAATTAAAAGACAATAATTAAATAAAAATAATTTAAATATGATGAGATGATGAATCTCATCGCTCATCAATTAAAAAAGTTATTACAAAATGGCACATCCAAAGAGAAGACAGTCGTCTACAAGAAGAGATAAGAGAAGAACTCACTACAAAGCTGTAGTTCCTCAATTAGCTAAAGATGCAACAACAGGAGAGCTTCACCTATACCACAGAGCTCACTGGCATGAAGGAAAACTTTACTACAGAGGTAAAGTAGTATTGGAAAAAGAAGTAGCTACTACTGAAGAAAACTAAGAGAAGCTTTTCACTGAAAAAGCCTCATTTTAATACAAAAACCGCCCAATTTTGATAAAATTTGGCGGTTTTTTGTTGTTTTTTACGTTTTTTTGGTATCTTTGACCCAAAATCAAATATCAAATTTATGGACATTAAAGACATACAAAATCTTATTAAGTTTGTATCTAAGGCTGAAGTTTCAGAAGTGAAATACAAAACTAAAGATTTCGAAATCACTATTAAAACTCCATTAGCTGGAAGCGATGCTGTTTACGCACAACCTGCAGTTTACCATACTGCTCCTCAGGCTGTAGCTGCTCCGGCACCTGTTGCAACTCCGGCTGCTGCACCTGCTGAAAAAGCTGAAGCGGCATCTGATGACAGCAAATATGTAACGATCAAGTCTCCAATGATTGGTACTTTCTACAGAAAACCATCTCCGGATAAGGATGTATTTGCAAATGTAGGTGATGAAGTTTCTGTTGGTAAGGTAGTTTGTGTTATTGAAGCAATGAAATTATTCAACCAGATTGAATCTGAAATCAGCGGAAAAATCGTTAAAATTTTAGTTGACGATGCTACTCCTGTAGAATACGACCAACCTTTATTCTTAGTAGATCCATCTTAAGGAATTTTAGATTAAAGATTATAAATTTTAGATGGAACCTTTCATTTAAAATAATTTAAAATTCAAAATTTATAATTTAAAATTTCGGAGAGATGTTCAAAAAAATATTAATAGCCAATCGTGGCGAAATTGCAATGCGTATTCTACGTACTTGTAAAGAAATGGGAATTAAAACTGTTGCTGTATATTCAACGGCAGATAAAGACAGTCTTCACGTAAGATTTGCGGATGAAGCTGTTTGTATCGGCCCTGCAATGAGTAAAGATTCTTATCTTAAAATCCCTAACATTATTGCAGCAGCGGAAATTACCAATGCTGATGCTATCCACCCTGGATACGGATTTTTATCTGAAAACGCTAATTTCTCAAGAATTTGTCAGAAAAACGGTATCAAATTCATTGGTGCTTCGCCTGAACAAATTGAAAAAATGGGAGATAAAGCAAATGCCAAAGCGACCATGAAAGCTGCAGGAGTACCTTGCGTACCTGGTTCTGACGGGCTGATCGATTCTTATGAACATGCTGTACAGCTTGCTGAAGAAGTAGGTTATCCTGTTATGATCAAAGCTACCGCTGGTGGTGGTGGAAAAGGGATGAGAGCTGTATGGAAAGCTGAAGATCTGAAGGAACACTGGGAATCTGCTATTCAGGAAGCTGTTGCTGCCTTTGGAAACGGAGGTATGTATATGGAAAAACTGATTGAAGAGCCTAGACATATTGAAATTCAGGTTGCAGGAGACCAGTACGGTAAAGCTTGCCACCTTTCTGAAAGAGACTGTTCTGTACAGAGAAGAAACCAGAAATTAACAGAAGAGACTCCATCGCCATTCATGACAGATGAACTTCGTGAAAAAATGGGTGATGCCGCTGTAAAAGCCGCAGAATACATTGGATATGAAGGAGTGGGAACTATTGAATTCCTTGTAGACAAGCATAGAAATTTCTATTTCATGGAGATGAATACAAGAATCCAGGTAGAGCACCCTATCACAGAGCAGGTAATCGATTATGACCTGATCAGAGAGCAAATTCTTCTGGCTGCCGGAACTCCGATTTCGGGAGTAAACTATTACCCTAAATTACATTCAATCGAATGTAGAATCAATGCTGAAGATCCTTATGCTGACTTCAGACCGTCTCCGGGAAAAATCACAGGATTAAATATTCCTGGCGGACACGGAGTAAGAGTAGACACTCACGTTTATTCCGGATACAGCATCCCTTCTAATTACGATTCAATGATTGCAAAAATCATTACTACGGCTCAAACCCGTGAAGAAGCTATTGCAAAAATGAGACGTGCATTAGAAGAATTCTATATTGAAGGTGTAAAAACTACAATTCCTTTCCACAGACAACTTATGGATAATGAAGATTATCTTGCAGGAAATTATACGACAAAATTCATGGAGGATTTTGTAATGGATAAGAAATATGACAATCACTAAAAATAAAAAGCGACTTCAGACTGAAGTCGCTTTTATTTTTATATAACTTTCGGTGCAGTTTCTCAAATGATCTTCCGAACTGCCAGATACTCTTCTGAACAGACATAGAATGGCTTAATCTAAGGCTTTCAATATGTTGCAAGATTAAGTCTTTTATTACTAACTTTGCCAAAAACCAAACATATGTCAACAGCAGAAAAAACAAAAAACTCACAGTATTTTATTGACCTTGAAGACAAGCATGGAGCACACAATTATCACCCTCTTCCAGTAGTTCTGGATCGCGGAGAAGGTGTTTTCGTCTGGGATGTAGAGGGCAAAAGGTATTATGATTTTCTTTCAGCATATTCTGCGGTGAACCAAGGGCATTCCCACCCTAAAATCGTAGAAGCATTAGTAGAGCAGGCTAAAAAACTGGCTTTAACTTCAAGAGCTTTTTACAATTCTAAACTGGGAGAATACGAGCAAAAGATCACTACACTTTTCGGATTTGATAAAGTGCTTCCGATGAACTCAGGAGCTGAAGCCGTAGAAACCGCGGTGAAGCTTGCCAGAAAATGGAGCTATGAAGTAAAAGGTATTTCAGAAAATGCGGCAAAAATCATCGTTTGTGAGAACAACTTCCATGGTAGAACCACTACCATTGTTTCTTTCTCTAATGATCCGGATGCCAACCAGAATTACGGTCCTTTTACTCCCGGATTTATCAAAATTCCCTACAATGACATTACAGCTTTAGAAGAAGTTTTAAACAGAGAAGCAGAAAATATTGCAGCATTCCTGGTAGAGCCTATTCAGGGAGAAGCCGGCGTATATGTTCCGGATGAGAACTTCCTTAAAAATGCATCTGAACTGTGCAAAAAACACAATGTGCTTTTCATTGCAGATGAAGTTCAGACGGGTATTGCAAGAACAGGAAAACTAATTGCATGTCACCATGAAGAAGTACAGCCGGATATCCTGATTTTAGGAAAAGCACTTTCCGGAGGAATGTATCCTGTATCAGCTGTTTTGGCCAACGACAGCATTATGAATGTAATTAAGCCGGGGCAACATGGTTCTACATTTGGCGGAAACCCAATTGCCTGCGCTGTAGCAGTAGCTGCTTTAGATGTAGTGGCAGATGAAAAGTTATCTGAAAGAGCAGAAGAACTCGGGCAATTATTCAGAACAGAAATTGAAAAACTTACTGAAAAAACAGATCTTATTACCAAGGTAAGAGGAAAAGGTCTTCTGAATGCTATTCTGATCAATGATACTCCTGAAAGCTCTACGGCATGGAACCTTTGCCTGCAGCTAAAAGAAAACGGATTGCTGGCCAAACCTACCCACGGTAATATCATCCGACTTGCTCCACCATTGGTTATTACAGAAGAACAATTGCTGGATTGTGTGAAAATCATTGAAAAAACGGTATTAGAATATTCAAAATAACATTGGTAGATATTATTATTCCGATATATAAGGAAATGCCTGAGAGAGATGATTTGATTGCACTCAATCAGGTATTTCAAATTTTAGGACATTATAAAATCACATTTATACATCCTGAAAGCCTCCCTCTTAAAGCTTATAAAAGTTTTGAGGCTACCTTCCTGAGTTTTGATGATCAGTACTTTAAGGGGATCTACGGTTACAATCAGCTTATGATGAATCCTGACTTTTATAAAAGTTTTTCAGAAAAATACATACTAATTTATCAAACTGACTGTTTTATATTTAAGGATGAATTGATACACTGGTGCCAAAAAGACTACGATTATATTGGAGCACCCTGGCTACGAAGTGCAGAAAACATTCCTTTTTTTAAATTATTTTTTGATAAAACCATATCCGGGATCAAATCTTTGATCAACTTTAAAGGAAACGGAAAATGGCAAAAGGACAAATCTCTTCTTTACAATGCCGTAGGAAACGGAGGCTTGTCTTTAAGAAAGAGAGAAACCTTTATAAAAGTACTTGAAGGAATCCCTGAAGTAGTAAAAATTTATCTGGATCCTAAAAATTCCGGGCAATTTTACGCTGAAGATGTATTTTTTAGTATTGAGCCTGAAAGAAATGGTATAGTTTTTTCTAAACCTAGTTATAAAGAGGCCTGCCTTTTCTCTATTGAGAACAAGCAGGAGAAAGCAATGAACATCAATAAAGGAAAACTTCCTTTTGGCTGCCACAGATGGAATAAGGAGAAAGACTTCTGGAGACCTTATTTTTCTGAAGCAGGATATTCAATATAGAAATGAACAACTTTAAAGATAAAAGTATCATATTAGCGGTTCCCAATCATTTTGGATTGCCAAAGGTTTTTAAAAAAAATCTTGAGTATCTTGGTTTTAAAGTGTTTACTGTAGAACACGACTGTTTACAGGTAAAACTTAGCGCTGAAGAATCTTTGATTCATATATATAAGAAAGCATTCAGCAATAACAAAACATTTAAAGCTAAAGTACTGGCCGAAAAAAAGGAACTTCCGCAGCTGTTTTTTCTCGATAAAATCAGCCAAGCGGATTACGCACTGGTTATCCGTCCGGATTTATTCAGCAAAAACGTTTTAGCAAAAATTCAGAAGAAAAGCTCTTATACGGTAGCCTATCAGTGGGATGGCATGCAGAGATTCCCTCTGGCTGAAGGGACCATAAAATATTTTGACCGTTTTTTTGTATTTGATGAAAGGGATACGATAAGATATCCACAGACCAAACATATTCATAATTTTTATTTTGATTATCTGCCTGATCATTCCGAGATCAAACAGGATTTGTTTTTTGTCGGAACCTTTATGAAGGACCGTATTGAGGAACTTTGCAAAATTTCTGTATTATTTCAGGAAATGAATCTGAAGACGAACATCAATGTCATCTACAACAAAGAAAAACATATCAAAAAATATCGTGAATACCCTATCCATTTCACCAAAACCGGTATGAGCTTCGAAGAAAACATGAAAAATGCAAAGGCTTCAAGGATCATTCTCGATTTTCAAAACTCCATTCACAATGGAATTTCATTCAGAGTCTTTGAGGCGGTAGGTTTCAGAAAAAAATTAATTACCAATAATGAACTGATAAAAAAATACAGCTTCTATAATTCCAGCAATATGTTTCTCTTAAATGATCATAATCTGTCTGAAATTAATGATTTTTTAACAAGAGACTATACTGAATCTTCTGAAAAAACTTATGAAAAATATAGTTTTAAAAATTGGATCACGAGCATTTTAACACAATGAAAAAGAAAATTTTATTTATTGCTCCAGATTATTATGGATTTAATGAAGTGATCTTTAACGGGATCAAAAAGCATACAGACTTTGATGTTTCAATGGCTATAAGTGCTACCAATGAAAGATACAGATATCGAAATTTTTATGAAAGGTTAGAAAACTTTTTCTCCAAAACTTTTCTGAGAAAAAATTTAAAAAACATCAAGAAAAGAGAGCACCTGATCAGACAGATGAATCAAAGTGATTTTTATGATTATATCCTGGTCAACCGTCCTGATATTCTGGATCAGGAAATGTATGACATTGTACAGAAAAAGGGAGGAAAAAAAATAGTTGTCTTCTGGGACAGTTTTAGCAAAATAGACGGTCAAAAGGAAACAATCCCCTACTATGATCTGGCTTTTAGCTTTGATGCTGATGACTGTAAAAATTACAATTTAAAAAAAATCAGTAATTTTTATTTTAATGAAGAACTGTATTCACCCAATCCGGTTCATGAGATCGTTTTTTTAGGAACCTTTGATAAACGTTTTGATGATTTAACCCAAATCATCAATCAGATGAATAAAGAACATATAGATATCAAATCTTTTATTTATCATCCCCGTGATTTTAGTGTAGATCCACAAATTGAAAATAATATCATTAAAATTCCTAATATTATTCCATTCAATGAATCTTATAAGGTTAATGAAAAAGGGAAAATATTATTAGACCTTGCCCATGAAAACCAATCGGGATTATCCTTCAGGCCTTTTGATGCTTTAGGATCAGAAAAAAAACTGATTACAACAAATAAAGCGATTAAAAATTATGATTTTTACAATCCTAATAATATTTTTGTAATTGAAAATATTAACAATATACAGATCCCTTCCGAGTTTTTCACAAGTCCTTACGAAAAAGTAGAGAAAAACATTAGGGAAAAATATTCTTTTAAAAACTGGATAAATACCATTTTAGACTTATGATCTCAAAAAAACTATATTTTGTCTGCCCTACTAATCCTCATCCTTCAGGTGGAGTAAAACAAATCTACAGAATGGTGGATATCCTTAATAAAAACGGATTCAATGCAGCTGTAGTACACAAAAAAGCAGGTCATAGAGAACAATGGTTTCCCAATACAACAAAGGTCGTTCATAATCCTTATCTGTTTAAACTGATTAAATATCTGAATAAAAACAAGCTGAGTGTTTCTAAAAGATTAAAGCTAATGTTCCTGAAAAAGACCAGTTTCAGTATCGAAGCAGATTCAATCCTTGTTTTTCCTGAAATTTACAGCAATATCAGCAAGATAGAACCTCATACCAAAAAGGTAATTTTTAATCAGAATTGTTATTACTCTTTCAATGGGTTTCCTTTAGGAACTTCTCCTGAAGAATTTCCCTATAATCACAATACCACATTGGGTACTATTGTAGTTTCTGAAGACTCCAGGAATTATATTCAGGCTGCATTTCCCGACACCCCTGTCCACAGAATACATCTTGGCATTAATGCTGAGATTTTTAATTTTTCTGAGAAAAAGGAAAAAACAATAACCTTCATGCCCAGAAAATTAGCTGAAGACAGTACTCAGATTCTTAATATTTTCCAATCCAGAAATCCTGATTCCGGATGGAAGATTGTTCCTATTGATAATAAGAGTGAAACAGAAGTTGCTGAACTTCTTAAACGCTCAGCATTATTCTTAAGTTTTAATCATAAGGAAGGATTTGGGCTTCCTCCAATAGAAGCAATGTCTTGCGGATGTTATGTAGTTGGTTATCAAGGTCAGGCCGGAAAAGAGTATTTCAAACCGGAATTTTCATCCCCTGTAGAAGATGGTAATATTATTGAGTTTGTTCAAAAAATAGAAGAAGCTATTGGTGCTTACGAGACTAATTCCCGGGAATTTCTTCAAAAAGGGCGGGCTGCTTCTGATTTTGTTTCGGAAAACTATAATTTCAGGAATGAAGAAAGGGACATTCTCCGTAGTTGGAATGATTTTATGAACAGAGTGAATTAAAACAATATACAATAAAAAGCCGGCTTACAACCGGCTTTTTATTGTATGAACCCTTATATGTTTGCTTACACAAAGAATCTTCATCTGTTTATTGTTAAAATCCCGCAAGATTCAATGGCAAGAAGTCTTTTATTCAGGGATTCCTGAGGACATTGTAAAGGAAGTTGGAATCTATATTATAAATCCTCGGTAAACGCATAATTTTAAGTAAATTTGCAAAAATTAAAATTGAAAATGGAGAAAGTAAGAGTACGTTTTGCTCCAAGTCCTACAGGACCTTTACATTTGGGAGGCGTAAGAACCGCATTATATGATTATCTTTTTGCAAAGAATCAAGGCGGAGAGTTTGTATTGAGAATTGAAGATACAGATACTGCAAGATACGTAGAAGGAGCTGAAGAATATATTGAAGAAGCTTTAGAATGGTGCGGAATCATTCCTGATGAGAGTCCTAAGAAAGGAGGAAAATTTGCTCCTTACAGACAATCTGAAAGACGAGATATCTATGACCGATATACAGAGCAGATCTTAAAGACGGATTATGCTTACATTGCTTTTGACACAGCGGAAGAACTGGATGCTATACGTGCAGAATTTGAAGCTAAAGGTGATGTTTTCTCTTATGATAACAAAACAAGAAACCGTTTAAGAAACAATCTTGCACTTTCGGAAGAAGAAGTTCAGCAGTTACTGGATGCTAAAACGCCCTATGTTGTAAGATTTAAAATGCCTGTTGACAGAATATTAAATCTGGAAGATATCATCCGTGGAAAATTCTCAGTAAATACCAATACGCTGGATGATAAAGTGCTTGTCAAAAATGACGGAATGCCAACCTATCATTTTGCTAACATCATCGATGATCATGAAATGGAAATTTCTCATGTAATTCGTGGTGAAGAATGGTTGCCATCTTTAGGTCTGCATACCTTATTATATGAGGCAATGCAGTGGGAAGCACCACAATTTGCTCACCTTTCTCTGATTTTAAAACCCGAAGGAAAAGGAAAATTAAGCAAAAGAGACGGTGATAAATTCGGATTCCCTGTATTCCCTCTTGATTTCAAAGACCCTGCAACAGGAGTCGTTTCTAAAGGATACAGAGAAAACGGTTATCTTCCTGATGCTTTCATCAATATGGTGGCTTTATTAGGATGGTCTCCTGCAGATGATAAAGAAATTCTTCCTCTTGAGGAAATGATTAAAGAATTTGATCTTCATAAAGTACATAAAGCGGGAGCCAGATTCAGCAAAGAAAAATCAGAATGGTTCAATCATCAGTATATTCAAATGAAATCTGATGAAGAGCTTCTTCAGATTCTTAAAAACACAGATCTTGATCTTTCAGCTGTTTCAGATGAGAAGCTACTGCGAGTCATTCAACTGATGAAAGAGAGGGCTACTTTTCCCAAGGACATCTATGAAAATGGAAAATTCTTCTTTGAAGCACCTGTTTCATATGATGAAAAAGCCTCTAAAAAAGCATGGAACGAAGAAACTTCTGTTATTTTGGGAGAACTTGCCACAACATTAGAATCTGCAGACTTTAATGCTGAAGCACTGAAACAAACGGTTCATGATTTTGCAGAAAGCAAAGGACTGGGAATGGGTAAAGTGATGATGCCGTTGCGTTTATCTTTAGTAGGAGAACTGAAAGGACCGGACGTTCCGGACATTTTGGAAATCCTTGAAAAAGAGGAAAGTATCTCCAGAATCAAGAATGCTATTAATAATTTTAAATAGGTTAACATAATTTTTCATACATTTGAAAGATTTAATTTACTTCAAGAAATGGAATATTTAAGTTTCGAACTTCCTATCAAAGAATTGATGGATCAATACCAGACCTGTTCTTTAGTAGGAGAAGAAAGTGGTGTTGATGTAAAATTAGCATGCAGCCAGATTGAGGATAAGATTTTAGAAAAGAAAAAAGAAATCTATGAAAATCTTACACCTTGGCAAAGAGTACAATTGTCCCGTCACCCGGACCGTCCCTATACATTGGACTATATCAACGGAATGGCTGATAAAGGCAGTTTCTTAGAACTTCATGGAGACAGAAATTTCGCTGATGATCCGGCAATGATTGGAGGATTGATTACCCTTGATGGTCAGAGAGTAATGATCATAGGGACTCAAAAAGGAAGAACGACTAAAGAAAGACAGCACAGAAGATTTGGGATGCCCAATCCTGAAGGATACAGAAAAGCTTTAAGACTAATGAAGCTTGCTGAAAAATTCAATATTCCTGTGGTGACTTTGGTGGATACACCGGGGGCTTACCCAGGATTAGAGGCTGAAGAGAGAGGACAGGGAGAAGCTATTGCAAGAAATATTTTTGAAATGGTTCAGCTTAAGACTCCGATCTTCACTTACATTATCGGTGAAGGAGCCAGTGGCGGAGCATTAGGAATTGGTGTTGGAAATAAAGTATATATGTTGGAAAACACATGGTATACTGTAATTGCACCGGAAAGTTGCTCTTCAATCTTATGGAGAAACTGGGACCACAAAGAAGATGCAGCCAATGCATTAAACCTTACTCCACAGGATGCATTAAGAGAAAAGTTTATCGACGGAATTATTGAGGAACCGCTTGGAGGTGCTCAGTATGACCCAGAGACGACTTATTTAAATTTAAAAAATTCTATTTTACAAAATATCAAGGCTTTTTCCAAATTTACAGGACAGGAGCTTGAAACCCAGAGACAGGATAAATTCATTGCAATGGGCCAGTTTAAAGGATAAAAAAATAAAAAGGTTAAGAAATGATTTCTTAACCTTTTTTTTAGCTTTTATTTTCTTCTTCTAATCAGCAACATTGAGTGCAATTTCAATATCCTGAGTAATTTTCTTTAACGAAGAATACTTGGCATCGCATACCATAGTAGTCAACACATATTCTCCTTTATCTATCAGAATAAAGTTTTGTCCGTTAGCCGGAACACTTAGATTGTAATATTTTTTCCCACTGATTTTCACTACCAGATTACACTTTGACCTATTCTTAATATTGATATAGGCTTCATTTTTATTGATGTCATTATTAAAAATATGGGTAAGCATTGCTGCCGTCTTTTTATTATCTTCACTTGGTTCTGATTTTGAAACCCCTGCCGTTTTTGCAGTACTTACTGAAGCATAATTTACACTCCTCTCTTCTTTTAGGGCATTGATGGCCGCAGCTGTATTATTTGCTACAGAAGGATTAGCAGCAGAAGCCTTATTGGCGGTAATCACTTTACCACTATTCAATTCATTATTTTTAACGATCTTCTCTATTTTCTCTTTACTGATAGGTTTAATGGTAGGTTTGGCCTCGGGAGAATTATCGGCCATAATAATTTCCATCAGTTTTCTTTTGAAATAATCGGTTTTGGCATGACCGGGATTTTGTTTCAGAAAGCCTGCCACTACTCTCGCTTCTTTTGAAGTTTCCGCTTCCTGTTCCGTATAAATGATGACCGTTTCTTTTTCTACAACAGCTTTAGATTTCGTTTTTTTCTTTTTTTGGGAAAAACCAAGAGAAAAAATACATACAAACAGAAGAAGGAAGAGTTTTTTCATTAATTAAAACTTTAAAATAGTATTAAATATATTAATAACGTGAAAAGTCATTTTTTAGTTTATCATTAAAATCATTATCTTTGCACTGCTCTAAAATTAAGCTAAAAATTAATACTAATCTTAAATAAAAAATAATAGATATTATGTCTTATACACCAGTTGCTGCAGACGTAGCTAAATTAAGAAACCAAACAGGTGCAGGTATGATGGACTGCAAAAAAGCTCTAGTTGAAGCTGAAGGAGACTTCGAAAAAGCAGTAGATATCCTTAGAAAAAAAGGACAAAAAGTTGCTGCTAACAGAGCTGACAGAGAATCTACTGAAGGAGCTGTAATCGCAAGAGTAAATGAAGATAACACTTTAGGTGCTATTATCTCTTTGAACTGCGAGACTGACTTCGTTGGTAAAAATGAAGCTTTCGTAGAACTAGCTTACGAATTAGCTGAAATGGCAATCTTTGCTGCTACTAAAGAAGAATTATTAGCTACAGATTTCCACGGAATGACTGTTGCTGAGAAATTAATCGAGCAGACAGGTGTTATCGGTGAAAAAATCGAAATCGGTACATTCGAAAGAATCGAAGGACCATTCCTAGGTGCTTATATCCACGCTGGAAACAAAATTGCTGCCATCACTTCTCTTTCTGCTAAAGTAGACGGAGCTGACGAAGTTGCTAAAGCTGTTTCTATGCAAGCTGCTGCGATGAACCCTATCGCTCTTGACGAAACTAAAGTTTCTCAGGAAACTATCGACAAAGAATTAGAGATTGAGAGACACAAACTTACTGAAGAAGGTAAGCCTGCAAACATTATCGATAATATCTTGAAAGGTAAAATGCAGAGATTCTACAAAGACAACACTTTGGTACACCAAGACTTTATTAAAGACTCAAGTATCTCAGTTGCTGATTATGTAAAATCTGTAAATGCAGATCTAAAAGTAACAGGATTTATAAGAGTAAGCTTATAATTAAGTTATCTTTTCAAAATAACAATCCCGATGAAATTCATCGGGATTTTTTTATGGAATTTACGTCTCAATATGAACGTTGTGTAACGTGAATTTTAAATATTCAACAATTACATAATAATCTGAATTTCAAAGAATTTTTTTATGCAAAAAATCAATTTTTAATACTTAAATTTGCGGCCCTTATAATAACGCATGAAAAAATTTCTACTAGCTATTTGTACTTTTCTTTGTTTATTCGTTAATGCACAATTAGATACTGAGCACTGGTTTGCTCCTATGTCTGCAAGTGATCTTCAGGGAACCCCTGAAGGCTATCTGTATCTGTCAACCAACGAAACCACTCCTTTCTCCGTACAGGTTTATAATAACAATGCTGTATTTTCCAATGTACAGGTAAGTAAAGGAAACCCTGTAAGGGTAACGGTTCCGAACAATTATATGATCGCCTCTTCATTATCAAGCCTGTTCAGAGCTACTTCTATGGGACTCTATGTAAAAGGCAGTAAAAAATTCTTTGCCAGTTACAGATTTGCAGTTCCGAATCAGGCAGAAATTATTACTTCAAAAGGATTAGCCGGAATCGGGAAAAACTTTTTTGTAGGCGTAGCACCAGTAACATCTGCCAAACCTTATGTAAATGCTACCATAGGAATCACCGCTACTGAAGATAATACTACAGTAACTTTGTCCGGATATAATCCTAATGTTGTTTTTTCAGACGGTATTTCGGCTACTACAAGAACGTTTACTCTGAATAAGGGTAAATCATATATTATTGAAGCGGTAAGTTCTACAGCTTCAGCCAATCTAACAGGATTAATAGGAGCCAAACTTACAGCCACAAAACCTATATCCGTAACCAATGGAAATTTTAACAGTATTTATACAACCCAGAATAGTACCAATGTAGACATTGTAATGGATCAGTCTGTTCCTGTGGAAAGACTGGGAAAAGATTTTGTGATGGTAAAAGGAAACGGCCCTGCCAATTCAGGAATGGAAGCTGCTTTAGTAGTGGCTACAGCTAACAATACCAAACTTACCGTCAACGGAAACGTGCTCAACAGCGTTACTCTTAATACGGGACAATATTATATTGTACAGGGAACCAACTATATCAACCAGGGGAATGGTAATTATAACATGAGTATTTCGGCTAATAATAATGTTTATATCTATCAGCTTCTGGCAGGAACTTCCGGAAGTACGGTTTATGCGACAGGTGGTATGAATTTTATCCCGCCACTAAGCTGCTTTTTACCCAAAGAAATCAATGAAATCGGTTTTATCGATAAAATCGGAAATACATCTTACGGAACCAAACTTAATATTATTACCCAGACCGGTGCTTCGGTAACCTATAACGGAAACCCTATCATCGCCGCTAACGGACCTTATCCTGTAACCGGAAATCCTAACTGGGTAACTTATTCTATTCCCAGTGTAACAGGTAATGCAACTATAGCCTCCAACAAACCCGTAACCGCAGGAATAGCCGCAGGAAACGGTGCTGTAGGATACGGAGGATATTTCGCAGGATTCTCTTCTGTTCCGGCGATTACAAAAACAGGTGACTGCTATGCAGGAGTCCGCCTTGAAGTAGACAACAGCTATGATGCTTATCAGTGGTATTTTAACGGAGTTCAGATTCCCGGTGCTACTTCTTATTTCATTAATCCGGAATTATACGGAGCGGGAATTTTCACATGCTATATCACCAAAAACAACTGTGAATCAAGAATGACCTCAGAATATGATTATACAGTATGCCCACCTATTACAACAACTACATACCCTATAGGATCATGTAATACAAAGACAATTGCTCCCGCATTTACCAGTTCAGCCCAAACCATAGATCCTGCCTACACCAGTATTATTGCACCACCTGCCTATGGTACAGCAACCGTAAATCCTGCAACAGGGCAAATTACTTATACTCCCAACACAGGTCTTACGACTGATACTACGGATACTTTTATTTATTATATTCAGGGAACCGGAAGCCCGGCTTCTTTTGAATACTTTAAAATTGTAATGGATATTAAAGTTCTTCAGACCAATAATACTTCTTTATCTTCCTGTGCGGCTAATAACGGGAACGGAACCTTTAATCTGACAACAGCCTCCCTTACTACCGAGCCAGGAATCAGCATTACTTATTTTACCAATGCTAACTTAACAGGCCAGATCACTAATCCTGCAGCATATTCTGCTCCGCCGGGAATAGTATATGCCAATGTAACATCATCATACGGATGTTCTAAAACAGCAATGATTACTTTAACGACTACGCCTTCACCTAATATCAACACTAATAACTTTAATGCTAATATCTGTGATGATAATTTTGATGGAATTGTCAGCGTTAACTTTACTAATGTAACTTCGCAAATCGTTACCAACCCAGCCAACTTCAATGTTAGATATTATCTTAACCAGGCAGATGCTAACGCAGGAAACGGAAATACATTACCTGCCAACTGGACTTATACGGCAAGCACAACCGTATATGTAAGAGTAGCTGCCATTACGGGAGACTGCCCTCCGGCTATGGGACAGATTAACTTTACGATCGGAAATAAAATTCCACTGATTACAAATGATGTAAAAGCTGAAATCTGTGACAATGACCTTAACGGATCTGAAGCCGTTAATCTCAATGACTATAAAACATTATTTACCACAGATCCTGGAGTCATTTTATCATTCCACATTTCACTGGCTGATGCTCAGGCAGGAATAAACCCTATTGCAGCAAACCAGATTCTTACCTCTGTAAAAGTCATTTATATCAGGTTTCAAAGTAACACATCATGTCCTAATACAGGAGTTTTAACACTTTCTCTAAAATCGCCCAAAAGATCCGGGAGCCTTCGTGATCAGGTAATTTGTTCAAGTGAAAAAGTTATTTTAGATGCAGGACCCGGGTTTTCTTCCTATTTATGGAGTAACGGAGCAACAACACAAACCACGAGCGTAGGTGCAGGGACCTATTTTGTAGATCTTGGATTCAATGGATGCGTATACCGTCAGACTGTTACTGTTTCAACTGCAGAAGCTCCAACCATTACAAGAATTGATGTTGTTAATGCTACGGCAACGGTTTATGTAACAGGAGGAACGGCCCCATACAGGTATTCACTCAATGGTATTGATTATCAGACCTCTAATGTGTTTACCGGGTTATCAAGAGGAATTCATACCATGTATGTGTTAGGATCAGACGGATGTAGTCCTGTGATTAAAGAATTTCTGGTTCTTAATCTGGTGAATGCCATTACCCCTAATGGTGACGGTATCAACGATGTTCTTAATTATACGGATTTAAGAATAAAACAAAATGTGAGTATTGAAGTAGCAGACCGATACGGAGCCCAGATTTATAAATCATCTGATAAAAATTATATATGGGATGGAAAGGCCAACGGCAGAAACCTTCCAACCGGAACTTATTGGTATGTTCTTAAATGGATAGAGCCTGATACAAAATTACCAGTTTCGCATTCCGGCTGGATTTTAATTAAGAATCGAGAGTAATTGTTAATAATTACTTAATTTTCATTAACAATATTTCATTTTTTATTTTAATTTTGTAGAAATCCTAATTCCATACACATGAAAAGATTTTTACTCAGCTTTGTATTAATTTTTTTGACTATTAATACACTCTTTGCCCAAAGAGACACTGAGCATTGGTTTGCTCCAATGGCAGCAAACGCATCAGCCCTTTCCTCCCCGCAGCAGGCATTATACTTTTCTACGGATTCAACAGTTCCTTTTCCTGTAGAAATATATAGTAATAATGCGCTATTGGGCACGGTAACAATAAGCAAGGGTAATCCTCAGGTCTACTCTATCAACACTGAGTATATGATTACCTCCAACCTTAATGAAAAGTTTGTGTCAGTAGGCAAAGGTCTTTATACCAAAGGTTCTAAACCCTATTTCGTAAACTTTAGATTCAGTGTTTCCAGCCATGGAGAAATATTAACCTCCAAAGGGAAAGCCGGTATTGGAAAGAAGTTCTATGCAGCAGCAACTCCAATGACCGGACAAACGATCAGTTTCCTCAACTTCACCACCGGAATTTTAGCCACAGAAGATAATACGACTGTAACCGTTTCAGGATATGCTGCTGGTGTTCAGTTTTCAAATAGTACCAGCGGAACGACCAATCCAACAATGACTTTTACCCTAAACAAAGGAAAAGCATATATTATTGAAGGGCTTCAAAATACAGGAGCAAATGCCAGTGGATTTATTGGGGCAAAAATAGTTTCCGATAAACCGATTTCTGTTACCAATGGAAACTTTAATGGCCAGTTTGCATTACCCAACCTTAAAGGAAGCGGCTCTGATATTGTAATGGATCAATCTGTACCTACCGACAGACTAGGAAATGAATTTGTTCTGGTAAAAGGAAACGGTGGTATAACCGATGGAGATGAAGACGCCTTGATTATTGCCACAGAAGACAATACCGAGGTATTTGTAAACGGATCCACAACGCCTATCGCCACACTGAATGAAGGGCAATGGGTTCGTGCATGTGAAGGCCCCAATGCAACCTTTGTAAATAAATATATCGACCAGGGGAACGGCCATTATAATATGCACATAAAAGCGACAAAAAATGTCTATGTTTACCAGCTTTTAGCAGGTATTGACAATTATACAGCTACAGAAGGCTACAATTATGTTCCGCCATTGAACTGCTTCCTTCCAAGAAAGATTGATGAAATCTCTATGGTTAATATTCTACCTCCGACGATTAATACAGTAAAATTAAATATCCTTACAGAAACAGGAGCTGTTGTTACGGTAAATAATAATCCCCTTCCTACTACACAGGGACCTTATCCTGTTACAGGAACTAACGCCTGGGTGTCTTATTCTGTTCCTAATATAACAGGGAATGTTACTGTCGGATCTACCAAAGCAGTTACTGCCGGTATTGCAGGAGGAAGTGGCGCCGTAGGGTATGGTGGATATTTCGCAGGTTTCTCTTCAATTCCTGTTATTGCAAGACAAACCGGAGAATGTGTTCCGGGTATTATTCTTGAATTGGATGACGGCTATGAAACTTATCAATGGTTCCGAAACGGAGTTGCTATAGGCGGAGCAACAGCTAATACTTATACTCCGACACAATCCGGAAACTATACTGTGAAAGTGACAATGGGAACATGCCCGCCGGTTACTACCCCTATCTATAAAGTACAAACCTGTTTAAAACAGACGACACAAACATTGAACGCCTGTTCCACGAAGGTGATTACTCCTGCTTTTACGTCTTCTACACAAACGCCTGCTCCCGGAACAGTAGTAATCCTGACTCCCCCTGCTCAGGGTACAGCCGTGATCAATCCTGCTACAGGCCAGATTACTTATACCCCTAATGCAGGTTACCTTGGACCAGACACTATCGTGTATAAATTCTGTGGTGCCGCTACTGAATTTATAGATTGTGAGCAAATCACTTTAAAACTTACCGTAGTTCCTTTCATTGTACAGGATGCTACGATTACAGCATGTTGGTACGATGTAGACCCTTATGCCTATTTTGATCTTACTAAAGCTAAAGTAACCGATTATACTTCTGTTGTTAAAAAATATTATCGTACACTTGCTGACCTTAATGCAGGAATTAATGAGATCACAACACCGGATAAATTCCCGTCAACAGGAGGAATTGTATATGTAAAAATAACAACAACGGAAGGTTGTACCGCCAATGCAAAAATCACTTTAACTCCACTACCTATTAAGAAATCTCCTATCCTTATAGATCAGTATATTTGTATGGATGCCAAAACAAATCTTGATGCAGGACCGGGATATGATTCATATGTATGGAATACCGGAGCCACTACTTCCGGAATCAGAAACATTGGTGTTGGAGAATATTCTGTCATTCTTGGTAAAAACGGATGTTTCCTGACACAAATTGTACACGTCAGAAAGGTGGAAGATCCGGTTATCCAACAGATTGAACTTAACAATAACACAGCAACAGTAATAGTAAATGGAGGAAAAACACCTTATAAATATGCTGTAGACGGAACTGTTAACTGGCAGGACTCCAATGTATTCACCGGGTTAACAAGAGGGCAGCATACCTTCTATGTAAAAGATGCTTACGACTGTACTCCTGTAGCTGTTGAAATTACAGTTCCTAATTTATTAAATGCTATTACGCCTAATGGTGATAATGTAAATGATTATATAGATTACAGTGAGCTGGGTTATAAAGAGAACCTTACGTTCTCAGTATACGACAGATACGGAAATTCAATCTTCACAGGAAATAAGTTTAACAACTACAAATGGGACGGAAAGCATTTTGATAAAAAAGTTCCAACCGGAACCTACTGGTACCATATTACCTGGAATGAGTCTAATAAACAAAAAACTCCCATAAAATACACAGGATGGATCCTTGTAAAAAATAGAGAATAATTCATTTCAAATATATTTTTGTAAACCACGATTAAGTAATCGTGGTTTATTTTATTAATATATCAATCATTCTGTGAAAATATTTTCAAAACTAATCAATTATTCTGCTATTTTTGTAAAAATCTAATCCAACGTCTATGAAGAAAACTCTATCCGTTTTTCTGTTGTTATTTTTGGCGGTTCAAATGCTTTTTGCCCAAAGAGACACAGAACATTGGTTTGCCCCTATGGCAGCCAGAGCAAGCAAGCTCTATGATCCTAAACAGGCTTTATATTTTTCTACCGATTCCACAACACCATTTCCTGTAGAAATTTATAGTAATAATACATTATTGGCTACCGTTACGATCAGCAAAGGAGCACCACAAACATTTGATGTGCCATTAAACAGAATGGTAGCCAGTACTACCGGAGAACTTTTCAGCCCTGGAAATAAAGGCTTATACCTAAAGGGAACCAAACCATTCTTTGCAACCTACCGATTTTCTGTAAGCAGCCATGGTGAAATATTAACTTCAAAAGGAAAAGCAGGGATCGGAAAAAAATTCTATGCCGTTACCGCACCTATTGAAGAATCTGACAGCGGATATAATTTTACTGCCGGTATTTTAGCCACAGAAGACAATACAAAGGTTACGGTTTCCAATTACAACGCCAATGTCGTCTTTACGAACGGATGGACAGGAGCAAGCAACCCTACCCTTACTTTTACCCTTAATAAAGGACAGTCTTATATTATTGAAGGAGTAGGTGATCAGAATGCGAATAAAGAAGGATTCATAGGAGCAAAAATTGAATCAGACAAACCTGTTTCTGTGACCAACGGAAACTTTAACGGACAGTTTGCTATACCTGCAACCGGTTATTGGGATGGTTCCGATATTATTATGGACCAATCTGTGCCGGTAGACCGTTTAGGAAACGAATTCGTAGTGGTAAAAGGTAACGGAAATATTGCCAAAAGAATGGAAGATGCATTAATCGTTGCCACTGAAAGCGGAACTCAGGTATTCATTAACAACGCTACTGCGCCTGTTGTTACTCTTGATGAAGGAGAAAGCTACAGAGTGAATAAAGCAAGTAACACTAATTATATTAACCAGGGGAACAACCACTACAACATGTACATCAGAACTACAAAAAATGTATATGTATATCAGTTAATGGCAGGTATTGCTGATAGTAATGCAACTCTTGGATTCAATTATATACCGCCGTTGAATTGTTATCTTCCGAGAAAAATTGACGAGATAGGAAAAATCAAAGATTTACCTTATTATACAACCCTTACCAGTCATATTGTAAAACTGAATATTCTTACTGAAACCGGAGCAGCCGTTACAGTAAACGGAGCGGCCTTACCTGCTTCACAGGGACCATATCCTGTAAGCGGCACCAACAACTGGGTATCCTATTCTATTCCCGATATCACCGGAAACGTTACCATAACTTCTACAAAAGCTGTAACTGCAGGTATTTCAGGAGGAAGTGGTGTTGTTGGATATGGTGGTTATTTTGCAGGGTTTTCATCTATTCCTGTAATCGCAAAACAAACCGGAGACTGTATTCCAGGCCTTGTTCTGGAAGTAGGTGACAGCTTTGATACATACCAGTGGTTTAAAGACAACACCCCTATTCCAGGAGCAAATTCAAATTCATATACCCCTGTTCAGTCCGGTAATTACACCGTAAGAATCACCGTTGGATCGTGTACTCCAGTTATTACACCGGTTTACAAAGTATACACATGTCTTACTAAAACTACCAAAGATGATACAGTATGTGGTGTGGTAAAACAAATTGTGCCGACATTTACAAACTCTACACAAGCAGTAGTTCCCGGTACGGTAACTATCCTTACACAACCAACACATGGTACCGCAATCATTGACCCTGTAACCGGAGTAATAAGCTATGCCCCTACTTTCGGATATGCAGGCCCGGATACTATTGTTTATAAATTCTGCGGAAACAATCCTGATTTTACAGATTGTGAAGAAGTAACACTCAACTTAACGGTTTCTGAGAGCCCTATCGTTAATAATGCCGGATTAAGAACCTGTTTTATTGAATCTAATCCTGCAACAGGTTTATTTAACCTGACAAATGCTCTGGTTACCACACAGAATAATATTACTAAAACCTATTTCCCTTCTCTTGCTGACGCTAATGCAGGAACCAATGAAATATTAAATCCGTTAACTTATATCGCTCCTAATGGCGTGGTATATGTAAAAGTAACTAATGCTAACGGATGTTTTAGCGTTGCAGAAGTAACTCTTACTGTGTTGCCTCCTGTAAAATCCGATATTCTAGCAGATAAAATAATCTGTATGGAAGGCAAAACGACTCTTGATGCAGGCCCAGGATTTAAAGGTTACCTGTGGAGCACCGGAGCTACCACTCAGGTAATCCAGAATGTAGGTGTAGGAACTTATTGGGTAAAACTTAAAACAGGAGACTGTGTAACCACACAAACCGTAAAAGTATATGCATCAGAACAGCCGGTAATTACTAATATTGATATTGCCAGTACTACCATCACCGTAAATGTAATAGGCGGAACCCCTCCGTACAAATACTCTATTGACAACTTAAACTGGCAGGAATCTAATGTATTTACTAATTTACCTAGAGGAAATGTAAGCGTATACGTAAAAGATGATTACAATTGTACCCCTATCAAAGTAGATCTTACAATTCCTAATCTGATTAATGTAATTACCCCTAATGACGACGGAGTAAACGATGCTATCGACTATTCTGCATTAGCCAACAAAAACAATCTGGTCATTAATATCTTTGACAGATACGGAGCTAAAATTTATCAGGCTGATAAATCCAACGGATATAAGTGGAACGGAACAATTGACGGTAACAAAAGAGTCCCTACAGGAAACTATTGGTATGAAGTAGGCTGGACTGAACCCAACAACAAACAAACCAATGTAAAATATTCAGGCTGGATTTTAGTAAAAAACAGAGAATAATACTACCTGATAACATTTTCAAAACCACGATTTTACAATCGTGGTTTTTTTATTATCTTTCTAACGATTTAATACTTTTTATTATTAAATTTGTGATAAAGACTAATACTGAATGAAGAAAATTCTATCTTTTTTATTTATATTTTATATTTTCACCTTTACCTTTGCTCAATTAGACAGAGAGCACTGGTTTGCTCCGATGGTAGACCGGACCGGAAATCCTAACCCCTATCAGAAAATCTATTTGTCCACCAACAGAACAACTCCTTTTCCGGTTAGTATTTACAATAATAATATACTGATCGGGACAGTAAATATCAGCAAGAACAATCCTCAGAAATTTGATGTTCTGCGATCCTATATTATTACCACCCTTCAGACTGACCTGTTTACTCCCACTACTAAAGGGCTTTACTTAAAAGCAGAATTTCCATTCTATGCCAATCTAAGGTTTTCGGTGTATAACCACGCAGAAATCATTACCTCAAAAGGGATTCCTTCTACCGGAAAAAATTTCTATGCAGCCTCTGCTCCTATTTCAGTCAGCAATACCATTCTGGATTTTATGACCAGCGTACTCGCCACTGAAGACAACACAATCGTTACGATCACCGGATACAGCCCGCTTGTTCAGTTTTCAAACGGAACTACAGGAACCAGTACTCCTTTTATGACCTTTACTTTAAACAAGGGCCAGTCTTATATCATTGATGGTATTGGAGATCTTTCAGGAAACTTCGACGGATTTATCGGTGCCAAAATTACCGCCAATAAACCAATCAATGTAACCAACGGAAATTTTAACGGGCAATATGCAGGTGACTACCCCTCAAGCTCTGACATCTTAATGGATCAGGCTGTTCCTGTAGACAGGCTTGGGAATGAATTTGCCCTGGTAAAGGGTAATGGCACCCCCGGAACCAATATGGAAGGCGCTGTAGTAATTGCCACTGAAGACAATACCCAGATTTTTGTAAATAATGAAATTCTGCCTTTAGCAACAATCAACGCAGGAAAGTATTTCGTAATTCCCGACAATAAATATATGTTGCAGGGAACTGCAGGACATTATAATTTATATGTCAAAACATCTAAAAATGCTTATATATATCAAATACTGGCAGGAAGTTCCAATGCTCAGGATCAGGTAGCAACGGGCGGATTTAATTTTATTCCCGCGCTCAATTGTTATTTACCCAAACAAATCAATGAAATCGGATTTATTGATGAAAATTTTGTTTACTCAAACGGAAACCCTTCCGGTATTCTGAATATTCCCACCAAATTAAATCTCATCACTGAAAGAGGGGCCGTCGTAACTGTAAATGGTAACTTCCCCCCTGCGTCTGCAGGACCTTATGATATGACAGGAACAAATAACTGGGTAACCTATGGAATTCCTAATGTTACCGGTACGATTACCATAGTTTCTGATAAAGCAATTACAGGAGGGATTACTGCAGGAAGTGATGCTATCGGCTACGGAGGTTTTTTTGCCGGATTTCCTACCCAGCCTGTCATCCTGAAATCAGGAGGAAACTGTATTCCTGGTATTGTCCTCACCGTAGATCCTATTATTTATGATACCTATCAATGGTACAGGAATGGAATCATTATTACCAATGCCACAGGATCATCCATCACGCCTACAACTCCGGGCTACTACACCTGTTCTGTAACCATGGGGCGCTGTGCCCCTTTAGTAACGGCACAGTATAAAGTTGTAAACTGTACAAAACTAAGTACAGCTACCTACAATACATGTACAGATAAAACCATTACCCCGGCTTTTAGCAACTCAACACAAACACCGGTTCCTTCTACCGTAGCCATTACAACACCTCCCGCTCTGGGAACTGCCGTTATAAATCCCGCTACCGGAGTGATTACTTATACGGTGAATACTCCAGGGACCGTAGGAACTGATACTTTTACTTATTCTTTCTGTGGGAATGACCCCGATTTTCCGGATTGTGAAACAATAACAGTAACCATCAATATCCAGTCTTTAACGGTAACAGATGCTTCTTTAAGTGTTTGTGATATCAACGGACAGGGGACATTTAATCTGCCCATCGCCAATGTGACTTCCAATTCACCCGTTACCATAACCTACTACCCCAGCCTAGCCGATGCACAAACAGAAAATCCTGCAACACTCATTAACAACCCGAATACATATAATGCATTAAACGGAACCATTGTATATGCTGTTATAAAAAACAATATTGGCTGTAAAAGTATTGCGAAAATCACCCTTAAACTTTTTAATAAAGCTGTAATAGTAGATAACTATAACGGAGCTTTTTGTGACGATAATCTGGATGGCACCGTCACAGTCGTTCTTTCCAATATAACAAATATTGTTTTAAATAATCCTGCTTATTTTACGAATGTAAGATATTATGCTAATCTGGCTGATGCCAATGCAGGAAATACCAATACGCTTCCCAATAACTGGAGCTACACTACTGCAACTACAATTTATATCAGAGTAGACTCACCGGATGGCTGTACACCGGTTATCAAACCTTTACAATTCAGCATCGGAGCCCGCATACAATTATTAACAACATCTGCGAATCAAGATGTCTGTGATGATAATTTAGATGGAATAAAATCCGTTAATTTATCGCAATACATGGCATTGTTCACTACAGATCCAAACGTCACTTTTACATTTTATGCCAATCTTTCTGATGCACAGAATGGAAGTAATCCGGTTTCTGCAGGAGCTAATATTACCAATTCTCAAACATTTTATATACGCTTTGAAAAAAACGGAGTATGCCCTGAAGTAGCTTCTATTAAGATCACCATTAAAGTTCCTAAAAAATCAGATCTGTTAAAAGATCAGGTAGTATGTCCTAAAATGACAACCACATTAGACGCAGGTCCAGGTTTTGACACCTATTTATGGAGCACAGGAGCCACTACACATTCTATCACCAATGTTAGTGTAGGTGCATACTGGGTAGATCTTACCCATAATGGCTGTGTATACAGACAATATATCAATGTAACGGAAATACCTTTACCTGTTATTTCTTCTATTGAAATTGACGGAACAACGGTAAAAATTGGAGTCACAGGAGGAACTCCGCCTTATGAATATTCTCTGGACGGAGTGATATGGCAGAGTTCAAATGTATTTCAGAATGTAACCCGAGGAGCTCATACCGTTTTTGTAAGAGATTCTAAGCTTTGTGGTGAAGTTAAAAAACAATTTGCCATCATAAACCTTATCAACACCATTACTCCCAACGGAGATGGGTATAATGAGGGAATCAACTATTCCGCGCTAATGGCCAATGAAAATCTTGAGTTCAGAATCTTTGACCGGTATGGAGCTGAAGTTTTCAGAGGAAATCCTGAAAACAGATATACGTGGGACGGAAGAGTTGGCGGGAGATATGTACCCACCGCAACTTATTGGTATTTCATCAGCTGGACAGAATATGGTTCCACGCTCAGTATGAAGTTTTCCAGCTGGCTTCTGGTAAAACACAGATAGACCTTTGTCTGAAATAAAAAAGAGTCCTGACGAAATACTCTATTTCCATTTGAACTCTCTTTTATCAGGACTTTTTTATCTTTATTAAAAAGACAATATTTTTAATTAATTTATAAACTTCTTAGTCCGAATTTCAGATGAGTCACAAGTTTATAACACTCATTAACAATTTACTATTAAAGTTTAATATAACTTTAACCTGTATTCTTGATCTCACTAGAAACAAATTGCTTTATTTCTATGTAATTTTGCCAATTATATGAAGAAACTGTTTACTTTACTGCTATTGGCTTTTCTGGTAAAAATCAATGCACAAATATACGCCGGCGAGGTCTTCCTAAGAGACAACTCTATTTTGTATCTCAATCAGGTATATGTTACCAATCTGAATACTCAGAAAACCGTACTTACCGATTACAACGGAAACTTTACCATACCTGCAAATGCCGGTGATGTAATTCGTTTTACGTCTATTGTTACGGAAAGAAAAGATATTAAACTTACTCCTCAGCTGATAGAACAAAAAAATCTCGTTGAGCTGAAAATAGCCTATTATGAAATTCAGGAAATTGTACTCAACAGATTCAAACCCACCGGAAATCTGCGATATGATGTCAACTCTATAAGAAAAGAAGATAAGAGCCTGGCTATAAAAAAGGTGATCGGCCTTCCTGAACCCAAAGGAGACGGAAATCCTCCTGAGCTTCCGGTAGCAGGTTTAAGAGACGGAGGTCTTACCTTCAGTCTGGAAAGTATCTATGACATTCTTTCCGGAGAAAGGAAAAAGAAACAACGTTATCAGGCTTATGAAAACATGAATAATTCAGTGGCCCAGATTAAAAACTATTTAGGGAAAGATTATTTTCTTAAATTTAAAATTCCGGAAAACCTGATTGATAATTTCCTTCAGTTTGTGTATACTTCTGAAAATATTCAGCCTTATGTACTGGCGGGAAATTTTGAAGCAGTCAAAATTCCTATTGAAAAATACCTTCCTATTTACCAGAGAAGATTAAGAAACTCACATCTTCAGGAAGTGATCTCCAAATAAAATTATTATTATAGCATAAACGATAATCCATGAATCTTCTCATGGATTATTTTTTTACTCCCTATTTTTCCGAAGCAGCCTAAAGCAATCAATATAGATTCTTCCATTTTATCAATAAATACTTTCACAATATTCAAAAATATCATTAATTTTATGTCACAATAAAGTGTTTAAAATAAAAAGAATTATATTTCGTTATCACTTTACAGCTAATCACCACCAAACCCGAATTAAGAGAAGGCACCCAACTTTAACTTAATAAGTATTAATGAAAAAATTACTTTTATTTTTTTGCGCAATGCTGTGCCTAAGCCTGTCTGCCCAAAAAAAGGGGAAAGACTATAGTGATATTTTAAAAAGCAATAATATCTACGAAATCAATGCTTTTTTAAGAGACGCACATCCGGATGATCCGCGGAGATCAGTTTTAAAGCCCCGGGTCATGGAAATGATGAGAGAATACATCAAAAATGCCCATCCTGAAGATCAAAAGGTAAAAGATATGCAGGAAATGCTTGCATTATTAAAAAGAAGGCCTTCCACCAAGATTAGTTTTGATGAAATGAACGCTATCATCAAGCAAAAGCAAATCGCAAAATATAAAGCTGAACTCGCCGCTAAAAAATCGACAACAGTGTTTACGCCCAGTAATACCCAGAATACCTTTGTCATCAACACGACGGCTAATGCTGCCATCCCCAATGCCGAAGCGGAGGAATTCAATATGCTGATGGCAGTTTCTCCTGTAGAACATCAGAACAAAACGGTTAAAATACTCAACTCTTTATTTGACAATGATCCGAATGCCAAAGAATGTATTGTTCTAATCCGGAATCAGTCCGACTGTAATATCATTGTAAGAATGGAAAGTGTAGGAACTATTAAATACAGGCTTGCCATACCTGCTCAGGGTGAAAATTCAATCGTGATTGAAAAAGGACAATACCTTTTCACCAGTCTGGTCTGCGGTGCACAGTATGCCTCGCAAAAAACAGTTCAAAGACCCATCATGGTTGCTCTGGGAAGTGCCCCTGCTCAATAATCAACATTATAAACTTGCTCTCTGAATGTCTTTTACTTCCAAAAGGCAAAAAATATATGCAAATTTTAGTATTTTTGCAGTCATTTTAAATGACTCATGGGCAAGAATAAATTAGCAAGATTTGCAGAAAACAAAATATTACCGAATGTTATCCAACCCACAAGAGAGGATGCTCTTCATGGTTTTGAATTAAAAGGAAACTGGAGAAAAGATTTCTTTAAAAATGACCACCCTATTGTTCTTGAACTAGGATGCGGAAAAGGGGAATATTCTGTAGGATTAGCCAAAACTTTTCCTGAAAAAAACTTTATTGGCATTGATATTAAAGGGGCCAGATTCTGGTTTGGTGCCAAAGAAGCGGTAGACAGCAACATGAATAATGTGGCCTTCTTAAGAACACAGATTGAACTTGTTGATTATTTCTTCGCTGAAAATGAAGTAGATGAAATCTGGATTACTTTTCCCGACCCTCAAATCAAATTCAAAAGAACCAAACACAGGCTTACCCATCCTGATTTTTTAGAACGATATAAAAAATTCTTAAAACCAGGCGGGATCATTCACTTAAAAACCGATTCAGAATTTTTACACGGTTATACGCTGGGATATTTACAAGGAGCGGGTTACGAAATTATAAGCGCTCATCATGATATCTATGGTGCACCGGAATATGATCCCAATACCGAGCATTTAAGAGACATTAAAACCTATTATGAAGAACTGTTCTCAGCTAAAGGAAAGACGATTACTTATATCAAATTCCGAATCAGCTGATGCTATAACTTATATTGATGGGAAAAAATTTTCTGACTATTTTATTCTTCATTTTCTTACTCCCCGTCTTTACTTCCGCACAAAAAGGCAGTAAAGACATTCTCAAAAGCACAAATATCAAAGAAATTGAAGAATACCTTAAAACGGCACATCCGGACGATCCGAAAAGAAGTGTATTAAAGCCTAAGCTGATCGCCTTAAAAAATGCTGCTTGGACCAAGGGAGCGCGCTATGCTAAACCCATGGAGGCAAGACCTGTTATTTCTGATATTCCCCAAGGTGTTATAAGAAATCCAAATTCCGATGATGCTGAAGAATTCAAAAGACTGCTTACCGAAACCTCTTCCGAACATAAAGAAAAAACGGTAAAACTGCTGAATGCAATGCTTAATGAAGATATTACCAGCCACGAAGTCATTCTGCTATTCAAGAATAATTCAGATTGTAATATTGTATTAAGAATTGAAGGAAATGATTACTATAACCTTGCAGTACCTGCCCACGGAGAAAATTTCGTTGTGATCAATAAAGGCAGCTACACTCTCAATAGTAATGTCTGTGATCTGAAATATTTTTCTAAGAAAGAAATAAAAAAAAGTATCTTTATTACAATAGATAATCCCGGAAAGCCTCTTTCGGAAGCAGACAGAAAAAAAGAGACTATGAAGCTGGAAACGGTTCCCGAAAAAACACATAAAAAAAGAAAAGCAAAAAAATAAATGGATACGAAAAAGCTATTGGCCCTTGCCGGCATATCTCTTATGCTTACCAGCTGTAGCATCAACAACTACGGAAACTATCCCGTAAGGACTCCTTATCCGTCAGGTAATACCGGTAATGCCGCCAGTACAGAAAGAGAGTATAACGAGCTTATAAAGACTTATAAACCTGAAACTGCTGAAGTCCTTAGTGACCTTCTTAATAATGATGACCCCGGTAACCCCAGAACCTCTATTTCAGTAGAAAATAAGTCTCCCTGTAATATGGTACTTACCATCAGCGGAAATAATTTTTTTAAGAAGATCCCAATAGGTGCAGGCAAAATAGGATATACAATGGTTCTTAAAAATCAAAATTACAGACTCTCCGGTACACTTTGTAATTCTTCTTACCAATCCACAAAGTTTATTACAAGCTCCTATGCTATAAAACTATCGAACTAAAATACAAAACCCCGCAGACCAGCTGTGGGGTTTATATTTTGTATAAAGCAATATGCACATCCTGTCATCATGCAGATTCACTATTTGCAGCATATTCATAAAAAAACGCCGGACCAAAATCCAGCGTTTTTTCTATAGTAAAGAAAATCTTTAATTATTCTGCATCGAAATCAGCATCTGTATCAGCAGATACTTTTTCTCCTTCTTCTTTAGATTTTTCTTTATCAGCTTTTCTTTGAGACTGACCTTCTTTGATAGATTCAGAAACTACGCTAAGGATCATATCAATAGACTTAGAAGCATCATCGTTTCCTGGGATAACGAAATCAACTTTTCTAGGGTCAGAGTTTGTATCAACGATACCGAAAACTGGAATACCTAATTTCTTAGCTTCAGTTACCGCGATGTGTTCTCTTAAGATATCAACTACAAATACAGCAGACGGAAGTCTAACCATGTCAGCGATAGAACCTAAGTTCTTCTCTAAGTTAGCTCTTTGTCTGTCAACTTGTAATCTTTCTTTTTTAGATAAAGTTTCGAACGTACCGTCTTTTTTCATTTTGTCGATAGAGTTCATCTTCTTTACAGCCTTTCTGATTGTAACGAAGTTCGTTAACATACCTCCAGGCCATCTTTCTGTAATATAAGGCATATTAAGTTCAGAAGCGTGTTTTGCAACCACTTCTTTCGCTTGCTTCTTAGTCGCTACGAAAAGAACTTTTTTACCTGCAGAAGTTAATTTTTCTAAAGCGTTGCAAGCTTCATCCAATTTAACTGCTGTTTTATGTAAGTCTACAATGTGAATACCGTTTTTCTCCATAAAAATGTACGGAGCCATATTTGGATTCCACTTTCTAGTCATGTGACCGAAGTGTACGCCAGCCTCTAAAAGGTCTTTTACATTTGCTTTTGCCATGTTTTCTGTTTTTGTTAGTTTACTTTCCGTCTTTTAAACAATCAACAACTTCTTTAGATGGGAGAAGCGTTTGGATGCTAAACGTAACGGGCAATTTTGCTTTAAGCTTCAGGCAGTAAGCCATAGGCTTTGAAGCGAATTAAAAATTTTAATAAGTTTTTCAAAAAGCTTATTGCATATTGCTTTAAGCTTATCGCAATTCTTAACGTTTTGAGAATTGGAATCTCTTTCTTGCTTTTTTCTGACCTGGCTTCTTTCTTTCCACCATTCTTGCGTCTCTTGTAAGTAAACCAGCTGGCTTCAATGCTAATCTGAACTCAGCGTTGATTTCGCATAAAGCTCTTGAAATACCTAATCTGATAGCCTCTGCCTGACCTGTATTACCACCACCGAATACGTTTACGGTAACGTCATACTGACCAACAGTCTCAGAAAGGATAAACGGTTGGTTTAATTTATAAACCATTACGTCTGTAGAGAAATATTCTTTAGCATCTTTACCGTTTACTGTAATGTTTCCAGAACCTGGTTTTACATAAACTCTAGCTACAGAAGTTTTTCTTCTTCCGATTTTGTGAACTATAGACATATTAATTATTTAAATTCGTTAACATTAATTGTTTTAGGCTGTTGAGCTTCATGTTTGTGCTCAGTTCCTTCATATAAATAAAGATTTTTAAGGATAGCAGCTCCTAATCTGTTTTTTGGCAACATACCTTTTACAGACTTCTCTAATACCTTTAAAGAATCTTTCTTTTGAAGTTCAGCCGCAGTCATAGACTTCTGTCCACCAGGATATCCTGTATGCCAGATATAAGTCTTATCAGCCCACTTGTTTCCGGAAAGTGTAATTTTCCCAGCATTCAAAACGATAACGTTATCACCACAATCTACGTGAGGTGTAAAGTTCGTTTTGTGCTTACCTCTCAAAATCTTTGCAACCGTAGAAGCTAATCTACCTAACGGCTGTCCTTCAGCGTCTACCACAACCCATTCTTTATTAGCAGTAGCTTTGTTCGCTGAAACAGTTTTGTAACTTAATGTATTCACACGTTTTAGTTAAAGATTAAACATAATTTACCCCTAAAAGGGTGTGCAAAGGTACAAATTATTTTTGTAACCCAAAAACATATTTTATTTAATCTATAGAACATCCTTGCCAACTCTCCTGTTTAATAGATTTTAACATTATTTTAAGCTTTGGCATAAATCTTGTAAATTGTTGTGGCGATGAAAAAAGTTTTTAGAAGATTCTAAGAACACAAATGATAAAGTAAAGAGTTTTTTTCCTCAACTCTTTCTTTTTTTTAAATTTATTCTAAAGATTTCCCCAAAAGTTTGTCAATATAATTTTTGTATACCTGAAATAATTATATTTGCTCCACAAACTTTTACTCATGAGCCACGGAAAGATCAGAGAAGACAAAAACTGCCTGAACTGCGGGCATCACGTCGAAGAAAGATTCTGCCCTCATTGCGGACAGGAAAATATTGAAAGACGACAACCTTTTCATTTTCTCTTTACTCACTTTATTGAAGATTTTACCCATTATGACGGTCAGTTTTGGGGAACATTAAAAAATCTGCTGTTCAAACCCGGAAAACTTACCAATACTTATCTGGAAGGCAAGAGACAACAATTTGTACCACCGGTAAAACTTTATATTTTCGTCAGCTTTATTACCTTTTTTGTCTTTGCTCTTTTTCCTATGGTTAATCTGGGATTTACCGGCCACAAAGAAGACAGCAAAGGCAAAATAAGTTTTTCACAAAAATTAAAATCCCTTGAAACACATAAACTGATCGATAGTATAAAAGCGAAAAAAAATCTGACTGCCGAAGATTCTGTTACCATTAAAAGCCTGAGCGTATTACCCGATTCTACCCGCATCGATGACCTGGAGGAAGCGCTGGATATGAATAAAAAAATAGACCCTAATGCGGGTTTCGGAAAATATAAAACAAAAAAATCCTACGATTCGGCGGCAACCCGGAACCCTTCAGTATTTGATTTTATACAGATTCCCATTGCACATAAATTTTTTGAACTTAAAGAAAAAGGAGTCACAAAAGAGGAGATTGTGACCAATATGATAGAGAAATCATTCCACAATCTGCCTAAAGCCCTTTTTATTTACCTTCCGCTTTTTGCTTTCTTTTTATGGGTTTTCCACAGCAAGAAAAAATGGTGGTATTTTGATCACGGAATTTTTACCCTGCATTACTTTTCATTCCTGCTACTTACCATCCTGTTTATATTCTTACTTACTAAACTGACTGGTTTAACAGACTTCTGGCTGATCAATACTGTTTTGTATTTAACAATAAGCATTCTGTCATTATACAGCATGGCATATTTCTTTATTGCTCACCGCAGAGTCTATCATCCACACGGATTAATAAGTATCATCATCGGTATGATATTGTTTATGGCTAATTTCTTTGCATTGATGTTTTTAGTTGTTGGGCTTGCTCTGGTAAGTTTCCTGATGATTCATTAAATATCAAATGAGACGGTCTTATCAGGCCGCCTCATTTATTTTATTTTCTTAATGACTTACTTCCCCTGAAGCTTGCAATTAAATAATAGGCAACAAAGACCATTGAAAATTTAAGAATAGAAGGAATAGCCAGTTCCAGTGTAAAAATTAAAGTTCCTATAGCCACCAGAACTCCCATTACCACAAAGGACAATGCTAATTTTTTAGGAAGGGTAAAATCCGGTGTATCGAGATAATATGCGATTCCCCAAGCCGCACCGAAAGCAACGGCATAATACAATTCCAGACCGATATGGTCTGAACTTAAAAAGAAATAATTAATAAGGAAGCTCACGGCTGTTCCTAATACGAAATATATCAAAGCTTTCTGCATGTCTCTTAAATATGGTGCAAAAGTAGAGAAATTAATTTGAGAATCTAAAGATCTGCAGGTCTGAAAATAAAATCCGTATCACTCGTTTTAATTCTGTAGTTACCGAACCATTCAACTTTTAAACAAGTGAACATAAAACTGGGGGGATATAATTAAATATCCCCAGATAAACAACTGACATACAATATTATAAAATCAAACACAGGTTCTTTTTTTATTATTATATTTGAAAACTTAGAAACTTTCTAGAATTTTTATGGAAACCCAAAAATATACTCCAACCAACAAGGTAAGAATCGTAACAGCGGCCTCATTATTTGACGGACATGATGCTGCGATCAATATTATGCGTCGTGTCATTCAGGGAACAGGATGTGAAGTCATCCACCTGGGGCATGATAAATCTGCAGAGGAAGTTGTGAATACAGCAATCCAGGAAGATGCCAATGCTATTGCATTAACATCATATCAGGGTGGTCACAACGAATATTTCAAATATATTTATGATCTTCTGAGAGAGAAAAACTCACCACAGATTAAAATCTTCGGTGGCGGTGGCGGTGTTATTCTGCCGGAAGAAATCAAAGAACTGATGTCTTATGGGATCGACAGAATTTATTCTCCTGATGATGGCCGTGAACTTGGTCTTCAGGGAATGATCGACGATTTGGTACAACGTTCTGATTTTGCAACAGGAAAAGATGTGACGGCAAAAGACCTGGAAGCAATCAATTTCGAAAACCCTTCCAGCATCGCGCAGATTATCTCTGCTGTGGAAAACTTCTCAGATGAAAAGCCTGAACTGGTAAAAGCCATTGACGAAGAATCTAAAGGCTTAAACATCCCGATTATCGGAATCACAGGTACCGGAGGTGCAGGAAAGTCTTCTTTAACGGATGAACTGGTAAGACGTTTCTTACGATCCAATACCGATAAAAAAATCGCTATTATATCTATAGACCCTTCTAAAAAGAAAACAGGAGGAGCCCTTCTCGGAGACAGAATCCGTATGAATGCGATTAATGATCCGAGAGTCTATATGCGCTCAATGGCTACAAGAGAGAATAACGTTTCTGTTTCCCCATTTATTCATTCTGCACTGAATGTACTGAAGCTTGCCCATCCGGATGTTATTATCCTGGAGACCTCCGGTATCGGACAATCCGGCTCCGAAGTTTCGGATTTTGCAGATGTATCCATGTATGTAATGACTCCTGAATACGGAGCTTCTACACAGCTGGAAAAAATTGACATGTTGGATTATGCCGATTTAGTAGCCTTAAATAAATCTGACAAACGCGGTGCTCTTGATGCACTTCAGGCCGTAAGAAAACAATTCCAGAGAAACCACCTTTTATGGGAAAATCAGCTGGAGGATATGCCGGTATATGCCACAAAAGCATCTCAGTTCAACGATCACGGAACCACAGAGCTTTACAACAGAATGGTTTCAAAAGTAAACGAAAAATTCGCTGACCTCAACTTAAACACTTTTGTTGAGCAGGAAATTACAGATGAAGTAACCATTATTCCTCCCAAAAGAGTACGCTACCTTTCTGAAATCGTTGAAAACAATAAACAATATGATACAAACGTTGAAAAACAGGCGGAACTAGCCAGAAAAATGTACCATATTGAAGGCGTAAAAAATATAATTTCCAACGAGGTTTTAGAGGCTGAATATCAAAAGGCAGAAAAAAATCTTCAACAGGAAAACATTGATTTCCTAAAGACCTGGGATGACACTAAAAAAGCTTTCCATGCTGAATTCTACTCTTATTTTGTAAGAGGAAAAGAAATTAAAGTGGAAACCTCAACAGAGTCTTTGTCTCATTTAAGAATTCCTAAAATTGCATTACCAAAATATAATGACTGGGGAGATCTGATCAAATGGAAAGGACAGGAAAACCTTCCGGGAAGCTTTCCGTATACAGCCGGAATTTACCCGTTCAAAAGAACAGGTGAAGACCCGACAAGGATGTTTGCAGGAGAAGGAGGCCCTGAAAGAACCAACAGAAGATTCCACTATGTTTCCGCAGAAATGCCTGCAAAACGTCTGTCTACCGCTTTTGACTCTGTAACATTATACGGACAGGATCCGGCTTTACCACCGGATATCTACGGTAAAATCGGAAACGCAGGGGTTTCAATCGCTACACTGGACGATGCTAAAAAACTCTATTCAGGATTTGATTTGGTTAATGCATTGACTTCAGTATCCATGACGATCAACGGCCCTGCACCGATGCTACTAGCTTTCTTTATGAATGCCGCAATTGATCAGAATGTTGAAAAGTACATTAAAGAAAATGGTTTAGAAGCCAGGGTTGAAGCCAAGCTTAAAGAGAAGTTTGATGACAAAGGTTTAGAAAGGCCGAAATACATTGGTGAACTTCCTCCATCCAACAATGGTTTAGGGTTACAGCTTTTAGGGCTTACAGGCGATGAAGTTATTCCGGCTGATGCATATGCTGAAATTAAAGCTAAAACAATTGCTACCGTTCGTGGTACGGTTCAGGCTGATATTTTAAAAGAAGACCAGGCCCAGAATACTTGTATTTTCTCTACTGAATTTGCCTTAAGATTAATGGGGGACGTTCAGGAGTATTTCATCAAAGAAAAAGTGAGAAACTTCTATTCTGTTTCCATCTCAGGCTATCATATTGCTGAAGCGGGAGCTAATCCTGTTTCGCAGCTGGCATTTACACTCGCGAACGGGTTCACCTACGTGGAATATTACCTTTCAAGAGGTATGGACATCAATGATTTTGCTCCTAACCTGTCTTTCTTCTTCTCCAATGGTATCGATCCTGAATATTCAGTAATCGGTCGTGTGGCGAGAAGAATCTGGGCAAAAGCAATGAAACTGAAATACGGAGCAGATGAAAGAAGCCAGATGCTGAAATATCACATCCAGACTTCCGGACGTTCTCTCCACGCTCAGGAAATTGATTTCAATGACATCAGAACAACTCTTCAGGCACTCTATGCCATCTATGACAACTGTAATTCACTTCACACCAATGCATATGATGAAGCGATTACTACACCTACAGAACAGTCTGTAAGAAGAGCAATGGCTATCCAGCTGATCATTAATAAAGAATTAGGGTTAGCGAAAAATGAAAATCCGCTTCAGGGATCATTCATTATTGAAGAGCTGACAGATCTTGTAGAAGAAGCTGTTTATACAGAATTTGACCGAATCACAGAGAGAGGCGGTGTGTTAGGTGCTATGGAAACAATGTACCAACGCTCCAAGATCCAGGAAGAGTCCATGCATTACGAATGGCTGAAGCATACGGGAGAATATCCCATTATCGGGGTAAATACATTCCTTGGAAAAGACGGATCACCAACGGTACTTCCGGGAGAGGTTATCCGTTCAACAGAAGAAGAAAAACAGGCCCAGATAGAAGCGCTGCATAATTTCCAAAACGCGAATGAAGGAAAATCAGAAGAAGCGCTTAAGAAACTTCAGCATGCTGCGATCAATCAGCAAAACTTATTTGAAGTGATGATTGACGCCGTGAAATGCTGTTCTTTAGGACAAATCACCAATGCTTTATTTGAAGTGGGTGGTAAATACAGAAGAAATATGTAATTGTCTTAAAAATCCATAATAAATTAAAACCTCAGAGAATTTTCTTTGAGGTTTTTTTGTACTTTTAATTCCAAAACTAACTGACTCATGAATAAGTTTAAAAGAATCTCATTTTTACTGACCCTGTGTGTAACTTCAGCTTTATCCGCACAAAAACGTACTGAAGATTTTTCCATCAGCTTTCCTGAAAAAAAACTTGATCAAAGTTATTATAAAACAATACAGCTCATCGACAACAGAATTGATACCACTTCACTGGGGATTGTTCAGAAAGGCGCCTTTAATACAAAAGCCAGAGTAGTTCCTACCACCAGTCTGAGTAATCAGTTTCAAAAGCTTCTGGATAACATCAACGGAGAAAATACGGAAGACGGAAACATTGTCATCCATCTTAAACAACTTTATTTTGCGGAAACTACCGGAGCATTCAGCGAACACGGCTACTGCTATTTTCAGGCTTTTCTGTTTGCAAAAAATGACGACGGAACGTATTCCTATTTAGATAAAATAGATCAGGTCATTGATCATTCCTCCATGGATGTAACCAAAGCCACTATGAAAAAAGGAAGTGAAATGGTAAGCGATTTTATCAGCAAAAATATTTCAAAGAAAGCCGGCAGCACGAATCATTATTCTTTTGCCGACCTGAAGAATTTTGACCATATTGAAAAGCAAAAATACAGCCTTTACAATTCACCGGAACTGAAAGATGGTGTATATAAAGATTATAAGGCCTTCAGAGACCAGCAGCCTGAAAAAACAATTACCAGTGTAAAGTTCTACGGAAAGTCTCCAAAGATTATCAAAATATATGAAACGCTTGAGGGAAAGGAAAAGGAAATAAAGAAGAATGACAGTTACGCTATTGTCTACAAAGGAGATCCCTATATCTATACTTCCGTTGATGATCTGTTTACAAAAGCTGAAAAAAAGGATAATGACTATTATTTTACCGGAAAAGTTAAAAGTACCGCAAAAACAGGGAATGTAGTGCTTGCTTCTGCTTTCTTCGGAATTATCGGAGGTTTAATTGCTTCCGGACCTGTAGCGACTCCTTTTGAATTGAAAATAGATTATCTGAACGGAGGATTTATCCCGATCCGGGAAATTAAACCGGAAAGGTAAACATCAAAAAAACCGCAGGCTTATCTGCGGTTCTTTTAATATATTCTTAGATTATTTTTTATTAAAATCTCCTGCAAAAACAGAAGTCAGCTTATCTTCACTGATGTACTTTCTGAGAACCTCATTGACCTGCCCTGCTTTTAATGCAGAAACCCTGGCCTCAAGAGTATCATAATCATCCAGTGGAATTCCGTACTGAAGCTGGGTATTGACAAGCCCCATCAGGGTATTGTCATTTCCTAAGCCCGTCTTTCTTGATGTTAACCATGAATTCAGGTTAGATTTTAATTCCTCTTCCGTGAATCCTTCTTTCACCGCTTTATTTACTTCTTCTTTCAATGCTTTGTTAACAGCATCTTTTTTAGTCGGGTTAAAAAAAGCATACCATCCCCAGGATGCCACGGTATTATCTGTAGGAATACTCAAATATGACCCGGCACCATAGCTGATCCCTTCTTTTTCACGGAGCCTCGTCGGAATTCTCGAGGTCATGAAGCCTCCGCTTCCCAACATTTCATTAGCAATAAGCAATGCCGGATAATCAGGACTTTTCCTATCCATTGAGAAACTGATTTTTCCAATTGCCGCCCCGTTTTCTTTATCGGGTGTCAAATAGCTTTTATCTTCTTTTTTCGTCACAAAAAGTTCAGGCTTCACCAGTTCATAGCCTGATTTCGAATTCCATTTTCCAAAGGTACCTTCCATCAGAGAAGAAACGGTTTTAGAATCCAGATCTCCGATCATCGTTCCTACCCCGTTATTACTTCCTAACATTTTATTGTAAAAGTCTACCAGCTCCTGTCTTTTGATTGTTTTATTGGCTTCAATCTGCTCTTTGAAAGACGGCGTATAGAAAATACTTTCTTTAGGGTAATTCTGCGTGATTTTATCAATCTCATTGAATGCTAACGCTTGCGGATCATTTAAAGAACCTTCCAGATAAGTATTATACTCATTAACAGCTTTGGCTAATTCTGCTTCAGGGAAAGTAGATTCAGTAAGAATTTCTTTCATCAGGTCCATTACTTTCGGCAAATACTCTTTATAAGTACTCACATTAGCAGCCAGTGTCTGACCTCTGAATGAGAAACTAATCGTAGACTTCCACTGATCCAGCATATCCTGGATCTGTTCTTTTGTATGAGATTGGGTTCCGGTTTTCATAACCTGTGCCATCAAAGCGCCTATTTGGGCTTTTCCACTAAGGTCTTTAGCATTCCCTACAGGAAAACGGAAACTTCCCATTACTTTTCCGCCTTTAATTTCTTTCTTAATAAGCCCAAATTTCATTCCGTTACTTAATTTCCCTTCGGAAAGATTTGCCTTTAAGTTTTTAATACTCGCTTCAAAAGGAGCCACTTCTTTTTCCAATGCCTTCCCTTTATAATCTTTCGTTAAAGCCGCAATCTGGTCATTAGAATATTCTATATTTTTAACTCTTATTTCATCTTTAGTAGGTACAAATACACCCACCGTTCTGTTATTGGTTTTAAAATATTTATCTGCAACCCGCTGTATATCGGCCAGTGTCAGTTTTTCAACATAATCACGATACAGCATTCCTAATTTATAATTTCCGGCTCCAACGATTTCCGTTAGCCCAATCGCATAATTGATTGTGTTGTTCTTTGTATTCTCAATTTGTTTTAAAATTTTAGCTTTTGCCCTGGCTACATCCTGTTCCGTATATTTTATGCTGGCTACTTTATCAAGTTCTGCCCTGAACTCATTTTCTACCGCTTTCACATCTTTATCAGAAGGAACATCCAGGCCGAAATACATATATGATGCATCTCTTACCGTTGGCTGGTAAGAATATACAGAGGCCGCTTTATGAGAATCAATCATAGCTTTATATAAATATCCTGAAGGATCTGCCGTTAAAATTTCCGACAAAGCATCCAGGGCTGCATAATCTTTATCTGCATAAGGGGCTGTATGATACAATGCTCCGACAATTTTACTGTCTCCCGAACGTTTCAGTTCTACAAAACGTTCTCCATCCTGAGCCGGCTCTACCGTATAGGTCTGATCTAAAACTCTTGAAGGTTTTGGAATCACAGCGAAATGCTGAGAAATATAATGTAAGGCTTGTTTTTCGTCAAACTTCCCGGCTACCACAAGGGTAGCGTTGTCCGGCTGATAATGTTTTTCATAGAATTTTCTAAGAGTAGGTGCTTTTACCCTTTCAATATCTTCTTTACTTCCGATGGTACTGTTTCCGTAATTATGCCATAAATAGGCAGTCGACATAATACGTTCCATCAAAACAGCTGCCGGATTGTTTTCTCCGATTTCAAATTCATTTCTTACCACTGAAAACTCTTTATCTAAATCTGCCTGAAGAATAGTAGCATTCACCATTCTGTCGGCCTCCATTTCTAAAGCCCATTTCAGATTCTCATCACTGGAAGGAAAGATTTCGTAATAATTCGTTCTGTCATACCAGGTAGTTCCATTGGCATCTCCCCCTTTATCCGACAATTGTTTTTTGATATCTCCTAATTTTTTGGTGCTTTTAAACAGCATATGTTCCAGCAAATGAGCCATTCCTTTTTCTCCGTAGCCCTCATGTTTGGAACCTACATTATAAATGATATTTACTACCATATTACTTTGTGAAGAATCTGGAATCAAAAGAACTTTCATTCCGTTATTCAGGGTATATTCTTTTATCCCTTCTGTATTGCTGACAAACTGGGGAGCTTCGGCTTTTTGCGAAAACAAAGGTGTCGCAATGCCTGTAAAAAAAAGGACGGCTGTCCCAACGATTAGATTTTTCATGTGTTTTATTTTAAATCTGTTAAATTTGTAAGAGGTTCTCATGGTTCTTATAAATAATTAGACAACATAAATCACCGGAATGTTACAAATTTTGTCATACAATTGCAGAATTAATACAACATAGTTAAACAATGAAATCAAAAGCCTTATTCAACTGGAGCAGCGGAAAAGATTCCTCATTAGCACTTTACAAAATACTCGGAGAAAACAGGTATGAAGTGACAGCCCTGCTGACAAGTATTAATAAGGAATTTCAGAGAATTTCCATGCATGGGGTTCATACTTCTCTTTTAGAACAGCAGGCTTCACGCATTGGAATCCCTCTCATAAAAATGGAGCTTCCGAAAGAACCTTCCATGGAGGAATATCAGGAAATCATGAACAGGACAATGTCTGAAATAAAATCTCAGGGAGTTACCTATTCTATTTTTGGAGATATTTTTCTGGAAGATTTACGAAAATACAGGGAAGAGCAATTGAATACAATCGGAATGGAAGCTGTTTTTCCACTTTGGAAACAAAATACTTCAGATCTTATTCATGAATTTTTAGCACTGGGTTTTAAAACCATTGTTACTTGTGTGAACGGGGCTTATCTGGATAAAAGCTTTGCAGGCAGAATCATTGATCATGATTTTATTAAAGATTTACCGGAAAATGTGGATCCATGTGGAGAAAACGGAGAATTTCATACGTTTACTTTTGACGGTCCTATTTTCAGAAATCCGGTAGCTTTTGAAATTGGAGAAACCGTAAAAAAAACATATCCCAAGCCTAAAGCTTTACCGGAGGATCCTGAAGAAGAATATATTTTCTGGTTCTGTGATCTGATTTCAAAATAAGCTCTGCCACAAATACCTGAATAGAACAGTCGGTTAAAAAACGTTCTCTGCAGATCAAGATTAAATGTTTTCAAGTATTTATGGCAGTAGAATATTAATTTACATCTGCTATGACTTCATTCATGGTATCAAAGATCAGCTGTACATCTGTTTCACTGGTTATCCAGTTGACAAAAGCGGCCCTGATTCCTTTATGCTGATTATAGAACGTAGGGGTCATAAAAACTTTCCCTGTGTCATTAAGCATTTCAAGGAACTTCTCTACTTCATTCTGTTTTGCGTCATCTTTTAAGGTGAAACATACCGTATTAAGTCTAACCGGGGCTAAGAGTTTAAAATCATTACTGTTTTCAATAAGCCGCCCGAAATTTCTGGCCAGGGAAACATTATTCTCCACAATATCCCGATAACCATTTTTACCGTAAGCCATCATAGAAAACCAGGCTGGAAGTGCTTTTAAGCGTCTTGAATTCTCCGGAAGAAAATTTAAATACCCGAAATTATCCAAAGGATCTCCAAGATAAGGAGCATTTGAATTCTGGAAGGTTTCCATCTGTAAGATTCTATATTCTTCTTTCACCAGAAATACCGCACTTTCATAAGGTACATTCAGCCATTTATGGCAATCTACAGTAATGCTGTCTGCATATTCCCAGTCTTTTACAAGGTGTTTATAATGTTCCGAGCAGGCCGCAAAACCACCAAATGCAGCATCGATATGCCACCAGAAATTATATTGCTCTTTCAGTTTTCTGATTTCCATAAAATCATCGAAGTCTACCGTATTTACAGTTCCTCCACTGGAGATCAATATAAACGGTTCACCATCCAGCCTTTTAATCTGCTCTTCCAGATCCGGAACAGAGATGGCTTCGCGATCGCTTCCTTCGGTTTTAATTTTGATCATATTATTACTGCCTAGTCCCAAAAGGGCAAGCGATTTAACGGAAGATGAATGAGGTGTTGCAGTCAGCACTCTGAATACTTCTGAAACGCCTTCCTTGGCTACATCTCTGCTTTTTTCCTTTCCCAGCCATTGACGGGCAACAGCCAGGCAGGTAAAATTAGACATTGTTGCCCCGGTGACAAAACCACCCAGAAAATGATGCGGAAGCTCCAGAAGTTCCAGAATAAATTTAACCGTTTCCAGCTCTACATTCGCTGAAATATCTCCTTGTCCTTTTGTAGACTGTGTATTCTGATCATAAATAGTCGTCAGCCAGTCCCCGGCCACAGAAGCCGGAGTAGTCCCTCCGGTGACAAATCCAAGATACCTCGGCCCGGATGATCCCACCATCACAGGCTCAAATCTTTCATTAAATATCCTGATGACTTCTTCTGTTCCATAGCCGTTTTCCGGAAGATCTGCCAGCTCCGGTACGGAAACATTCGGTACTGATGTAGCCCTGTCTGCAAGTGAATTCAGATATTCAGAGCCTTGTTTCTTTATAATATCCAGCAGATGGCTGATGTTGACAGCGTCGTTTTTCAAATGTTCTTTCATGATATTGTGATTAATAAATCATCTTTTCAAATGTATCAAATACTTAACAAAAATCCATTAAATACCTGTAAAATATCCTTTCTTAGCACGCATTTTGCATCCTATACCGCTTTTAAAAGTTTCAGTATCTTTAAGAATATCAATTTTAATCTAAAAAAATAAACACCCGTGATCAGAAATTTAATGTTCCTTCTCCCTTTTTGTTTTTTATTGTCATGTAAAACAGAAAAACCAGTACCTCCTGTTGATAAAAAAACAATTATTGACTCTACTGTAACAGCTTTTCAGAAAACACTCCTTAAGCAACAGATCGATTCTGTTTTTAAAAAATATCATTTTAACGGCAGTATCGCAGTATTCAAAGATTCTCTGCCATTATACAGAAAAGAAAACGGATACTCCAACTTTAGAACAAAAGCCAGAATTGACAGCAATACCATTTTTGCCATTGGTTCTGTAAGCAAACAGTTTACTGCCGTCATGATTTTACTTCAGATGGAACAGGGCAAACTGAATGTTAATGATAAGGTTTCAAAATATCTAAAAGAATTTCAGAATAAAGAGTATGAAAATATCACTATCCATCAGCTCCTAAACCATACTTCAGGACTCAACCTGATGGGCGGTAAACTGATGTTCAAAAGCGGCTCCGGTTTTTTCTATTCAAATGACGGATTTAATACCTTAGGTAAAATCATTGAAAAAGTATCCGGTACATCCTATGATGAAAATGTACAGGAACTTTTTAAAAAGGCAGGAATGACCAGATCTTCCACCGGAGATATTTTTAAAGGAAACAATTTTGCCAGCGCTTATCTCGGAAACGGAACTCATGCCCAGGAAGTTCCCAATATGCCCAAAAGACTCGGGGGAAAAGAAATCGGAACTCCTGCAGGCGGAATACTTTCTACCATTCAGGATCTTCATCTGTGGAACAATGCTTTATACGGCGGAAAAATCCTGAAACCCGAAACCCTTAAACTCTTTATGGCTAAAAGTGCTGAAAGACATCATGCCATTTTAGGTAAAATGGGCTATGCTTATGGAATTATGCTGAATATCGGAAAACCTAATTCCTATTTTCACAGCGGATATATAAAAGGCTCTCCTTCTCTGAATATCTATTATCCGGAAACTAAAACCTCCGTCATCATTCTGTCCAATATCGCGGATGAGGAAAAAGGCAAAGCTTTGGTATTTAAGCCTCATATTGAAGTAAAAAAGATTACGGATAATCTGGAATCGACTCTTAGCCAGCTTGCACAAAAAAATTAGGTACCTTTACGTGGACTGATTTTTAATGGTATGAAAAAGTTATATTTCATTGCAATCTATCCTCCTAAAGCGATCATTGATGAAATAAAGGCTTTTAAAAGAGACTTTGCCGAATGCTATGACAACTCCAAAGCATTAAAAAATGATGCTCATATTACCCTTTTCCCTCCTTTCGCCAGAGAACAGGAAATGGAAGATGATATTTTGACTGCATTTCATAAAATAAATACGGATATTTCTCCATTTGAAGTAAGCCTGAATGGATTTGGAAGCTTCCCTAATCCTAAAAATCCCGTGATCTTCGTTCAGCCGGAAAACAATTCCGGTTTAACAGAGCTTTTCAACAGAGTGAAACAACAATTCAGCTTTATGGCATATTCTTTTACCCCACACATAACGGTTGGGTATAGGGATTTAAACTGGGAAAATTACCTTAGAGCCTGGGAAAAATATCAGTCAAAAGAATACAAAACTAGTTTTTTAGTTGACAGAATTCTCCTTCTGCGTCATGACGGAACCTGGATTCCCGTTGCTGAAAAAAAATTAGATAAAGGCTAAAAAAATAAATCCGGTTGTTTAAACCGGATTTATTTTTATTTATTCTTTTATTATTTTTTGGGAGATAATCTGTTGCCCGTCTTCGGTGACGTTTACCAGATATGAGCCTGAAGGGACATTTCGTATATCCACAAATACCGTTGAAGAATCTTTTAATTCAGATCTTGCAGGAATTAGCTTTCCGGAAACATCATATATTTCAATACTGATATTTTTTGAAAAATCCTGTTTACCCCTGATATAAAACTCTCCGTCCACAGGGTTAGGGTAAATGCTGTATCTTCTTTCAGCAGCCTTTACAGCAGCCACTTTAAGTGTTGATTTACTCAACGTCCAGGTAAGATTGGTAAAATGGAGCGTACTGTGGTTATTGACTTTTAAAAGAGGGCTATTATCGGTTACTGAAAAAAGCAAAGTATTATTTCCGCTGTTCAGCTGAGAAGGTGTAATCGTTATGGTATTGCCGGTAGCACTAAGAGCTGTTCCGTTGAGTTTCCATGAGTTGACCAGTGTATTGGGAACAGGGAGAATTTCATTTACTGTAAAAGTAACATTTCCACTGGCATTTACCGTAGTATTATTGGCGGGGGTATAAGAATCTACGGGAGAAACCAGAGAATGAATTCTTTCAATAATTGCTTCTTTACAGACAGAACAGAACTGCTGGTTGAGATACCTCATCTCACAGCTCTGGTGAGGTCTGAACCAGCTTGGACTTTCCGTATAAGGATAAACCCCTACACTATTCAGCCCTACCCAGTTTTTCCACTTTACGGTTGCAGGATTGGAGGTTTGGGTTTTATTAGGAGATTCTCCCGAACCGGCAAACCAGTATTCATCAGCAAGTTTACCAAAAGAATGCCCCAGTTCATGCACTACAATTTCATTGGAAGATCCGTTTAACGAAGCAAATGCATAGGTTCCTCCACATCCACCGTATTCTGTAGAATTTCCTAACACATAGGTAATGTCATAATCAGGAATATTGGCTGCCAGTACCTGTCCTACTTTATTGGTTGTACTGCTGTAAATACATCTGTGAACGCCATTATCAAAGCTGGATCCGAGATAATTGTTAGGATTGGAAACAGGAATCACAGGTTCTGTAACATCTGTGGCAGTTCCCGGATGCTTCACTCCCGATTCTGTAGAGATTACTTTGACAGCATACGCATTAAAATAGTTTTTATATTCGGTATAGGGACTTTTGGTAAAAAGATAATTAATGGTTGCCTGTGCTGATGAAACAAAGGAGGCTTGCTGTGCAGAGGTGAATCCGTCTCCCAGAACGGCAATGATAACACGTTTGTCATTAGCTCCGTTTTGTAAAAGGGAAACTTTCTCAAATACCTGAGCAAAACAATTGCTACCGATTAAAAGGGATAATAAAATTTTTTTCATGATTATAGTTTTTGTGTGAATAATAACTGTAGCCCGTCTTCTGTCGCTTTTTCAATTTTTACAGAGCGGATATCTTCAGCATAGGAAAATCTTACGCTGAATTCAGCATTTTGGAGGGAGGCCTGATGTCTGGAAATACCTTCTTTCTCATAGACTTCCAGTTCCGGGTTTAGCGGGTTCTTTACAAGTTGCTGAGCCGCTTCTTTTCCATCAGCTTTTATTATGGTAATAACAAAATCGCCCTCCCGGATTTCATTTCGGTCAAAAGAAGGTAAAAATTTTAATCTGCCTTCCGAAATTTTAGTTTCCTGAAGAACAATTTTTGCATTTCCTGAAAGGTCTTTATCTGTCCTAAAAAACAGATACATAATCCGGTCAGCCTTCTTTACAGATTTTTCCGTCGCAAAATCCCCGAGCAGAGCTAATTCACTCTTTTTCTGAAAACTACAAAACAGAAAAGCGGGAACAATGAATAAGTTAAGTAAATTTTTCATGATCATTTTTTCTTAAAGTTAATAAAGTTTTAAATACAAATCACCAGTCTTTGATTTTTTTTTCATGCTAAAAAAAATTACAGAAAGTCCTATCTTTGAACCAATGATTGCAGAGAAAATAATTTTAGGTATTGACCCCGGAACAGCTGTCATGGGATTTGGTCTTATTTCCGTTAAAAAAGGTAAAATGGAAATGATCTCCATTCATGAACTGATTTTAAAAAAATATCCTAATCACGAAACGAAGCTCAAATATATTTTTGATAAGACCTTGGCCCTTATCGATGAATTTCACCCTGACGAGGTCGCTCTGGAGGCTCCTTTCTACGGAAAGAATGTTCAAAGCATGCTGAAACTGGGAAGAGCACAAGGGGTAGCTATGGCTGCCAGTCTTTACAGAAATATTCCCATTACCGAATATTCTCCTAAAAAAATTAAAATGGCCATTACCGGAAATGGTAACGCCAGTAAGGAACAGGTAGCGGGAATGCTTCAGAATCTGCTGAAATTAAAAGAATTTCCCACAAAATATTTAGATGCTTCCGATGGTCTCGCCGTCGCTGTATGTCATCATTTCAACTCGGGAACTATAGCAGATACCAAATCTTACTCAGGCTGGGAAAGTTTTCTAAAACAGAATCCGGATCGTTTAAAATAAAAAAGCCCCTAAAAAGTGTCTAACTTTTTGGGGGCTATCTATTTTACAAGGTCTTTTTTATTTAGTTATTTAAAAATTTCTTGGATTCTTTTTGGGCTTTGCTTGTATAGTTGATGATGAATACCCCTTTAGGAAGTTCTCTGCTCATCTGAATTTCATTAGTAGGGGAATTTCCTTTCTGAATCAGCTTACCACTCATATCATAAATCTGATAATCACCAAAAATATCATTTTTGTTTCCTGATAGTTTTAATTTATTTTCAGATTTGATATAGGTCATTTTTGATTCTGACGTCCCTTTTATTTCAGATGTTCCTAATTCAGAACTGGTAATTCTTATGGCATAATCCTCCATTTGTCCGTATTGTAACTGTGAACACGCAGTCAGGTCAGGAAGTGTTGTTCCTCCGAATGTTGCAGCATCTACGGCTATTCTCATTCTTAAATATGTACCGGTAACGGCATTGGAAGGAGGTGTAATTGTATTGGTAATGGTCATTCCGTTTCCTGAAGGTACCGTAGCCGATGTATTGTTAACAACAAGCTCGGAAGCCTCAAATGATCCGTTATTATTATAATCTATCCATACCTTGGTAATGAATTTCTCTGCCTGTCCGAAACCGTTTTCATAATATACATTCAGAGCAGTACCTGATGTTAACGGAATATCCGTATAATATGCAGGTCTGATACAGTTTGCGGTAGCGTAATCGTCATAGAATTTAGGAGAAACCTCATCCGAATCATATCCATTAGTCATACTGCTGATTGAACCAAACTCCACCCTTGTAGGGCCTACTGCATAGTTGTTGTTGGTAGGGTGCAAAATTCCTGTAGGACTACACTGTGCTGCAATCACAGACACTGGAGACGGAATCACAACTGACGGATCTTTTGCTGCTGTGGAATTAAGCAGATTCTTTCTGTACTCCATTAATAACATAATTGCCCTTTCTCTCTGTCCTTCGGTAAACTTCCGGTTTGTATTGGAATAATTCATAATATTATACTGTACTCCCTGATAATTCACTCCTGTACACGGATTGATTGCGGTATTCGAAGGTGCAGGATTCTGATAATATGCAGCTCCCGATACCTCTGTATCACAAACCTGGTCATTATCTACGGTACAATCTGTCTGTGCGGGAGGACAATAGTTTGCACTTCCGCTTGTCGCCTGATAATTTCCACCTTCAAATGTATGGTAAAGTCCAAATGAATGGCCCAGCTCATGTGTCAGTGTCGTGTCATTTTGATTTTTAATGGTGGCTACTTTCATAAAACTTTCATAGAAATAGTCATAGACTTCAGGAAAACGGGCATACCCCATTAATCCTCCTGCAGACTGTTGCTGCCCGTTAAAGCCAATAATCACATAAATATTGAAATAGGACGTTTCCGGCCAGTGCGGGGCCAGAGTCTTAATCTGGCTATCAGTCGCTCCGTTCCCCGATGCAGCAGACTTCATTCCTCTTGTATCATACAGGGGAATTGAACTCCCGTTATATCTCACAATCCCTGTGGTGGGGGTACATTGGGGAGATCTTTTTGCCAATACCAGTCTGAAAGGCATTACATTTCCGCCGTCAATTCCTGGCCCTTCCGGATAAAATCCGTTACCATAAGTAGTTGCATACATTTTGTTGGCTCTTTCAATCCAGTTGATGATTTCCTGATCGGTGACTGCCAGGTTTGCATTAGCTGCTGCCTGCGATTCAATCACGTGCACCACAACCGGAATTTCATAAACCTGTCCGGTATACAAGCCATTCCAGGAGGTTGTTCCTCCCACTTTATTAAGAAAAGCCTGTTTGTTAATACTTCTTAATTTCTGCTCTCCGTCTTCCCGCCTTTTTTTCAATTCAGGAAACCTCGCATCCATTTTTTTTAGTTCTTCATCAAAGCCACAATAATGCTCCTGGCTTTGAGAAAAAACATTAACAAACAACAAAAGCATCGAAACAATAGTAATTTTGTTCATTTTTACATTTTTTTTATTTATATTAAAACAAAAATATCATTTTTTTAATTAAATCATTAAAATTGAAGTGTTTTTTTATCATTATTCACTCTAATATATATGTTTGTCTGATAATAGATTAAATCTATATATACGATTACTTGGCAAAACATAATACTATCTTTTACATTGGTATGATTTTTAGTAGTACATTTGTATAAATTTTCAGTTATGAAAACAAACCAACAAACTATAAATCAATCGAATCACAAAATAAACTGGTTCCAGAAGTTTCTTATGATATGCTCCGGTGGCAACATCCATATTTTAAGGAAGACTCCGAGTGAATGGAATAAATTTTCAGGAATTGGAGGAATTGTTCTTTTCACGGCTATTTTTGCTACTCTTTCAGCAGGATATGCCATGTACACTGTATTTGATAATATCTGGGCTGCCACAGGTTTTGGAGTTCTGTGGGGATTAATGATTTTCAATCTTGACCGCTATATTGTATCCTCTATTAAAAAGACAGGTACATGGTGGAATCAGATCCTCATGGCCATTCCCCGTTTAATTTTAGCAACCTTTTTAGGAATTATTATTTCAAAACCTTTAGAACTTAAAATTTTCGAAAAAGAAGTTAACAAGCAGCTGAATACAATTATCCAAAGAAACAAAAAACAGCTTCAGGGCGAAATGAGCGGAAGAATTCTGCAACAAAGCGGGCCTTTTGAAACGGAGAAAAAACAAATTTCAGAAAAAACAGCACAATATCAGAAATCCTATGATTCGGCATCGGTAGAACTTGAAAAAGAAATCCTTGGAAAACAATCCGGCCTGACCAGTGGAAAAGAGGGTTTTGGACCGAACGCGAAACGTAAACAGGAATTAAAAGAACAGCGAAGAAAGGATCTGGAAAACTATCAGAAACAAACCGCCCCAAGACTGGAATATCTGGATAAAGAAATTTCCAAAGTATATACCAATCTGGAAACGGAAAGAAAATCCTCTGAAACCTTTGAGGATAAATTCAACGGATTTGCGGCAAGATTACAGGCGCTGGATGAACTTGGGAAAAATTCTGCCATTATAGGGCTGGCTGCTACTTTTATTATGGGGCTTTTTATTTGTCTTGAGATTTCTCCTGTACTGGTAAAACTCATTTCCCATGTCGGGCCCTATGACTATCTGCTAGAAAAAACGGAAAATGATTTCAGGCTCTACTCTAAAGAAAAAATTGAAAAAGGAAATGCGGTGACAGATTTCCGGATTGATGATTTTAAGGAGAACCTGTACAAAGAAGAGACCAACGATTAGTACCTATTTGAATCCAAAATTGATGTTTCAAAGCTTAGTTCGGGAACCTATATACTCAGAATTAACACAAAAGATTTTCAGCACCGTGAATTTAAATTTGTAAAAAAATAAACGACAAACTATTAAGACTATAGACTATTTAAGCTTCCGGAAATCCGGAAGTTTTTTTTAGAATTTTAGGGAATGTTTTTTGCTTTGCTTGATGATGCCGTCAAGTGTAGTTCATAACTTTATTTATTTTCCGGAAACTGAAATATTGAGAATCATATATCAGTCAGGAGCTGTTTACGATTATTTTAAAGTCCCCCTGAATATTGCGGAGAAGTTTGGAAAAGCATCCTCGAAGGGCCAGTTTCTGAACAGGGTCATCAAACCGAAATTCAGATTCAGGAGAGTTTAATAAAGATTATTTTTACGACAATATCATTAAAAAAATGAGGCTGTTTCACTTTTGAAACAGCCTCAGCTATAGTTAAATTCCTTTTATTTCTTATAAAGAATAATTCGGAGCTTCCTGTGTAATAATTACATCGTGCGGGTGAGATTCTTTCAATCCGCTTCCTGTAATCATTACCAGTTTGGAATCCTGTTGTAAAGCTTCAATATCTTTAGCCCCACAATACCCCATACCTGCTCTTAAACCTCCTGTCAACTGGAAAATAACGTCTTCCAGTTTTCCTTTGTGTGGTACTCTTCCTTCAATTCCTTCCGGAACAAATTTCTTAGCTTCACTCTGGAAATATCTTTCTTTTCCTCCTCTCTTCATAGCAGAAAGACTTCCCATTCCCTGATAAGACTTGAATTTTCTTCCCTGGAAAATAATTTCCTCACCTGGTGCTTCATCAGTTCCTGCTAAAAGAGATCCTAACATTACTGCTCCTGCTCCGCTTGCAATAGCTTTTACGATATCTCCGGAAAGTTTGATCCCACCATCTGCAATAACTGTTACATTCTGAGACTGAGCATATTCGTATACATTATAAATGGCAGATAACTGAGGAACCCCTACCCCTGCTACTACTCTCGTAGTACAGATAGATCCTGGCCCAACACCCACTTTAAGTACATTAGCACCTGCAACAATAAGATCTTTCGCAGCATCTGCTGTTACGATATTTCCTCCAACGATATCCAAGGTAGGATATGCTTTTCTGATTTCTGAAATTTTATCCAGTACTCCTTTAGAGTGTCCGTGTGCTGAGTCAATAGCAACGATATCCACCCCTGCATGTACTAAAGCTTCGATTCTGTCAAGAGTATCTTCACCAACTCCGACTCCGGCTCCTACGATAAGGCGTCCGTTCTGATCTTTATTGGCATTAGGGTATTCCAGCTGATTATCGATATCTTTGATGGTAATTAACCCGACAAGTTTATTATCTTTATCTACGATTGGAAGTTTTTCTACTCTGTTTCTGAGAAGAATTTCCTTTGCTTTTTCAAGGTTAGTATCTTTATCAGAAGTGATCAGATTTTCTTTGGTCATGATCTCTTCTACTTTCATATCAAGATTTTCCTGATATTTCACATCTCTGTTGGTAATGATTCCGATTAAAACATTATCAGCATCTACTACGGGTAATCCTGAAATTTTAAATTTCGCCATCAATTCTTTAGCTTCACCTAAAGTATGATCTTTTGAAAGGGTAACAGGATCGGAAATCATTCCGTTTTCGGAACGTTTTACTCTGTTTACCTGAGCAGCCTGCTCAGCAATCGTCATGTTTTTGTGAATAAAGCCTAAACCTCCGACTCTTGCTAAAGCAATGGCCAGATCAGCTTCAGTAACGGTGTCCATCGCAGCGGAAACTATCGGAACATTCAGCGTGATTTTGTCGGTAAGTCTTGATTTTAATGAAACCTGGTTAGGTAAAACTTCTGAATAAGAAGGGACTAGAAGAACGTCATCGAAAGTGATGGCTGTCTCTACAATTTTGTTATGAATAGACATCTTTACTTTCTTTGCAAAATTAGGTTATTTCGATGACATATGAAAATCCTTTTTAATAGTTTACATAAAATTTAATAATCAATAACTTAAATCAAAAAACCATTCTTTTTTAAAGAATGGTCTCATCACAAAATAAATAAGTATGTTGAAAACTACTTGTTACAATTCAATTTTAAATAAAAATAATCTTATTTAACTACGTTTCCGTTTTCATCTAAATTCTCAATATGTGTCTGATTATTTTTATCTACATATAATTTTAATCTTACCTTTCCTTTAGTGTCGCGGATAAAAACTCCTACGTCTCCATTGGAGGTTTTGCCTGCAAAAAAACGTTCATTAGTTAATTTTCCTTCCGCTCTCAGCTTGGCATATGCTCTTTTACTTGCTGCAGGATCATTCAGTTTTTTAAGTGAGTCTTCAAATTTAATGACTGCTTCCAGCGGAAAGTTATCAGGACGATCCCAAAGTTTCAATCCATACACCCGGTTTTTATCTTTTCCGTTTTCTTCAAAATACTGAAGCTGCATAATCTGATCCGTATGTCTCTGATCTATGGAATAGACCATTCCTGATTCTTTTTCATTACCATCATAAACAAGCCCGCCACATTCGTCTCCTAATGAATTAAAAAAAATAAGTCCTGCTTCCCGTTGTCTCGGGCTCATTTCTTTATGATTGAGCATTCCGGGGTGTTGCCGTTCCTTATTACTGATCACCATTTTCAGGGTTCCATCTTTTTCAACAATATTAATCCTTTCAACATCTATCTCCTTGAAACGTTCATTGGAAGCCTGTGTTTTGAATGCAAGAATAAAAAATAATACACATAATACAGTTAATGAAAATGCATAAATTTTAAGAAAACGTACTTCTTTGATTAATTTTTCCATATTAAAACAACTTTTCTGCTAAAGATAAATTAGTTATCCGAAATAGAATTAATCATTCTTGAAATATCATCGGGTGTAAAGCTTCCTTTTATATCAACGAAGACCAGTTCTCTGTCTGATTTTACGGTAATCAGCATATTCTTAATGGCATCGCCTGTTTGTTTTACTCTGAGATTTACATTGTCTCCGTCATGTTTTACTGTAGCCCAGTCTTCGTACTGATGATCATTCAGATACTGTCCATATCTTCGAAGCATTTCCTGGCTCCCGTTTTCTACGGTAAGTACTTTTATTTTGGAAATCTTCTTAATCAGGCTGATCACCTCTTCACTTTCTCCATCTTGCCGCAAAGCTCTTTTGATATAGGGTTTAGCCAGTGCAACAGGCACATTGACACTCATAAACCGGGCTTCTTTAAAATCATGCCGGGCATCTGAAAAGAAGTCTATATTTGGCTTTCCTGAGACAATACAAGACTGGAACATTCCTATCGTCAAAAACAGAAGAATAATTTTTAAAGTTTTCATGATTATTTTTTTAGTCAATAGGTTTTAATGCTCCTGAGCTTTTACTGATGTTAGACTCAATCTCGGGTCTTCCTTTGTATCTTACCGATCCTCCCGAAGAGGCTCTTACTTTCAGTTTATCTGAAACACTCACGGTAAGGCTTCCACCGGAAGTTGCCTCGGCTTCTAGACGCGCAAATTTAAGATCATCTGCTTTACATACTGCTCCGCTGCTTATATCTACAATTCCGGTATCTGCATTACCATTCAGACTGATACTGGAGCCGCTTGAACTTTTAATATCAATATTAGCCGCCGTAATTCCTGCTCTGATATTAGCTCCCGAAGAAGCAGATACATCCACGGATGTTGAGATTTTAAAATCACCGGTTATATTGGCTCCTGAGGACGCATCGATAGCCATATTATTTTCCTGAATAGAATTAACTACCGTAAAGTTAGAGCCTGAAGACACATCAATAGAAGACATTTTCGGAGAAGAAACGTTTACACTTAAATTTCGGAATCTCAGGCTTTTTGTTCCTTTATTATCGATGTATATCTTCAATATTCCTCCTTCAACTTTTGTAACAATATATTGTAATTTATCTGAATCTGCGATAACCTTTACACTGGTAGGTTTTTCTTGTTTGAAAATCACATTGACTCCCGTACTTACCTGGATTCCTGAAAAGTCACCTACATTTCTTGCTTCCCCGTTCAGATAAGATTCATTAGTAGTCCCGGAAGTCAGATTATTTCTTTTATTGGTGTTCGGATTCAAATTGGTTTCACTGGAGTTGATAATCTTACTGACATCATCCATGGATAATTTTCCGTCCAGCATCACGAAAATACTTTCTCCGCTTCCACCGTCTATACTCAGCAACAGATCGTCTAAAATACCGTTTTTTGCTTCTGAAGAAAGAAATTTTATCTTCGCTCCGGAATTATTAACTGACATAATTTCACTGTAGTTCAGATTCTTCAGATAGGAAGAAATATCCCTGCTCAATTGGGACAGGTTATTTTGAACTCTTCGTCCGTCCGCTGTATTTGCCTTTTCAGGATTTTCCGTAATCAGAATCTTCAGCCCGTTAATCTTTGACAAAAGCGGTTTAATTTTATCCAGCTGTGAATCGTCTATATTCAGGCTGCTTAACATCCCGAACATGGGCTTGGCAATTTTGATGGAAGTCACCCCTTCTACCTCCTGATATTTTTCAAAAAGCTGATCAAATTTGTCTCTTTGGCCATATACATTAAAGAAATGGGAAAAAGCAAGTGCGAATATTATGAGTAATTTTTTCATGAGTCAATTTTTTTAAGTTAATGATTAGTACTGATAAGACCTAGGTTCTTTTTCAGTTAATAATCGTCATCTACTACTTTAGGTTGTACCAATTTTTCACTAACGTTATTTGCAAATATCTGGAATGAATACTTAGTTACATTGATCGCTTCATCTACATTATCGATTCTTTTTCCGTTTACAATAACATAAGAGTTCTTATATCCGGTTGAATCATTTGAAGCTTTATTTTTAAAAGAGGAGTTGTCTACATACCTCGGTCTTCTTTCTTTTTTCAGTCTGCCTCTTTTGGGAAGAATTTCATCCATTACATCTTTTTCAGCAACAGGCCCTTCCTGGAAAATAGAATCTTTTTTGGCACCTGCTATAGAATCCGTATGATTCACGGCTACCTGCCCCTGATGATCGTTATTTTCTTCTATAAAGCCTGATTTTTGTTTTAATACTTCATCTTTTACCAGTTTTCCTTTATCCTGAATATTGGTATTCATATAGGTATTGAAAACAAACCCGAGACTGAACAGCAATAGAATAGCAGCAGCCATCCAGAACCATTTCGGGAAAGAAGGCTTATTCTTTTCCAGAGGAATCACCGGAGCATCGTCATTGGTATTTTTTTCTTCGGTTTGCTGAAGAAAATCATCAAAGCTCCATTCCATCTTCTCTTCTTTTATATCCCGGAAGATTTCGTCGTATTTATCTTGTAATTGATCTTTTTTCATAGCTCATCAGTTGTGAGATTTGTTCTTTTACTTTTTGTCTTGCCCGCATAAGGTTTACCCTTACTGCATTTTCCTCCATTTCCAGCATTTCGGAAATTTCGGAAACTTCGTACTCTTCTACATCTTTCAAATGGATGACCATTTTTTGTTTTTCCGGCAGCTGATTGATAAATCCGATAATATGCTCTTTAAGATTATCAACCTCCATACTGTAAAGTTCCGATCTGTGAAGCTGCATGTCTGCAAATCCTATCTTCACATCGTGGTGTTTCAGACGATTCAGGCATTCGTTCCGGACAGACTTCAGTGCATAGGATTTAAAATTTCCAAACTGTGCCAGCTCTTCCCGTTTTTGCCAGAACTTCATCATCAGATCCTGCACAACATCTTCAGCTTCATCACTGCTCATGACGAATCTTTTCGCAAAACGATACATCTCGTCTTTGAGAATAAACACCGTATTCTTGAAAGTTTCTTGGGTCATGAGTTTTGTTTCTTATAGGTAAGACAACTGCCGTTTCAAATCTATTACATCTAAAATAAAAAAAACTTCAAAAATTTGAAGTTTTTTTTATGATCCGGTTAATAAGTATCAAAAATATGTTTCAGAATAGCCTTATCTTTCTCTGTTAAGGAGACTTTTCTTCTGGCCATTGCTCTTTCTGCTACTTCGTAGACTTTATCTAATTTAAATCTTTCATCATCTTTAAGACCACCCCATGAAAAGTTTTCCACAAGATTGGGTGGAAATCCTGGTTTAAAGATATTGGAAGCCACCCCGATTACGGTTCCGGTATTCAATTGGGTATTGATTGCTGTTTTAGAATGATCTCCCACAATTAAACCGGCAAACTGCAAGCCTGTATCTTCAAAAGCTTTGGTTCTGTAATTCCAGAGTTTTACGTGACTGTAATTGTTTTTAAGGTTGGAAGAATTGGTATCCGCACCAAAATTACACCATTCTCCAATTACGGAATTTCCTATAAATCCTTCATGGCCTTTGCTGGTATACCCGAAGATGATAATATTATTGACTTCACCTCCTACCTTAGAGTGCGGGCCGATGGTCGTTGCCCCGTAAATTTTAGAGCCCAGGTTAAACTTGGAGTCTTCACCCAATGTAATCGGGCCACGCAGATGGCACCCTTCCATGATTTCGGCATTTTTTCCGATATAGATCTTCCCGGTTTTTGTGTTTAAGGTAGAGAATTCAATTTGTGCTCCTTCTTCGATAAACAGATCTTTTTTATCTCCTAAGAATCCGTTGGTAGAAGATAATTCCTGTGAGGTTCTTCCTTTTGTAAGCAATTCAAAATCAAAATCAATTGCGTGATGGTTGTAGGTAAACAAATCCGCTGGTTTTTTAAAGAAAATAAGATGTTCTTTAATATCCGTCATTTTTTCAATCTGATGCAGGGAAAACCCTTTCATATTTATTCTGGCCGCCACCAGTTCGTCTTCATAGACTAAAGCTTCTCCCTGCTTCAGGTCTTTAATTTGCTGAATAACTGTTTCCGTGGGTAAAAAATTGGTCACTAAAAAAAGACTTTCTTTATCTTCCGGGCTTTTGAATTTATCCTGAAGATAATTTTCTGTAAAATAAGACACCTCTGCATTGTCAAGGATCTTTTGCCATCTTTCGGAGAAGGTGAGGATTCCGCATCGCATTGCTGCAACAGGGCGGGTAAATGTAAGCGGAAGAAAATCTTCCCAATATTGTGCGTCTGAAAATACTAATTGCATTTTTTAGAAGTTAGGGGTTAGAGGTCAGAGGTCAGAAATTAGAGACCGGAAGTTTTGCTGAACAAAAAATTTCTGTTTCTAATTTCAATCTAAAACAAAAATACAAAAAGATAGGAGAAGGTGAGACAGGCTGTATCAGGTTTTGGCTAAAGCTGTGGAATTTTTATCTTTTTTTAACCGCTCTCAAGTTCTTATTAATGATTACAGGCCTAGCCCCGATAGAAACGGTTACCCCGCAACAGGCGTCGGAAAGCACGGGCGTGAGGAGTATGAGTGGATAGCGGGATAAAGCTCTAAAAAGAAACTAAAGAAGATGGACGGCAATAAAAAAAGTCTTCCAAAAGATTGGAAGACTTTAGTATTTTAATTTTCAAAAAATTACTTAGCGAATTTTTTGTATTTGTTCATGAATTTATCAACTCTACCTGCAGTGTCAACTAGTTTTACTTTACCAGTGTAGAAAGGGTGAGAAGTTGAAGAGATTTCCATTTTGATCAATGGATACTCTTGTCCTTCAAATTCAATAGTGTCTTTTGTTTCTGCAGTAGACTTGCAAAGAAACACTTCGTCGTTACTCATATCTTTGAAAACAACAAGTCTATAATTTTCTGGGTGAATTCCGTTTTTCATAATACTATTTTTAAAAAAATTAAAGTTTGCTTTCGAAATAGTAATGGATATTTCTCTGCTAATTTTAGGTTGCAAAAGTACAACATTTTTTCGAATATCCAAATACCGGATTCAATATTTTTTTAATGATAAGAAATTCAAAGTATTTTCGTTAAATTTGGAACCTACTTAAACTTTAATTTCGATGAAATTCAAATTATTACTGGCTTTTTCTTTTTGGGCGCTGCTTGCTGCAGTATCATGTAATAAGGATGATATTACCTTTGATGCTCCTTCACAGGCACTGCGTTTCTCAGCGGATACGGTATTTTGTGATACGGTTTATCATCAGGTACGTTCCGAAACCTATGTTGTAAAAGTATATAATAATGAAGATAAGGATATTTTGATTCCCAGAGTGAATCTTGAGAGTGGTGCAGCTTCATTATATAGAATCAATGTAGACGGAAAACCGGGATATGATTTTAAGGATGTTCCTTTAAGAAAGAAAGACAGTCTTTATATTTTTGTAGAAATTGCTCCTGAAGCCAGCGGACCTGAAGCGATTGCTGAAGACAAGATTGTTTTCACCAGTGGTGCAGGACAACAGCACGTCACGTTATTTTCTGTCGTTCAGGATGCTGAGTTTTTTATTCAGACTCCTACTAATCCTAATTTGATTACCACCAATACGACATGGAATAATACGAAGGCAAAGATTATTTATGGCGATCTTACCATCAATCCTAATATCGCCTTAAATATTGAAAAGGGGACTAAGGTTTATTTCCATAAAAACAGCGGAATGAAAGTGTCTTCCGGCGCTGCGTTAAACATCAACGGAACTCAGGATGAACAGGTGATTCTTCGTGGAGACAGAAATGATCTTGATCATGATACGCTTCCTAAAAACTGGAACTCCATCAGAATGGCAGCCAATTCAACTCTTAATATGAATAATACAAGGCTTTTTGGAGGAACCAGAGGTCTTGAGATGAAGCAAACCAATGCTACGATTAAAAATTCATTTATCCATACGTTCTTTGAATATGGAATTTATGCAGTGGGATCCACAGTGAATGCCAGCAATCTGGTTATGAATAACTGCGGTTTATCGTGCATCGGAATTTTCAGAGGCGGAAATCACAGCTATACACACGCAACGATTGCCAATTACTCTAAAACAATGGGATCATTGGACAGAAATGGGATTTTTGCTACCAATGAATGGAAAAATGACTCGGGACAGACTGAGCAGGGAGCTTTACAGCAGCTTAGCCTTAAAAACAGTATTGTATATTCGGACAGAGACAACTCGGTTCACTTTGAACAGACACCGGGACAGCAGTTTGAATTCTTAATTCAGAACTGTCTGATAAAATATTCTACTACATCGGAGGCAGGGTTCCCTTTTAATCATATCAATGTTGTACAAAGTATCAGGAATGAAGATCCTCAGTTTGTCAATTACTTTATGGCTAAAATGAATTTAAGGGTAAAAACCACATCGCCGGCAAGAGGAAAAGGGAATGTGACTGTAGCAGGCACCGTTCCTTTTGATATCGTGAATGTATCAAGAACGACTAATCCAACACTTGGGGCTTATCAATAATGGAAATTACTCATCTGCAACAACAGGTCGATGAATGGATCAAAACCATCGGTGTACGTTATTTTAATGAACTGACCAATATGGCGATGCTTACGGAAGAAGTAGGCGAAGTCGCCAGAATTATCGCCAGAAGATATGGTGAACAGAGTGAGAAAGAAAGCGATAGAAGCAAAGATCTTGGCGAAGAACTGGCCGACGTATTATTTGTAACCTTATGTCTGGCCAATCAGACCGGAGTGAATCTGCAGGAAGCTTTTGATAAAAAAATGAAAATCAAAACTGACCGCGATAAAGATCGCCATCAGAATAATGAGAAACTGAAGTAATGTAAGACCTCAGATTCCGGATTCCGGAAATCAGGGTTTATTGATTCCTAACCTGATTTCGGAATCTCAAACTCATATGAAAAATAAAAACTGAAGCAGAAAAAAGGCCGAAGCTTGCAGACCGTAACCGTCTGAAATCTGATGCCTGAAATCTGAAATCTTAAAACAATGAAGCTAGAAAAATCTACATTAACAGGAAACAAAACGGTTCAGATCAGCGGTTCGAAAAGTATTTCGAATCGTTTATTGATTTTGGAAAGTCTATTTAAGAATATAAAAATCGGGAATCTTTCTAATTCCCAGGATACGCAACTGCTGAAAAAAGCATTGTCTGAAAAAGATGCTGATGTAGTAGATATTCATCATGCGGGAACTGCGATGCGTTTTCTTACTTCCTATTATTCGATCATGGAAGGGAAAACTACAGTTCTTACGGGATCCAAGAGAATGACGGAAAGACCAATCAAAAATCTGGTCAATGCATTACGTGATCTGGGTGTTGAGATTGAATATTTACAAAATGAAGGTTTTCCGCCTTTAAAGATTACGGGAAGAAAAATCACTCAATCTGAGGTCAGTGTTCCTTCCAATATTTCCAGCCAGTTTATTACCTCGCTTCTTCTTATTGCAGGGAAGCTTGAAAATGGTCTGAAGGTGAATCTTGTCGGAGAAGTAACGTCGAGATCATATATTGAGATGACCCTGGATATTTTAACTAAGTTTGGAATTACAAGCAGCTTTGAAGGCAATACCATTCAGGTAGAACCTTTTCACCCTAAGCAGGGTACTATAAGCTATGAAGTGGAAAGTGACTGGAGCTCGGCTTCTTATTTCTACTCGATCTGTGCATTGGGGAGAAAAACCATTCACCTGAAAAGTTTTTACAAAGCGTCTACCCAAGGAGATGCCGCGATTGCAACTATTTATGAAAAGTTCTTCGGGATTACAACTATCTTCTCTGAAGAGGAGCATACAATCACTTTACAACCTCAGCCGGATTTTAGTTTTCCGGAAAAGATTGTACTGGATATGAACAACTGCCCGGATATTGCACAAACGCTGTGTGTAACAGCTGCAGCTTTAAAAATTCCTTTTGATATTTCAGGACTGGGAACTTTAAGAGTAAAAGAGACCGACCGGCTGCTGGCTTTATATAATGAACTGAAAAAACTGGGAACGGAAACGGAAATAACCGATCTGACCATTAGCTCCATCCGTTTTGGAGATCCGGAGGAATCTATTTCCATTACAACTTATCAGGATCACAGAATGGCTATGAGCTTTGCTCCGTTTTGCCTGATCAAAGAACTCAATATTGAAGACGAAGACGTTGTGGAAAAATCTTACCCTATGTTCTGGGAAGATCTTGCCAGCGTGACCATCCAATAATTTAATAATTTAAATGAGGCCATTTGAAATAAAAGTATATTTTCGGATGGCCTAATTCAATACCATCACATTCTATGAAAAAATACTTAGCCTTACTGGCCCTAGTGCTTCCGTTATCCGTTTGGGCGCAATACCTTCTCCCTAATGAAGAAATCTTATATTCTTTTGAAACTAAAACCGGGAAGAAAATGGCATTGGTAAAAGATAAAAATGACGGTTATATCCAATACCGGTTCGGAAATAAAGATCATGTGGAGATGGCCTATCCTGCCGAAAAAAACAAAGACAGCTGGAAAAAATTCAAATACAGATCTTATATGAGAGGAGGCGGGAAACAAAACGCCGGAATGGAGCTGAATTACCTGACCTTTAGCAATAATGGCTATCAGTATCAGTTATTCAGGACTTATTATGCAGAGGACTCTTCGTACGCCACAGGCATTACGGTTACCGGAGCCAATGGTAAGGAAACGAATATTAACGGTATCTATAAAAGCATCAAAGGCTGCATGTGTCATCTGCAAGAATCAGACCTGATAGAAAAGGAGGATACGGGATTATAATTTCAGATCAAGATGAAAAGCTGCCTTTCATTTGCTGGTGTTCTGTTCGTCATATTTTCCCATGCCCAGAACCTGCAAATCTTTTCAGTACCGAAAGGGTATCAAAAAATTGCCGAAGCACGTGGAGATCTGGACAGAGACGGAAAGGATGAAGTGGTTATGATATTTGACACAGACCAATCCGTTTCAGCAGACGAAAGCCTGCCCGAAGGTAAAGATTATCAAAGAGTTTTTTATATTTTAAAAGCTCACACAGGGGGTCTTAGCATCTGGAAAGAAAACAGGATTCTGCTTTTTTCAAGCGGCACCGGCTTTTACCCTGAAGACAATGGTCCGCCGGAAATCTCCATCAAAAATAATTCTCTGACGTTTACCCAGACTTTCAATACGAATTCGCGGCATACACAGGTTTATAAACATACATTCAGGTTTCAGAACGGAGATTTTTATTTAATAGGTTCTCATGATCAGTTTGAAGATACCTGTGATTTTAATTTTTTAAGTGAAATCAATTTTTCAACAGGGAAAGTTATTATTGATAAAGCATATTCTTCCTGTGATGAAAATTCAAAGATTCCGGAAAATACGCATAAAGAATTTATCTATAAGCCGAAGACTCTTATCAAAATGAATACTTTCAAAATCGGAGCTCAGAAGTTTAAGATTCCGGGTTCTCATGACAACTTTATTTTTTAATCAATAATTTCGATTTTTCTTTATTTAATACAAGTTAATTATCTCTTAAAGTTAAATTAACTCCTCATATCTTGACATATTCTTATTTTTAGAATACATAAAAATATAATAAAACTATGTTCAAGAATCACGTGAGACGTTTCACAACCATTACCCTAGGTATTGCTGCCGCAAGCTTAGTTTTCTCCTGCTCGGAAAGTATGACTGAAAGGGACTTAAATGATACGGGAATAAATTCCCTGCAAAAAAACAGTTACAGAGCTGCCGCGCTTCCTATTGAGATGAACAGCTGGATGTCTGGTCTTCAGGATAATATTTCGATTGCCAGGATTTCTATTCCGGGAACTCATGATTCGGGAGCACGTGTAGATGCCCCTGTTGTATCAGGTACAGCGAAAACACAAGACCTCAGCATTGCAGAACAACTGAATGCAGGAGTCCGTTTTCTGGATATTCGTTGCAGACATATTGACAATTCATTTACCATCCATCACGGTGCTATTTATCAGAATTTAAATTTTGATGACGTTCTTAATGCCTGTTATTCATTTCTTGAAAGCCACCCCTCTGAAACGATTATCATGTCTGTAAAAGAAGAATATGATGCATCCAATACCACCAGAAGCTTTGAGAAAACCTTTGACTCTTATGTTCAGAAAAAACCTTCAAGATGGAACCTTGGAACCAATATTCCTACATTAGGAAATATAAGGGGAAAAATCCAGTTATTAAGGAGATTCTCTGCTGAAACGGCTAAAGGGATCAATGCTACTTCGTGGGCAGATAATACGACATTTGAAATCAATAATAACGGGGCTCCTATGAAAGTTCAGGATTATTATAAGGTAACCAACAATGATGATAAATGGAATGGTATTTCTACACTTCTCAATGAAGCTAAAAATGATGGTAATAACAGGTTTTTTGTTAATTTCACCAGCGGTTACAAACCCGGAATATTTGGTATTCCAAGCATTCCTACCGTATCCAATGCTATTAACCCTAAGTTGAAAACATTTTTCCAGGCCAATACAAAAGGTTCTTACGGGGTAATGCCTATTGACTTTGTGAATGCAGAATTATCTGAGTTGATTGTGAAGACAAATTTCTAAATTAATTAATTGTTAGATATTCAAAAAGGCAGCCTCACTGATGAGGCTGCCTTCTTTATTTTTAACATATAAACCCGGGATATTACTTTTGGATTCCGTATGCGGATAATATTTTATTAAAAATTTCCGTGTTTTCAAACAATCCTGTAAATTCTTTGGAATTGGGACCGTAAGCAAATACACTGGACGGAATTGAAGTATGATCATTTGTACTGAAGTTTCCGAACACCCAGCCATCTTTCAGACTGCCGTCCAGAAGGGTTAGACCACCGGTTTCATGATCCCCTACCACGATGACCAGCGTTTCCTTATTTTCATCGGCAAACTTCATTGCTTTTCCGACAACATAATCAAAATCCAGCAGCTCGGTTACCAGCTGTTCCATATTATTGCTGTGACCGCCACCATCTGTCTGTGAGGCTTCTATCATCATAAAAAAACCTTTTTTATTATTTTTCAGATCATTTAATGTCAGATCAAAGGCATCAGCAAGCCAGTTTCCTCTGCCATTTGTTATTCTCTGTGAAGCCAGCGGATCAATCACCAGCGTTCGGTTATTTATTTTCCCTACTGACTTTAAATCATTGAATACCTCTACTTTTGCTTCTTTAAACTTCTGTAGATTTTCCTGAGACAATCCTGCAGTAGGTCCTCCGATTAAAATCTTTGTTTTAGAAGCGGCAAAATCTTTCAGAATAGGCTCTGAACTGTTTCTGTTATCCGAATGGGCATAAAAGTCTGCAGGTGTAGCGTCGGTAACATCTCCCGTAGAAATCAGACCAGAAACCATTCCTTTTTCAGCGATAATATCCGGAATCTGAGCAATTGCTTTTCCCATAGCATCAACTCCCACAAATGTATTTTTGGTTTTTACTCCTGTTGCAAAAGCTGTTGAACCCGGAGCAGAATCCGTAATATAGGCATTGGATGAATTGGTCTTTGATAGCCCGGTAGACTTCATGTTGAAAACATTCAGTGTTCCTTTATTGGCTGTAAACGCAGCATAATATTGCGGTAAGGAAGTTCCGTCCGGAATCAGCAGGATAACATTTTTTACTTTTTTAGCCGTCCCGTCTGTTTTATAGGTAGGCGTATAGGTAGCATACTCTTTCGTATTTTTATAAAAATTCCTGGGGATCGTATTCATAAATTTTTTAAGATCCGGAATATGATCGGTGTTAATATAGTCGACTCCCATATCCATAAGATTTACCCATGCATTGGGAAAATCGGGGGCTCCATAAAAACGCACCGGCTTCTGTTGAGCATGAGCTTTGTCCACTGCTTTCTTAATCTTATCGGTTTCTTCATCCCTTGGAATTCCTTTCCCGTTCCATTTTACCAGTCCCGGTAAATCCGTACTGAACATTCCGATTCTGCTCAGCTGATCCGGGGTGTAATTTTTTTCAAGATCTCCGTCGAAATAAAGATAATTAGGATAATTTTTAAAATCATTCGGTTGTGGCCTTCCTCCGGTGATCACTATTTTAATTCCTGCATTTCCTGTTATTTCAGGATATTTTTTCAATGTACTGACTAATGCATTTAAACTGGTTTTATAATCCTGCTTAATATCGATCAGTAATTGCAGTTTTTTATGGGCATCTGCATAAATATGTCCTTTATTTAGCTTTATCTGTTTCGAAATATTGTCCAGATACAGATTTTCCAAAGTTCGGTCAGCAGACAATTCTTTTTCTGTATGAGCCACCCATAATTTGCCTTTTACCAGGAAGACGTCTGCTTCAATAGAACCAAACTGAGCATAATAAGCCTCCCAGAAAGGAACTTCCTGCATATAATCATTATGTGAATGGGCGTTCCCAACACTATAGTTTAAATAATTCTGTGCCTGGTTTTCAGAAAAAACGGCTAAAGCCAATACAGCTAAAATTTTTGATAGTTTCATTCTCATATTGTATTGTTTATAGGTGAAATGAAACGACATATATGCATCTTTCTGCATGTCAAAAAGTATTATAAGCGTTTCAAAAAACTATATCACCACAGTAATTCTGTGATGATATAGTGAATCATATATTAGATTAACATTTTTTACCAACCTTCATTTTGCTTGATAATGCCATGGCTGTTTACAATCTCAACCTGTGGAACGGCCCAAACATTATGTATTGCCGGATTAAAGTTCCTTGCTGCCCAGACTTCCTGGTTGTCTCTGCCGTGAAGAGGTTTCGAATACACATTTTTAGCATCTCCCCAACGTACAAGATCCCTGTGTCTGTCTGCCCATTCACCTGCCAGTTCGCAACGTCTTTCATGTTTAAGATCAGCCAGTGTACATCCAAATTTCGGAGCCAGACCTGCACGCTTTCTGATCATATTGATTTCCACATCCGCATTTCCGCCAGACATCAGTAAGGCTTCTGCTCTGATAAGAATCACCTCAGCGTAACGCATAATCGGAACGGCAAGATCTGTACACGGATAATCTCCGTTAGCACTTACGTGCCCGCTGTTTAACGGATATTTAAAAGCATCCATATATTTATTGAACTGGTACCCTGTTCTGGTATTTACAGAAGCATAAGTTCTTTCGGTTCCGTTAAAAGTAAACTTATCCCCTATTTGCAGAATAGTAACCTCTTTTCTCTTATCTCCTGTCTCATATTCATCAAACAGTTCTTTAGTGGGTTGGAAATATCCCCAGCCGTTGTATTCTCCCCATCCTTTATTTTCCAGCATTACCCCCGGAAGAATACTTCCCACCGCATTAAACTTGGGAGTACTTGGTATTGACCAGATGTACTCTGAAGAATAGTTATTTTCGGCTTTGAAAACATCTGCATAGTTATTCAGAAGTTGCCTGTTTCCTTTAGTCATTACTTCATTAGCCCAGAAAGCAGCCTGCTGATAATCTTTCATAAAAAGATATACTTTAGCCAGAAGTGCCCATGCGGCAGCTTTGTGTGGTCTTCCATAATCTTTTGCAGGAAGTTCTGCCTGGCTTGGCAATAGGTCTGCGGCTCTTTTCAGGTCAGTAACGATATAATTATAATTCACGGTGACATTGGCAGCTCTTGGAATCGGGTTCGGGTCCGGTTCTTTTGTACGATCAATGATAGGAATCCCTGCTTTTTCGTTTCCATAGTTATAAGCAAGTTCAAAATACATTCTGCTGCTCATAAATAATGCTTCTCCCAGGTATTTATTTTTAACTGCTGCTGAAGCCTGAATATTATCAATATTACGGATGACGCGATTGGCCACCCCGATCACATTATATCTTTTGTTCCACTGAGTTTCCAGATCTCCTGAGGCAATATAATTGCTGCTGAAGTTTTTAGCGTTATCGGCTTCATTTTTGGTTCTTCCGGTCACCATATCATCACTGGCATTGATAAACCAGAAAAACCCTCTTCCATAAAACTCACTGTCGGACAATGGCTTGTACATGGCATTGGCCCCTGTGATAAGATCATTTTCCGTTTTCCAGAAACTTGCTTCGGTAGGGGTTCCTTCCGGCTGAACATCAAGTTCTCCCGTACAGGATAAAAGCATTACCGCTATTCCTGATGCTAAAAATATTTTATTAAAAATTTTCATTTTTTTTACTTTTTTATTGTTAAAAATTATAACCCGACTTCCAGTCCGAAAATGAATGCGCGTGCCTGCGGATATCTTCCGGTATCCACTCCGTAAGAGTTCATTCCGACCTCAGGGTCAAAGCCTGTATATTTAGTAATGGTAAACAGATTATTGGTAGTCACATAAATTCTGACCTTATTGACATCAAGTTTTTTATACAGCTCTCTTGGTAAAGAATACCCGATGGTAAGGTTTTTCAGTCTTACATAAGATCCGTCTTCCACATAGAAGTCAGAGACTTTGGAATAGTTTCCGGCCGGATCTCCATGTACCAGTCTTGGAATATCTGTATTCGTATTCTGAGGGGTCCATGCATTCAGAATATCCCTGTCCATATTATAGTTCTGTCCTGTTCCACCCGGATTTAGTGAAATAAACTTCATCCCGTTAAAGATTTTATTTCCGTATACACCCTGAATAAAGAGATTCAGATCAAAATTCTTCCATGTCATGTTATAAGAGAATCCATAAGAAAACTTAGGATACGGACTTCCCAGATTTACAAAATCATTATTATTAAGAATTCCGGTATTTCCGTCTTTTTTCAGGAATTTAATGTCTCCCGGTTTAGCATTCGGCTGGATAAGATTTCCGTTGGCGTCTTTATAATTATTAATTTCATCCTGTGACTGGAAAATTCCTCCGGTTTTGTACCCGTAAAAAGAATACAACGGATCACCTATTTTCACACGGGTAGGTTTCAATACCCCTCTCACGCCATTATCATTGATAAAAATTTCATCAATATCGGCAAGCTTCTTCACCGTATTTTTTAGTTGACTAAGCGAAACTCCCACAGAATAAGTAAAATCACCCGAACCTTTACCGTTATAATTAAGTCCAAGTTCATATCCTTTATCCTGGAATAATCCGGCATTTACATACTGATTATTATAGGTTGCTGTACTTGGTAAGCTTACATTAAAGATCTGATCTTTTGAATTTTTAACGAAATAATCAAATTGCAGGGAAAGGCTGTTATGCAGGAAAGAAGCATCCACCCCAAAATTGGTTTGTTCAGATTTTCCCCACTTTAGGTCCGGATTCGGACGTGTTGTAGCATAATACGCAATATTTTGCGAAGGATCCTGTCCAAAAATCACATTATTATCTCTGGTCATCAACGGATTAACCGCCTGAGGAGAAATACCTCCGAGATTCCCAAGAATACCATAGCTTCCTCTAAGCTTTAAACCTGAAAGCCAGGAAATATCTCTCATAAAGTTTTCCTTTGAAACTACCCATGCACCTGAAACGGCATAGTAGTTGGCGAAACGGTTCTGTTTTGCAACCAGTGAAGAGCCATCACGCCTGCCTAATAAACTTACAATATATTTACCTGCATAATCATAGTTGACCCTTGCCAGATAAGAGACCAAAGCCTGTTTGAACCTGTAGCTGGAAACTTCTTTATTGGTATCGGCTGCGTTCTGAAGGTATTGGAAAACCTGTGCCTCACTTCTGAAATCAAATGCTTTTGCAATAAAGCCTTCATCAATACTTTTCTGGAAAGTAAAACCAGCTAAGAAATCAAAGTTATGTTTTGCCGCTGAAAATTTATAGGTAAGGAGTTGTTCTGCAAGTGCTGTTGAAGAATTGTTAGACTGGTATTCTAAATTATTCGTATCAAAAATTTTTCCTACTTCCAGTACTCTTGAGGTAAAATTTTTGCTGTCTCCTATTTTAAATGTCTGTGAAAAGTTAGAACGGAATTTTAAATCTTTTGCCAGTGTAATCTCCGCATAAGGATTGATCAAAATTTCATGGGTAGGATTTCTGATATTGATTCTTTTAAGGTAGGCTACCGGATTAATCATATCTCCATAACCTCCGGCCACATCAATCGGCAATCCTGAAAAAGCTCCTGATGGAGTATATACCGGTACATTGGGCGGATAGTACATGGCAGCAACTAAGGCTCCGGTATATCCATTTTTAGTATCTGCCGTATTTCCGTCAGAATAATTATAATACATATTTTCTCCGATGGTCAGCCAGTCTTTTACTTTATGCTCTGAATTAACTCTGAAATTATATCGTTTAGACTGTGTATTTAATAAAATTCCTTCCAGAACCCTGTGGTTCATTCCCACATAGAATTTGGATTTTTCTCCGCCACCGCTTAAATTAAGGTTATATTCCTGAATAGTTCCTGTACGAAAGATGTCTTTCATCCAGTCTGTTCTGGTTACTCTTCCGTCCGGATATTTTTCAGCATTGAAAGCCAGGGGTAAATCCTTCAGATTTCCGGCGTTGGCATAAGCCTGATACATTACATCCTGAAATTCTGCTGCATTTAAAGACTCTTTCAGTCTCCATGCCTGATTGATTCCGTATTTAGTATCAAAGTCTACGGTAAGGTTTCCTTTTTTCCCTTTTTTAGTCGTAATAAGAATAACTCCTCCCGAAGATCTTGCTCCGTAAATTGCTGCTGATGCATCTTTAAGAACAGAGATATCCTGAATATCATTAGGGTTAATGGATGGTGTACCATTAAAAACAACCCCATCTACCACATAGAGAGGTGTCTCTCCATTGATTCCTCCAAGTCCGCGGATATTAACCTTGGGAGTACCGTTAGGATCTCCGCCTTCGTTCACTACCGTCACTCCGGGAGCTTTTCCCTGAAGAACCTCTCCTATTCCTGACAAAGATCTGGAAGTAAGTTTATCCAATGAAGCTTCAGTAACAGCACCGGACACTTTACTTTTTTTCTGTGTTCCGTACCCAACAACGACAACCTCGTCAATGGTTTTTTCTTTTAAGCTGTCTTTTTTTTGTGACAGGAACATCGGCGAAACCGATATTGCACCGATAAGCAGCACCCTTCCCGTTAAATAAGAAACTGAAACAGGGACTTTAAATACATTCATGACATCCTTTTTAATTAGATGCAAAATTAGAACAGCCCCAACCTGAACGACATTAAGATTTTCTTATGTTTTTATTAAGAAATTTTGGCTAAAATCAAAAAAAAATACTACAAACAAAACACAATCAACTGTTTTTCAATACAATAAACAAATAAATTATGAATTTTATTCATATCCAATACCTCATTGAGATTAAGTTTATTTTAAGTTTATCCCATCCGGGACAATAATGACGGCATAAAAAGCAGGGGCTGCAATTCAGAAATAATAAATAACAGACTTCCCTTTTCTTTTTTTACATTTGCTGAAAATAGAGTTTTCTTTAAATAAACTGAATAAAAAACGCATCAGACTGTTTAAAAGAAATAAAAGAACAATAAAATCATCAGACTCAATGACTATTATCATTACAGGAACATCTTCGGGAATTGGTTTTGCTTTAGCCGAATATTTCGGTAAAAAAGGGCATAAAGTATATGGCCTGAGCAGAAAACATACAGAAAGTCAGTATTTTCAATCTATTCCCACAGATGTTACCGATAATACGGCAGTTCAGAATGCCATTGCAGAAGTTTTAAAAACCGAAACCAGGATCGATGTCCTGATCAATAATGCAGGAATGGGAATGGTAGGAGCTGTAGAAGATTCTACGAAAGAAGATATCCTTAAACTTTTCAGCCTGAATCTCGCAGGACCTGTTCAGATGATGACGGCCGTTCTTCCTGTTATGCGACAGCATCAATTTGGAAAAATCATTAATGTTTCCAGTATCGGAAGTGAAATGGGACTTCCTTTCCGTGGTTTTTATTCCGCCTCAAAATCTGCGCTGGATAAAGTAACCGAAGCGATGAGGTATGAAGTCTATCCATGGAATATTGAAGTATGCTCTCTTCATTTAGGTGACATTAAGACCAATATTGCCGACAACAGAGTGATAGCCCCTGTTTCAGAACCTTATAAAGCCATTTTCAACAAAGTGTATGCGTTGATGAATGCTCATGTGAATGAAGGAACCGAGCCGGCAGAAGTAGCAGAATATATTGAGAAGCTTTTGACAAAGAATAAGTGGAAGGCTCATTATTATTTTGGTAAATTCGGGCAGAAAATCGGAGTTCCTCTGAAGTGGATTCTTCCTCAGGGAGTTTATGAGAATTTAATGAAGAGATATAATAAACTGGACTAGTTTCAGTTATTTTAAAAATTATTTATTTTGTAGCGCATTAAAAGTATGAAAATGAAGAACGTCCTGCTTATTCAGTCCAGGTTATAAAACCTCAACATACTTCTTAATGATTTAGTCAACGTACCATTGAAGCTGTTTCTGAAAATATTTTTTGTATTTTTTTGCGTTTTCACCCAGGCGCAAAAGAAACACTATTGGCTTATTGATACGGAAACAAAAGTGAAGAAAAAGGTAAAAGATTCAGCTTCTGCTGTAAAGTTCCTGGATTCTCTGGCTCAGAATAATTATTTTTTCACACAGCTGAAAGAGGTAAAAGTAAAAGGCGACAGTACTGAGATTTTCTACGATAAAGGAAAAAATTATAATGAAACTTATGTAGACCTTTCAGATGCTATTGTTGAAAAATTAAAAATTCAGAAAGATTTTTTCACGAAAAATTTAGACTCCACAAAAAAAAGTATCAATAAAAAATATATTGATGACGGCTATTCTTTCAGCCGAATTAAATCCAGATATAAAGGACAAAAGGAAGGTTTTCCCATTATCGAGCTGGACATTAATAAGAATGATAAAAGAACGATTGACGGTTTTGTGGTAAAAGGCTACGAGAGAGTTCCTAAAAGGTTTATTAAAAATCTAGAAAAGGATTTTAAAGGAAAGACTTATGACGATAAAAATCTGGTCTCGATCAACAAGAGTTTTCAGAGCCATCCTTTTGTCACGCTGGAACGTCAGCCTCAGACTCTTTTCACCAAAGATTCTACCCATATTTACCTTTTCCTTGAAAAGAAAAAGACCAATACATTCGATGGGGTAATAGGTTTTGGAAATGATAAAACCAATAAGTTTACTTTAAACGGGACAATGAATGTTAATTTCAGGAATATGTTCAACGGATTTGAGGCGATCAGCTTATATTGGCAAAGAAACCCTGACAAAGGCCAGACTTTTGATTTACAGGTGGACATTCCTTATCTGTTTAAATCCAACATCGGAATGAATACCAAAGTAAATATTTACAGACAGGATTCTACATTTGCCAATGTTAAATTCCTTCCTGCCTTTTACTATCATGTGAACAACAGGAATAAAATAGGTATTCGCGCTACTTTGGAAACTTCGAGTATTATTGATACCCTGTATACCCAGGGAAAAGACTACAACAAACGGGGAATCGGAATCTGGTATGAAATGACGGAACCCACTGATATCGATCTCTTCCTTTATAAAACGAAGATCAGTGCAGGATATGACTTTTTGACAACAACCTATACTAAAGATGATATTAAAGCGACCCAAAACCAGTTTTACTTCTATGGGGAACATAATTATCATATCGGAGGGAATCATTTTCTAAACATCAAAGGAGAAGGCCGGATGATGGATTCCAAAATGGAGTTCTCAATCAATGAATTGTTCCGGTTCGGAGGCTGGAATTCCATGCGGGGTTTTAATGAAAACTCTCTCGCAGCAGACTATTTTTATTATGGAGGACTTGAATACCGGTACTTAATCGGAAGCCAGGCATTTTTTGACCTCTTCGGACAATACGGGCAACTCAATAATAAATCTCTCGGCGTCAAACCCAAACTCTACAGTGTCGGGCTCGGATTTAATTTCTTCATCCCCATCGGGCTGATGAGTTTCCAGATTTCCAATGGTAACGAATTCGGAAATCCTTTTAAATTCAATGATATCAAAATCCACTGGGGAATCCTGAGCAGGTTCTAAGAAGAGGGGCCGAAGAAGCTCTTTAGAGAATAAAAACACCTGATGATCAACAAAATATACTTTTGTATCCTTTCAAAAACAGTCACTTCATATTTTTATAAACATAGTATAAAAAAGCAAAAGACTTCATACAATTCCTGTTTTTTATTTTACCATTCTATTAATTATTCATGTTAAAAACTATTAAAATGATATTTTTATTTTAACATGATTTTAAAACTCCGGTAACAGTGTCAGGGTATATTTGCCTGCAAAAAAAAATGAAGAAGACTTTAGCTACTTTTGCAATTTCTCTGCTTCCTCTTTACTTTACAGCTCAAGAAATTAACATTTCCGGAAATGTAAAATCCGAAAACGGAACAAGTGTTTCCGGAGTAAGTATTACCGACAAAAATACCGGTAAGACCGCCACAACCGACCAGAATGGGAATTTCACCATTTCGGCAAATCCCAAAGACATTCTGGAATTTTATGCTCCTGATTTTTCTTTGTACACAGTAGAAGTCTCTTCAAAAAAGCAGTATACCGTTACTTTGAAAAAAGTAAATGAAAAACAGCTTGAAGGAGTCGTCATTACCGCTTTAGGAATCGCAAAAAAGAAGGAAAAAATCGGGTACTCTACTCAGGAAGTGGGAACCAAACAATTTGAAACGATTACTACACCCAGCATCGGAAATTTATTTTCCGGACAGGTAGCCGGTCTGAATGTTTCCAATCCTACCGGAATGCAGCAGGCTCCGGAGTTTACTTTAAGAGGAAACTCCAATCTGGTTTTTGTTATTGACGGAGTGATTGTGGAAAAGGAAGTTTTCCAGAATCTTGATCCTAATAATATTGAAAACATCAACGTTCTGAAAGGAGCAACCGCTTCTGCATTATATGGTTCCAGAGGAAGATACGGCGCTGTTTTAATCACTACAAAAACAGCTAAGAAAAAAGGATTTTCCGTAGAGTTTTCACAAAATACAATGATCACCGGAGGTTTTACCAATCTTCCGAAGACCCAGACCGAATACGGAAACGGCTCGCACGGAAAATATGAATTCTGGGACGGCGCCGACGGAGGGGTAAATGACGGAGACATGATCTGGGGGCCGAAGTTCACGCCCGGCTTACAGATTGCCCAATGGAACAGCCCGATCAGAGATAAGGTAACCGGACAGGTTGTTCCGTGGTATGGAGCTGTAACCGGAACACCATACAACGATAAATCAAGATATGAAAGGGTACCTATCGACTGGAAATACCATGATAATTTAAGTACGTTCTTAAAACCGGCGGTTATCAACAATAATAATTTTTCCATCAGTTATAAAAACAATAAAGATGTTTACAGGCTATCCGGAAACTTTATGAATTACGATGACAGGGTTCCGAATTCTTATATGCAGCGTTATGGAGTTAACTTCTCTTCCGAGAATCATCTGGGTGAAAAATTTATTTTTGATACCAAGTTTAATTTCAATCAGACCTTTACTCCCAATATTCCGAATTACGACTACAACCCAAGCGGGCACATGTATACCATCCTGATCTGGATGGGGGGTGATGTGAATGGAAAAGATCTTAAAAATCACATGTGGGTTCCGGGACAAGAAGGAAGGCAGCAAGCCAACTGGAATTATGCATGGTACAACAATCCGTGGTTCGGAGCCGAGTATTATAAAAACCAGAACCGGACGGATATCATCAATGCCCAGACCGGTTTAGAATACAAAGCCACAAAAGATTTCTCAGTAAAAGGAAAGATCTCGATAGTTGAAAACCACAATAAACAGGAAATATTCAGCCCTTATTCTTATTTCAACTACAGCGCTCCGAGAAGCGGCGGATATATCCTGAATGATTCCAAAACCTGGAACCTCAACTATGACGTACTGGCTACCTACAAGAAAAAAATCTCTGAAAATTTCGATTTTACGATCAATGCCGGAGGTTCTGCATTCTACTATAAAAACAATATCAACAATGCCTCTACCGACGGGCTTAAAGTTCCTGAAGTCTACCGTCTTGACAACTCGATAGGCGCTATAAAGTATTATAATTACCTGCAGGAAAAATTAATTTACAGTGCTTACTCCACCATTGATATCGGGTTGTACAACGCATTCTTTATTAACATTTCAGGACGTAACGACTGGTCCTCCACTCTTCCTAAAGCCAACAGGTCTTATTTCTATCCGTCTGCTTCCATAAGTGCCGTGATTTCCAATCTTGTGAAAATGCCGGAAGCGATCAGTCTTTTAAAGCTTTCTGCATCATGGGCACAGGTAGCTTACGACTTTAAGCCCTATTCCATCAGAAACTATTATCTGAATAACAAGGGAATAACGTTTAACGGAAACCCTACCTATTACTACCCAACTATTCTTAATGTTGAAAACTCACTGAAACCTGAACAAACCAGATCATACGAATTAGGATTAAGTGCAGGATTATTTAAAAACAGACTAACCCTGGATGTTACCTATTTCAGAACCCTGGATTACAACAACATCCTTGAATTCCCAAGTGCTCAATCTTCAGGATTTACATCCCAGTACGTCAACGGAAATGAGTACACGACCAAAGGTGTGGAGATATCATTAGGGCTGGTTCCTGTAAAAACTGCCGATTTTACCTGGAAATCTCTAATCAACTGGAGTACCTATGAACAAAAGCTGACTTCCATCTATAACAACATGCCTAACTACAAAAATATTCAGCTGGGAGAAAGAATGGACAGCTATTATGACTATACCTGGCAAAAGTCTCCGGACGGTAAAGTAATTCTGGATGCCAAATCAGGAATGCCCACAAGAGCCAATACCCCTAGTAATTTAGGCCATTTCAATCCGGACTGGACGTTTGGTTTCAATAACAATTTCAAATACAAAAAGATTTCCCTGAATATCGGAATTGATGGAAGCATCGGTGGCGTTATGAGATCGCAGGTCGTTGAAAAAATGTGGTGGGGAGGTAAGCATCCGAACTCCGTAGCCTACAGAGATCTTGAATATGCCAATCCGGGAACCTATTATTTTGTACCGGATGGAGTGAACTATAACCCGACAACAGGCCTTTACACCCCCCATACCAAAGCCATCAGCTTCCAGGACTGGGCGCAGAACTATCCGTATCAGGCAAGGGTAACACAGGCTGAAAGTGAAGAATTTGCCAATGTTTTTGACAGAACCTTCATCAAGCTAAGATCTGTAGTCCTGGAATACGACTTTTCATCACTCCTGAATCCGAGAGGTATGATCAAAGGTTTCACAGCCAATATTTCTGCCTATAATCTGGCCATGTGGAAAAAATCTAAAAATCTTTATTCTGATCCTGATTTCCAGAGAAAAACGGATAATGATATTCAGGATCCTTCAAGCAGATGGTTCGGAATCGGATTTAATCTTAAGTTTTAATTTAAAGTTGACATGACAATGAAAAATAATATCATCACTAAACCGCTATATGGTAAAACAACAAAACGGCTAACGGTAACCTCTCTTCTGATGGTCGGAATAATGACCCTGAGCTCATGCGAATCCAACCTCGATAAGATCAATGAAAACCCCAATGACCAGGCAAGTATTGATCCTAAGTTTCTTCTGACCTATGTTTCAAAAGATGCTTTTCAGATCGATAATGATAATAGAGGTGACAATATGTATGCTTCCCGCATGATGATCGGTACAGATGGTGAAAATGCATATCAGTATATGAAATGGAACGATGCTTCTTTTGAAGTGTTCACCAAAGGACTTATGAATACAGGAAAGATGATGCAGGAGGCTGAAAAAAGGAATAATAAAAACTATATGGCTATCGGTAAATTCTACAGAGCCTATTATTTCTTTAATCTAAGTTTAAAAGTAGGAAGTATTCCTTACACTGAGGCCGTAAAAGGAGAATCCGGAATTACCCAGCCTAAATACGATACTCAGGAAGCTGTAATGGCCGGAATTTTATCTGAACTGAAAGACGCAAGCAGCCTGATTAATTCCAATGATAAAATTGAAGGAGATATCATCTACAATGGAGATACTAACAAATGGAAAAAACTGATCAACTCTTTCCGTCTGAAAATCCTGATCACCATGTCTAAAAAGACCAGTTTAGGGGGATACAATATCGCAACGGAATTTGCCACTATTGCAGCAAGCCAGCCCTTAATGACTTCTATTGCCGATAACGGAGAACTTAAATTTGCAGATGCCGCAGACAGCAGATATTCCATGTTCAACAACAGTGGATACGGATCAAGTTTATACATGGCAGATTATTTTATCAATATGTTTAAAGACAGAAAGGATCCTCGCTTATTTACCTTTGCAGCACAAACAACCGGAGCTAAAGAAGCCGGAAAAGCCCTAACAGACTTCACAGCCTACAACGGCGGAAATCCTACTTCTCCGTATTCTGATAACGCCGCTTTAATCACCGCAAAGAATATCTCTAAAGTCAACGACCGTTTTTATAAGGATCCTACGAATGAACCTTCTTCTGTTCTCAGCTATTCGGAATTGGAGTTTATTCTGGCAGAAGCTGCGGCAAGAGGATGGATCTCCGGGTCTGCAAAAACACATTACGACAATGCCATCAAAGCAAGCTTTAGCTTTTACCAGACCTATGTGAAAAATCCGGGTCAGTATTTTGCCGGATTTGATGTCAATCAGTACCTGACCACACCATTGGTAGTATACAATGATGCAGCACCGCTACAGGATCAGCTGGAAAGAATCATTACTCAGAAATATATGACTATGTTTCATCAGGCACAATGGACTTCTTATTATGATTATCTGAGAACCGGATATCCCAATTATCCTTTGAAAGCCGGAGTTCCCGCCCCTTTCAGATTCAGATATCCGCAATCTGAGTACAATTATAACAGTACCAACTTAAAATCCGCTCTTACGGCTCAATACGGAGGAAACGACAATATTAATTCAAAGCCATGGTGGCTTCAGTAAGAATTTAAGTATTTTTATATCCATCAAAGAAATCGCAGGAAAATCAGATGAACCTGCGGTTTCTTTATTATTACGACTGAATATGAACAGAAGAGAATTTTTAGAAAAATCAAGTCTTTTATTGGCAGGACTGGGAACTTCAAGTGTTCTCCATCCTTCTATTTTAAAAGCCTTAGCTATTGAACCGGCTGCACTATCTACTTTTTATGATGCAGAACATATCGTTATCCTGATGCAGGAAAACCGCTCTTTCGATCATGCTTTTGGTGCTCTTAAAGGAGTAAGAGGTTTTTTAGATCAAAGAGCATTTATAAAACAGGACGGTCAGTCTGTTTTCTTCCAGAAAAGCGATAACGGAAAATATGCTTCCCCCGCCAGACTGGATCTGAAAAATACAAAATCCACATGGATGAGCTCCCTTCCTCATTCATGGTCTGATCAGCAAAAAGCTTTAAATAAAAGAAAATACGATCAGTGGCTTCAGGCAAAAGCTTCAGGAAATAAAGATTATAAAAATATCCCCCTTACCTTAGGCTATTATAACCGTGAAGACCTTCCGTTTTATTATCAGCTTGCAGATGCATTTACCATTTTCGATCAGTATTTCTGTTCTTCACTCACAGGGACAACTCCCAACCGCCTGTTCCATTGGTCAGGAACTCTCAGAGAGCAGCAAAACGGTAAAGTAAAAGCCAATGTCTACAATGACAATATTGATTATGATAAAGCCAGACAGGCAAAATGGAAAAGCTTTCCGGAAATTTTAGAAGAACAAAACGTCTCCTGGAAAATTTACCAGAATGAAATCAGCCTTCCGAAAGGAATGTCCGGTGAACAGGAAGCATGGCTGAGCAATTTTACGGATAATCCCATTGAATGGTTTTCTAATTTTAATGTGAAATTTTCAAAAGGATATTATCAGCATATTCCTACTCTGATCAGCCATCTGAAAAAGGAAATTGAAAAAAATCCCAACCAGAAATCCAGACTGGAAGCCATCATCACAGAATTACAGGAGGATCAGGTAAAATATCATCCTGATAATTATTCAAAACTTTCACAAAAGGAGAAAAATCTTCACGAAAAAGCATTTACCACCAACTCCAACGATCCTGATTACTGGAATCTTGAAATCGGGAAAGATGAAACCGGAGAACGTCTGGTTGTTCCTAAAAGTGATGTTTTGTTCCAGTTCAGAAAAGATGTGGAAGAAAAAAAACTTCCACTGGTTTCCTGGCTTGTAGCTCCGGAACATTTCTCAGATCATCCGGGATCACCGTGGTATGGGGCATGGTATATTTCAGAAGTTTTAAATATTCTGACTCAGGATCCGGAGATCTGGAAAAAAACCATCTTTATCATCAATTATGATGAAAACGACGGATATTTCGATCATGTACTTCCTTTTGCTCCTCCCGTAAACCCCAGTCAGCCTGTGGATATGAACGGAAAAGAAGGTGTGGAATATGTGGATAAATCCCAGGAATATATGAAGCAGCCTTCATTACAGGATCATGAAAGAATCGAAGGAACAGTTGGCTTAGGATACAGAGTTCCCATGATTATTGCTTCTCCATGGACAAAGGGAGGTTTTGTTAATTCCGAAGTTTCAGACCATACTTCCGTTCTGCAGTTTCTGGAGAAATTTATTATGAAAAAGTTCAGTAAGAATGTACATACCGACAATATCAGTGACTGGAGAAGAGCGGTATGCGGAGATCTTACTTCAGCTTTCAATACTTCGAATGTGAAGGCACCACAGATGGATTATCTGAATCAGAAAGATTTTGCAAAAACCATTAATGCTGCCAGAAATAAACCTGTTCCCAATCTGAAATGGTACGCTGAAAATGAACTGAATCCTCATCTTCTTGAAATTCAGGAAAGAGGAATTAAACCATCCCTTCCCCTCCCTTATCATTTCCATGTCAATCTGGAAGAAGGAGGAATCAGAATGACGAATTTAAAAGATAATGGTGTTCCGCTACTGTTGTATGACAGAACTCAATTCAACAGCAATAATTATCATTTTTCTTATGCTTTGTACGCAAAACAGGAATTGTCACATACCGTACATTCCGGGGAGTATGATTTTGAAATTTTCGGACCTAATGGATTTTTCAGAAAGTTTAAAGGGAGCTCGGCCCCTGAAATGGGAGTTTCCTTAGTTAATAATCCGGTAAAAAATCAGGTGGAACTTAGTATTAAAAATGATAAAAAGAAAAATATCACCATTGATTTGGAAGATTTATATGCAAAGAATAAGAAAATAATTACTACACAAAAGCCGGAAGAAAAAATACTAATAGATCTTAGTAAAAACAAAGGCTGGTATGATCTAAAAGTAGTATCGGAAAATAATATATGGCATTTTGCAGGAAGAATGGAAACCGGAAAAATTTCGATTTCTGACCCCCATTGGGCCTAATAACTCTCCAATAAATAATCAAAAAATCCTGTACAATCCTGTGCAGGATTTTTTTGTTATGTTTTTTTTGTTATTTTTCAATCATATTTAAATATCTAAATATGGTATTTAATAATATAAAATTTAAGTCATATTTATTTCATAATATGTTGAATTTTATTAACTTCACTTAACTAATTATTTATATCATGAAAAAATTAAACTTAACCGTTGCAATGTCTATCTTCGTGGCTGCCGTATCCACGAATCTTAGTGCACAAGATACCAATACGGATAATCATACAGTAACGATTTCAATTCCTGAAGTTGCCCTGGTTGACATTGAGCCTTCTGCTACAAAAAACATTACTTTAGGCTTTACAGCGCCTACAGAAGCAGGTAATCCACTTACGGCCAGTGCTGCCAATAATACACTTTGGATGAATTATTCTTCTATTAAATCTGTAGCAGATCCGACCCGTAATGTAACTGTAAAACTAAATGCTCTTATTCCTGGTGTAGACCTTCATGTAACTGCTGCTGCAGCATCAGGTTCAGGAGCGGGAACACTGGGTACTCCTGCAGCCCAGATTACTTTAAGTGCAGCTGATCAAACGATTATTTCAGGTATTGGAAGTGCTTATACAGGAAACGGTGCCAATAACGGACACAATCTTACCTATGCACTTGCTGCCGGAAGCGGCCCTGGAGGTGTAGCGGCTTATGCTGATTTACAGGCTACGGCAACTACTGTAGCAACTGTTACTTACACTCTTTCAGACAACTAGATAAATTCTAAACCAGAATTCATGATAAGGAGAAGTTGTTTTCAGCTTCTTCCCGATTTCGTATTATCAATAAATTAATGCCCAACTTTACATAATCATGATAAAGCGTATTCTTCTTTTGATCACCATCATTTTGCAATTCAGTTTTTTACATGCCGGTATTGTGGTACTCAATGGTCTTACGCATTCCTACAAAGTAGAAAACGGAAAAGTCTATAAAGGAAAAATTGCGATTGAAAACACGGGCTCTGCACCACAAAATGTAAAATTATTCTTACAGGATTTCAGCTACCATTCGAATGGCTCCATCAATTATACGGCATTACATACCAATAGCCGGTCTAATGGAGACTGGATTAAGCTCAATACGAATCTGATTACACTGAAAGGTAAGGAGAAAACCGAAGTATTCTATGAAATTACAGTTCCTAACAAAGCGATAGATCCCGGCAGCTACTGGAGTATTATCATCGTTGAACCTGTAGATGATATCAAACCTTCCGACACTAAAGCGGGTGTAAATATTACTTCTGTCATCCGGTATGCTATTCAGGTCATTACAGATTATGAAACCGAAAAAGCCAAGCCGGACCTTAAATTTGAAAGTGTAAAAATAGAAAAAGAAGAAGGAAGACAAGTTGCCAAAATTGCGATTGCCAATAACGGAAACCTTTATTGCAAACCGACAGCATCTATCGAAATCTATAGCCGTAAAACCGGTGAAAAGATTGGTAATTATTCAAGTCTGGCGATGGGTCTGCTGCCGAACAATTCCAAAACATTCCATATTGATCTCAGCAAAGTACCGCCGGACAAATACAAGGCTGTCATCATCGCCACGGATGAAGATGAAAATGCTTTTGCACTCAATGTGGAACTAGAAGTAAAGAATGATTAAAACTTGGACTTTATATATTACCCTCCTATTATTCCCGACATTAATTTTTTCTCAACAGCAGCCTAACAGACCGGCTAGCAAAAAAGATAGTTTAATGCCGGGAATGTCTACTTCTATCTCTTTCGCATTAGAAAATAATTCTGATAAAAATAAAACCTACGACATTTCAGCTTCGGCTTCAAGCCCGCATATTATCCCTATTCTAGCAAAAGGACAGCTGCAGATTGCTGCCCATGAAAAAACATTGTATTTAGTTCCGTTGCGTATTTCCGCGGAAGCTCTTCAGGGCTCTTATTTCGTAACATTAAAAGGAACAGATGCTGAAGGCATCAGCTTTACCCAAACATCACGAATTGGTATTGTAGGGAGCCGAAAACTCAGTATTACTACGCTGGACTCTCCGGAATTTGCCAGAGCAGGAGAAACAATTCAGGCTTCTTTCCTTTTAAAAAATAATGGAAACGTAACGGAGCATCTTGTTCTGGAAAGTAAAAATGCTGTGGTAGATCATGATGCATCTCTTATATTAGCTCCTAATGAAGCCAAAGTAATCAGCATTCTCAAAGCGACTAACCCACAGCTGGCCCAGAATGAATTTCAGAACCTTAATCTTTCGGTATATTCCAGAGAAAATCCCAAAGAGAATCAGATGGCTTATGCCAGTGTTCAGGTCATCTCTGTAAAGCCTACAGATAATGATATTTATCACCGGCTTCCTATTGCCGCATCTTTGTCATTTATCGGCATGCAGAATATGGGGAAATATAATGATGGTTTTCAGGGAGAATTGTATGGAAAAGGAACATTAGATAAAGAAAATAAAAACAATATTGAATTCCATGCCGTCACTAAAAACCCTATTGAGTTCAATTCATTTACCCAATATGAAGAATATTTTATCAACTACAGACGGGACAGGCTGTTTGTTCATCTTGGTGATAAAACATATTCTGCCTCTTATTTAACAGAATTTGCCCGATACGGGCGTGGCGCAGAAATCAGGTATGATTTTGGAAAGTTCAGTCTGGGCGGTTTCTATAATCATCCGAGATTTTTCAGGGATATTAAAGATGAGTTCAATATTTCTTCCATCTTTAAAATTCGTAAAGAATCCGAAATCACTGCCGGATACCTTTATAAAGTACCAAGACCTGGAGATCACAACTATGGCAATTTAAAACTGGATTCTGATACTCAGCTTCCTTATGCTGCAGGAAAATTCCAGCTTTCAAAAAATATCAGTGTTTCCGGAGAACTGGCCTACAGCAAAACGGAAAAATTAGAAGGGACGGCTTATATGGCACAGGCACAGGCCAGCTTTGAAAGATTCAACGGAAATGTAATGTATATGAGAGCCAGTCCTCAGTTTGCAGGATATTTTACCAATACCAGTACCTTTAACGGGAATATCCAGTACAGAATTTCTAAAAAACTAAATGTCTTTGCCTATTATATGCATGATGCCAAAAATTTCCAGAGAGACACTTTATTACTGGCAGCTCCATATAGAAACTATCTGCAATACGGGATACAATACAGGTATTTACCCAATGGTTCCATTATATTCAATAACGGATATCAGAAATATCAGGATCGTCTTGAACCGAAACAGTTCGACTACTATGAGCGTTACTTCAAAGTAAGTATTGACCAACAGTTTGGAATGTTTCAGGTTAATATTGAAGGTCAGTTCGGAAAAACAGATAATTACCTTACAGGATTCAACGGACATTCAAACTTTTATTCCGCGAATCTGTCATTTGAAAAGTTCAGAACTTCTTTTAATATCTTTGGGAGCTATGCAGTTACCTCCAGATATCAATTGCAGAATCAACAGCAGATCTATTACGGTGCAAGGATCTTCAGTAGAATTTCAGATAAAACAAGCCTGAATATTTTTTACCAGAATAATTATATGCCTGAAGAGTATTTTAAAGATCGTAATTTATTTGAAATTTTGTTTCATCAACGGTTATTTCCAGGAAATGACCTCGATCTTTCCGGAAGATATTCTCTTCAAAGGGGAGAACTTGGGGATAAAGATTTTATATTTTCATTGCGTTACACCTGGCGTCCCAACGTTCCTGTACAGAAAATTGCAGAATATACTTCTTTACGCGGAAATATTCGTAATCTGGGGGTAAAAAAAACAGATGGAGTACGCTTAATGCTGGGTAATTATTTATCAGTGACAGACAAAGACGGGAATTATATCTTTAAAAACATTAGTCCGGGCAGTTATTTTCTTGAAATGGATCGCTCCACAACGGATATTAATGATATCACAAACATTGCACTTCCTGTACCCTTACAGCTTGTCAATAAAGAAAATACGTATAATTTTGGGTTAACTACTGCTGCTTCAATCCGCGGGACAATAGAACTTTCTGAAAATGAAGAAAAAAACCAGTATGGTTTTGTTCATTTTCAACCTAAAATAGAAAAAAAGGGGAAGCAAAGCGTAATTATTGAAGCATCAGGAACGGATCAGACATACAGAAAAATAGCCGTTATCGGTGAGCCTTTTGATTTTACTTATTTACGCCCCGGAGACTGGAAAGTGAAACTCTATAGAAATGGACTGGATAAACACTATAAAGTAGCCATTGACAGTTTTCAGTTTACATTAAAACCGGGAGAAACCCATTCCATAAACATTCACATTGTAAAGCAGCAAAGTGAAATAAAATATCAGCAGGAAGCCCTGCAAGTAGGATATAACGAAATAAAAAAGAAAAAATGAAAGTAATGGCCACCATACGATCTACGATGATTTTCTGCGTAATTTCGCCGCTATTCTTTTCACAGACTACCGGTAACAGATCTGTAGCGGTAACATTACCTGTGGTCACTTTAATGGACATAGAACCTGCCGGAACGATTTCCATGAATTTTACAGCTCCCACTGAAGCCGGATTACCATTAACTGCTCCGGCTGCCAATACAACAAAATGGATCAATTATAGCTCAGCCATTGCTCCGGCGGGACTTACCAGAAGAATCACGGCATCCGTCAACCAGACGATTCCCGGAGTGAATATTTTATTACAGGCTGCAGCGGCTTCAGGAGCCGGTGGAGGAACTTTGGGAACCCCTACCGCTCAGGTTACACTTTCTACTACTGCCGTGAATATTATTACCGGCATCGGAGGCGCTTTTACAGGAAACGGCAATACTAACGGACACCGGTTGACAATCAGTCTTGCCATCAGTAACTATGCAAATTTATCTACAATAACCAATACTCCTGTTATCATCACCTATACCATTACTGAATAAACTGCAAAGAAATGAAAATCAAATCCATATTTTTTTCCAAAAGATCTTTTATAAAGTTGTTATACATTTTCCTTTTGATAATGTTCAGTAATTATTCTCAGGGACAAACCCTGACGACTTCCGGAACCAACTGGACCGTGAGTATTCCTAGTATTACAGAAGCAGGCACTAATTATGCAGGAACTTATGAAAGCGCTACCAATCAGATTATCCTCGCAGTAAGCGTTCCTCTTTTATTAGGAAATGCGAAAGTATCTGTACATTACGAGCCCAATCCCACCTGGAATAATGCACTGGGCCTAGCAGCAAAAAGAACCAATAACGGAACTACTGTCTGCGCTTTATGTTCAATTACCGGAGGGTTAACCTATCTTACCCTTACCCAGACTGACATAGAGCTTTTCAGAATCCAGGCTGTTTTAGCCCTTGCTGCCTATACCGGAATCAATATACAGCTTGAACTGACAGGAGTATCTGTTACTATTCCTGCAACCGCTTACCAGAGCAGGGTTGTATTTACTGTGTCAGGTGTATAAAACAAGATCCCCTTTCAAAGACTGAAAAGGGATTATTGCTCTTATAAAATTTTCTTATTAATGTTTAGCCCACCAAAGCGGGGTTAATACTGCATCAGTACCGCCTAATAACTGCACCGCTTTATCATATCCCGTTTGATCAGTATTTCTGAATGTACTCGGATATCTCAGACGCTGAGGAAAGTTCTGGATAGAATTGGTCATATAATTTCCTGATGTTACATTAGGAAGATTCACCAAAGGAGTTTCTATTGCAGGATTTTCAAAGAATGGTAATCCCAGTCTTCTCTGATCATTCCATGCTTCCAGCGGAAGCCATGGGGTATTGGCCAGATACTTCTGAGTAATAATTTTCGTTAATTTATCATTTTTAACTGAACCATTCTTATAAATCGTGTTCACAGGATAGTTAATATCCACAGAAACCAGATTTCCGGTTGCCGGATCTTTGTATTTCATGATATGGCTGGCTCCCGGCTCTGCCACATGGCTATAAGAAACAGAAGTTCCGTCACGGTTATAATCTGTGGAAGCCGTATACTGCCCATAGAATTGTGATACGCCGTTATAAGTAAAGCTATCCTGAATTCCTTTATAATAAGCGGCTTCATCATTCATAGGAACAGACCACCCTTTTAAGGCAGCTTCAGCCATCAGGAAATACGTTTCCCAGCTTGCAAAGAATATTCTTGAGTTTTTACTTTCCCGGTATTGTTTACCCAAAGCCGGCATACATCCGATTACATTTCTCAATCCGTTTCTCTGGCCTTTTACGCCCCAATTACCAATTGTATATGCATTCCATGTGTTTACGGTATTGATGGTAATTTTAGAATTATCTGCAAATGTAAGGTCTCCGTGATTGGTGGTTGCCTGATTGGTATACGTAGGGTAAAGTGAATATACAGGACTTGTCAGATCTCCGGGAATATAGAACGTTTTATAGGCTCTCGGATCTATTTTGTTCGGAAGTCCATCCAGCCAGTATCCGGCACTTGGGTCATTCGTCATAGTGGTAAACTGCTGATCATATTTTATCCCGATATAATCTGAAGCTTTTACGGCTGTATGTTGAGATGAAGGTAATTGATCTGTAGAATTGATTCCTCCCAGGCCTATATACATATTATTCAAAGTTGCAGATAAGATCTGAGCATTCCATTCTCTGGACATTACTCCGGACAAAGGGCTCCAACCGTCTTTTTCGGCAACCGTAAAATTCTCTGAGCTGTTGCTGATATACATATTTGAGTTAGCTGCCGCTTCAAATTCAGTTTTTGCTTTTGCCGGATCCACTTCTGCAATTCTCATGGCAATTCTCATTCTCATGGAATTGGCGTATTTAACCCAGCTGCTCCAGTTAAATCCATAGACCATATCATAGGCATTGGCATTGGTTGGTGCCGGTTGATTGATATTCATCTTGGCTGTTGCATCCTTTAATTCTTCTAAAATAAAATAATAAACCTCCTTTTCAGAGTTAAAGGCTGGGTTGCTTCCCTGGAATGCATAAATAGGCTGAGGTCCGAAATTATCAGAAAACTCACTCATTAAATAAGCTCTCCATATTCTGGACATCTGAATAAGATTATCGTAATAAGGCTTGTTTTGTCCAAGGGATTTTTTTTCATTTGCTACCTGAATAGCTGCATTAGCATTATTCAGCCATTCTGATATGTATTTCCAGTATTCAGAAGTCCAGGAATCATCATATGAGCCACCGGCAATCCCCGTAGATAAGTGCTGTCTTCCTGCAGTTTTCCAATAAAGAACAAATACACGCTCTGCAATATTCGGATCCTGCTGTGCACCCAGAATAGAATTATTCAGAAAATATTCCGGTTCAGATTTATTAATATCAACAGCATAGGGGTTGTTATTAATATCTTCAAAATCCTTGCATGCCGTACATAATGTAACCAGGGCAATGCAAGATAAAATATATTTTTTCATGATGTTATTTGAGTGTTAAAAGCCTAATGTAATAGTGAATAAATAAGATCTCGTGGTTGGAAATGCCATATTCTCAAACCCTACAGCGTTCGAATTAATAGCAAATACAGATTCCGGATCGATACCTTTTGCCTTGCTGTAAATCATCCATACATTATTTGCTGTGAATGACACTTTAGCGCTCTGTAAAGCCATTTTTTGAAAAAGACTTTTAGGGAAGCTGTAAGATAGCTGGATATTTCTCAATCTGATATTCGTGGCATCATAAACATTCTGCTCAGTAATTCCAAGGTTTCCGGTTGTTACCGCTGCCCAGTAATCCTGTTGAGTGATTTCTTTGGTATTGGATGCATATCCTCCGTTTTGCTGTACTACCGCATCAAGAACAAAATTATCTCGTCTTCCTCCCGGAGCTGTGTCTGCAGCAAGTCCTGCTCTTTGTAATGCCAGTTGGGTGGCTGAGAAAAATTTCCCTCCGATTCTACCGTCAATCAGGAAAGAAAGTCCAATATTTTTATACACAAAACTACTTGTAAATCCGAATAGGGATCTCGGAGTCTGATCGCCTAAATACTGCTGATCGAGAGTAGCCTGAGGCAAGCCGTTTTGTCCTACAATAAGTTTTCCGAAATAAGGGCTGTTCGGGTCTTCAACTCTCAGAAACTTTGTTCCGTAAATTGCCCCGTAAGGTCTTCCTACTTCCGTATAAAATGTTACATTATCAAAACCTCCGATAGGATACTTGGAAACATTATCGTTAATTTCATCAATATTACTTTTTAGTAACGAGAAGTTGGCATTCACATTCCATGTAAAATTTTCCTTTTTCAGAATATCTGTATTCAATACAAATTCGAATCCGCTGTTATGAAGCCCTCCGGAGCTAATTTTCATGTTTTCATACCCTGAAAGCGGATTCATTGGTAAATTAATCAGCTGATTGGTTGCATTGTTATTGAAATAGCTTACATCCAGCGAAACTCTGTTAAAAAATTTAAGATCTGCCCCTACTTCAAATGTTTTTAATTTCTCAGCCTGCAGATTGGCATTATATAGAATCTTTTGTCTGCTCAGTGTAATATGTCCGTTAGGATCAGTAGATAATGCATAATTATTATATAGTTCATAAGGCTCTAAACCATTACCGGTTACTGCATAAGCAGCACGTAATTTGGCAAACGTAAGGACTTTTGAATTAAAGCCATTGAGTTTATTCAGCATATCAGTTAATACCAAAGAAGAACTGATGGAATTATAAATATAGGATCTGTTTTCAATACTTAATGTAGACGACCAGTCTTTTCTCGTAGTGGCATTAATAAACCAATATCCGTCATAATTTATTTCTGCTGCTGCAAATACTGAATTGATCTTCTTCCAGAGATCCACCTCAAAGTTAGCTGCTGAAGCATTATCGCTTGTATTCTTTACGTTAAATGCATTGGGAATGATAAGATTCTGAGTAGTAAAATAAAGGGCCTTGGTCCTTGTTTCCATCATTTGTCCATATACCGAAACAGATCCGCCCCATTTCCCGAATAAATTATCCTTTTTGGCTGTAATGCTGGCTATATAGTTATTTTCATAAAATTTCTCATTACTGGTTGAGTATGAATTTCTGCGCGAAGACCCTGTCCACACTCTCGCATCTGCATTCAAAGCATAGAAATCTGTTCCTAATCTCACATCTGAACTTAACCAGTTGTTGAACTGGTATTTCAGATAAGCGTTTAATATAATACGGTCTTTTTTATCGGCATTAAGACTATTGTAAGCAGACCAGTAAGGGTTAATGCCATTAGGAGTTATCCAGCGGGATATTACATTGTTTTCAGTTTGACCCTCACGATAATCTGTAATATTTATATTTTGTGGCATTAACAGAATTGCAGGATAGTAATTTCCGTCTCCCTGACCTCCGGAAGGTCTGTTATTAGCTTTTGTACTGATATATTGAGCTTTTATTTCTGTCGTCCATCTTTTGTTTGCCCCAAAAGTAGAATTCATTTTTCCCATAAAATTGAACCGCTCATATTTGGAATTTGGAATCTGGCTGTTATCATGGAGATATCCCGCAGAAGTATACAGACTTGTACCTTCACCCAGATTTCCCTGAAAGCTCAGGTTATGCTGAGAGTTAAGTCCTGTCTTAAAAAAATTTTTAAGGTTATCATACCTTTGCATGGATTCGGTAAATGCAGGCCCCCAGGAAGTCGTATTATCACTGTTCGCCGGATTGACCAATCCGTTACTTCCCTGAGAGAAACTTTTCTGCATATCAGGTTTCATAAAAATAGTCTCAAAGCCTAAACTCGTAGAATAAGAAATTCCTACTCCTCCTTTTTTCTTTCCGCTCTTCGTTGTAATCAAGATAACACCATTTCCTCCCCTTGATCCGTAAAGTGCAGAAGCTGCCCCTCCTTTAAGAACTGAAACAGACTCAATATCCTCTGAATTAAGATCACTTAGTCCGTTCCCCATATCCAGATCCGGATTCCAGAAATCATTATTAAAGACACCGTCATTCTGCTTAGGTTTAGACCCAAGGCTATTACTTAGTGGAACTCCATCCACAACAATTAAGGGCTGATTATCGCCTTTAAAAGAATTAAACCCTCTCAGGTTGATCTTTGATGAAGATCCAGGCCCAAAACCGGCTTTAATAACCTGGAGCCCGGCCACTTTACCTGCCAAAGCATTTGTTACATTTGTCTCTTTGGCGTCAACAAGTGTCTGCCCCTTTACATCCTGGAAAGAGTATCCCAGCGATTTCTTTTCTTTTTTTACCCCGTAAGCTGTTACAACAACTTCATCAATTTTCGATGTCTTAAGAGAATCCTTAGTTTGTGCATACATCCCGTTAAGACAGAAAAATAAAGATGGGAGTAATCCAATCTTAATTATTGTTCTGTTCATATTATACATTCTGATTTAACACAAATATAATATTTTAACAGTATTTAATAATATACTTGTAAAAATTAAAAATAAATATTAACAATTATATTGATAGCTTGATAGTTAACGAAGAAAACTCAAATAAATTTAAATTTATATCACAAAAAATAGAAATCTGTGAATGTCAAAATACGTATCCGGATACGATTTATGAGTTCCGAAGTTTGGGTTAAGAATAAAGATGAAAATGATACTACCATCAATAGGGACGGGCTTTAGGCCTTTCAAATCATAGATGGCATCGTACGGCATACGGCAAGTATAAAGCAAAAAAAAATCCTTTATCATAAAGATAAAGGATTTTTAAAAATAAAATAAAAACTGGCGGCGGCCTACTCTCCCGCG